>JBBRAZ010000042.1:0-35655 GCA_038206295.1 Acidimicrobiales bacterium
TCACGCCATACCCTCGCGTTCCGCACCCCGTTCTGCCTCCCGTTTGCAAGCCGTCAGACAGCTCGGAAACGTAAGAGTCAGAGCGGGGTGCACCCGCGGATGGCCCCGACCCCCACCCACGGATATGTCAGGAGAGCCCGAAAATGCGAGGGTTGACCGCTCCTGAGCAGGTCAACCCTCGCAAGTTCGGTGGGGGTCGACGCGGTAGGTGACGGGAAACCGCATCTGGTGAGTAGCAGCCGCGGCCGAGCTCAGACGAGCGAACCCAGGGCTGCCCGCAGCGTCGCGACGACGTAGGCAGGATCGTGAACCACCTGCTGCCAGGTGAAGCGCAGCACCCTCCACCCGTGGCAGAGCGCCTCGTTGTCGCGACGGCGGTCCCGATCGTGGTCGGCATCGCGACTATGCCAGCGCCGACCATCGAGCTCGATGATGAGGCGCGCCTCCACGTACGCGGCATCGACGCGACCGATCGAGGCTGAGCGCCACGGCACCGCGACCTGCGTCGTCGGTGCTAGAAGCCCTGCGCGCCAGATCAGCTCGTGGAATCGAGCCTCCAGCTCGGACTCCGCCATCGCCATCCCGTCACCACGCTCCTCGAGCAGCTCACCGAGCTTCACGAACCCGCGCTTCCCACGTCGGCGCAGGCTGGCGTGCAGAGCGCAGAGCTCGCCGTGCTCCACGCGGCGCCCGGTGAGGACCTCGTCGATGACGCGGGCCAACCGACCACGCGGCAGCACTGCTGCGAGATCGATCACGGTGCGTGCGACCGTCGTGACCCGCAGCCCGCCGACCTGCTCGACATGCGTCGGGGCAAGATCGGTTGACTCGTGAATCCGAGCCAACCGGTCGGTGTGGTGGTCGTGGCGGATGACGGTGAGGACGAGCCGACCCTGCGGCACCGACCGCAGCCCACGGAGCTCAGCGGATGACTCGTGCGACACGGTGCTTCCCGGCGTGCCGAGATGGGCTGCGGTCAACTCCGCCTGCCAGCAGGTCGGAGCGAATGCGCTCCGGTAGACGCCGCGCTGCACGGCGACCCAAAGCCCCGCGTCCAGCTGGTGCTCGATCATCGCCGGCGTGCATCCCACACCGAGCGCCTGATCGCGACTGAAGACACCTGCCTGCGCGATGGCGAGCGCGGCGAGCGATGGCATGGGCGGAGCGGTGGCTTGTGCGGTCGGCATGCCCCAAGGGTGGCGCGCCCCTGTGACAGCGACCGTGGCGATCAGGTTTCGACGCCACAGGCAGCGGCCACGACTCCACTCCGGGCGTTCATCAGCCTCGAACTTGCGAGGGTTGTCCCGTCCCAGCGAGGACAACCCTCGCAAGTTCGGTAGGGAGCGGGGCGCGAGCCTGCTGCTAGGCCTCCATGACGACGGGGACGATCATCGGCTTGCGCTTGGTGCGCTCGCTGACGAAGCGCCCCGCGGCGCGGCGCACGTGGCGCTGGAGGGTCTCGATGTCGTGGCCGTCGTGGGCGAACGCCTCGTGCACGGCGGTGGCGACCGCGGCGGCGCAGTCCCCCAGCAGGTCCTCGGCCTCGGGCGCGTACACCCAGCCCTTGGTGACGATCTCCGGATCGTTGAGCAGCTCGCCGGTCTCGGCGTCGACGGTGACGACGACCACCACGACACCCTCCTCGGCGAGCACCTTGCGGTCGCGCAGCACGCCCTGGCCGACGTCGCCGACGATGCCGTCCACGTACAGGTAGCCCGCCGGCACGCGACCCTCGACCTTGAGTCCGTTGTCGCCGAGCAGCAGCTGGTCGCCGTCCTCGCACACGAGGATCTTCGACTCGTCCATCCCCATCTTCATGGCCAGCTTCTTGTGGGCCACGAGGTGGCGGTACTCGCCGTGCACGGGGATGAAGAACTCGGGGCGCACGATGGAGTGCACCGTCTTGAGCTCCTCGGCCTTGGCGTGGCCGGTGGCGTGCACCGGGGAGATGTCGCTGTAGACGACCTCGACACCCAGGCGGGTGAGGCCGTCGATCACCTTGGTCACGTTCATCTCGTTGCCCGGGATCGGGTGCGAGCTGAGGATGACCGTGTCGTCCTCGCCAACCTTCAGCCACTTGGAGTCGCTGGCGGCCATGAGCGACAGCGCCGACATCGGCTCGCCCTGCGAGCCGGTGCAGATGACGCAGACCTTGCCTGGGTCCATGCCCTTGACGTCCTCGATGTCGACGAGGTGCTTCTCGTCGATGTTCAGGAGACCCATGTCGCGAGCCAGCTTCACGTTCTTCTTCATCGACAGGCCGAGGGTGGCCACGACGCGGCCGTACGCGATGGCGGAATCTGCGATCTGCTGGATGCGGTGGATGTGGCTGGCGAAGCACGCGACGACGACGCGCCGGCCCTCGTGCTGGTGGAAGAGGTCGTAGAGCACGCCGCCGACGCTGCTCTCTGATTCGGAGTACCCGGCCTCCTCGGCGTTGGTCGAGTCGCACAGCAGCAGCCGCACGCCCTCGTTGGCCGAGATGGCGCCCATCGTGGTGAGGTCGGTGCGTCGGCCGTCGACCGGGGTCAGGTCGAGCTTGAAGTCGCCCGAGTGAAGGATCGTGCCCTGCGGGGTGTGGAACGCGGTGGCGAAGCCGTGGGGCACCGAGTGGGCGACTGGCAGGAACTCGCAGTCGAACGGGCCGATCTGGCGACGCTCGCCGTCCTTCACCACGATGAACTCGGTGCGCCCCAGCAGGCGTGCCTCCTCGATGCGGTTGCGAGCGAGTCCCAAGGTCAGCTCGGAGCCGTAGATGGGGAACGAGGCCTCGCGCAGCAGGAACGAGAGCCCGCCCACGTGATCCTCGTGGCCGTGGGTGGCGATGCAGCCCTCGATGCGGTCCGCGTTCTCGAGCAACCAGGTGAAGTCGGGCAGGACCAGATCGATCCCGAGCATGTCGAGGTCGGGGAACATGAGCCCGCAATCGATGAGCATGATGCGGTCCTCGATCTCGATCGCCGCGCAGTTGCGCCCGATCTCGCCGAGGCCGCCGAGGAAGGTGATGCGCACCGGTTCAGCCATCGCGACAGCCTACGCGAGTCGACCGCTGGCGAAATCTCGGTGGTTGGCGTCGCCTACCGACGCCAACCACCGAGATTTCGGGGCGAGGGCGGGGGCGTGGGAGGGGCGGAGAGCTGGGGCGCCTCAGGGGTGGAGGTCGGCCCACACGGCGCGGGCGCGGTCCTCGAGACCGGGAGGTGCGTCACCCATCGGCAGACGGCACTGGCCGACCTCGAGCCCGAGCGTGCGCAGCATCGCCTTCGTCGGGATGGGGTTCGGTGCGTCGTCGCCGGTCTCGAAGGCGAACGAGGCCAGCAGCCGGGCGTTGATCGCCCGAGCACCGGCGACGTCGCCCGCAGCGAACGCCGCCAGCATCTCGGCGTGCTCGGGACCGGTCCAGTGGGTCGCCACACCGATCACGCCGACCGCTCCCACCGCGAGCAGCGGAAGCGTCATGGCGTCGTCGCCGCTGTACACCTCGAAGTCGTCGGGGGCCTCGGCGATGACCCGCGCCGTCTCGCCCGGGTTGCCCGCCGCGTCCTTCAGCCCGACCACGGTGGGCACCTCGGTGGCGAGGCGCACCAGCACCTCGGTGCTGATCTTGCGCCCGGAGCGCACCGGGATGTCGTACACGACCACGGGGAGATCGGTCGCACCGGCCACCGCCCGCACGTGCGCCTCGATGCCGGCCTGGCCAGGTCGGTTGTAGTACGGGGTGACGATGAGCACGCCGTCGACGCCGATCTCGGCAGCGGCTCGGCACATCTCGATGGAGTGCAGCGTGTCGTTGGTGCCGGCGCCGGCGATGACCGGCACGTCCACCGCTTGGCGCACGGCACGGAACAGGTCGACCCGCTCGCCATCGGTGAGCACCGGCGCCTCGCCGGTGGTGCCGGCGACCACGAGGCCGTCGTTGCCGTTGGCCACCAGCCACGTAGCGAGCGCCTGGGCGGCGTCGAGGTCGAGCTCGCCGTCAGCGTCGAACGGGGTCGCCATCGCGGTGATGACGGAGCCGAACCGTCCCATCAGCCTGCCTGCCCTTCCGTGGAGCGCTCGATGCCCAGAGCCGCGAGCAGGTGCTCGTGCAGCTCGAACCACACCTGGTGGTACGAATCGACCGTGGGCTTGGTCATGTAGTCGACATCACCGACGTGCACGCGCGCCAGCGCGTTGCCCAGCCGCGGCACGTAGCTCGCGAACCCCGGAACCGTGGCGAGGCCTTCGAGCTCGGGGATGACATCGCGGTGGAGCGCGTCGAGCGCTGCCACGACCGCAGCGTCGTGGTCGGGATCGGTGTGGTCGTTGATGGCGAGCGCGCCACCGAGGGTGCGCAACTGCCAGTCGGTGCACACCTGGAGCAGGTCGGGGTTCACCGCCAGGAAGCGCTCGTAGGTCGTGCGCACGGCGTCGAGCTGGCCGGCGTCGAGGAGCTCGACGGCGAGCAGCCGCTCCCCCTCCACCCGTCCGGCGGGGAGGATCGCCCACGTCCCGGGCGGGGACTCGCGCACCAGGCCAGCTCTCGCTGCGACGCCGAGCGCCGCTTCGACCGCTTCCGTTGGCCAGCCGGTGCGAGTCGAGAGCGCACCGCTCGCCGACGCGCCGCTCAAGCGGAGCGCGAGGAGCAGTGCCGTACGGTCGCCCGGCGTGGATCCCTGCGGAGCATCGTTCGCTGACATCGGCTGGTCCGACCCTCAACCCAGCAGCGCGTCGAGCGCGTCGAGCAGCGCGGCCTGCGAGCTCGGCACGTCGCGCAGCATCCGCTCGGGCTCGACCAGCTCGAGCTCAGCGAGCCGCCAGCTCCCATCCACCTTGAGCAGATCGGCGCGGGCGTGCAGCGTGCGTCGACCGAGCGCTGCGAGCGCCCTGGTGGCCACGTCCACGGCATCGGCGGGCGGCGTCACCTCGTGCACATCGGCCATCCGGTTGGCCTGGACGCCGAAGTCGTCGTCAGCGGGCAGGCGCCGCACCGCGGCGACCGCGACTCCGTCGACCAGAGCGACCCGCAGCTCGCCCTCGGTGTGCACCGCCTCGGCGTACGGCTGCACGACCACATCGCCGAAGCGCTGACGAGCCTCGAGCGCGTCCTGCGCTGCGGCGCCGGCCGCATCCACGACCGCCACCCCCAGCGTGCCGGCGCTCGTGGCCGGCTTGAGCACGAGGCGATCCCATCCCTCGGCCGCTCCGAGATCTGCGAGGGCGCGCTGCTCGCCCGCGCGCACGATGCGCGTCGGCAGGACCGCCACCCCGCGCTCGGCCAGGTCGACGAGGTACTCGCGGTGCACGTTCCACCGCAGCAGCTCGACGGGGTTCCAGAGCTCGGTTGCGATCGCGGCGCGATCAGCCCAGGCGAGGAACTCGCCGTGGCGCTCGAGGTAGCCCGTCGGCGACCGCACGATGATGACGTCGTAAGACGACCAGTCGCTGCGCGGGTCGTCCCAGCTGACCTGCTCGGCGTGGTGCCTCCGCTGGCGGAGCCCGTCGCACAGCGGATCGGGGCGGCGCGATGGAGGCCCGGTCACCGCCATGCCGACGCGCACCTGGCTCACGTGCGATCACCCATGGTGGGCAAACCTACTGCCCGCGCCATCGTCGACCGGCGCTGCGAGGGCGCGCATCGGGGGGTGACCCGCAGGCCACCCCCCGATCCGATCCCCCCGATCACACGGTTCTCAGGCGGACTCGGCGCGGTCCTTCGACACCTCGTCGAGGTCCTCGTACTCCATCGCCGTGTCGACCCAGTCCTCGAACTGGATCACGCCCAGCTCGCCGAACTTCTTGCGCAGCCACCCGCCGTTGGCATCCAGCAGCCCCAGCTTCTTGCAGTTGGGCACGATCTTCGAGAACAGCATCTGCTGGAAGAGCTGCTGCTCGGGCGACGCGATCACCAGCTGCGCGGCCTCCTTGGGCGACACGCCTCGGCGCTCCCACACCTCCTGCATGAGGAGACGGTCGCGCATGCGCACCGCTGCCTCGAAGGCGAACTCCTGGCGCTCGGCCATCTCCTTGTCGGTGAGCTGCGTGTAGTACTCCTGCAGCGACAGGACGCCGAAGGCCACGTGTCGGGCCTCGTCGCTCATCACGTAGCGCAGCAGCTTCTTGAGCAGCGGCTCGGTCGTCATCTGGTGCATGAAGCCGAACGCGGCGAGCGCCAGGCCCTCCACCATGATCTGCATGCCGAGGTAGGTCATGTCCCAGCGGCTGTCGGCGATGATGTCGTCGAGCAGCAGGCCGAGGTGGGCGTTGACCGGGTAGTGGCCGCTGAGCTTGGTGTCGAGGTACTTGGCGAACACCTCGACGTGGCGGGCCTCATCCATCACCTGGGTGGATGCGTAGTACTTGGCGTCGATCCACGGCACCGTCTCGACGATCTTCGCCGTGCACAGCAGCGCGCCCTGCTCGCCGTGCATGAACTGGCTGAGCATCCAGTTCTGCGACTCGATGCCGAGCGCCACCCAGTCCTCGGGCGACCACTTCTCGAGCGAGGTGCCGATGATCTCCGGGCCGGGGGTGAGGTTGCCGTCGCCGTCGACCTGGCCGTTGGCGATGGCGTTGGTGACCACCAGCAGCTCCTGGTCCACCTCGATCGACCAGTCGAGGTCGGTCTCGCCGTTCCACTGCGACACCTTCGCCTTCTCGTACAGCTTGTTGAGCGCTGGGCGAGCGCCCTTCTCGTAGTCCCACGTGAAGATCGCGTCCGCGTTGTCCTTCACCGCGTGGATCAGGCTCTCGGCGTCCTTGTTGGACACGGCGAGGATGGCCTCGAGATCGTTGATCTCGGCGCGGCCGATGATGTCCTCGTTCGATGAGAGCTGGGTGTCAGCCATGGTGTCTCCAGTTGTAGGTCGGACCTGGCGGTCGTTGTGGATCAGGTGGTCGGGGATGCGTCGGCGGTGAGGCCGGGCAGGACGTAGCGGCGCACGAGGCGTCGGGTGGAGGCCTCGTTGGTGAGGTCGACGGTGTCCGACGCGATCGCGGCGTAGGACAGGACGAGGCGCACCGCCCACTCGGCCGCAGCGCGAGCGTCGCGCTCGGCGAGGTACGGGGTGAGCCACGGCAGCGCTGCTGTGCCGACGCGCTGGAGCAGGTCGTCCATGCGATCGAAGGCGACCATCGGCAGCACGAGGTCGAGCTCGTGGGTGACGAGGAAGGCGAGGGACTCGTGGCCGAGCAGGAAGCGCGACCCGGTGGTGATGGCCCCGACCAGCACCTCTTCGAGGGTGTCGGCGTCGCGCAGGGCCTCGGCGAGCTGCTCGAAGAGGCGGGCGACCTCGTGGTCGACGACCGCGCTGATGATGCCGTCCTTGCCGCCGTCGAAGGTGCGGTAGATGGTGGCGCGGCTGCAGCCGGCCTCACGGGCGACGTCGTCGACGGTGGTCTTCGTCACGCCCCAGCGGGCGATGCAGCGCAGTGCGGCGGTGACGACCCGCTCCTCGACGGTGGGTGGGACCGCGGCGGAGGGTGACGCCTGCGCGCCCCCCGCTCCCCCGAGCACATCGCTACCACCGCTGCGGACCATCGGATGAGACAATAACCCGATTCTTGTCTCATTGAGAAGGGGGTGCGGCCGTGACGTCGGTCGCACCCCGAGCCCCAGCGTTCTGGCGGGCCGGTTCGCCCGGGATCAGGAGGCGAGGGCGGCGAGGAGCTGCTGGCGCACGAGCCGTCGGGCCTCGTCGGGATCGTCCAGATCCCAGCTGCCGTGGCTGCCGAGGTACGACACGAACAGGCGCGCCACGTAGTCCGCTCGCTCCACCAGGTCCGCCTCCGCAGCGTGAGGCGATGCCCGCCGGAGCTGGCCGAGCAGGTAGTCGCGGATGACGCCGACCACCATCGGCATCACGGCTTCGAGCTGCGGCAGGAGGCGATCGGGATCGGTCACGAGGACCTGCTGGAGCACCTCGTGCTCCGCCAGGATCCGGCGACCCTGCTCGAGGCCGAGCACGAGCTGCTCGGTCACCGTCGGGGCCTGCTCCACCACGTCGCCGAGCCGCCGAAGGAAGCGCGCCACCTCGTAGGTGATCGTCTCGTCGATGAGCTGGTCCTTGCCGCCGGGGAACGCCCGGTAGACCGTGGGGCGCGACAACCCGGCCTCGACCGCCACCTCCTCCACCGTGAAGCGGAACCCGCTGCGAGCCGCGCAGGCGAGCGCAGCGGCGAAGAGACGCCGGCGCGTCTCGACCGCAGGATCCCGAGACGCGCCCGCTGCTGGGCTCACTCGCCGCGTCCGCCCTGGGTGAGCCCCAGGCGCACCGCGGTGAACAGCTCGGCGAGGTCGTCGACGAGGATGTCGACCGAGCCGGGATCGCCGGCCAGCACGAAGTCGACGACCACCTCGTTGATCGCTCCCACGAGGCCGAGCGCGGCGCGTCGGTAGTCGCGGTCGGGGAGGTCGCCGCCGGCGACGTAGGGCACCGTGGTCGTGGCGACGAAGTCCGCGAGCTGGCGATGCACCGCCCGGCGTCGCTCCTCCACCATCGGGCTCAGGCCACCGGATTCGATCAGCACGACGCGCGCGACGCGAGGATCGTCCACCAGGCTGTGGGCCAGCGCATCGAGGCGGCGACGGGCCGCCTCCGAGGGAGAGGTGCCCTCCACCTCGGCGCCGATGACCGCCGCTGCCACCCCGGCGATGAGGTCGTCGTAGAGCTGGAGGAACAGGGCCTCCTTGTGGTCGAAGAGGGGGTAGAAGCTCTTCGTCGAGATCCCCGCGGATCGGCAGATCTGATCCACCGGGACCGCAGCGAAGCCCCGTGTGCCGAAGAGCTCGAGCGCCGCAGCGAGCACGCGCCGCCGACGATCCTCGGACCGCTCCTGTGCGGTCAGCCCTCCCCGCAGGCCCTCACCCGCCAGGTCCTCGCTCATGCTGGCGCATCCCCTCGCTGCATCGTCGAACGCCCGAGAACGCTACTGGGCTTCACCTGGCGGCGTCGGGGTGACCCGCAGGCACGGCCTCGAGCGCTGAAGGCGTCCCGATCCGGTCGCTGCCGTCACCGAGCGCCCGGTTGCGCGCCGTGCGGCGGAGGACCAGCGGGTACCCCACCACGGCGATGGTCGAGAAGATGAACCACTGCACCGCATAGGACTGGTGCGAGCCCTCCGACAGGGTCGGAGGCGGCAGCACCGTCGGCAAGGCGGCCCCCGATGCCGGGTCCTGCGCCTCGAGCTGGAGCACCACGGGCGCCAGCGCCTCATCGACCTGCTGGTCGAGGCGGGCCACGTCCGCGCGGGACAGCACCTCGAGCTCGCCCCCCTCGGGATCGGTGGGCCCGAACGAGCCACGCTCCTGGCTGGCGGCGACCAGACCGGTCACCGTGACGACCCCCGCAGGAGGCGGTGCGTCGATCAGCGGCACCCCGCTGTCGCCGATCGGCAGCGGCACCCAGCCGCGGTTCACCACGACGGCCTCGTCGGGTCCGGTCACCAGCGGGGTGAGGACCCAGTAGCCGGGCTGCTGCTCGAGCGTGCGGTTGCGCACGAGCACCTCGTCCTCGACGGCGTAGGTCCCCGTTGCGGTGGCTCGCCGGAACGCGAGCGACGTGCCGACCTCGGTGCCGGCATCAGCGGGCACGAGCTCATCGAGCGGTACCAGAGCTGCCTCGCCGCGCTCGAGCACCAGCGCGTTGGCGGTGCGCCGCTCGTCGAGCCGGCGCAGCTGCCAGAAGCCGAGGTTGACCATCAGCACGACGAGCGCGACCACGAGCAGGTGCGAGAGCAGCCACCAGGGGCGCAGCGCGAAGCGGTACACGGCGTGCAGGCTACGGGCTGACCCCTGCCGTGCTGCCAGCGGGCGAGATGCCGACCACAGCACCCGGCTGCCAGACTCGCCATCGGAGGGGACGTGGACGACGAAGATCGCAGCGCCGGTGTGACTGGCCAGGTGGGTGACGGGCGTGGCGGGTGGGCGTCCGAAGCCGCCCCGGCGACGATCCGCGAGCGGTTCGCTCAGCGCAAGCCCGGGCCACACACGCTCAAGCTGATCCTCGGTCCCCTCATCGCGTTCGTCATCGCCGCCAACGTCGGCGACGCCATGGCACCGACGCTGGTCGACACCCACCCGCTGACGCTTCTCTCGCTCAACGCGCGCAACCGGAACCTGATCCTCGTCACGAACCAGCTCGACGCCGTCTCGTACTACGTCGTGGGGTTCGTGCGACTGCTCGCCAGCGACCCGCTCTTCTACCTCCTCGGCTGGTACTTCGGCGATCGAGCGGTGGCGTGGATCGAGGATCGGTCCAACCACGCCGGACGGTTCATGCGCTCGATGGAGGGGTTCTTCGGCAAGGCCGCGTACCCGCTCGTCGTCGTGATGCCCAACAACTTCATCTGCCTGTTCGCAGGATCGTCGGGCATGGCCATCGGAACGTTCTTCGCGCTGAACGCGATCGGCACCGTCGGGCGCCTGTACCTCATCCGCTGGCTCGGTGAGGCGTTCGAGAAGCCGATCGACGCCGTGCTCGACTTCATCGCCGACTACCGGCCGTACCTGCTGGCGACGACGGTGGCGTTCGTCGTCTACACCGTGTGGAGCGAGGCCCGCAGCGGCAAGGGCGAGATCGGCGAGCTGCTCCACCTCGAGGAGGACCTCGAAGGCGACCTCGACGCGCAGACGAGCGACGACCGCGACGCCCCCAGGTGATCTCGGTGCGCTGGTGAGACTGGGAGTCCACGCAGGACGCCCAGAAGATCCAGGTGGTGATCTGGGTGTGCTGGTGAGACTGGGAGTACCACCAGCACGCCGAGAAGGTCCAGGTGGTGATCTCGGTGCGCTGGTGAGACTGGGAGTCCACGCAGGACGCCCAGAAGACCGGTGTCAGAGGCCGAGGAGGGTGTCGAGGCCGATCGTGAGGCCGGGCAGGTCGGGCACCTGCTTCACCGCGAGCACCACGCCGGGCATGAACGACGAGCGGTCCAGCGAGTCGTGGCGGATGCTGAGCGTCTGACCGGTGGTGCCCAGCAGCACCTCCTGGTGCGCCACGAGGCCACGCAGGCGCACCGAGTGCACCGGGATCCCGCCGGGGCCGACGCCGCCGCGGGCGCCCTCGAGCACCGTGCTGGTCGTCGGGTCCGGCGACCAGCGATCCGATGCCGCCGCCATGCGTGCGGCGGTGAGCATGGCGGTGCCAGACGGCGCGTCGATCTTCTGGTCGTGGTGCAGCTCGATGATCTCGGCACTGTCGAACCAGGGCGCAGCGAGCTCCGCGAAGCGCATCATCAGCACCGCTCCGATGGCGAAGTTCGGGGCGATGACGCAGTTGCTGGCACCGAACTCGGCCCGGATGTCGTCCTCGTCCTGCTCGGTGAAGCCGGTCGTGCCGACCACGGCGTGGATGCCGTGCGCGGCGAGCCAGCGCAGGTTTCCTCGTGCGGCCTCCAGGGTGGTGAAGTCGACCACGACCTGCGCCCCGGCCTGCTCGAACGCCTCGGGTCCGCGGTGGATCTGCAGGTCGGAGTCGACCTTCGCCACCTGACGCAGGTCGATGCCCGAGTGGTGCGGATCGACCGCGGCGACGAGCTCGAGATCGGGGTCGTCGAGGACGGCCTCGCACACGGTGGCTCCCATGCGCCCGCCCGCTCCGAACACGCCGACCCGCAGCCGTGCTGCCATCTCGAGCTCCCCGTGACCGCCGGGCATCGTCGCCCGGTCGCGCAACGGTACCCGAGGCCGCCGCAGCTCTGGTCGCCGTTCGCCCCCTCGACACGCGTGCTGGCGAACCCGTCCCCGGGTCGCGGGAGCGACCCCCGCCGGTTCGCGGGGGCGGTCAGGCTGCGCCGGAGAAGTCGGACTCGGTGAACGGCCCGACGACCGCCAGCGTGCGAGGGCCCGACAGGACGCGATCGAGCACGCGGCCGACATCCTCGAGGGTGACCGCTCGGAGTCGCTCGACGACGTCGTCGAGCGGGATGAGCTCCATGCCGGCGATCTCGATGCCGCCGAGGCGACCCGTGCGGTTGCCGGTGTCCTCGCTCGACAGCAGCAACGTGCCGCAGAGGTAGCCCTGCGCGACCTCGAGCTCGTGCTGCGTCGGCCCGCTCGTGCGCAGATCGGCGACCACGTCGTCGACCACCTCGAGCGCCTCGCGGATGCGGCCGTGCGAGGTGCCCAGCGACACCGACAGCACGCCGGCATCGGAGAACAGCGACCTGCCGGATCCGACGGAGTACGCGAGGCCTCGCGCCTCGCGCACCTCCTCGAAGAGGCGGCTGGAGGTGCCGCCGCCGAGGATGTGGTTGGCGATCGACAGCGCGAAGCGATCCGGATCGCCCTGGTGCATGGTGCGCCACGCCATCGCGACGTGCGCCTGCTCGGTGTCGCGGTGCTGGACGACGAGTGGCAGAGGATCGGTGCCGGGCGCGGCGCGCGCCAGCTCGGGCGGTGCCGGGCGATCGGCCAGCCAGTCCCCCACCATCGACTCGAGCTGCTCGTGCTCCAGCGGTCCGCACGCCGCGACGACGACGTTGCCGCCGACGTAGTGCTCGGTGTGGAACGCGGCGATGTCGTCGCGCTCGAGCGCCTCGACGGTCTCGATCGAGCCGAGCGTCTCGCGCCCGAGCGGGTGGTCGGGGAACAGCGACTCGACGAGCAGGGTGTGGACGGTGTCGTCGGGGTCGTCGTCGTTCATGGCGATCTCCTCGAGGATCACCTGGCGCTCGGACTCGACCTCGTCGGGACGCAGCGCGGGAGCACCCACCACCTCGGTGAGCACATCGACCGCGAACGCGACCTCATCTGAGGGGAGCCGCAGCTCGTACTGGGTGTGCTCGCGGCTGGTGTACGCGTTCATCCACCCGCCGCGGGCCTCGACGGCCTGCGAGAGCTCACGTGCCGAGCGGCCCTCGGTCCCCTTGAACAGCAGGTGCTCGAGGAAGTGCGACGCACCAGCGAGGCGGTCGGGCTCGTCGCGCGAGCCGACGCCCACCCACACACCGAGGGTGACCGAGCGCGCCTCGGGCATCCGCTCGCTGACGAGACGGATGCCCGAGGACGTGGTGCTGCGCTGGATCCCGCTCATGTCTGCGGGACCGGGGCCGGTCTCAGCCTCGCCGACCGCCGGAAGACTCCGGGCCGAGGTCGCCGAACTCCTGGCGGGCCTCGGAGTCGAAGGAGTCCTCGAAGGACGGCGCCTTGCGGGCGCTGCTGGCCTCGGCCTCGACCGGGGCGCTGTCGCGACCGCGCTCACGGTCGCGGCCGCCGCCACGCCCGCCGCGGTCACGGCTGCCGCGATCGCGGTCGCCGCCACGGTCGCCGCGGTCGCCGCGGTCACCACGGTCACCACGGTCACGGCCGCCGCCACGCCCGCCGCGGTCGCCGCCGTCGGGGTTGGCCAGCTCGGGATCGGTCGGGGTCAGGGCGATCTTGCCGTTCGGATCCACGTCGTCGACGCGAACCTCGAGCTCCTGGCCCAGCTCCAGCAGCCCATCGAGGCTGTCGAGGCGCTTGCCCTTGCCGAACTTCGAGATGTGAGCCAGGCCATCACGACCCGGGAGGATGTTCACGAACGCACCGAACTTGGTCAGGCTCACGACCTTGCCCGTGTAGACCTCGCCCACGCCCGCCGTCGGCGGGTTGATGATGAGCATGATCTGACGCTTGGCCTCCTGCACCGCTCCGTAGTCGCTCGAGGCGATGGACACGACGCCGCCGATGCCGGCGTCGTCGACGGTGACCGCCGCGCCGGTCTCGTCCTGGATCTGGTTGATGACCTTGCCCTTCGGACCGATGACCTCGCCGATCTTCTCCGAGGGGATCTCGAAGCTGATGATCTTCGGCGCGTGCTCGCCGACCTCGGGACGAGGGGCGGCGATGGCGCCGGCCATGACCTCGAGGATGGCGAGGCGGGCCTCCTTGGCCTGGTCGAGCGCGGCCGCCAGGACGTCGGCGGGGATGCCATCGATCTTGGTGTCGAGCTGCAGCGCGGTCACGAACTCGCTCGTGCCGGCGACCTTGAAGTCCATGTCGCCGAACGCGTCCTCGGCGCCGAGGATGTCGGTGAGGGTGGTGTACTTGCCCTCAGCGAACACGAGGCCCATGGCGATGCCGGCGACGGGCGCCTTGATCGGCACGCCGGCGTCCATCAGCGACAGGCTCGAGCCGCACACCGATGCCATCGAGGTGGAGCCGTTGGATGCCAGGACGTCGGAGACGAGGCGCAGGGTGTAGGGGAACTCGTCGATGTGGGGGACGACCGGAACGAGTGCCCGCTCGGCGAGCAGGCCGTGGCCGATCTCGCGGCGCTTCGGGCCGCGCATGAAGCCGGTCTCGCCGGTGGAGAACGGCGGGAAGTTGTAGTGGTGCATGTACCGCTTGCGCGTCTGCGGGTCGATGCCGTCGATCATCTGGTCCATGCGGGCCATGCCGAGGGTGGTCACGTTGAGCACCTGGGTCTCGCCACGCTGGAAGAGGCCCGAGCCGTGGGCGGTGGGGAGCACCGCCACCTCGGCGGACAGCGGCCGGAGGTCGCGGGGGCCGCGACCATCGATGCGCAGGCCCTCCTCGACGATGCGCTTGCGCACGATCTTCTTGGTCAGCGAGCGGAACGCAGCCTTGAGCTGCTTGGTGGCGTCGGCCTGGCCCTCGAAGCGCGGTGCCAGCTCCCCGACGACCTCGTCGCGCAGGGCGCCCTCGGCGGCCTGGCGCTCGGCCTTGTCGGCGATCTTCTGCGTGGCGGCCACGCGATCGGCGGCCTCGGCGACCGCCGACATGATCTCCTCGGAGTAGTCGACCATGGCCGGGAAGTCCATCTTCGGCTTGGCGCCCGCTGCCTTCAACAGCTCGAGCTGGAGGTCGCAGGACTCCTTGATCCACTGCTTGGAGGCCTCGAGGCCCGCGGCGAGCGCGGCCTCGTCGACCTTGGTGGCGCCGTCCTGGTAGAGGCCCCACGCCGCTTCGGTGCCGCCTGCCTCGACCATCATGATGGCCACGTCGCCGTCATCGAGGACCCGCCCGGCCACGACCATCTCGAAGGTCGAGGCGTCGCCTTCCTCGTAGGTCGGGTGCGGGATCCAGGTGCCGTCGGCCTCGCAGGCGACGCGCACGGCGCCGATCGGGCCGCTGAACGGCACGTCGGAGAGCATCAGCGCAGCCGAGGCGGCGTTGATGGCGAGCACGTCGTAGGGGTTCTTCTGGTCGGCGCTGAGCACCGTGACCACGACGTGGACCTCGTTGCGGAAGCCGTCGGGGAACGACGGACGCAGCGGGCGGTCGATGAGGCGGCAGGTGAGGATGCCGTTGTCCGATGTCTTGCCCTCACGACGGAAGAAGGAGCCGGGGATCTTGCCGGCGGCGTACGCCCGCTCCTCGACGTCGACGGTGAGGGGGAAGAAGTCGATGCCCTCGCGGACGGACTTGGCGCCGGTGGCGGTGACGAGCACGACGGTGTCGCCGAGGCGGGCGGTGACCGCACCGCCGGCGAGGGCGGCGAGCTTGCCGGTCTCGAAGTTGAGGGTGGTGTCGATGCCGGTGATGGCACCGGAGACGGAGATGGCGTCAGCCATGGTTCTGGTTCCTTTGCGTCGTGGGTGCCGGCGTCGTTCGCCGATCGTCCCGTTGGTGCGCCGGAGGCCAGATCCCAGTAGGAGATCCCGATGCCGCAGCATCGCGATCCGCAACTGGTCGCTGACCGGTCCGGCGAGTCGTGGCGCCCGCCTCGGGGGCGGACGCGTCACGGGCGGCCCGATGGCCGCCCGTGGATGGTGCTATCGCCGCAGGCCGTGGGTGGCCAGGATGGCGCGGTACCGCTCGACGTCGTTGCCCTTGACGTAGTCAAGGAGGCGACGGCGACGGCCCACGAGCATCAGCAGGCCGCGCCGGCTGTGGTGGTCCTTCTTGTGCACCTTGAGGTGCTCGGTGAGGTGGGTGATGCGCAGCGTGAGCAGCGCGATCTGCACCTCCGGGGAGCCCGTGTCGCCCTCGCGCAGCGCGTGCTGCTCCAAGGTCGGCGTCTTGTCGAGCGATCCGTACTGCTTTGCCACGTGAGAGGTTCCTTGATCTTGCGGTGGGTATCGGACCCGGCCTCCGACGCGCTGTGCGACGCCGGACGCGGTGCGTGACAGGTCACGCAAGTCGCTCAGGGTAGCAGCGGCCCCCTGGAACCGCCCATTCGGCCGCTGCGCCCGGTCCGTGGGGACCCCTGCTAGGCGGAGCGGGACCAGCGGTACCTCGGGCGGCGGTGCTTCTCGGGGATCGTGGTGAACGTCGCCTCGGGGGTGAGCGCCAGGATCGGGGCGTCAGGGGCGTACAGCGTCGCCTCGAGCTCGTCGAGCGATCCTGCACCCGCGGCGCTCATGGCGTTGCGGATGGCATCGCCGAGGCGGTGCTGCAGCAGCTCGGAGACGATCGCCGGCAGGGTCTCGGGGTCCTTCAGGAGCCACGAGTGCCCGGCGCGGTGCACGGTGACCAGATCGCCGTTGGCCCGACGCACCGCGTCGCGGGCGGTCTGCAGCGGCACAGCGATGTCGAGGTTGCCGTGGATGGCGTAGGTCGGGACGTCGTGGTCGGCGAGCACCTCGAGGGCGTGGCGGCTCGGGCCGCTGCGAAGCATCGAGATCACCGGGCCGGCCAGGCGCCACGGCTCGGCGAGGTGCCCGGTGATCGTCGGCCCCAGCAGGCGACCGAGCTTGAGCGCCTGGCGTGGATCTCGGAACACCGGCACCGTGGTGAGGCTGTCGATGGCGAGCGTGATGCCGACGCCGGCGAGCAGCGCGGGCGAGAACCTGAACCACCAGTTCATCCGGTCCCAGGTGTCGCCCACGATGGCGTCGATCAGCAGGACGCCGAGTGTGTCGTCGGGGCGCATGGCGCCGAGCTCGGCGACGACCCGGCCACCCATGGAGTGCCCGGCGAGCACCGCCTTGGTGATGCCCAGCTCGTCGAGGGTGCGCCCGAGCAGCTCGGCGTGCTCGACGAGCGTGCCGGCGGTGCGCGGTAGGCCCTGGGTGCCGCCGTGGCCGGCCATGTCCAGGGCGACGACCTTGAAGCCCTTGCGCACCAGCCGGTTCAGCGTCTGCGCGTAGAGGAAGCCCTCGGCCGAGAAGCCGTGCACCACCACCAGCGGGACGCCTCGTCCGGACACCGCGAGGCCCACCTCGTGGCCGTCGCTCAGCGTGACGGTGTGCCGAGCGAGACGCGGCACCTCGATCTGCTCGCCCTCCTCGGGCTCGACGGCAGGACCGACGATCGGCTCGTCGGGCAGATCGTCATCGACGACGCGAAGCGGCGCTCGCTTCGGACGAACGGCCGCCCGCGATCGGGGCGATCCACCGGTGGCGGGCGCGCGCGGGGCCGCCGATCCCTGCTCAGGCACGGCGTCCATCATCGCCACCCGAGCACGGACGGTGGTGGACCACCCACCGAGCAGCACCAGCTCCCGAAACCTCGGTGGTGGTTACCGGCTTCCGGAGACCGCCACCGAGATTTCGGGAGCATGCGGGGTCGAGGGGGGTCACGGGGTGCTGCCGAGGATCGCGGCGGCCGCCTTGCAGTCGAGACCGATCTGCACGACCAGCTCGTCGACCGAGTCGAAGCGCACCTCGCCACGGAGGCGCTCGACGAAGCGAACGCGGGCAGGCTCGTCGTAGAGGTCGCCGTCGAACTCCAGCAGGTGGCACTCCAGCAAGGACTGCTTCGCCTCCACGTAGAAGGTCGGTCGGCGACCGAGCGAGATCGCGGTCGGGTGCACCGAGCCATCGGGGCGCTCGTACCACCCGGCGTAGATGCCGTCGGCTGGTAGGGCGATGTCGTCGGGGACGGCCACGTTGGCGGTCGGGAAGCCGATCTCTCGGCCACGGGCGTCGCCGTGGGCGACGGCGCCGCGCACCTCGTGCGGCCGGCCCAGCATGGCGTTGGCAGCGACCAGGTCTCCCGCGGTCAGGGCGTCACGGATGCGGGTTGAGGACACCGGCTCCTCCGCGGGGCGACCATCGAGACCGCGCAGCTCGATGCCGTCCACCACGAACCCGTGCTCGGCGCCCATGGCCTCGAGCAGCGCCACGTTGCCGCGGCGGCGGTTGCCGAAGTGGAAGTCCGCGCCGACCACCACCACCTCTGCACCCAAGCAGCCCACGAGCACGTCGCGCACGAAGTCCTCCGCCGGCTCCGCGGCTCGAGCTTCGTCGAAGGGCACGACCAGGGTGGTGTCGACCTCGGTCTCCGCCAGCAGCTCGAGCTTCTGGTCCAGGTCGCACAGCAGCTTCGGCGCGCTCTGGGGGCGCACGACCGATGCCGGGTGGCGGTCGAAGGTGACCACAGCCGAGGAGAGACCCCGCGCCGCAGCCATGCGGCGGACCTCGGCGATCACCGCCCGGTGTCCGAGGTGGACGCCGTCGTAGGCACCGATGGTGACGACGCTGCCGCGCTCCGCCGGAGCGCAGGCGGCCGGGTCTCGGAGCACCTGCATGGTCCCGCGAGGCTACCGGCGCCAGGTCCTCCCGCCCCACTCGCGCAGGACAGCGTCGACGCTCAACCTGCGAGCACGACGGCGGGCTTGGCGCTCGTGCCCTTGTGGGCTTCGTACACCGCGAGGAGGCGACCGGCGACGTCGACCACGGCCCACGGGCCCGCCTCCTCACCAGGCGGTCCAACACCGAGCACCTCGCGCTCGAGCACCGCGCCGACCGCCACCTTGGCCTCGACCTCGTCGTCCACCAGCACGATGCGGTGGCCGCGCAGGGCCTCGACGGGTGCGAGCAGGTGCTCGACGGCGACGTCGTCGAGGGCGACGGCCTCCTCGAGCCGGTAGGGGCCGACCGCGGTCCTTCGCAGCGCCCGCAGGTGCGCTCCCCCACCCAGTGCCGCGCCGAGATCGGCAGCCAGCGTGCGGATGTAGGTGCCGCCGGAGCACGTGACCGCGACGCGGAACACCAGCGGCTCGCCGTCGACCGGATCGACCACCAGCTCGAAGACGGTGACCGGGCGCGGCGCCCGCTCGATCTCGATGCCCTCGCGCGCCAGCTCGTGCAGGCGCCGGCCGTCGACCTTGATCGCCGAGACCATGGGCGGGATCTGCTCGATGTCTCCCACGAACGCTGCCGCTGCGGCGCGGACCTGCTCGAGGGTGATCCCCGCCATGTCGAACGTGGCGGTGACCTCCCCGGCGGCATCGAGGGTGGAGGTCTCGACGCCGAGCACGACCTCGCCGACGTACTCCTTGCGACCGTCGCCGACGAAGCGCAGGAGGCGAGTCGCCTTACCCACGCCCAGCACCAGCACGCCGGTGGCGTCGGGGTCCAGGGTGCCTGCGTGCCCGACGCGTCGCGTCCCCAGCACCTTGCGCACTCGACCGACGACGTCGTGCGACGTCATGCCCGGCGGTTTGTCGACCACGAGGAGCCCATCGGGCCCGTCGTCGGGTCGTCGGCGCGCCACTCAGCCCTCGTCGGCGGGCGCACCGTCCGCAGGGGCCGCAGCATCGGGTCCGCCGCTACCACCGACACCGTCGGCATCGGCGTCGCCGTCGCCGTCGCCGTCGGGAAGCTCACCGCTGGCGTGGAGGTCGTGGAGGATGGCGTCGATCCGCGCGCTGCTGCGGATAGCGGGATCAGGCTGGAAGGAGAGCTGCGGCACGCGCTTCATCCGGGCCTGTGCGCCGATCGCTCGCTGCAGCGACGCCCGTCGCTCGTCGAACGCCTCCAACACCAGGTCGTCGTCCTCGCCGTCGCTCAACGACGAGAAGTAGACGACCGCCTTGTAGAGGTCGGGATCGATGTCGACGCCGGTCACGGTCACGAGGTCGAGCCGCTCGTCGTCGGTGCGCTCGAGCTCGTCGGCCAAGATCTCGCGCAGCAGCACGTTGAGCCGTGCCGTGCGCGGGTACTGGCGGTTGGATGGGCGCTGCGGGTTGCGGGGCATCAGGCACCTCCGACCCTGACCATGCCACAGGCCGAGCGACGGGCGCCCGGCACGGTGCGGTCAGTCTCGGGGGATCTCGCGCAGCTCGAACGTCTCGATGATGTCGCCGCCCTTGAGGTCCTGGAAGTCCGACAGGCCGACGCCGCACTCGAAGCCGGTGGCGACCTCCTTGGCGTCGTCCTTGAAGCGCCGCAGGGAGGACACCTCGCCCTTCCAGATGACCGTGCCCTCTCGCAGGAAGCGCACCTTGGAGCCACGGGTGATGACGCCGGAGATGACCATGCAGCCGGCGACCGCGCCGACCTTGGGAACCCGGAACACCTCGCGGACCTCGGCCTCGCCGGTGACGATCTCCTCGTACTCCGGCTCGAGCATGCCCTTCATCGCGGCCTCGATGTCCTCGAGGACGTTGTAGATGATCTCGTACGTGCGGATCTCGACGGCGTCGGCCTCGGCCACCTCGCGCGCCGTGCGGTCGGGCCGGACGTTGAAGCCGATGATCGTGGCGTTGGACGCCGCGGCGAGCTGCACGTCGTTCTTGGTGATGCCGCCGACGCCGCGGTGCACGAACGAGAGCGTGACCTCGGGGCGCTCGAGCTTGCGCAGGCTGTCGGTGAGCGCCTCGAGCGAGCCGGTCACGTCGGCCTTGATGATGAGGTTCAGCGACGCCTTCTCGCCGGCCTGGATCTGGCTGAAGATGTCCTCGAGGCGAGCGCCGCCGGAGGTGACGGTGGCCTCGCGCGCCACACGGGCCTGGCGCTGCCAGTGCTCGCGGGTCTCCGCGACGCTGCGGGCGACCTTCTCGTCGGGGGCGATGACGAACTCGTCTCCCGCCTGGGCGACATCGGACAGACCGAGCACCTGCACCGGCACCGATGGTCCGGCGACCTTGATCTGCTCGCCGCGGTCGTTGATGAGCGCTCGAACGCGGCCCCATGCGGGACCGGCGACCATCGGGTCGCCGACCTTGAGGGTGCCGCGCTGCACGAGCACGGTGGCGACGGGGCCACGGCCGATGTCGAGGTGCGCCTCGAGCACGACGCCCGCAGCACGGCCCTCATCGGTGGTGTGGAGCTCCTCGAGCTCGGCGACCACGAGCAGGTTCTCGAGCAGGTCGTCGACGCCGTCGCCCTTGAGCGCGGAGACCGGGATGACCATCGTGTCGCCGCCCCACTCCTCGGGCACGAGGCCGTGCTCGGAGAGCTGCTGCATGACGCGATTCGGGTCAGCTGCCTCGCGGTCCATCTTGTTCATCGCCACGACGATGGGGACATCGGCCGCAGCGGCGTGGCTGATCGCCTCGATCGTCTGCGGCATGACGCCGTCGTCGGCGGCCACCACGAGGATGACGATGTCGGTGGCGTCCGCGCCGCGCATGCGCATGGCGGTGAACGCCTCGTGGCCCGGGGTGTCGATGAACGTGATCGGCTTGCCGTTGTGCACCACCTGGTACGCACCGATGTGCTGGGTGATGCCGCCGGCCTCGCCATCGACCACGTTCGCGTTGCGGATGCGGTCGAGGAGCTTGGTCTTGCCGTGATCGACGTGGCCCATGACGGTGATGACCGGCGGCCGAAGCGGCAGGTCCTCGTCGTCCTCGTCCTCGTCGGGGAGGTCGAGCAGCTTCTGGAGCTCGACCTCCTGCTCCTCGCCGGGGTCGACGAGGCGGATCTGCGCGTGGATCTCTGCGGCGAACAGCTCGATCATGTCGTCGGTCAGCGACTGGGTGGCGGTGACCATCTCGCCCTGCTCGAGCAGGAAGCGCACGACGTCGGCCGCGGTGCGGTTGAGCTTGGGGCCCAGCACCTGAGGCGTGGAGCCTCGCTCGATGACCAGCTCGCCGGCCGGGACCGGTGCATCTGCTGGCGTGTACGACGGCCGCTCGATCGGCGTGAGCTCCTCGCGGTTGCGACGACGACGCCCCTTGCGGCGCGGCGGACGACGACCGGCGGGCCCGCGGGGCGGACCGCCGCCAGGACCGCCACCGGGACGACCACCGGGACCGCCACCAGGTGCGCCGAATCCGCCGCCACCACCGGGCGGACGACCTGCAGAGGGCGCGCCGCCGGTGCCTGGCGGACGGCTGCTGAGAGGACGGGGACCACCGGGGCCTCGCGCCCCACGACCCGGCGGAGCGGGTGACACGGGGCCGCGGCGACCTGGCGGGGGCGGGATGGGCTTGCCCGACGACGAGCGCGGGGGCGGCGGGACGGGCTTGCCCGATGCCGACAGCGGGCCGTCGGCTCCTGGTGCGGCGTCGTCGGGCGCAGCCGGCTCGGCCTCATCGGGAGATGCAGGTGCAACCTCCGCAGCGGGCGGCGCTGGGGCCGGCGGTGCGGCAGCAGGCCGCGGTGCCGGAGCAGGCGCTGGGGCCGGGGCCGGGGCCGGGGCTTCAGCCACCGGGCGCGGGGGGTGATCGCTTCCCGAGGACGTCACGAGCTTGCGAGCCGGGCGTGGTGCAGGAGGCGCCGACGCAGGCACGACCTCGGCGGCGGGGGCGACCGGCTCTGGAGCCGGTGCCGGCGCCTCGGCCGCAGGAACCTCAGCGGGCTCCGGTGCAGCGGCCGGCTCCGGGGCGGCGACCTCGGGCTGGGCCTTGGCTGCGGCCTTCGCCTTCGCCGGGGCCTTCTTCTTGGCCGGGGCCTTCTCTGGCTCCGGCGGCTGGACCTCGCGGACGAGTCCCTCGCGCTCGGCCTTGCGACGCACGCGATCGGCCTGCGGGTCGACCACGCTCGAGGAGTGGCTCTTCACCCCGATGCCGAGCGCGTCGCAGAGATCGAGCGTCTCCTTGTTGGTCAGCCCGAGCTCTCGTGCCAGCTCGTAGACGCGGATCTTCCCTGCCACAGCTTCGTACTCAGTCCTTCGTGTCGTCGTCCCCATGCCCCGGGTGACCCTGGGCATGGGCGTTCTATCCTCGCACAGATGCCCTGCCGCGCACGAAGCGGATGCTCCGCTCGGTGGCAGGTCAGGCCGCCGGCCAGGCCAGCTCCGTCACCAGCGCCTCCACGGCACCAGGCTCTGGCTCGCAGCGCAGCGCCCGGCCGAAGGCCCGACTGCGCACGGCTGCCTCCAGGCAGGGCCCGGAGCCATCGCAGAGCCAGGCGCCCCGGCCCGGCAGGTGCCGTCCCACCGCCAGGCGGTGGCCGTCGGTGCAGGTGATCCGCAGGAGCGCATCGACGCCGGCGGTCTGCCGGCACCCGATGCACCTGCGCACCGGGGCTATGCGCCCGGCTCCGGGTCCTCGACTACCTCGGCGCCAGCGACGTCGTCGGTGGTGATCTCCTCGACGACCTCGTCGATGACCGCCGCCTCGGCTGCTTCGGCCTCCGGTGCTGCAGCCTCATCGCCTTCGGTCGGCGCAGCCTCATCGCCTTCGGTCGGCACAGCCTCGCCCTCGGACGCTGCGGCCAGAGCGGCCTGCTGCGCCGTCCACTCCTCGAGCGTGATGGGTGGGGTGCCGTCGGACGGCTGCCACATCTGGTCGCCGGTCTCGGCGTCGATGATCCACTCGCCCTGCGCCCAGTCGTCGCTCTGGTACGACTCGAGCTCGGCGAGCTGGGTCTCGCTGCGGATGTCGACGCGCCAGCCGGTGAGGCGCGCTGCGAGGCGGGCGTTCATGCCCTCCTTGCCGATGGCGAGGGAGAGCTGGAAGTCCGGCACGATGACCTCGGCGACGCCGGTGAGCTCGTCGAGCCGCACCTCCTTCACCTTGGCCGGCGACAGCGCCTTGGCCACGAAGTCGCGCTGGTCCTCGGTGAAGGGGACGATGTCGATCTTCTCGCCGCGCAGCTCGTTGACGACCATGCGGACGCGCGCGCCGCGGGCGCCGACGCAGGCGCCGACCGGATCGACGTTGGCGTCGCTCGACCACACCGCGATCTTCGTGCGCTGCCCGGGCTCGCGGGCGCACGCCTTGATCTCCACCACGCCGTCGGCGATCTCGGGCACCTCGAGCTCGAACAGGCGCTTGATGAGACCGGGGTGCGTGCGGCTGACGACGATCTGCGGGCCCTTCGCCGTCTTGCGCACCTCCACGATGTACGCCTTGAGCCGGCTGTTGGGCTCGGGGCGCTCGTGCATGACCTGCTCGGACTGGGGCAGCAGCGCCTCGACGCGGCCGAGGTCCAGCAGGGTGTAGCGGGCATCGGTCTGCTGGATGATGCCGGTGACGATGTCGCCCTCGCGCCCCGCGTACTCCTCGTACTTCATCTCCCGCTCGACCTCGCGGATGCGCTGGCCCATGACCTGGCGGAAGGTCTGGGCGGCGATGCGCCCGAAGTCGTCGGGCGTGACGTCGAGCTCGTCGCCGAAGGGCTCGCCGTCCTCGTCGAGCTCCTGCGCGTGCACGCGCATCTCGAAGGTCTCGGGATCGATGGTGACCCACGAGTACTCGTGCGCGCCCGGGGTCCGCTTGTAGGCGGACTCCAGCGCGTCGGCGAGCACCCCGAGGAGCGTGTCGAGCGACACGCCCTTCTCCTCGGCGAGTGCGCGGAGTGCCTCGTCCATGTCCATGTTCATGACGTGGGCGCCTTCCTGCTGTCGGGACGGCCGCTCCCGCGGGCGTCGGAGGTTCGGTTGCTGCCGCTGCGGGGCTGGCCGGGCTTGGGCGGCGGGGTCCAGTCGACGACGGTGCGGGCGCGCTCGATGTCGTCGTAGGAGAGGCGGCGGGGCTCGCCGTGCTCGTCGAGGACCTCGATGCCAGCGTCGTCGGCGGTGAGGAGCTCGCCGCGGGTGCGACGGTCGCCCTCGGTGCCGGGCTTGGTGCGGACCGCGACCTCGGTGCCGATGGCGCCGACGAAGTGCGTCGGGGTGCGCAGCGCCCTCTCGAGGCCGGGGCTCGAGACCTCGAGGGTGTAGCGGCCGGGGAACGGGTCGAGCACGTCGAGCACGTTGGAGATGGCGCGCGTGGCCTTCGTCAGAGCCCCGGCGTCGACCGGGGTTCTTCCCGCGCCCTGGACGGTGACGCGCAGCGTGCCCTGGGTGTGCTCGAGGTCGTAGAGCTCGAGATCGAGGTCGGCGAGGAGGGGCTCGATCTCGTGCTGCACGCTGTCGAGTGCCGCCATCGCTCCTCCTCTCGGACCCGTGCGCGCCGGCTCGTCCGGCGCTCGCACCTCCGCCCGAGCGAACAGAAAGGCGTGGGCCGAAGCCCACGCCTTCCGTCAGAACCGAACGAAAATGCTGGCGCACCCTACCACCAGAGGGCTTCCCCTGTCCGGTCGGTTCGTTCATCTGATTCGGACGGAGGGCTGCTCACGCATGCCGCCGGACCGTCGGCCCGGTACCCTCGGGTGCTCCGGAGTGGGATGCGGGAGAACGGACGGTCGGGGTGGATCGGACGAGGCGCAGGATCTCGACGTTCGCAGCGCTGGTGCTGGTGTGCGCCCTGACGCCGCTCCTGCAGACGCCGCCCGCTGGGGCTTCGACACCGCTCACGAAGGTCTTCCCCGCCGATGGCGCCACCTCAGACGAGTTCGGCTCCTCGGTTGCCACGTCGGGCTCGACGGCGATCATCGGTGCGCCGCTCGACGACAGCGGCGCGAGCGACGCGGGGTCCGCATACGTGTACGTGCGCAGCGCAGGCGGGAGCTGGACGCTCCAGCAGCAGCTGGTCCCTGGTGACGGCGTGGCCTCAGGTCGCTTCGGCGCGGCGGTCGCGATCGAGGGCGACACCGCGGTGGTCGGGGCGCCCGGCGACGACGACCTCGGATGGGGATCGGGCGCCGTGTACGTCTTCACCCGTTCGGGCACCACCTGGTCGCTGCAGCAGAAGATCCTGGCCGCCGGTGGCACCTGGTGGGACTCGTTCGGTCGCGACGTCGATCTGTCCGGCGACGCGCTGGTCGCCGGATCGAGCAGCGACGACCTCGCCCAGGATGCAGGAGCGGCCTACGTGTTCACCCGCAGCGGCACGACGTGGACCCAGCAGCAGCAGCTGCTGGCCGCGGATGGCGCTGCGCTCGACGACGTCGGCGCCTCGGTGGCGATCGACGCCGACACCGTGGTCGCCGGAGCGCCGGGCGATGACGACGCCGGTGCCGAGGCGGGCGCGGCGTACGTGTTCACCCGCAGCGGCACGGTGTGGAGCGAGCAGCAGAAGGTGCTGGCCGCAGACGGTGCCGCCGGCGATCGCCTCGGAGGGTCGGTCGACGTCCGCGGCGACCGCGCTGCGGCAGGCGCGCACCTCGATGACCACTCCGGTCGAGCCGACGCCGGCTCCGCGTACGTGTACGAGCGCGCCGCCGGCGTGTGGAGCCAGACCGCGACGCTCCGTCCCGCTGCACCCGATGTCTCCGACTGGTTCGGACACGACGTCGCCGTGGACGACACCACGGTGACCGTCGGAGCGCCCAAGGACGACGACATGGGCACCGATGCCGGCAAGGCGTCCACGTTCCAGGCGTCCGGCGGCTTCTGGCCGCTGGTCGAGACCCATCGCACGACCGGAACCTCAGGTGGCGACCGCCTCGGCTGGGCGGTGGCCGCCGACTGGCCGCTGGTCGTGCTCGGTGCACCGCTGGACAGCCCGAGGGGCACCGCGAGCGGCAGCATGCACGGCGTCCAGATCAGCGCCACCCCCTCGCTCGGTCCGCTCACCAGCATCGTCGTGGACGTCGGCACGGCGATCCCCGCGGTGCCGCTGTCCATCGTGGATGGCGATCACCCGCTCGACGCGCTGACCCTCAGCGCAACGTCGACCAACGATGCTCTGGTCCCCGATGCCGGCATCACGTTCGCGCTGGTGGACGGCACGTGGACGATGTCCGTCGAGCCGGTCGCCGGCGCGAGCGGCACGGCGTTCATCACGGTCGTCGTCACCGATCCGACGTTCAAGCAGGCCGGCAGAGCTCTGGGCATCGCCATCTACGCCGAGCCGATGGCGCTGGCGGTGGACACGACCATCGACCTCACCGATGCAGATCCAGGTGACCGCGTGTGCGGCACCGGCGCTCCCGGGAGCTGCTCGCTGCGCGCCGCGGTGCAGGAGACGAACGCAAACGTCACCGACCCTGCCGACGTCCCCGATTCGATCACCGTGCCCGCCGGAGTTCACCTGCTCACGATCGCCGGGGTCGATGACACCTCCGCTGCTGGCGATCTCGACGTGGTCGACACGGTGACCATCTCCGGCGTCGACGGTGCCGTCGTCGACGCGGCGGGGGTGGATGACGCGGTGCTCGACGTCTTCGCCGACCTCTCGGTGTCGGGCCTGGTGATCACCGGGTCCTCCGGAGCGGGCATCACCGCCGACGATGTGCTCCTGTCGCTGGAGGACGTCGAGGTGCACAGCAACGCTGGCCCAGGCCTCGACATCACCGACTCGGTCCACTACGAGGAGTCCATCGAGATCGTCGACTCGCAGATCCACGACAACGGCGGCATCGGCATCGACATCGACACCAGCGCGTACGTGGCCATCACGCGCACGACGGTCGCCGGGAACGGCGGCAGCGGCATCGAGATCTTCGGCGCCCTGGCCAGCCTCGACGTCACCGACGCAACCATCAGCGGCAACGTCGCCACGGGCGTCAGCATCAGCGGCGTCGAGGGTGGCCTCAGGATGACCGGCTCCACGATCAGCGGCAACGGCAGCGGAGGCATCACCGCCTCCGACTCGTACATCGTCGGGATCTCAGGGAGCACGATCACCGCCAACACCGGTGGCGGCCTCAACCTCGGCGTCTACAACCTCTCTGGCAGCGGGAACATCATCGCGAACCAGACGAGCGGTCCCGACTGCTCCGGCACGGTGGTCTTCGGCCTGAGCCTCGGTGGCCTCGACTCCGACGGCACCTGCCACACCGGGTACTCCCGCAACCCGCGACTGGGCCCCCTCCAGGACAACGGCGGACCGACGCTGACCCACGCGCCTGAGGTGGGCTCCCCCGCCATCGACGCCGGAGCTCTCCCCGGCAGCCAGTGCGGCGGCACCGATCAGCGGGGTGTCGCACGGCCGCAGGGCCCACGATGCGACTTCGGAGCGGTGGAAGCCCCCGTGCCCTTCGTGGTCACCACGACGGTCGATGCCCCCGACGTCGCCCCCGGTGATGGGCTGTGCGGCGCGAGCGGTGGTGCGTGCACCCTGCGCGCCGCGGTCATGGAGGCGAACGCCCGCCCGGCGCTGGATCGGATCACGCTCGCCCCTGGAGCCACCTACCCCCTCACCATCGTCGGCGCAGAGGACGCGGCGGCGCAGGGAGACCTCGACGTCACCGACTCGCTCCAGCTCGCCGGCAACGGCGCCACCGTGGACGGATCGGCCCTCGGCGATCGCGTGTGGCAGGTGCTGGCCGGCAGGGTCGAGATGGCTGATCTGACGATCCGCGGCGGCACCGCTCCCGGATCGGCTGCTGCGCCAGGCAACATCGGCGGAGGCATCGCGAGCTGGAGCGACCTGCGCCTGACGAGAGTGCTGGTCGAGGGCAGCACGGCGGCGATCGGCGGTGGCATCGCGAGCACCGGGCACCTCGAGCTCCTCGACTCCGAGGTGCGTGACAACGCCGCCGACGTCGTCGGAGGCGGGATCGCCTCCGCTGGAACCCTCGTGGTCACCCGCTCGACCATCGCCGACAACAGCGCGGATATCGCAGGCGCGCTGTTCTCGAGCGGTCTGATGGACGTGCTCGCCTCGACCGTCTCGGGCAACGCCGCGTCGGTGGCTGGGATCGTCGTGAACATGGACGAAGCGACGGTCCGCTCCTCGACCATCGCTGGCAACACCGCGCCGGTCGGCGCGGGCGTCGCCAGCTTCAGAGGCACCGGACCGTCATCGATCACCATCGAGTCGTCGACGCTGGTGGTGAACGGGCCCGCCGGCGCCTCACCGGCCTTGGCCGCGATCCTCTCAGGTGACGCTGATGATGCGATCACGGTGACCAGCTCGATCATCGCAGCAGCACCTGGCCGGAGCTGCTTCGCGCTCGGGCCGCCGGTGACGTCCGGAGGCCACAACCTCGATGCCGATGGCACCTGCGCGCTGGGCGACCCGACCGACCTCTCGAACGTCGATCCGCTCCTGGGACCGCTGCGCGACAACGGTGGACCGACCGCCACGATGGCCCCAACGTTGGAATCGCCCGCAGTCAACAGCGGGTCGACCACGTGCGCTGCGGTTGACCAGCGCGGCTGGCCCAGACCCTTCGCCCGGATCTGCGACCGCGGCGCGGTGGAGATCGAGCACCCCGCGATCTCCACCGCCTGGTCCGGCCGCAGCCAGGTCGTGTCCGGCCGCTGGTTCGCCTCTGCAGACCTGACCGCGAGCACCGGCCTGGACGTCCCAGCGCCTGCGACCGTCATCGACGCCGAGTACCGCATCAAGCGACTCAACTCCACGTTCACCGCCTGGACCGCCATCTCGTGCACCGCCGCGGCCGATGGCACGTGCGTGCTGCGCGTACCGCCAGCTGCGTCGTCGACGGGCATGGCGTGCACCGGCCTCTCGCAGACCCTCAGCGTCGAGTACCGGATCACCGATGTGAGCGGTGACCTGCTCTGGGACGGCTATCTCGCACCTGCAATCCTCAAGGTCCCCACACCCTGCTGACCGCAGGATCGGTCGCTCCCGCCGATCAGTACGCCCGTGCCACCGTGGCGATGAGGTCCGGTTCGTCGTCGGAGTCTGGAAGGTCGCCGTCCGAGCGCTGCAGGCACCGCACCGTGATGCCATGCCGGGCGAGCTCGTCCTCTCCGTCCTCGCCCACCGCCGAGAACGGCAGCCGAACGAAGCCGGTCTTGGCTGCCTCGACCGCTTCGGTCACGGTGGTCACATCGGTGGTGCGCTCGGCCAACCGGGCGGTCGCCTCCGCCAGGAGGTTGGCCTGGACCGCCTCGAGCAGGTCCGCGACCGCAGCACCGACGCCGGCGAGCGCGACGGTCGCCTTCTCCCCCGTGTCGCGCCGCACGACCGTCACCACGCCCTCGGCCAGGTCGCGTGGACCGACCTCGACGCGCACCGGCACGCCCTTGAGCTCCCAGTCCGTCGCCCGGCGACCGAACGAGGTGGCCACGTCCGCGTCGAGCTCGGTGCGCACCCCCGCAGCGCGCAGGTTGTCATCGATGCGACGCGCCTCGTCGATGCAGCTGGCGTCGTCACGCACGACGAGCACAGCGACCTGCACCGGCGCGATGCGCGGCGGCAGGCGCAGCCCGGCGTCGTCGCCGTGGGTCATGATCAGGCCGCCGATGAGCCGGGTGGAGACCCCCCACGACGTCTGCCACACGTGCACCCGCTCGCCCTGGTCGTCGAGGAACGTCGTGTCGAACGCCTTGGCGAAGTTCTGCCCCAGCTCGTGGCTGGTGCCCATCTGCAGCGCCTTGCCGTCGCGCATCATCGCCTCGCACGTGAGCGTGTTGGTGGCCCCGGCGAACCGCTCGCGGCGCGTCTTGCGTCCCGGCAGCACGGGCACCGCCATGAGGTCGCGCATCACGGTGACGTACACCTCGCGCAGTATCTCCTCGGCGTAGGCGCGAGCGTCGGCCTCCGTCGCGTGCGCGGTGTGCCCCTCCTGCCACAGGAACTCGGTGGTGCGCAGGAACAGGCGCGGGCGCAGCTCCCAGCGCACGACGTTCGCCCACTGGTTGATGAGCAGCGGCAGATCACGCCACGACTGGATCCACTTGGCGAACGACGCGTTGATGATCATCTCGCTGGTGGGGCGCACCACCACCGGCTCCTCGAGCTCCTTGCCGCCGCCGTGGGTGACCACGGCCAGCTCGGGGCTGAAGCCCTCGACGTGCTCCGCCTCCTTCGCCAGGTACGACTCTGGGATGAACAGCGGGAAGTAGGCGTTGCGCGCGCCGGCCTCCTTGATGCGGGCATCGAGCTCGGCCTGGAGTCGCTCCCAGATCGCGTAGCCGTAGGGCCGGATGATCATCGTGCCGCGCACGGGGCCGTTGTCGGCCAGCTCCGCCTTGGCGATGACGTCCTGGTACCAGCGGGGGAAGTCGTCCGCCTGCGGGGTGAGCACCTGCTTGGCCATGGCCGGCGAGCGTACTTGGGGGCCAGCGACGCGCCGACACCGAACCAGGCGGTCCGTTGGGGTCGGACACATCGCCGAGGTGCGGCCTGGTGGCGCTGCGCTCGGGCCGAAGGTCCCTGACCGTCCGCCTGTTGCCGTCGTAGCCTGGTGCGTGTGGGGTGGTGCCCCCGATGGGAGGATCTGGCATGCGCGCACGAAGGGTTCTAGTTGCGACGGCAGCGATGACGCTCCTGCTGGTCGGCTGCGCCGACGATGAAGGCGGCGAGGTCGACACCGGAGACTCGATCACGACGACGACCATCGCTGAGCCGGCGGCGTCGGTGACGACCGAAGCGGACGGCACCACCACCACCTCCACCAGCGCGCCCGATGTGACGATCGTCGATGGAGGTATCGATCCGCTCGACGACGCCGATCGCGCGGATAAGCACGGAGCCGGGACCGACACGGGCCCCAACTACGTGACCGATGTCCGCATCGGTCGCCACGAGGGCTATGACCGGTTCGTGATCGAGCTGCGCGACGAGGGCATGCCCGAGTGGTGGGTGACCGTCGGCGAGCGCGAGCTGACCGGCGACCCGAGCGGGGAGCCGATCGATCTCGAGGGCACGAGCCGCCTCGATCTGCGGATGTACCCGGCATCTCGCGTCGAGTTCACCGACGAGGAGCCCGGGTACGTCGAGATCTACACCGGTCCCGATCGCATCGCGGGCACGAGCGCCACGATGGCCGAGGCTGTGCTCGTCGGCGACTTCGAGGCCAACCTGCTGTGGGCGATCGGCCTGCGCGACCCGGTCGACTTCCGGGTGCTCGAGCTCACCAACCCCACTCGCCTGGTCATCGACGTCCGCAACCACTGACCGCCACCACATCAAAGCCAACGTGGGCAAACACAGCGGGGACCGCCCCACCTCCTTCTGGGCACGCTGGTGAGACTCCCAGTACACGCACCGCGCCCAGAAGGTCGCTCGTGTGTTCTGGGCACGCTGGTGAGACTCCCAGTACACGCACCGCGCCCAGAAGGATTGGGTTGGGGCTGTCAGAGCTTGCGGATGATCTCGACGTGCTGCTCGCTGCGGTTCACGTCGTCGCCCTGATCCGCCAGGAGCCGCTTTCGGTCCTTCTCGGCTTCACGGGCCGCGAGCGCCGTGTCGACCCGAGCCAGCGCGGCCTCGACGCCATGCTCGTGGATGAACGTGGCCCACTCCACGAGCTGCTCGACCATCTCGTCCTCGGGGACGACCGCCACGTTCTGCCCCTTCACGAACAGGTGCCCCCGCTTGTTGCCCGCCGCGATGCCGATGTCGGCGTCGCGCGCCTCGCCCGGCCCGTTCACGACGCAGCCCATGACCGCGACCTGCAGCGGGATCTCCTTGTCGGCGAACGCCAGGTTGGCTGCCTCGGCGATGGCGATGACGTCGACCTCGGCTCGGCCGCACGACGGGCACGCGATGAGGTCCACGTTCTTGCGCTCACGCAGGCCGAGCGACTCGAGGAGCTGGCGCCCGGCGCGAGCCTCCTCGACGGGATCCGCGGTCAGCGAGAAGCGGATCGTGTCGCCGATGCCCTCCGCCAGCAGCGTGGCGATCCCGGCGGTGCCCTTGATCAGCCCCGCCGGCAGCGGCCCGGCCTCGGTCACGCCGAGGTGCAGCGGGTGATCGGTCACCTCGGCCATCATCCGGTAGGCCTCGATCATGAGCGGCACCGACGACGCCTTCACCGAGATCTTCACCGCGTCGAAGCCGACCTCCTCGAAGTACGCCAGCTCGCGTTGCGCCGACTCCACCATCGCTGCTGCGGTCACCTGACCGCCGTGGCGCTCGTAGAGCTCCGGGTCCAGGCTGCCGCCGTTCACCCCGATGCGGATCGGCACCCCGCGCTCACCGCACTCCTTCGCCACCAGCTTGATGTGCTCGGGCTTGCGGATGTTGCCCGGGTTCAACCGCAGGCACGCCACTCCGGCCTCCAGCGCAGCGAGCGCCATCTTGTGCTGGTGGTGGATGTCCGCCACGATCGGCACCGGCGAGCGCGGCACGATGCGCGCCAGGCCTTCAGCTGCATCGAGGTCGTTGCACGTGCAGCGCACGATGTCGCAGCCCGCAGCCGCCAGCGCGTAGATCTGCGCCAGCGTCCCCTCCACATCCGCGGTCTTCGTCGTCGTCATCGACTGCACCGACACCGGCGCACCCCCACCGACGCTCACCGAGCCGACCTCCACGCGCCGGGTCGCGCGCCGCGGCGAGAGGGCCCCGAGCTCCATCAGCCGGTGATCGGGTTGACCGCATCGAGGAAGATCGCCGCGATGCCGACGCTGATGAACAACGCGACCACCGCGTAGGCGACCGGAAGCATCTTGGCCACGTCCGCGTGGTAGCGGCGGCCCGCGATCCTCGACCGCACGCCCTCGTACAGCACGATCGACGCGTGCCCGCCATCGAAGGGCAGCAGCGGGATGAGGTTCAGCACCGCGAGGAAGACGTTGAGCCCGGCGACGATGAGGATCGCGGCGTCGATCCCGAACTCCTCGGTGGCATCCGCCCCGATCTGCACCACGCCCAGCACGGAGACCACCCGCTCCCCCTGATCCTCTGCGGGCGCAGCGGTCGCTGTCGCCGAATCGGGGTCGACGACCTCCTCGGCGTCGTTGACCGACATCACCTGATCGGCGAAGTTCGAGATGCCCGACGGCGAGAAGATCGTCACGATGCCCACCGCGGCCTGACCGATCAGGTCGACGGTCTGCTCGCCGCCCTGCACGATCGCGGCACCCGGGCTGAGCGGATCGGTGCCGAACCGCGTGGGGCCGACGCCGAGGAAGCCATCGACGCCGTCTCGGGGCAGCGGTGCGCTGACCACCGTCTCGATCTCCATGCGTCGGTCGCCGCCCTCCACCGCGTGGCGGTCGATGGTGAACACCAGCTCGTCGCCCACCTCGACGTCCGAGCGCAGCGCCTGGTAGCTGGTGATCGGCTCGCCGTCGACGGCGACCAAGCGGTCGCGGCGATCCAGCCCCAGCGCCTCGGCTGCCTCCTCCTGCAGCTGCTCGCCGATGACCGATGCGAGGACGAGCTCCTCCCCGTCTCGCCGCACGACGATGTCGGCCTCGACACCGGGCTGCGGGAACACGATCGCGCCCAGGTCGGCCCAGTCGTCGACCGGCGTGCCGCCGATCGACACGATCTCATCGCCGGGGCGCATGCCAGCGTCGGCGGCGGCGGTGTGCTCGACGACCTTGTCGATCGTCCACTCGGTCGGGTCCTCGACGCCGATGGTGAGGAAGAGGCCGGTGAACAGGACGAACGCGAACGCGATGTTGGCCAGCGGTCCGCCGAGGACCGTGAGGAGGCGCTGCCAGAACGGCTGCTGGCGGTAGGTCCGCGCCTCGTCCTCGGGCGGCACGTCCTCGAGGTTGTTCATGCCGACGATCTTCACGTAGGCGCCCGCCCAGATGGGCTTGACCCCGTAATCGGTCTCGCCCAGGCGGAAGGACCAGATCCGCGGCCCGAACCCCACGAAGAACTCGGTCACCTTCATGCCGGAGCGCTTGGCGGTGAGGTAGTGGCCGAACTCGTGGATGATCACCGACACCAGGATGAGCCCGACCATGACCAGGACGCCGAAGCCGCCCGCGTAGCCGAGCCACGCGAAGAACAGCAGCAGGGCGGCGAGCCCCACGAGCTGACGGTTCGGCTCCGCTTCGTCGACGAGCTCGTCGTCGGTCGCCGCGGCGTGCTCATCGAGCGCGTCCTGGTCGATCATGCTGCTGTGACCTCCTGCTCGATCGCTGCGAGCGCCGCGACACGGGCCAGGCGGTCCGCTTCCAGTACGACGTCCAGCGAGCTCGCTGCGGTTCCATCATGCCCGCTTAGGACCGCGTCGAGGACGTCGGGGATCGCCGACCACGAGATCTTCCCCTCGAGGAAGGCCGCCACGGCGACCTCGTTGGCGGCGTTGAGCCAAGCGGGAGCGGTGCCCCCGGCCTGCGCTGCGGCGTAGGCGAGCCCCAGGCAGGGGAAGGCCTCCCGGTCCGGCGGCTCGAAGTCGAGGCGCCCGAGCACGGCCCAGTCGATGCCACCGAATGGCGTCGCCACCCGGTCGGGCCACGCCAGGGCGTAGCCGATGGGCAAGCGCATGTCGGGCAGCGACAGCTGGGCGATCGTGGAGCCGTCGGTGAACTCGACCATCGAGTGGACCACCGACTGGGGGTGGACCACCACCTCGATCCTCTCCAGGGGGACCTCGGGGCCATCGGGCCCGGCAGGCGGGCCGAAGAGCTCGTGCGCCTCGATGACCTCGAGGCCCTTGTTCATCAGGGTGGAGGAGTCGATCGTGATCTTCGGCCCCATCGACCACGTCGGGTGTGCCAGCGCGTCCTGCACCGTCACCGACGACAGCTCGGCGCGGGTGCGACCGCGGAACGGCCCACCGCTGGCGGTCAGCACGATGCGGGCGACGCGACCCGGATTGTCGTTGGCGCGTAGGCACATGTGCACGGCGCAATGCTCGGAATCGACCGGCACCAGCTCGGCGCCGGGGGTCCGACGCGCCCGTTGCACCACGGGTCCGGCCGCGATCAACGACTCCTTGTTGGCCAATGCCAGGCGCCGCCCCGCTTCGAGGGTTGCCAAGGTGACCGAGAGCCCGGCGAAGCCGACCACCCCGTTCACGACCACGTCGGCGTCCTCCGCGAAGCTGGCCAGCGCGGCGGCGCCGGCCCGGATCTCGCACATCGGTAGGCGACCCCGCAGGTCGGCGGTCACCGCAGAATCGTCACTCGCCACGGCCACGATCTTCGGTTGGAAGCGCTGCGCCTGCGCAACCAGGGCGTCGACG
>JBBRAZ010000043.1:0-34952 GCA_038206295.1 Acidimicrobiales bacterium
TGTCGCACGCCGAGCTCTGCGGTCGGGTGACGCCGCGCTGATCGGTGCCGGTGCACGCCCCGGCGGCATCCACCAGCGGCGAACCCGCCAGCGGCAGGTGCGTGAACGTCGGACCCCCGTTGTCAGCCAACGGCCCCAGCACCGGATCGACACCGGGCAGGTCGGTCGGCTCGTCGAGGCCGCAGGTGTCGTCGCTGTCCGCGCTGTGGCCGCTGTCGAGGTCGACGCCCGTGCAGTCGTCGCCGAGGAGCTGCGGGCCCAGGGCGTTGCCCTGGTCCGGTTCGAAGTCGAGCAACCCGAAGCCGTAGATCCCACCACCGGTCGTGGCCGAGTTGCCGACGATCGTGGAGCGCTGCAGGTCGGGCATCGACTGCTCGCCCAGGTGGAGGCCGCCGCCGACCGTCGCCACGTTCCCGCTCACCGTCGAGTCTCGCAGCCCCAGGTAGCCCATGAGGTCGGAGCCGTTCCCGGCGACGTGCACCCCGCCGCCCTCTTCCGCAGAGTTGCCGGAGATGGTCGAGCGGATGAACGCGATCCCGTTGGCGTAGGACGAGATTGCGGCGCCGCCGCCGACAGCGGCGGCGCGGTTCGAATCGATGATCGAATCGATGATGGTCGTACCGCCGCCGCTGGTGCCCCGCAAGGAGAGGCCGCCGCCGGAACCAGCGCTGTTCCGTGCGATCGTCGTCCCCTCGATGCGAAGAGCGGGGATCGTGGCAGGGTTCGCGTCGGCGTGCTCGATGCCGCCGCCCCCGCCGAGGACCTCGGCTGCGTGGTTGTCGGTGATGGTCGAGTCGGTCACGGCCGTGGCCGTGCCGATCACCGCAAGGCCTCCGCCGTTGGCGATGCTGCTGTTCCCGTCGATGGTGGTGCCGTGGATGGTCGCCGACGGTTGCGGCCCGAGCTCGAGGTACTCCTGGTAGAAGCCGAGCAGCGCGATGCCACCACCGGTGGGCGCGTTGATGTTCGCGCCGAGCGCGTACGGTTCGCCGAGCACGTTCGAGCGGATGATCGAGTCGGTGATCTCCACATCGTCGAGCGCTGCGATGCCGCCGCCGGCGGAGCCGGCTCCTGCGACCTCGTTGCTCTCGATGGTCGACGAGCGCACGGCGAGGTCGAATGCGGCGAACACCCCGCCTCCGAACGCGCAGTCGAGGCAGTCCGGGTCGGCGGGGACTGCCGTGCTGTCAGCGACTCGCACGCGGTCGAGCGCCAGCGGGCCGAACGCGGCGATGGCGCCGCCAGAGCTGTCATTCCAGCCCGACCCGGCGACGGCAGCCCCGCCGACGACAGCCAGGTCGACGAGCTCGAGCGACGGCCCTTGGACGAGCACGTCTGCTTCGAACACCCATGGGACGTGCAGGACGCGGTCGATGCCGTTGGCGTCGATGGTGGTGGCACCCTGGCCGGCGCCGGTGATGGTGAGGTCGTCGGTGACGTCCAGGTCGCCGGTGGCGGCCGCGTCTTCGCCGGCGCCCGCGATGGACAGCACGTAGGTTCCCGCCGGCAGGGTGATGGCGTCCGCGCCGGGGGTGGCGTTGGCCTCCTGGATCGCGGCGCGCAGCGAGCACGTGCCTGCGCCGGACCCGCACGTGCCGTCACCGGGCGTGGGATCGACGACATCGGCGGTGGTGTCCACGGCGAAGGTGGCCGCGCCCGCCGGTGGGACCTCGACGCCGATCACGGTCACGAGCGTCGCGGTAGCTGCGGCCACCGATGCGATCGCCGCCCGCCTGCTCCATCGAGCACGGTCCATCGGTTCGATCCCTCCCTCGCGGCCAGCCCGCAGGCCAGCCATCCCCTGCCCAGACGCTACTGCCGGGGTCGAGCACCGTGTCGTGCGACCGCTGCGCTCGGGGACCCGACGGGGGGATCGTTGGGGCTCGGCGGTAGCATGGACCGGTGCCACGACCGTCCGCCTCCCGAGCCGCCGACCCGACCGAAGAGGTCGACGCCACGCCCTGGATCAGCGACCTCAGCCCCGGCACGCCCGTCGCGCTCAGCCCGATGGTGCGGCGCATCGTCGCCCCCAACCCCGGGTTCATGACCGGGCCGGGCACCAACACCTACCTCGTCGGTATCGACGAGGTCGCCGTCATCGACCCCGGACCGGCCATCGACGAGCACCTCGATGCCATCGTGGGCTGCGGCGGCGACCGCATCCGCTGGATCGTCTGCACCCACACGCACGCGGATCACTCGCCGGGCGCCGCCGGTCTCAAGGAGCGCACCGGTGCAGAGGTCCTCGCCTACGGCGACCTCGAGGGCGAGGTCGACCTCGACGGCACGCTGGCCGATCGCGACGTCATCGAGGCCACGGAGTTCGGCCTCCAGGTGATCCACACCCCCGGTCACGCATCGAACCACCTCTGCTTCTACCTGCCGAACGAGCGCCTCCTTTTCACCGGCGACCACGTGATGCAGGGGTCCACGGTGGTGATCAGCCCGCCCGACGGCGACATGGCCGCCTACCTCTCCTCGCTCGAGAAGATCCGCAAGCTGCGCCTCAAGCGCATCGCGCCTGGCCACGGCCACGTGGTGGACGACCCGAAGGCGCTCATCGACCACTACCTCGCACACCGCCGCCACCGCGAGGAGCAGATCCACGCCTCCCTCGTGGCGACCGGTCCGCACACCGCGGTCGAGCTGGTGCTGCACGTCTACGGCGACACGATCCACGAGGCGCTGCACCCGGTTGCCGCACGCTCGGTGCTGGCCCACCTGCACAAGCTGCGCGCCGAGGGCCGTGCCAAGGGGAAGCACGACGACGGCCCCTGGCACCCGGCCTGAGCGACGCCATCAGGGCGGCGTTGTGCTCACGTCGACGTCGAAGCGCTGGCGCACACCGGGGCAGGGCGCGGACACGCGGTTCCGATGGCATTGGAGCGTCCGTCGGTGCAGGGGTACCGTGCCGGGCAGCGCCGGCGCCGATGGGGGGCGGGCGCGTCCACGACGACGAGGGGGACGGCGCAATGGCCGACTACAAGCTCCTCATCGACGGCGAGCTCTGCGAGGCCGCCTCCGGTGAGACGTTCGAGACCACCAACCCGGCGACGGGCAAGAAGCTCGCCGACCTGCCCAAGGCCGGTGTGGAGGACGCAGAGCGCGCCATCCTCTCCGCCCGCAAGGCGTTCGAGGGCGGTTGGGGCGCCACGCCCGCCAAGGAGCGCGCCGAGAAGCTGCGGGCCATCGCCGCGCTGATCATGGAGAACGCGTCGGTGCTCGCCGAGCTCGAGTCGCTCGACTCCGGCGGAACGATCCGCAAGTCGCAGCTGGCCGACATCCCGGGTGCGGCCGGCGCGTTCGAGTGGTTCGCCCGCATGGCCGACGAGCAGCCCGAGCAGATCGAGCTCCCGGGCTCGCCCTTCCCGCCGTCGCAGAACTACGTGCGCTGGGAGCCCTACGGCGTGTGCACGGGCATCATCCCGTGGAACTTCCCGTTCATCATGGCGTCGTGGAAGATCGCCCCGGCGCTGGCAGCGGGCAACTGCTCGGTGCTGAAGCCGGCGTCGTTCACCTCGGTGACCGCCCTCAAGCTCGCTGAGCTCATCGCCGAGGCCGACATCCTTCCGCCCGGCGTCCTCAACGTGATCTCCGGCCCCGGCGGATCGGTCGGCGAGGTCCTCGCATCGCATCCCGAGGTCGACAAGACCGCGTTCACCGGATCGACCGAGGTCGGCCGCCGGGTCATGCAGCTCGCCTCGGGCACCATCAAGGCCGTCACCCTCGAGCTGGGTGGCAAGTCGGCCAACATCGTGCTCGACGACGCCGATGTCGACGCAGCTGCTGCCGTGGTGCTGTGGGGCACGTTCTTCCACAATGGCCAGGTGTGCGAGTCCGGTACCCGGGCGCTGGTGCACCGCAGCATCTACGACGACTTCGTGGCCTCGCTGGCCGATCGGGCGGGGAAGATCGCCCTCGGCGACCCGATGGACATGATGACCGACCAGGGCGCGCTGGTGTCGCGCAGCCAGGTTGAGACGGTCGAGCGCTACGTGCAGCTCGGCCGGGACGAGGTCGGCGAGCCGATCTGCGGTGGGCGGCGACCCGAGCACCTCGCAGAGGGCCTCGACACGGCGGCGTACTACGAGCCGACGATCTTCGCCGACGTCGACAACAAGGCGAAGATCGCCCAGGAGGAGATCTTCGGTCCCGTCCTGTGCGTGATCCCCTTCGAGACCGAGGACGAGGCCATCGCCATCGCCAACGACTCGATCTACGGGCTCGCCGGCGGCGTCCAGTCCACCAACATCGAGCGGGCGCACAGCGTCGCCAACCGCATGCGCACCGGCACCGTGTGGATCAACGACTACCACATGATCAGCCCGGAGCGTCCGTTCGGCGGCTACAAGCAGTCCGGCATCGGGCGAGAGCTCGGCACGCAGGGCTACGACGCCTACCGCCAGGCCAAGCACGTCCACACCTACCCCGACGGCGGCAAGCCGTTCACGACCGGGGTGCTCAGCGGCAACGTCTGAGCCCAGCAGCACGTCGCACGGGTGGCCGGCTCCCTCGGGGGCCGGCCACCGGCGCGCCCAGGCCGCGGTGGATCAGGTGTCGGGAGCGACGCCGCCCCACAGCACCTCGATCAGGGCGTCCACCGCTTCCCCGTCGCCACCGAGAGGCACCGCGCCGCTGGCGCGCAGCTGCACGTGCAGGTTGGCGAAGCCGAGCACGGCTCGAGCCGCGCTGACCGGGTCGACCGAGCGCATCGTCCCGGCCTCGACGTGGTCCGCGAACCAGACCTGGACCGCGACCATGGTCCGCACGAGGTTCGCGGTGAGCTCGGGGACGCCGATCTCCCCGAGGCGTCCTGCCTCCTGGCCGAGCACCTGGAACGCCAGCACACGTCGCTCGTCGAGGAACGCATCCAGGTAGCGCGAGAGGAAGGTCCGCAGCGCAGCGCGCGGCTCGTCGTCCGGTGACAGGCTGACGAGATCCTCCGGGAGCGACGCGTAGGTGACGACGACCTCGACGAGGAGGTCGAGCTTTCGCGGCGCGTAGTAGTAGAGGTGCGCTGCGGAGCCGAGCCCGGCGTCGGTCGCGATGTCCGCGAGGCGCGCTCCCTTGTAGCCCTCTCGGGCGAACCGGCGCAGCGCAGCCAGGTGGATGCGAGCGTGCAGCGCCTCGTCGCCCCGTCCCGTCACGTCGGTCATCGGTCGTCAGCGTACGGGCGGACGCGAGCGATGGTCGGCGCCCGCCGCGCGCCGACCATCGACCTCGCTCCCACGCATGGGGGATCTGCGGCGCGCTGCGCCTTGATCGGTCAGCCCGCTGCGGTCGTGGTGGAGTTGATCGCCGCGTAGCAGCCGGTGACCACGTCGGGACTCGTGATGAACTCGTGCAGCGGGGTGTCGAGCTGTTCGCCGCCGGTCCAGTCGCGCACGTCCTGCGCCGTGAAGTCACCCGCGTCGACCGCGGCCTTGACCTCGCCGGCGACGCACATGATGTAGTCCTCGCCCTCGGCGGTCCCGGCGGTCAGCGCTGCGAGGAAGGCATCGCGATCGTCGGTGGTGAGGGCGTCGCCGCCGCTGGTCCCGCCATCGTCGGCTGCGGGGGCGCCGTCATCGCTGCCGGCATCGTCGCCGTCGTCGCTGCAGCCGGCGATGAGCAGGGTGCCGGCGATGGCCAGGGCGGTCAGGGTGCGTCGAGCGAGCATGGTTCCTCCGTGGGGTTTGTTTGCTGACAAACAAATGATACGACGGTCGGGTCGACTCGTCAAGCGGCCGCCGGGCTACCGTCGGGCGCGTCGCAGCGACGACCGAATGGCGGGATCGAGGGAGGGACGATGGCGGATCACGATGCGCTGATGTGGGCCGAGGTCGAGGAGCTCGGAGCGCTGCTCGACGACCTGCGTGACGAGGAGCTCGACGCTCCCAGCCTCTGCGAGGGCTGGCGGGTGCGCGACGTCTACGGCCACATGGGCTTCGGGCACACGACCCCGTTCGTCGGCCTGCTCGGCCCGATGGTCCGGTACAAGGGGAACATCCCCAAGGCGTCGTTCGACCTGTCCAAGGCGTTCGCGTCCGAGCGGTCGCCCGCCGAGCTGCGTGCGTTCTGGCGCGACGAGATGGTCGCGAAGCATCCGAAGAAGGGCATCGCCAAGACCATCAAGTCCGTCGATGGCTTCCTCGATCACTTCATCCACCAGCAGGACATCAGGCGGCCCCTCGGGCGTCCGCGCCAGATCGCACCCGATCACCTCCGAGCGGTCCTCGATGTCCTGCCGAAGGTGCACAGCCCGATGTTCTCCACCCGCACGCCGATCGAGGGGCTGCGCCTTGAGGCGACCGACCTCCCCTGGACGCTCGGCGACGGCCCGGCGGTGCGCGGGCCTGGGGAGGCGCTGGTGATGGCAGCAGCAGGTCGCTCGGTCGCGCTCGCCGAGCTCGAGGGCGACGGCGTCGACACGCTCCGGAGCCGCACGTCCGGCGGCTGACCCCTGCGGTCGGGCCGACTGCGTCGGTAGGCTGCGGAGGTGCAGGTGACCGCGACCGACCCCGCCCTCGAGGTGATCGACCGATGCCGCGGCGAGCGTGACGGGCAGCTGTCGATCACCATCGGCACGGGGTGCTGCGAGTCGACCGCGCCGTTCCTCTACGAGGACTACTGGCCGGGCCCCGACCAGGAGGTCGTCGGTGTCGTCGGCGGCATCGAGGTGTTCGCCCCGGCGTACCTGCGCGATCTCTACCCCGGCGACGACGGCGTGGTGATCGATGTGATGACCGAGCCGGCCGAGTCGATGTCGATCGAGACCGAGCACGGCGTACGGCTCATCCTGCGGGGCCTCGGCGTCGACACCGGCGCTGGCGGCGCCTGCGCGGTGCCTGAAGCAGCGCCGCCTGGCGCGGGGGAGCGCGAGGTGCCCACCGGCACCGTGCCCGAGCTCCCCCCGCACCTCCGCGCGCTGCGCCTGCGCTGAGCGCACCACTCGGGTCAGCGCAGTGAGCGGCAAGCGTCACACCGACCGTGGCCGATCGTGGTTGGGGACGCCGTGGGCTGCTCCTTAGACTCGCCCGGAAGCAGTGCGATTCGGAGTGTTGTGTCCTGATGCCCAGGCCCTCCGGGTCCCCTCACCGAAGGCGGCCACGTGGCACCCATTCTCTCTGCGCGCAGCGTGCGCAAGACCTACCGGACCGGCACGCACGAGGTCGAGGCCCTGCGCGGCGTCGACCTCGACATCGAGGCCGGCGAGCTGCTCATGGTCATGGGGCCGTCGGGCAACGGCAAGACCACGCTGCTCAACTGCTTGTCCGGGCTCGACGACATCGACGGTGGCGAGGTGCACATCGACGGCCTCGACATCCACGGCATGCCCGATGCCCAGCGCACCGAGCACCGCGCCAAGCGGATGGGCTTCATCTTCCAGTCCTTCAACCTGATCCCGGTGTTCACCGCAGCTGAGAACGTCGAGCTCCCGCTGCTGGTCACCGGCGTCAGCGCCCGCGATGCCCGCGAGCAGGCCCGGGTCATCCTCGAGCGCGTCGGCCTCGCCGATCGTGCTGAGCACCGCCCGACCGAGCTCTCCGGCGGCGAGCAGCAGCGGGTCGCCATCGCTCGGGCGCTGGTGAGCCAGCCGGCCATCGTGTGGGCCGACGAGCCGACCGGCAACCTCGATTCGCACACCGCAGCCGAGGTGCTCGAGCTGCTCTCGGAGGTCCACGACGCGGGGCAGACCCTCGTGGTCGTCACCCACGATCGAGGCATCGGCGCCAGCGGGCAGCGCCTGGTGCAGGTGCGCGACGGCCAGATCACCTACGACGGCGACCCGGCGACGCTGCTCGACAGCGCCTCTGCCTGAGCGGAGCGCACGTGCCCCTCGCCATCCTCCTGCTGCTGCCGGTCCTCGTCGACCTCGTCCGGCGCCCGAGCTTCCGCAACCTCGCGGTCCGCAACATCGCGCGCCGCCGGGGCGAGGCGATGCTGGTGATCGTCGGCGCCATGCTCGGCACCGCGATCATCACCGCCTCCTTCGTCATCGGCGACACCATCACGCAGTCCATCCGCGACAGCGCCCGCACGACGCTCGGTCCCGTCGACGTGGTGCTGCGGACCACAGGCGAGGCCGTCGTCGGCGACCTCCAGGAGATCGCCGAGGGAACCGACGGGGTCGACGCCACGGCAACGATCCGGTCGATCCCCGGCGTGCTCGCCACCGCGGGGACCGATCCGCTCGCCGAGCCCTCCGCCGTGCTCATCGAGGGCGACCTCGACCAGCTGCGCGGCTTGGGCGACGGCGGGGGCGAGACCGGCTTCGAGGATGCCGGCGCCACACCCACCGGCGACGAGGTGCTGGTGCACGAGGGCGTCGCCGAGGATCTGGGGCTCCGCGAGGGCGACGCCGTCGAGCTGTTCGCCTTCGGCACCTCGGTGCCTGCAACCGTCCGCACGATCGTGCCGGAGGTGGGCGTCGCCGGCTACGCGCCGTCCAACGGCACGACGTTCGGTACCACCGAGGCTGCCCCGGTCTTCGTCGCCGCCGGGACCATCGATGCCCTGCGAGCCGCGGCCGACGACGCAGTGGTCGCCGCGCCGCCGAGCGACGAGGTGCTGCTCAGCCTCGATGGCGGTGTGTTCGACACCGAGCCTGCGCTCGACGGCGCCGCGGCGTCGCTCGTCGACGAGCTCGGCGATCTGGATGCGGAGGTCGGCGAGGTCAAGCGCGACCTGCTCGACGCGGCGCAGCAGGCCGGCGACAGCATCGGCCAGCTCTACCTGGGCATCGGCGGCTTCAGCGTCATCGCCGGCATCTTGCTGCTGGTCAACCTGTTCGTCATGCTCTCCGAGGAGCGCAAGACCGAGCTCGGCATGCTGCGTGCCATCGGTCTCAAGCGCAACCACCTCATGCGCACCTTCGCCATCGAGGGCGCCATCTACGCGGTGGTCGCGGCAATCGCGGGAGGCATCCTCGGGATCGGCGTCGGCGCCGGCATCATCACCCTCGCGTCGGGGATCATGGCCGACGCCGGTGCGGACTTCACCTACCGGCTCTTCGTCGATCCGGTCACGTTGTCCACGGGCATCGGGATCGGTCTTGCCATCTCCATGGTCACGGTGTGGAGCACGAGCTTGCGCATCTCGCGTCTCAACGTGATCCGCGCCATCCGCGACCTGCCGGAGCCCACCGCCCACGAGGCGAGGCTCCGCACGATGGTGCTGGCGGGGTTCGGGGTGCTCGCAGGCATCGGGATGCTGCAGGCGGGACTCGCTGCAGAGGCTGGGGTGCCGACGCTCGCCGGCCCGCCGATCGCCTTCTTCTCCGCCATCCCGCTGCTCGCTCGGGTCCTCTCTCGCCGCGGCGCGATCCTGATCCTGTCGACTGCGGCGCTCGTCTACTCGGTGCTGGTGTTCAACCTCTTCCCCGACCAGATGGGCGAGGTCGGCATCGAGACCTTCGTCGTGCAGGGCGTGCTGCTGGTCGGCGCCGCGGTGGCGATCCTGTCGTCGGCCGACGGCTTCTGGAAGGGGATGGCGCGCCTGCTGGCCCGCTCCGGCGCCGGGCTCTCGCCGCGGCTCGGCCTCGCCTACCCGCTGGCGCGCAAGTTCCGCACCGGCATGCTGCTCGGCATGTACAGCCTGGTGATCTTCACCATGACGTTCCTCTCGGTGTTCTCCGCGCTGCTCGGCGACCAGGCGCCGACGATCACCGAGGAGGTCAGCGCCGGCCACGACATCTTCCTCGACAGCAACGCGGGCAACCCGGTCACCGCCGCACAGCTGCTCGGGGCGCCCGATGTCGTTGCGGTGGCGGCGCTCGAGCCGCAGTTCGCCCGATTCGTCACCGAGTGGGTGGACGAGCCGACCCCGTGGGCGATGACCGGCTTCGACGAGGACCTCCTGGCGCTGGGCTCGGCACCGAAGGTGTCGAAGCTCGCGGAGGGATACGCCACCGAGGAGGAGGCGTATCGAGCGGTGCTGGCCGACCCCACGCTCGCCCTGGTCCCGGACTTCTTCCTCGCCGGCGGCGGCGGCCCGCCGGAGGGCACGCTGGAGGCTGGCGACACCTTCGTGGTCGTCGCCCCCGATGGCACCGAGCGCACCCTCACCGCAGCCGGCATCGTGGCCAACGACTGGGTGTTCAACGGGGTCTTCGTCAGCGGCGCGGTCATGGACGAGCTCTTCGGCGCGCAGGCGGTGCCCAGCCGCTTCTTCGTCGCGGTGGACGAGAGCGCCGACGCAGAGGTGGTCGCTGCACGCTTGTCCGGGGCCTTCATCCCCAACGGCGTCGATGCTCGCACCTTCACCGAGGAGGTGGGCGACGCGCTCGCTGCGCAGCAGGGCTTCTTCTCCCTGATGAACGGGTACCTCGGCCTCGGCCTGCTCATCGGCATCGCCGGCCTCGGCGTGGTCATGGTGCGCGCCGTGCGCGAGCGCCGGCGCCAGATCGGCATGCTGCGCGCCATGGGATTCCCGTCCTCGGTGGTGCGGCGGTCGTTCCTGCTCGAGGCGGCGTTCATCGCGCTCCAGGGCAGCCTGCTCGGCATCGGCCTCGGGTTGGTGACGTCGTGGCAGGTCCTCAGCGCGGGCGACCTGTTCGGTGAGGGGGTCTCGATGGTCGTCCCCCTCGGTCCGCTCGCGGTCATCTTCCTCGTGCCGTTCGTGGCGTCGCTGCTGGCCACGTTGGCCCCAGCCGCGCAGGCCGCCGCCATCCGGCCTGCCGTCGCCTTGCGCATCGCGGACTGACGCTCGCTGTCCCGATCTTGCTCCCAGCACTGGTACGCCGGGTCGGCTATCGGCCCGGGGCGCGCGGCAGTCGCCGGCTGAGGTGTGCGAAGGTCGTTGGAGGCACGACGCACCGAGGGGGACGCCATGGCCGAGAACGCTGGCGACGCGGCGCTACCGCCGCCACGCGGACCACGGCACGTCGGGCCGCCGCCGCCCGCGCGGGGGGTGGGATCGCCGAGCGCTCCTCCGCCGCGTCCGGGTGGGTCGTTGCCGCCGCCGATGCACCCGATGGCGTCGCCGGCGCAGGTGGCGCAGCAGGCGGTGCACCGCGATCCGCCTGCGCCGGCGGTTGGGGGCGCGATGGCGCCGAAGTCCGCTCCGGCGCCATCGCCCGCGCCGAGACGGAAGACGCGAACAGGTCGCGGCACGAAGGCGCTGCTGAAGGTCGTCGTGGTGCTCGCGGTCGTCGCTGGTCTCGGCGCGGCGGCGGGAACGGCGCTGTCGAGCACCGAAGCCGTGGTCGTCGTGCAGGAGCGTCCCGACATCCCGGACTGGTTGCCGTTCGCGGTCGCTGGTGGCGTCGTGCTGGCCGGTCTGGTGGCATTCGTCATCGGCGGGCCGCGCCCGGAGCTGATCCCGTCGTGGCTCGGGCTCGCGCTCGTCACCTACGGGTCCGGACTCGGGCTGGATCGTCTCGAGGAGCAGGTGGGTACGCCGCTCAGCGGTGAGATCCTGGCGCAGCTCGATGCCACCACGCCGGTGCTGCTCGCTGGTGGCGCGCTCGTGCTGCTCGGGCAGGCGCTCGCGATCAGGCGCTGGATGTCGCCCCGACCCATCGCTGCGGTGCGCTCGCTGCTGGGGACCGGCCTGCTCAGCGCGCTGGCGATCGCGGTGGCGACCACCAGCATCCTGTCGGCGGAGGTCACCGTCGGTCAGTACGTGGCGTGATCGTCCCGCCGCCTCCGGTGCACCGATCGCGGGGCTGAGCTCGAGCGCCGGCGCGACGGTCGCGGCTGGTGATGACCGAGATGATGCACTTGCATCATGGGTGCTTGGTTGCGCCGCACCACCACGACGTGTGTTCGGCGGATTGTCCGGGCCAATCGTGCGTACGCCCTCAAGTGGGTGGCAGGCGAGCCGATACTGCCAACAGGACCCCCAACTTCTGGTGAGGCCGCGCGACCGTGCGTCTGCGCAGCCCCGGGCCGGGGGCCACGAGGACGTGGGAGGGATCAGAGATGCTGCAGCTGGATGCGGAGCGAGCGCCGAGGGTGCTCGTCGTCGACGACGAGGAGCAGAACGTCACGTTGCTGGTCCGATTGCTGGATCGGATCGGCATCGATGATGTGGAGGGGGTGACCGACTCGAGTCTCGTGATGCACCGCATCGAGGTGTTCAGCCCCGACATCGTGCTGCTCGACCTCCACATGCCAGATCCTGATGGCTTCGAGATCCTCGAGATGATCGGTGCGCTCGACCTCGGCACGTCCTACCTGCCGGTGATCGTGCTCACCGCCGACGTCACCGACGAGGCCAAGCAGCGCGCCCTCTCAGCCGGGGCGGCGGACTTCCTCACCAAGCCGTTCGGCCTGGCCGAGACCGCGCTGCGCGTCAAGAACCACATCCGCACCCGACAGCTCCACGAGCAGGTGCGCCACCACGCGGCCATCGCCAACGCCCGCCTCGAAGAGGTCGCTGGCCAGGAGGAAGCGCGCCTCGCGCGCCTTCGGAGCGTCACCCGACTCGTCGACCGGATCGACGACGCGCTCACGATGGTGTTCCAGCCCATCGTCGACCTCCAGACCGGTGCGACCATCGGTGCGGAGGCCCTCTCGCGCTTCGATGTCGAGCCGGAGCGCCCGATCGGGGACTGGTTCGTCGATGCGGTTGAAGCTGGCGTCGGGCTCCAGCTCGAGCTGGCCGCGGTGCGGCGGGCCATCAGCCACGCCGAGGAGCTCCCCGACGGCGTGTTCGTCTCGTTCAACGTCTCCGCCGCCACGTTCCGGGCCCCGGCGTTCGGCGACATCATCCGTGCCGGTGCCGCCCGACCCATTGTCATCGAGCTCACCGAGTACGAGAAGGTCGACGACTACCAGGTGATCGTCGAGTCGATGGCGAGCCACCGCAAGGCAGGCGCCCGCCTGGCAATCGACGACGCCGGCTCGGGGTTCGCCAGCCTCCAGCACATCCTCAAGCTGCAGCCGGACCTCATCAAGCTCGATCTCCAGCTGGTCGCTGGCATCGACGTCGATCCGGCCAAGCGGTCGCTGGCGAGCGCTCTCGTGCGCTTCGCCTCGGAGACGGGCGCATCGCTCATCGCGGAGGGCATCGAGACGGAGGGCGAGCTCGCCGCCTTGCGCGAGCTCGGCGTCACGATCGGCCAGGGCTACGCGCTCGGCAAGCCGGGCCCGCTGCCGCTCCCCGCCGGGAGCTGACGTGCACCCTCCACCTCGGGCGGCACGTAGCCCCGGAGGGTCGTGGTGACGCCAGCTGATCCGGCTGCTGGGGAAGCGGAGTGGCGCGGCGCGCTCCCTGCGGTGCTCGCCCAGGGGATCGTCGTGATCGACGCCGTCGGCACGGTGCAGTCCTTCAGCAGCGGTGCCGAGTCGATGTTCGGGTACTCCGCCGCCGAGGTCGTCGGTCGCAACGTGTCGATGCTCGTGCCTCCGCCGTTCCGTGAAGCGCACGACAGCTTCCTCGAGTCCTACGCCCGCACGGGTGAAGCGCACCTGATCGGCAACCCGCGGCCGCTTCCGGCGTTGCACGCGGATGGCTCCGTGTTCGAGATCACCCTCAACGTGAGCGAGGCTCGCGTCAACGACCAACCGACCTACATCGGCATCATCACCGAGAGCCGCAGCCGCACGATGGGGCACTACTGGCTGGATGAGTTCTTCGACATGGCGCTCGAGCTCCTCGCCATCACGACCTTCGAGGGCACGTTCGTTCGCCTGAACCCGGCGTGGGAGGCGACCCTCGGCCACCCCATCGAGGAGATGCTCCGCACGCCGTTCCTCGAGTACATCCACCCAGACGACATCGAGGTGACCCGGGGGGCGATGTCGCTGCTCGAGCACGGTCGTGAGCTGATGGGTTTCGAGAACCGCTACCGCACCGCTGAGGGCAGCTATCGATGGCTGGAGTGGTCGGTGCGACCGATCCGTGATCGTGGCGTGCAGATCGGCGTTGCACGCGACGTGACCAGTCGACACGAGGCCGAGGACCGACTCGAGCTCGCACGGATCGAGGCAGACCGAGCGAACCGCGCCAAGAGCGAGTTCCTGTCCCGCATGAGCCACGAGCTGCGCACCCCGCTCAACTCGGTCATCGGGTTCGCGCAGCTGCTCGAGATGGACGAGCTCACGAGCGGCCAGGCGGAGAGCGTCTCGTTCATCCACCGCTCGGGCAAGCACCTCCTCGAGCTGATCAACGAGGTGCTGGACATCTCTCGCATCGAGGCCGGCCGGCTCAACCTCTCGCTGGAGCCCGTCGCCGTCGTCGACGAGCTCGTGACCGCGATGGAGCTCATCAGCCAGCAGGCCATCGAACGTGGCATCACGATGTCCGATCCCCACGTGACCGAGGGCTACGTGGTGCTCGCCGACCGGCAGCGGCTCCTCCAGGTGCTCATCAACCTCGTCTCGAACGCGGTGAAGTACAACCGTCCGGATGGCTTCATCACCGTGAGCTGCGAGCGCGCTGAGGGGATGGTGTCGATCGCGGTCGAGGACACCGGCATCGGCATCGAGGAGCGGAACTTCGAGGCGCTGTTCACGCCGTTCGAGCGCCTCGGCGCTGAGAACACCGACGCTGAGGGCACAGGCGTCGGCCTCACCTTGTCGCGAGCGCTGAGCACGCAGATGGGCGGCACCATCTCGGTGCGCTCGACCGTCGGGACCGGCTCGACCTTCACGCTTACGCTGCCCGAGGCGGAGCCGCCGGTCGTCGTCGGTGACGACGACGTGGTGGAGGTCCCGGCGGAGCCGGTGAGCTCCGAGCTGCCGCTCACCGTCGTGTCCATCGAGGACAACCCAGCCAACACCCGCCTCCTGGAGCGGGCGCTGGCCACGCGCGACAGCGTCGAGCTGGTCACCTCGATCCAGGGGAGCATCGGCATCGACCTCGCCACCCAGCTCCGACCAGACCTGGTCCTGCTCGATCTCCACCTGCCCGACATCCCGGGCGAGGAGGTGCTGCAACGGCTGCGCACCGACCCGAGGCTCTCGGAGACGAAGGTCGTCGTCTGCTCGGCCGATGCGTCGCCGAGCATCGTGGCGCGCCTGCTCGCGCAGGGAGCAGACGCCTACCTGACGAAGCCGATCGACCTCACCGACCTCTTCACGATCGTCGCGAAGGTGCGCGCTGGCGAGTCGCTGACAGGCGTCGGTGCAGGCGAGCGTGAGGAGCCGCCACCTCCCGGTTGATGCGCCCTCGCGTCGAGCGAGGATCGGGATCAGACGTTCGTGACCTTGGCGTGTCGCACCGGCTCGCCCTGGGGAAGCGACGCGTGCAGGTCGGCCACCAGGTCGTCGCGCAGGGAGCGCCTCGCAGGGTCGTCCCAGAGGTTGACGTGCTGGTGCGGGTCCTCAGCGAGGTCGTACAGCTCGCCCTCGGTGCCGTCGTAGTCGACGGTCGCCTCGTAGGCCGTGGCGAGCAACCCGTCGCGGAAGATGCTGCGGAGCCGCTGCTCGTGGTCTCGGAACTCGCAGTCCCACTCGGTCAGCACGCGCTCGCGCCCCTGGGCTTCGGCCTCTGCCGGTGTGGCGGGCAGCGGCACGCCCTCCATGTACTCGGGCACCGCCAGGCCCGCGACCGCGCAGAAGGTGGGGGCGAGGTCGAGGTGGCCGACGGGGTGCTCGACGGACTCGCCGTTGGGCGCTGCGGCCGCGGGCGCCGGACGCCAGATGAGCGGGAGGCGCATCAGCGCATCGACGTGGTAGCCGCCCTTGAACAGCATGCCGAAGTCGCCCTGCAGCTCGCCGTGGTCCGAGGTGTAGAAGACGTCGGTGGCGTCGTCCCAGCCCTTCGCCCGGAGGTGGGCCATCACCTTGCCGACCGCGTCGTCGATGAGCTCGTTCTCGATGTGGATCATGGCGCTGATCTCGCGCAGCTGGTCCGCGGTCATGTCCACGGCGCGGAAGGCGGGCGGCGCTTCGAAGTTCTGCGCGCCGCGACCCTCGTAGAAGTCGAGCCAGTGGTGCGGCTTGCCGCCGAGCACCGTGCGCGCCTGCTCGGGGGGCAGCCACGCCTCGGGGACGTCCAGGTCGCGCCACGGCACCCGGCCGAGCTCGGACATCGGTGGGTCGAACGGGTGGTGCGGGTCGGGGAACGAGAGCCACACGAACCAGTCCTCGTCGGCGTCGAGCGAGTCCAGCCACGCCATGGCCCGATCGGCGCACCAGTCGGTGTGGTACTGCTCGCGCGGCACCGGGTTGTGCGTCACCTGCACCGCGCCGGTGTCGCCGCCGAAGGCGAGGTTGGGGTTCATGTCGCCATCGAGGTTCGGGAAGAAGCCGCCGATCGCCTCGGGGTGCTCGTGCATCAACCAGAGGTTGTAGTGCATGAACCCCACCGCCGAGTGCGTCGCCATCTCCATGTGGTCGAAGCCCCGGTGCGGACCGAACTCGCCGTTGCGGGCCAGCTGGTTCTCGACGTAGGCGCCGGCCAGGTCGAGGAACGGCTCGAAGTGCGACTTGCCGAACAGCGCGGTCCGGTAGCCGGCGTCGTGGAGGTCGTGGATGACCGTCGGCTGGTCGGCGGGCAGCGGCACGCCGTTCATCCACACGCCGTGGCTCCGCACGTGCTGGCCGGTGGCGATCGTGGCGCGCGCCGGCATGCAGACCACGTTCTGGTTGTGGGCGCGCCGGTACGTGACGCCGTCCGCCGCCAGCGCGTCGATGTTCGGCGTGCGGGCGACCGTCCCCCCGGTGCAGCCCAGCGCATCCCAGCGCTGCTGGTCGGTGGTGATGAGCAGGATGTTGCGCCCCACGGTCCCCCCTCGGTCACGTGTCGGTTCGGCAGTTGTAGCAGCGGCGGCCTCGGCCCCTCGACTTGACCCGGTGCCTGGTGCCCGATGACCTCCGGTCAAGCGCGTCGCCCTGCGCGAGCGCTCTCACCAGGAGCTGGTGGGTCAGCGGTGCGGCGCGGCGAGCTCGACCGCGGTCTCGCTGGGCCCGTCGGGAGTCTCGCCGTGTGCGGTGCAGCCGGCGAGGTCCACCACGGGCGCTGCGATGGTGGCCACGCGGTCGGCCAGGGCGCGGAAGGCATCTGCGGCAGCGCCGGTGCCGAGCGCAACTGGGTCCCCAGCGTCGCCGGCGACCGACACCGACGGTTCGAGCGGCAGCTGTGCCAGCAGCGGCACCCCTGCCTCCGCGGCCAGCGCTGCGCCACCACCCTCACCGAACAGCGCGTACGACTGGCCGTGATCACAGGTGAACGCGCTCATGTTCTCGACCGCGCCCACCACGCGCAGGTGGGACTTGCGCGCCATGGAGACCGCCCGGCTCGCCACCTTCTGCGCGTTCACCGCAGGGGTCGTCACCACCAGCACCTCGGTGCGCGGCAGCATCCGGGCCAAGCCCATCTGCACGTCGCCGGTGCCCGGCGGCAGGTCGATGAGGAGGTAGTCGAGCGCGCCCCAGCGGACGTCCTCGAGGAAGTGCTGCACCGCCCGGTTGAGCATGAGGCCGCGCCACATGAGCGCCGACTCCTCGTCCTCGACGAGCAGGCCCATGGAGACGACCTCGAGCCTGCCGGAGCCGATGGTGCGCACCGCGGGGATGATCTGGCCGCCCTCGCTCTGGAGTCGGTCGTCGACGCCCAGCAGCCGTGGCACGGAGAACCCCCAGATGTCGGCATCGAGCACGCCGACGGTGAGTCCCCGCGCCGCGAGCGCTGCGGCCAGGTTCACCGTCACCGACGACTTGCCGACGCCGCCCTTGCCCGATGCCACCGCCAGGACGCGGGTGCCGGCGGGCACGTTCGTCTCCGGTGCGTCCTGCGCGGCGCGCAGCCGGGCGATGGACATCGCGGCGGCCTTGCCCTCCTGTGTGAGGACGGTCCAGTCGATGGCGACGCTGCGCACCCCCTCGATGGATGCCAGGCGAGCCGTGACGTCGTCGCGCAGCTGGGCGCGGAGCGGGCAGCCGACGGTGGTGAGCGCCACGGTCACCGTCACGTCGCCCTCGTCATCGATGGCGACCTTCGGGACCATCCCCAGCTCGACGATGTCGACACCCAGCTCGGGGTCGATCACCTCCGCCAGCAGGGCGCGCAGCGCGTCGCTCGTCGGTCGCTGCGGTGGCACGCCTGCATTCTAACGGGATCGGCCGTGTAAACTTGCCGGGTGCAGCGCTTCGCCACCTCCGGACCCCTCGGCGTGGATGCGACGCGCCTCGAGCTCCACAAGGCACTGGGCGACGACACCCGCTACGCGATCTACCTCGAGCTGGCGCGCTCATCGCAGCCGTTGTCGACCTCTGCGGTCGCCGGGCTGCTCGGCCTCCACGTGAACACGGTTCGCCCCCACCTCGAGCGCCTGCGCGACGTCGGGCTGCTGGCGGTGCACACCGACGCCAGCGGCAGCGTGGGGCGCCCGCACCGGCTGTACTCGCTGGCGCCTGACGCACCTGACCCGGACGTCGAGCCGACGGCGTACTCGCAGCTGGCCAGGGTCCTGATCGACCTCGTGGTGCGCGGCGGCCTCCGCGCCGGCGACGCAACCGAGGCGGGCCGGGCCGAGGGCGTGCGCGACGCCGAGCGCTGGCCCGACGCCGCCGACTGCACCGAGGCGCTGGCCGGTTCCCAGACCCGGGCGGGGTTCGCTCCGGCGGTGGCGTGCGACGCCGGCACCACCGTCATCTCCTTCGCCACCTGCCCCTACGGCGATCTGGCCGAAGAGCACCCCGACCTGGTCTGCGGCCTACACCGCGGCATGGTCGAGGGCTTCATCTCCGGGCGCGGCGATCGCCGCAGCGTCCGGTTCCGCTCGCTGGCGGATCGGGAGCCGTGCCGAGCCGAGCTGGTGCCATGAGCGCCACCCCGCCGTACACTGACCACCGCACCACCGCAGGAGGAACCCGATGATCACCCTCACCGACAACGCCGCCACCAAGGTCAAGGAGCTCATCACGGCCGAGGACGAGGAGGGCTTGGCGCTGCGCGTCGCGGTCCGTCCCGGTGGGTGCTCCGGCTACAGCTACGAGATGTTCTTCGACTCCGACGTCGCTGGCGACGACATCGCCTCGGACTACTCGGGCGTGAAGGTCGTGGTCGATCCGGCCAGCGCACAGCTGCTCAACGGCGCCACGCTGGACTACACCGACGGCCTCCAGGGCGCCGGCTTCAAGATCGACAACCCGAACGCTTCGCGCACCTGCGGGTGCGGCGAGTCCTTCAGCTGATCCGTCCGGCGGCCCGGCGCCTCGTGCGGACGGAGTGCCTTCAGGTGGCGACGAGTGCGAGGGCCTCCTCGAGCTCGCCGCGATCCATGATCGACACCAGCGACGACACGACGGTGCCGGTGCCGTCGACGACGAAGAGCACGGGTTCGAAGTCCAGCCCGAGCCCCTCCACCGCTGGGGCGATCACCGGCTCGCCCTCCTCGACCTCCGCGCTGCTGCGGTAGACCTCGACGTGCACGACGTCGAGACCGGGGTGGTCGCCGGCGACGTCGACGAGGAGGTCCAGCGTCGGCCCGCACATCGCCGTCTGGCAGAACATCGGGGTGGCGACGAGGACCGCGACCGGCCTGCCAGCGGTCAAGATCTTGTCGAGCGACGTCGCGTGCAAGTCGCACGGCGGCACGCGGGTGCAGATCGGATCGACGCCGCGCGCGTCGTCGACCGTCGGGGTGGCGACGCTCGGCAGCGCCGCACCCACCAGCGGGTGGGTAACCTCGTCGGGGATGACCACAGCGATCGCTGCGCTGATCTCCTGGCCGTCGACCCTGCCGCGCACGATGTAGCTGCCGGGTTCGTCGACCGTGAAGCGGTAGGGGTAGTACGGGACCGGCACGCCATCGCGGTGCACGGGCACGGTGACCGGTGCGCGCACCGCCCGGTCGTCCTCGGCGCGCACCAGCGCCAGCGCCAGCTCATCGGGCACGGCATCGGGGTCCGGCAGGCCCTGCGCGTCGCCGACGGTGAACGGCGCCCGCTGCTCGTGGCCGGTCACGAGGAACGGGCCCGCGGCGTTGAACATCGCGACCAGGCTGCGGGCGCCGTCTCCTGACGGTGTGGTGCCGCCGGCGGTGGGGGTGGTGCCGCCGGCCGCGGTGGTGTCGCCGTTCGCGGCGTCGTCGCCCCCACAGGCGGTGAGCAGCGCGGCGCCGGCCGCGCCCAGCAGCACCACGCGGCGCGGGACGAGGATCGGATTGCGTCGGTCCATGGCGACCGACCCTATCCTCCGGCCCGTGCCCAGCCTCGACGCCCCCCGCCTGCAGCTGGAGGTCGACGGCCGGCAGGTCGAGGTGCCCGACGACGGGGCGTCGCTGCTCGAGGTGCTGCGCGATCGACTGGGGATCCGCACCCCCAAGGACGGCTGCAGCCCTCAGGGGCAGTGCGGTTGCTGCACGGTGCTGGTCGACGGATCGCCCCGCGTCTCGTGCGTCACCCCAGCACGTCGCGTCGCCGGTCGTCAGGTCACGACGCTCGACGGGCTCGATCCTGAGGTCCGCGCCGCGTGGGCCAACGCGTTGACCGCGTGCGGCGGGAGCCAGTGCGGCTTCTGCACGCCGGGCATCGTCGTGCGGCTCGAGGCCGTGCGCGCCGCCGGCGGCGACCTGAGCGACGAGCCGACGGTCGAGCGGGCCCTCGCCGCTCACCTGTGCCGCTGCACGGGCTGGCGCACGATCATCGAGTCGGCAGGCGCGTGGGGGACGGTCGACGACCCGATGGCTGGTCGCGACCTCGACGCCGCGCAGCGCCGCGCTGCGCTCGAAGGCCGCACGTCGCAGCAGGTCGGCGTGCACGTGGCGCTCGGCGACGGAGGCTTCGCGGACGACGGCGCGCCTGACGGGACGCAGGTCGCGCTGCTCGGCGAGGTCGGCTGGGTGGTGGCTCCCACGATGGTCGAGGCCCGCGCTGCGGCGGGCGCGGTGCAGGGGCGTCGCACCACGGTCGATCCCACGCCGCCGATCGAGCTGCCAGCTGGCGAGTGGGACGCGAGTCTCCAGACCACGTGGATCGAGCCGGCCTACCTGGAGACCGACGCGTCGTGGTGCGCTCCCGGGGGCAGCCCGGCCGACCCGCTCGCCAACGGCGGCGCGTTCGGAGGGAAGGACACCTCGCCGGTGGGCGAGGCCGCTCGGCGCCTCGCCGACGAGCGCGGAGCACCGGTGCGCGTCGTGCTTCGCCGCGAGGACGTGACCCGGCGAGGCCCCAAGCGCCCCCCGGTCGCCGGCGGGGTGCGCTCGGATGGCATCGGCGTGCTGCGCGTGGCGCGCACCGCGGGGATCGTCTCGGCGGTCGCGTCGCTCGCTCCGGGCCTCGAGGTCGAAGAGGTCGACGTGCAGGGACCGCCGACGAGCGTGGCGCTGCGTGCCGCAGGCTGGGCCGAGGCTGCGGTGCTGCTCGCTGGCGCCGCCACCCCCGGTGCCGGCGCGGTGGGACCGCCTGGCGTCGAGACCCCGGTCGCGGGACGTCGGGCTGGCGTGGAGGTGCTCGCGGACGGCGCCGTCGTGGTCACCAGCCCCGACGGAGCGGTGGCGACGGCATCGCTCGACGGAGATGGATCGGTGCACGTGCGCGTGGACGCCGGCGAGGTGCTCGACGCGGTCGTGCTGCGGTCCTACGCCATCGGTGCCGCGCACCAGGCGCTCTCGTGGGTCACCGCCGAGGGGATCGCCGTCGACGCCGATGGTGAGGTGCTCGACCTCACGATCCGGTCGTTCGGCGTGCTGAAGGCGAGCGCCACGCCGCGCATCGACGTCGAGGTCCTGGTGGGCGACGGGCCGGCGGTCAACGGCAGCGACGCGGTCCTCGCGGCGGTCGCCGGCGCGATCTGGCGCCACCTCGGCTGCCCGACGTCCTGGCCCACCCGCACCCCGCTGCGCTGACCATCTCCTCCGACGTCGTGTGCGTAGGTGAGTGACGTGTTCGCGCACGCACCTACGCACACCCGCCCGGATCGATGGGTTGACAGCGGGACGTGGTCGGTGGGTGGATGGATGGGCACCTGCACGCCGATGACCGGAGGGTCGACATGAGCACTCCCGTGGGTCCCTACACGCCGATCGTCCGCGCCGGCGACTGGCTGATCGCCTCGGGGCAGGTCGGCCTCGACGACGGCAAGCTCGCCAGCGGCGGCACCGGCGGCGAGCTGCGCCAGGCGATCGCCAACCTCGAGGCGCTGCTCGTCGGCGAGGGCGCATCGCTCGCCGACGTGGTGAAGACGACGGTCTTCCTCCGGCACATGAGCGACTACGCGCTGATGAACGAGGTCTACTGCGACTGCTTCGGCGACCACCGCCCGGCGCGGTCCGCGATCGGCGTGGCCGAGCTGCCGATCGGCGCGCTGGTCGAGATCGAGGCCTGGGCGCACCTGCCGGGCTGATGGGTCGGATCGGGGTGGTCGGTCGTGCACCCCGGCGCGCTCGTGGGGCAGAATGCTCGCATGGGCGAAGCAGCGATGGTCGTGGCACTCGTGCTGGTGATGCCGGTGGCGATCATCATGAGCGGGGGCATCGCAGCAGCGATCCTCGGCACGATCCTCAACAGCGAGCGCCGCGCCGCGCACGAGGGCAGCGAGCTCCTCGAGCTCAACCGCTAAGGCCGACCGCCATCGGTCGCCGCTGGTTGGCGAGTGGCCATCGGCTCTGTGCATCGTGACTTCCGGTAGTCGGAACCCAGCATGCACAGAACGGTTCTGTCAGACGCTCCAGCGACTCTGGCCGAAGCGGTAGCCGACGGAGCGCACGGTCTGGATGAGGCCCGCGTGCTCCTCGCCGAGCTTGGCTCGCAGGCGCCGCACGTGGACATCCACCGTGCGGGCCCCGCCGTAGTACTCGTACCCCCACACCCGGCTGAGCAGCGTCTCGCGGGTGAACACCTTGCCGGGGTGCGAGGCGAGGAACTTCAGCAGCTCGTACTCCATGTAGGTGAGGTCGAGCGGCTTGCCGTCGATGGCGGCCTGGTAGGTCTCGAGGTTGAGGATCAGCGCCCCGTGCTCGACGAGCTCGGGCTGCGCGCCCCGCCCGGCACGCCAGAACAGGTGGCGCAGGCGCGCATCGAGCTCGCGAGGTTGGAACGGCCAGAGGCAGAAGTCGTCGAAGAGCTCGTCGCGCATGGCGAGGTCGTCGAGCTGCCCGCCGTTGACGAGCACCAGCACCGGCTCGACGGGCACGTCGCGCTTCCGCAGCGCTCGGCAGATCCCGAACGCGCCCTCCGGGTCGTCGGCGGCGATGACGATGGCGCCGCCCCAGCCGTCCTCGGGCTCCTGCGCGTTGGCCTCCGACACGTTGGTGACGGCCTTCCACGGATGGCCGGCCAGGTCGAGCGACTGCGCCAGCTCGGGCGGGGCCGGGTCGGGGAAGACGAGGAGGGGGTCCACGGGCTCAGAGGTTGGGGAGGTACCGGGCGAGCTCGAACGGGGTGACCTGGGCCTTGTACTCGGACCACTCAGCGCGCTTGTTGCGCAGGAACCACTCGAAGATGTGCTCGCCGAGGGCCTCGCGCACGAGCTCGGAGCGCTCCATCTCGTCGAGCGCCTCAGCCAACGACTGCGGGAGGAGGTCGATGCCGGCCTTGGCTCGCTCGGCGTCGCTCAGCTCGAAGAGGTTGGCGGCGGCCTCAGCCGGGAGCTCGAGGCCGTCGCGGATGCCCCGCATGCCCGCAGCGAGGATGACGGAATAGGCGAGGTACGGGTTGCAGGCCGGATCCGGCGAGCGGTACTCGATGCGGGTCGACGACGACTTGCCCGACTTCGTGATCGGCACCCGCACCAGCGCTGAGCGGTTGTTGCGAGCCCAGGTGATCGACGTCGGCGCCTCGTAGCCGTGGATGAGCCGCTTGTAGGAGTTCACCAGCTGGTTGGTGACCGCGGTGATCTCCTTGGCGTGGTGCAGCAGGCCGGCGATGAACCCCTGCGCCACCGGGGAGAGCTGGTGCTCGTCGTCCTCGGCGTGGAAGGCGTTGGTGTCGCCCTCGAACAGCGACAGGTGGGTGTGCATGCCCGAGCCCTGCACGCCCGACAGCGGCTTCGGCATGAACGTGGCGTACGCCCCGGCTTCGAGGGCGATCTCGCGCACGACGAGCCGGAACGTCATGACGTTGTCGGCCATGCTCAGCGCGTCGGTGTAGCGCAGGTCGATCTCGTGCTGGCTCGGCGCGTCCTCGTGGAACGAGTACTCGACGGGGATGCCCATCGCCTCGAGCGTGTGGATGGTGCGGCGCCGCAGGTCCGACGCCACGTCCGCGGTGGTCAGGTCGAAGTACGAGCCGGAGTCCAGCGGCGTCGGAGGTGCGCTCGGGTCGCCGTCGGCGAAGTAGAAGAACTCCATCTCCGGGGCGACCATGAACGTGAACCCCTCGGCGCGCGCCGCTTCGAGGTTCCGTCGCAGCACCTGGCGGGGGTCGCCTTCGAACGGCGTGCCGTCGTGGCCCTTGATGTCGCAGAACATGCGCCCCGAGACCTCGTCGCTGCGACCCCACGGCAGCAGCTCGAACGTGTTGGGGTCCGGCGTGGCGAGCACGTCGGACTCCTGCACCCGGCTGAAGCCGTCGATGGCGGAGCCGTCGAAGTGCACCCCCTCCTCGAAGGCGGTCTCGAGCTCAGCCGGCGAGATGGCGACCGACTTGATCTGGCCGAGCACGTCGGTGAACCAGAGGCGGATGAGCCGCACCCCTCGCTCCTCGACCGTGCGGAGCACGTAGTCCTGCTGGCGTTCCATACGGCACCCATCCTGCCACCGACGGCCCACGCGGCCACCATGCGCTCGGTGTCCCGGTTGTGCGAGGCTGCGCCGGTATCCGGTCGGCCCGTTCACAGAGCGTTCACATTCGGGCAACGGTGCTGCAACCGGGTGCAGCAAGGCTCACCTGCGACGCACCGCCTTGCGGCGAGTCGACCGATGAGGAACCCGACGAGCGGCTGCGGATCCCGCGGCCGGAAGAGGAGATGAGGTAGTCGTGGCGTACCGCGCTGAGTACATCTGGAGTGACGGCACCGAGCCGACCCCCCTGCTCCGGTCGAAGACCAAGATCATCGCCGACGGCGACGACCCGAGCATCTGGGGCTTCGACGGATCGAGCACCAACCAGGCTCCCGGCAAGCAGTCCGACTGCGTGCTCAACCCGGTGTTCGTGTGCCCGGATCCGATCCGCGGCGGCGACGACAAGCTCGTGCTGTGCGAGGTCCTCTACATCGACATGACGCCGCACGCGACCAACACCCGTGCCGCGTGCGCCGCGGCGGCGGAGAAGTACGCCGATCAGGAGTCGCTGTTCGGCATCGAGCAGGAGTACACGTTCCTGCAGGACGGCCATCCCCTCGGCTGGCCCAAGGGCGGCTTCCCTGGTCCGCAGGGTCCGTACTACTGCGGCGTCGGCGCAGACGAGATCTGGGGCCGCGAGATCGTCGAGGCGCACACCGAGGCGTGCATGGAGGCCGGGCTCGGCATCTCCGGCACCAACGCCGAGGTGATGATGGGGCAGTGGGAGTTCCAGATCGGCCCGGTGGCGGCGCCGCTGGTCGCCGATGAGCTGCTCATCGCCCGCTGGCTGCTCTACCGCATCGGCGAGGACTTCGACGTCGCGGTCACCATCGACCCGAAGCCGATGCCCGGCGACTGGAACGGCGCCGGTGCCCACACCAACTTCTCCACCAAGGCGATGCGCGAGAACTACGACGCGATCATCACGGCGTGCGAGGCGCTGGGCAAGAACGTCGAGGAGCACATCACCAACTACGGCCCGGGCGTCGAGCGTCGCCTGACCGGTCTGCACGAGACCGCTCCGTGGACGGAGTTCAGCTACGGCGTGTCGAACCGCGGTGCGTCGGTGCGCATCCCGTGGCAGGTCGAGGTCGATCAGAAGGGCTACATCGAGGATCGGCGCCCCAACGCCAACATGGATCCGTACGTGGTCACCCGCCTGATGATCGAGACGTGCTGCAGCGCACTCGCCTGATGGCCGCCCGTCGCTGACGGGCACCGATCGAGCTCCGGAGGGGGCCCGCCACCCGGCGGGCCCCCTCCGGCGTCCTCAGGCCGCGACGCCCGCCGTCGCCTGCTCGTCGACCGGTGGCGCGATCGGCTCCCAGAACGCGAGGTACGACACGACGAGCAGCAGGTTCAGCACCGTGATGAACGCCATGTCGGGCACGGTGCCGTACGTCGCCACGACGATGAACACGGGGTGCACGACCAGCCCGAGCAGCGCAGTGAGCCTCCTCGTGCGCGGCCACCACATGCCGACGGCCAGGCTGGCCTCGGCCAGCATGCCCACCCACGACAGCGCGATGCCGAGGCCGCCGCGGATGGCGGGCACGAAGGTGTCCCAGCGCTCGCGGCTCTCGAAGATGCCGACCAGCTGGTCGCCGTCGATGAACGTCGGGTTCAGCTTCGTGAGCGCGGCGAACGCGTACACGGTGGTGACGAGCACGCGCACCAGCAGCGCCCGCTCTTCGGGGCGACCGTCGGTGACCGCGAGGATGATGCCGATCCACGCGAACAGCGCCAACCCGTCGGTGAGGTGGCGGGCCGGCTCGATGATCGCCGCCAGCGACAGCGCGCAGAGCGCCGCGCCGGCCCAGCGGATGTGGCGGCCGGCGGTGAGCAGCCCGCAGGTCACGATCCACGAGAGCGCGTAGCTGGCCCACACGGCGCGGTTCGGCCAATCGAGCAGCCCCTCGCGCAGGATCAGCGCCCACAGGAGGCCGAGGCCCCCCACGAGGCGCGGGTACATCACCGACATCGGTCGTCCTCGGTGCCCCAGCAGGTCGTGTGCATCTGCCATCCGAACGGCGCCTGGCCGCGCGTCGGGTCCGCGATGCGCAGCGCGAGCATCAGCGCGGGAGTCAGCACCATCAGCGCGATGAGGATCGCGACGATCGGCCGGAGCGTTCCGATCACCGGGAGGTCGCGCCAGCGCTGCACGCCCCCATCATCGCCGATCGTCGGCGCGGGGTCCCGACCTCCGCGCTGCGGACGATCGGTACGCTGCGGCGGTGCCCATCGTGCGCGTCGCCCTCGCCCAGCTCGATCAGACCGTCGGCGATCTGGCCGGCAACGTCGAGCGCATCGCGACAGCCATCGGTGACGCCCGGGCAGCAGGTGCCGACGTCGTGGTCCTGCCCGAGCTCGCCACCTGCGGCTACCCCCCCGAAGACCTGCTGCTGAAGCCGGGCTTCGTGCGTGCCGATCGTCAGGCGCTCGAGGATGTGGCCGCGCTGGCGCGCGATGTCGTGGTCGTCGTCGGCCACCTCGATGCCGTCGACGGCGCGCTCGCCAACGCGGCGTCGGTGTGTGCAGGCAGCAGGGTGGTCGGGACCTACCGCAAGCGGCACCTCCCCAACTACGGCGTGTTCGACGAGCCGCGGTGGTTCCGCCCGGGCGAGGGCGCGATGCAGCTCTTCGAGGTCGCTGGCGTGCGGATGGGCGTGACGGTCTGCGAGGACTCGTGGGTCGCTGACGGCCCGGTCGCCCAGCAGGGGCAGCGCGGCGCAGAGCTGGTGCTCAACATCAACGCCTCGCCGTACCACCGCGGGAAGGTGGGGGAGCGTGAGCAGGTGCTGGCTGCGCGAGCGGCGGAGGCGGGGTGCCCGCTCGTCTACGTGAACCTCGTGGGCGGCCAGGACGAGCTGGTGTTCGACGGGGCCTCGATGGTGGTCGGCACCGACGGCGAGGTGCTGGCGCGCGCCCCGCAGTTCCGCACCGCGCTGCTGATCGTGGACGTCGACGTCGAGGCGCGTGCGCTGCCGGACGCAGCGATGGAGGTGGTGCCGGTCACGCCCGCACCCGACGGGCCGCGCCCCGCGCTCGAACCCGCTGCGGTCACCGCGGTGCTCGATCCGGTCGACGAGGTGTACGAGGCGCTCGTGCTGGGCACGCGGGACTACCTCGAGAAGAACGGCTTCGGCGACGTCGTCATCGGGCTCTCCGGCGGCATCGACTCGTCGCTGGTGGCGGCGATCGCGGTCGACGCCATCGGGCGCGAGCGCGTGCACGGCGTGCTGATGCCGTCGCGCTACTCGAGCGCGCACTCCCTCAGCGATGCCGAGGTGCTCGGCGCCAACCTCGGCATCGACCTGCGCACGATCCCCATCGACCCCGCGCACCGAGCGTTCGAGGATCTGCTGGCGCCGTCGTTCGCCGGGCGCGAGCCGGACCTCGCCGAGGAGAACCTGCAGTCGCGCATCCGGGGCGTGCTCCTGATGGCGCTGTCCAACAAGCTCGGGTGGATCGTTCTGACCACCGGCAACAAGAGCGAGATGGCCGTCGGGTACTCGACGCTCTACGGCGACACCGCGGGTGGCTACGCGGTGATCAAGGACGTCTTCAAGCTCCTGGTCTACGAGCTGTGCGTGCGGCGCAACGAGCGCGCCGGCACCGACCTCATCCCGGCACACGTGCTCTCCAAGCCGCCGTCGGCCGAGCTGCGACCCGATCAGCAGGACGACCAGAGCCTGCCGCCGTACGACGTGCTCGACCCGATCCTCGAGGCGTACATCGAGGGCGACCGCACCGCCACCGAGCTCGTCGTCGCCGGGTTCGACCCGGACATCGTGGAGCGCATCGTGGGGCTCGTCGATGGCGCGGAGTACAAGCGGCGCCAGACGCCGATCGGCGTGCGGCTCACCACCAAGGCCTTCGGCCGCGACCGCCGCCTCCCCATCACCAACCGCTTCCGCGGCTGATGGACCCCCTCGTCCGTGGGGTCGTGACCTACCTGCGGACCGTGGAGGCGCGTCTGGCGGAAGAGCCCGGCGATGGCACGGCTGCTGACGATGACGCAGCCGAGGCGTGGTACGAGCTCTGCTTCGAGGTGGACGACACCGAGGTGCTCGCCGAGGTGCTGCGCGAGGTCGCGCACGCCATCCCCCTCGATCCGGCGATGTGCTGGCGCCTGATCGACGGGCCCCTGGCGGAGCTCGAGAAGCTCCCAGATGGCCAGGTGATCATCGATCGCATGATCGCCGTTGACGAGCGGTTTGCCGCGGTCCATCGGCTCGGCAAGGCCGAGGACGAGAGGCTCCATGCTCCCCCTGCTGGCGGGTCCGCGCCCGGTGGCCGAACGCTGTGGAGGGAAACGCGGCTCGACCTGCTGAGCTTCGTCGTCGACCTCGTGAGCGGCTGGTCGGGCGCGACGCGCGACGTCACCTGCTCCGTGTGGGTCGATGACGCGGGACTGCACGTCGACAACCCCCAACGAGGGCTCAAGGATCAGTACGCCCGTGCCCGGCCGCTGCTGTGGAGCGAGATCGCCGGGGTGCAGGAAGGCGCAGGCGACGAGCTGGCGAGGATCAGGCTCCGTGATGGCACCTGCATCGTGCTCGGCCCAGGGCACAACCCACGAGGCAGGCGGAAGCAGGAGATCCGCGCACGGCGGTTGGCGCTCCTCCGCGCAGCGGTGGCCGAGCGGGCTGAGCGATGATCCGTCGTCCCGTCGGGTGGAGTCGGGGTGAGTGACGAGACCGCCTTCGTGCTCTACACGGCGGTGTTCGGGTGCCTCACGTGCACGCTCTACGCGCGAAAGGGCGGAATGGGAGAAGGGCCCGTCGGCCCGGTCGGCCTCATCATCAGCGTCGCTGGACTCGGCGCTCTGCAGGTCATCGCGTCGGTCCTGTGGCTCTGGTGGACTCCGAGCACGCTCTACTTCGCGGAGCTCGAGCATCCCTGGCAGCTCGCGGGTGTCATCGCCGCGTGGTGGGTCTCGATGGGCCTCCTCTGGGTGCGCCACCTGCAGCGCTGGCTCGCAACGAGGTCGTCGGCCTCCTCCGACCCGGTTGATGGCGCGTCACTCGGTTGACACCGATATCCACGTGGCGTTTCCCGCGCCTTCAGGGGTGACACCTGGCAGTAGTGCTACGTCGTCTGCGTGATCGCGAGGGCGGCGAGCGCGGCGGCGGTGACGTCGTCGCGGGTGGGGGAGGTGTCGACGTCGGTGGCCTCGGGCCAGGGGTCCGCTGCCGCGGCGAGGGCGGCGGCGACCTCCGGCGTGGCGTCCGACGCGTCGGTTTCCGCGGCCATCCGGTCGAGGATCCGCTCGCGGGCGACGTCGGGCGCCAGCGTGCAGCGCAGCTCGCAGCACGCGGCGTGCGCCTCGGCGGCCATCGTGCGCGCGGCGGCGCGCTTCGACGCATCGGTCCACGAGGCGTCGAGCACCACGTTCACCCCGCCCGCCAGCAGCGGACGTGCCCGGTCGAGCAGCGACCGGTAGACGTCGTCGGTCGCCGCAGCCGCGTACAGCCCCTCGCCCAGCGGCGCCTCGGCGTGGTCGGTCGCAGCAAGCCCGGCCAGCTCCTTGCGCACCACGTCGCTGCGCAGCACCGTCGCGCCGAGCCGGTCGCCGATATGCGCCGCGAGCGTCGACTTCCCCGTGCCGGGCGCGCCGCCGACGACCACGAGGCGCACCTGCGCGCGCTCGAGGTGCCGGTCGCACAGCGCGAGCAGCGTGCGCGCCTCCGCGACCGCCTCGTCTCGGGCCTCGCTGTCGAGCTGCGCCGCGCGCATGCACGCCACCTTGCAGCGCACGTGCGCCCGGTAGGCGATGTAGTGGTCGAGCAGCGAGCGCGGGCACGGGTCGTCGGCTAGCTCGAGGTAGCGGGCGAGGAACCGGTCGGCCATCGCGGCCGAGCCGAGGCGCTCGAGGTCCATGGCGAGGAAGGCGATGTCCGCTGCGACGTCGCCGTGGCGGTAGCGCTCGGAGAACTCGATGCAGTCGAGCACCTGCGGCCCGGACTCGATCAGGAAGATGTCGGCGGCCTGCAGGTCGCCGTGGCCGTCGCAGATCCGGCCATCGTCGATGCGCTGGCGCAGCAGGTCGCCGCGTCCTGCGAGGTACGCATGCACGCGCTCCTCGACGCGAGCGCACGTCGCCTCGTCCAGCACCTCGCCGACGAAGGGCACGAGCTGGTGGAAGTCCTCGTCCCAGTTGGCGAGCACCGCCTCTGGTGACGCGGCGTCGTCGATCGCCGGTCCGCGCTCGGCGGTGCGGTGGAAGTCGGCGATGCGTGCTGCGAGGACGTCGACATCATCGGCCACCTCCTCCGCCTCAGCGAGAACGAGCGTCGAGAGGCGGCGCTCCACGGGCATCCGGCGCATGACCACGAGGTGGTCGCAGACCTCGCCGTCGGGTCCGTGCACGTCGGCCACCCCGAGATAGACGTCAGGTGCGAGGCGGCGGTTCAGGTCGACCTCGGCGCGGCAGGCCCGCTCGCGCTTCTCGCGGGTGCTGAAGTCGAGGAACCCCAGGTCGACGGGCTTCTTGAGCTTGTACGCCCGGTCGCCGATGAACGTCACCACCGAGATGTGGGTCTCTGCCACCGCGGCGGGGAGGGCGTCGCTGCTCACGACACGAGCGAACCACGTCGGCGCATGAGGTGCCAGTGCCCGATGGCAGACTTCGGAGCGGGGCACCTTGACCGGGCGGGGTGGGCGCGGGAGGCTTGACCGTTCGACCAGGGGGAGCAGGGGGCACCATGGCTGAGGGGTTCGAGGCCCGGCCGGCGTTCGCGCCGTGGGATCGGCGCGAGCTGCCGGGCGCGTTCAGCGTCGAGGAGTCCGCTCGCCGCGTGGGCGCCTACAAGTGGATCGAGATGCGGCTGTTCGAGGCGCTGGGCGGGTGGATCGCCACCGTGCCCGAGCTCGACGTGAAGATGCACTTCGGCACCCACTGCTACCACCACGCCTGGCACGCCGAGCTGTGGCACAAGCGCCTCCCCGAGCTGCGTGAGATGGACCCTGAACGCCTCACCGCGCCGGGCAGCGACCTGGTGGCCGAGGCCATGGAAGCCATCGTCGAGCCGCAGGGGCCGGAGCTCACCCTCGAGAAGCTCGTCGGCGTCTACCGCGTGCTGCTGCCGCACAAGATCGCGGCCTACACGTACCACCTCAACAGCACGTCGCCGATCACCGACGCCCCGACCATCCGGTCGCTGGGCTTCGCGCTCCAGGACGAGCGCAGTGACTGGCTCGACGGCGAGATGCTCATCCAGTCGCTGCTGCGCGATGCCGATGATGTCGAGCGGGCCGCCGCGCACCAGGTCAAGATCGAGAAGCTGCTGCACGCCGCGGGTGGCATCGCCGGACCCGGGTCCCTCGGTGGCCCCACCGCGGCGGACGAGGCACAGGAGGTGTCGGCATGAAGCGCATCCTTCCCGTCGAGGAGCTGGCGCGGGACGAGCGCTTCGTGCGCGTCGACCTGCTCTCTCGCATGGCCGACGCCCGCAAGCCGAGCGACGAGGACCGCAAGGGCAGCCAGGCCATGCGCCCCGACGACGCCGCGTCGTCCGACGGCGCCCGGGCGCTGATGCACGGCATCTTCATGGGCGAGATCCAGGCGCTGGAGGGAGCGGGCCGCACCTGCTGGGACTTCGACATCGGCACCGCGCACGACGAGGCGCCGTTCGAGCTCAAGCTCGACATGGCTCGCCAGTGCTGGGACGAGGCTCGCCACGTCGAGATCTCCGTGAAGCTCAACGAGTGGATGGGCACCGAGATCGGTGAGTTCTCCGAGAGCACGTTCCTGTACGAGGCCGCGTGCAACCCCGACCCCGTCCTGCGCCTCACCGGGGTGAACCGTGCGCTCGAGGGCCTCGCCATCGACATCTTCAGCTCGATGCGCTCGTTCGGGCAGCTCGCCGGCGACCCGGTCCTCGAGTTCTGCGAGGACTGGATGCTCGCCGATGAGGTCACGCACGTGAAGATGGGCTCGGACTGGCTCCGGCGCATCACCGCCGACGACCCGGAGCGGCGCAAGAACGCGCTCGAGTTCCAGAAGATCGTGGACAAGCTGTTCTCGCTCGGCGGGTTCCGCGGCGACGACGACGAGAGCCCGATCAAGCTCGCCCGCCGCTTCCGCGAGCTCGCCGGCTTCGACCAGGCGGAGATCGACGAGATCGCAGACCTGGCGCACCAGGCGCTGGAGGAAGCTGAAGCACGGCGGGCGGCGTCGTACGGATGAGCACCACCGTCACCCCCGAGAGCTTCGCCATGGTCGACTTCGACGCCGCGCGCATCGTCGATGTCGTCGAGCACCTCCGGGGTCGCCTGCAGCTCCCCGACGTCGACATCTGCATCGAGGTGGACGAGACCACGCCCATGGGCCGCGTCCGCCTCGCCCGGCTCGATCCCCTCACGGTGCGCGTCGAGAGCGGCGCCCTCGAGGACCCGAAGGCTCCTCGCCAGCTGTCGGAGCCCGGCGCGGCCGAGGCGCTGGGCCGGCTGCTGCTCGCCGCTGCTGATCGCCTCGATCCAGCGTTCGGTGCACCGGCGCTCGACGCGGAGCTGCCTGGCGGGGTCGCCATGGCGTGGGACGTGTACGGCGTCGCTCGCCTCGGTCGCGCCGGGTACGGCGTGTCCCAGCAACGCCGCCGGTACCACTTCCGCAACCGCTTCGGCTTCACCGATCGCGCCGATCGCGCCTTCGACCGCCTGTGGGACGGGGATGACCTGCGGTACGAGGACCTCGTGGCGATCGCTGCAGACGCGGTGTCCGACGAGTCCGCCCTCACCACCTGACACCACGCGTACCGGGTGGCGGGGGCCTGAGGTGTCCACGCTGCGGCGACCCAGAACGCGGCGGGAGCGCGACGCGGGTCAGCGGAGGTCGTGGGCGCTGATCGGGTCGAGCAGGTCGATCGCCGCAGGTGCCGACAGCAGCGCGCGGGACGTCTCGGCGAGCGCGACCAGCTCGTCGGAGTCCATGTGCGCCCGCTGCGCCTGCGGTGTCGACCACTTCGAGATGACGACGAAGCGGCCGGGTCGCGTCGCGGATGCGGCCAGGTCGACGTTGACGCACCCCTGGTGGCCACGGGTGATCACGACGTAGCGGGCCAGCGCTCCGAGGAGCTGCTCGGGGGCAGCGGCGTCGAACGTCATGGTGACGATGACCGGCTCAGCGGCCGGGAGGTCGCCCTCGACCGGGCGGGCATCGCCCGAGAGCGGATCCGTTGGAGCCATTCCCGCACGGTACCCGGCAGACCACGGTGACGATCGGCCCTAACGATGTGGCGGAACGTGCCGATACCGTCATCGGCGGCGATGGTGTGTGGAGGTGTCCGTGGCGACCAAGCGCGGTGAGCGGAGCGAAGAGGATCTCGTTCGTCTGTACCTGAGCGACATCGGCCGCCACGGCCTGCTCACGAAGGACGACGAGGCTCGGCTGGCGCAGGCCATCGAGATCGGCGTCGCGGCGCGCGCCGAGCTCGCTGCTGCTGAGGCCGCCGGCACCCACCTCCCCTCGACGCGTCGTCGCGAGCTGCGGCGCCAGCTGCGCGACGGCGAGGACGCCACGGCGACGTTCATCGAGGCCAACCTCCGCCTGGTGGTGTCGATCGCGAAGAAGTACCAGGCGTCGGGGCTCCCGCTCCTCGACCTGGTGCAGGAGGGCAACCTGGGCCTCATCCACGCGGTCGAGAAGTTCGACTGGCGCAAGGGCTTCAAGTTCTAGACCTACGCGACCTGGTGGATCCGCCAGGCGATCTCCCGCGGCATCTCCAACACCAGCCGCACCATCCGGCTGCCGGTGCACGCGAGCGACAATCTCGTCGCACTCCAACGTGTCCGCAGCGAGCTCGAGATCAAGTTCGGCCGTACCGCCACCCGCGCCGAGCTCGCCGAGGCGCTCGATCTTCCCGAAGACAAGGTCGCGGAGATCATGCGCTTCGCCGTCGGGCCGTTGTCATTGTCGGAGCCGATCGGCGACGACACCACCGAGCTCGGCGACCTTGTCGAAGACCATTCGGTGCAGTCGCCGTTCGACGCCGCGGTGCTCGCGATGCTGCCGCTCGAGATCGCCGCGCTGCTGGGCGCGCTCGACGAGCGTGAGCAGCAGATCATCTCGCTGCGCTTCGGGCTCGACCGCGGGGAGCCCCGCACGCTCGAAGAGGTCGGCGAGGAGTTCAACCTCACCCGCGAGCGCATCCGTCAGATCGAGGCAAAAGCGATGTCGAAGCTGCGCCACCCCGCTTACGCGGCCAACATCCATGCCATGATCGAGCTCTGAGCGGCGCCGACCTGGTCGGAGTGTGCGCTACCCGAGCTGTGCGATGAACTCGCTCGCGCTCATGGGCTCGGAGAACATCGGGTAGTCGTAGGTCAACGCGTTGTCGTGCTCTTCGATCGACGT
>JBBRAZ010000044.1:0-34898 GCA_038206295.1 Acidimicrobiales bacterium
GAAGTAGATCTGCCCCGACTCGCCCGCCGCTGCTGGCGACCCGTCCTCGCGCACGATGAGCAGCTCGGCCATCGGCGTCGTCCGCCCGAGGCTGCCGGGGCGATCGAGCCACTCCGTGCCGCTGATCTGCGTGAGGAAGCCTCCCTCGGTGCCCCCGTAGTACTCGGTGAGCACCGGCCCCCACCACGCGAGCATCGTGCGCTTGACCTCGACCGGGCACGGCGCCGCTCCGTGGTGCACCACCTGCAGGGAGCCGCCGTCGAACGCGGTGCGCACGTCGTCGGGCAGCTTCAGCATGCGGATCATCTGCGTCGGCACGAGGTGGATGTTGGTGACGTGGTGCCGGTCGATGAGCTCGAGCACCTCGGCGGGATCGAAGCGGTGGCGCATCACGACCGTGGAGCCGCACGCCAGGGGGAACATCGAGAACACCCACTGCGCCGAGTGGTACATGGGCCCCTCGAGCAGCGTCACGCCGTCGGAGGGCACGCCGAGCATGTCGGTGAACATGGCCGAGATGAACCCGAGGAGCGACGGGTCCTCCCCGGTGCGCGTCAGCGACGAGCGCACGCCCTTGGGGAACCCGGTCGTGCCCGACGTGTAGAACATCGGACCGCCCGAGCGCTGGTCATCGGGCGCACCCGGGGGCGCGCCGGTGAGCACCTCCTCGTAGCGCTCGAAGCCGTCGGGCGCTCCCGCCCCCTCACCCTCGGGCGCCTCGATCGCGATGCGCACGGCGCATCGCTCGAGGCGGGTGGCGTGCGCATCGCACGCAGCGGCCGCCGTGTCGGCGAAGCGCCCGTCGACGATGAGCGCTGATGCGCCGCTGTCGTCGACGACGTAGGCCAGCTCCTCCGCGGTCCAGTGCCAGTTCACCGGCACCACCACCCACCCGCCGTGCAGGCAGGCGATGGTCGCCTCGAACGCCTCGCGGCGGTTGCCCGACAGCAGCGCGACGGTGTCGCCGACCTCGAGGCCCCGTGTGCGCAGCGCGTGCACGAGTCGGTCGACGCGCTCGTCGAGCGAGCGCCAGGTGGTCGTCCCCGCCTCGTCGACCAGCGCGGGCTCGTCGCCCCTGCGCTCGACGATCGGCTCCAGCAGCTTCGCCACGTCACGCCCCCTTCGAGATGTCGCAGCGGAGGCTAGCGGCGTGGCGTGGCGTGGCAGTCGACACGCTACCGACCGCAGCGCTGCACCTGCGGACGACGAGCGCTCAGCGATCGCGCAGCGCAGCGTTGAGGTTCCCCGACCGCAGCCCCTCGAGGTCCAGCGTCACGTAGCGGTAGCCCGCAGATCGCACCTCGGCGACCACCTCTGCACGCCGAGCGAGCAGCTCGTCGATCCGATGCACCGGAACCTCGATGCGGGCCAGGTCATCGAGGTGGCGCACGCGCAGCTCATCGAAGCCGAGGCGCCGCAGCGCGGACTCGGCCCGCTCGACCTGCCCCAGCACCCCGATGGTGACCTCGGTGCCGTAGGGAACTCGCGATGCCAAGCACGCGGCTGCCGGCTTGTCCCAGGTGACGAGGCCCAAGGTGCGCGACGTGGCTCGGACGTCGTCCTTGGTGAAGCCCGCCTCCACGAGCGGGAACCGAGCACCTCGATCCGCAGCTGCGCGCTGGCCGGGGCGGTGGTCGCCGAGGTCGTCCACGTTGACGCCGAGCAGGACCGTGGCACCGAGCGTCGCGGCGATGGGTTCGACGGCGTCCATCAGCGCGTCCTTGCACCAGAAGCAGCGATCGCCGTCGTTGCGCCGGTAGGCGGCGCGCTCGAGCTCGTCGGTCTCGACCTCCTGCCAGGTCATCCCCCACGTCTCGGCCAGCTCGGCGCACGCCGAGCGCTCGTCGTCGGGCAGCGACGGCGACACCGCGGTCACCGCGACCGCCCGCGCGCCGAGCACGTCGTGCGCGACGTGGGCGAGCAGCGCCGAGTCCGCGCCGCCGCTGAACGCGACCACCGCGGCCTCGAGCTCCGCCAGCGACCCCCTCAGGGCCGCCAGATCACCCATCGGCGCCGTCGGGACCGAGCACCGCGTCGAGGACCTCGTCGAGCGTGCCGATCGTGCCGGTGTAGAACGGTCCGAACTCGGCGTACACCGCGGACGCCCGATCGAACCGCATCGTGTACACGACCTCCTTCAGGTCGTCCGGGCGCTGTGCGAACAGCGTGACGCCCCACTCGAAGTCGTCCAACCCTGCTGAGCCGGTCACGACCTGCAGCACGCGACCGGCGAAGGTCCGCCCCGACGTCCCGTGCTCGTACATGAGCCGCTTGCGCTCCTCGAAGCGCAGCGTGAACCAGTTGTCGTCGTGGTCGCGGCGCTTGGACATCGGGTAGAAGCACCACGCCGGCTTCCCCTCGGGAGGGAGCTGCGGGTGCAGGCGAGCCTGCTTCATGGCGTCGGGGACGCCTGCGGCGTACTCCGACAGCTCGGTGAGCGACACGTAGGAATCGGTGACCTCGAGGCCGGCGAGCTGGAGGTCGCGCTGCAGGCGCCGCAGGAGCCACAGGTCCTCAGCGAGCGACATGACGCCGAGATCTCCCTTGTGGCCGAGCAGGGCGACGGGCACCACCTGCGCGCCCGCTGCTGTCGCCGCCGCCACCGCTGCGACGACCGCGGCGCGATCGCACAGCGGCGTAGGACGGCAGAACAGGTGCAGCACCCCCAGGCCGACGGACGGGGTCACGGGCTCGGTCATGGCCCCATCATCCCCCAGCCGTGGTCCGCCGGAGGAATCAGCTCGCACGCGACCGCCGCAGCGCCGGGGCCACCGCCGCGTCCGCCCTCAGACCGGTTGCTGCGCCGAGCGCTCGATCGTGACGACGACGTGGTCGTCGGGCACGCCGCTGCGGGGCTCGCGGTGCGCCGCCCCCGCGGGAAGCAGCACGTTGCCCTCCGGCCACAGCACCTGCACCGTGCGCGCCGCCAGCCGCACCAGGTGCACCTTGCCCGTGTAGGTTCCGGTGCCGGAGCGCAGCACCACCTCGTCGCCATCGATCAGACCGAGCGAGCGCGCGTCGTCACGATCCATGAAGACCGCGTCGCGCCCAGCGCCGGTGAGCGGGTCGCGCTCGGCGAGCACCATGGTGTTGAACTGCTTGCCGCGCCGCGTCGCGAGCAGGAACGCCCCGTCGGCCAGGGCGGTGTCGGGCGGCGCGAGCACGGAGAATCGGCCACGGCCGGTCGGCGTGGGGAATTCCCCATCGGTGCACAGGTGCCGTCCGCCCCACTGCACCTGGTCCCCGGTGGCGGCGAGATCCTCGATCCCCGCGTAGGCGGGCACCACCGCCGCGATCTCGGCGCGCAGCGCGCGGTTGTCGGGCCAGGAGAACGCGCTCGCGAGCTCGGGGCGCACCCGGGTGGCGACCTCGCCGAAGAGACGCCACTCCGAGCGTGCCTCGCCGACCTGGCGCGGGATCTCCGGGGAGAACGCGATCCGGCGCTCAGTCGTCGTCTCGGTGCCGCCGCCCTCCTGCTCGTAGCGGGTGGCGACCGGCAGCAGCACGACGTCGTCGCCGTCGAGCAGCATCTGGGTCGAGACCACGATGTCCTGGTGGACGCGCAGCCCGAGCGCGCCCAGCGCGGCGGCGACTCGCGGCGGATCCGGCAGGACCTCGAGCAGGTTGCCGCCCGAAGCCCACAGCACGTCGATGCGACCGTCCGCGGCGGCCTCGACCATCTCGGGCGCGGTGAGCCCCGGCGACGCCGGCACCGCGAAGCCCCACTGCGCGCCGAGGGCAGCTGCGTGCTCCGCATCGACCGGCACGCCGCCGGGGAGCGCGGTGGCGTACGCGCCCATCTCCGCGCCGCCCTGCACGCCGGAGTGGCCGCGCAGCGGCATGAGGCCGGCGCCGTCGCGCCCGACGTTGCCGCGGGCGAGCGCCAGGTTCACGATCGCCTGCACGCCCGCGACCGACGTCGTGTGCTGCGTGATCCCCATCGACCACAGGAGGATCGCGGCGCCTGCTGCGGCGTACTCGTCCGCGAACGCCGCCACCTGCGCCTCGGTGAGGCCGGCCGCCGCGCACAGGTCGTCCATCGTCTGCTCGTCGAGCGAACGCCGCAGCTCGTCGAACCCCTCGGTGTGCGCGGCGATGAACGCCTCGTCGACCTCACCCCGAGCGATCAGGCGCTTGAGCACCGCGCTGGCCAGGGCGACGTCGCCGCCGGGGCGCACCGGCACGTGCAAGTCGCACATCGTCGTGCCGAAGACAGCCGACTCGATGTTGGACGGGACCCAGTACCGCTCGAGCCCCGGCTCCAGATAGGGGTTCACCACCACGACACGCAGCCCGCGCCGGCGCGCCAGGAGGAGGTGCTTCATGAGCACGGGCTGGTTGTTGGCGGGGTTCGCGCCCCACAGCACGAGGAGATCGCTCTCCTGGATGTCCTGGAGCGAGCAGGTGCTGGCCGACACGCCGATCGTGTCCTTGAGCCCGATGGTGGACGGCGCGTGGCACACGCGAGCAGCGGAGTCGATGTTGGCGATGCCCATGGAGCGCGCGGCCTTCGCCGCCGCGTAGTACGTCTCGTTCGTGAGCCCACGGCTGGTGAGGTAGAGCGCGGTGCGCTCCGGCCCGGCGCGCTCGAGCCCCGCGGCGAGCACGTCGAGCGCCTCCTCCCAGCTGATCCGCCGGAAGCCGCGGTCGCCGCGCCGGCGCCGCATGGGGTGCGCGAGCCGCCCGAGCCCCCGCAGCGCCGCACCATCGAGGGACCGGAGGGCGTCGACGTCGCCGAGCACGTCGGGGTCGAGCGCGTCCGCGGTGTTGACCTCCAGGAGGCGCAGGCGCGTCGAGCAGAGGTGGACGCCGTCGATGGTCCAGTCGTGGAATCCGGCCACGCCCAGCGCGCAGCCGTCGCACACGCCGCGGCTGAGGACCCGCCAGGCGTGCAGGGGGTGGGACCGGTTGTCCCAAGCGACCTTGGCCATCTCCCGGTACGCGTTCGGCCGCTGCTGACCGATGCCGAACGGTCGCCCGCCGACCCACAGCTCCGGCGTGAGCGGGATCTTCACACGTCGCCGCCGGTGTAGAGGTTCAGCCGCCCTGCACGCAGGAAGCCCGCCAGCGTGATGCCGGCGGTCTGCGCGGCCTCGACCGCCAGCGCCGACGGAGCGCTCACCGCGACGACCGTGCCGAATCCCGCCGCCCACGCCTTCTGGACGATCTCGAACGAGGCGCGCCCGGACACGTAGAGCCCCAAGCCGCTGGCGGGCAGAGCTCCATCGAGCAGCAGCCGACCAACCACCTTGTCGACCGCGTTGTGACGACCGATGTCCTCGCGCACCACGAGCACCTCCCCCGAGGCGTCGAAGGCGGCCGCGGCGTGCACCGCGCCGGTGGCGGCGAACAGCGGCTGGCGAAGAGCGACGGCATCGGCCACGCCGACGAGCACGCCCGCAGCGATCGGGCGCGGGTCCGCCAGCGGCCCGAGCCGGTCGATGGCCTCCTCGAGGCTCGCGCTCCCGCACAGGCCGCACGACGACGACACCGTGCTCAGGCGAGGTGTCGGCGCCGGGGCGACGCCGCCGGTCTCGACGGTGACCACGTTCCACTCGGTGTCGGTGGCCGAGCCGGTCGCGCAGTAGCGGCACGAGGTGACCGGGGCGCCGGCGAGCAGCCCCTCGCTGCTGCACAGGCCGACTGCGAGCTCGAAGTCGTCGCCGGGGGTGCGCATCGTGGTGGCCACGAGGTGGCCGTCGAGGTGGATCGCCAGCGGCTCCTCGACGATCAGCTCATCGGGGCGGCGTCCGAGGTCGGTGGTGCCGGCAGCATCGGCGGCGAAGCGTCGCACGAGCCGCGACGCGGTGCGCCCGCGCGCCGCGTCGCCCACGTCAGTCGGTGCCGAGCGGACCGAAGCTGGCGATCGCCGCCGCCAGCTCGTCGCCGAGCCAGCTCTGCACCACCGCTGAGGCCCCCTGCTTGGTGAAGTGGATGCCGTCGGGCTTGAGGTCGGGGGTGACCGGACCGCTGGGCTGCGCGGCCAGGTACCCGGCGAGGTCGATGACCGCCACCGTGTCCGGGCGCAGGTTCGGCAGCTCCTTGATGAGCTGGTTGTAGCGATCCATCCGCACCGGATCGCTGCCGACGTAGTGACGTTCGCCCTCGTCGTCGACGTAGGCGCGCGGGTACTCCACGTGGGGCAGCTCGCCGTCGATCATGCCCAGCTCCACGTGCGGCGAGGTCAGCCACACGACCTTCGCTCCGTCGGCGGCGAGCAGGTCGGTGGCGGCGAGCATCTCGCTCTGGATGTACTCGTCGAACGCCGGCTCGCCCGGGAAGCGCGGCGGGTCCGTCGATGGGTCGTCGCCCGGCAGCCACCGGTCGGTCACGTCCCACGGCCCCACCATCACCAGAGCGACATCCGGTTCGTAGGTCTCGACCCTCTCGGCCCACGGGACGTCCCAGCACTCCGGATCGACTGCGGCGACCGGCAGCGCGAGGTACTGCCGCCAGCCGTCGCGCCCGATGCCGCACCCGAGGTCGGCCGCTCCGGGGACCTTCACGAGGTCGGTGCGAGCGTCGACCCACGGCCCGAGGCCGTAGGCGAGGGTGAGCATGGTCGAGTCGCCGAAGAAGGCGACCCGCGGCGCACCCTCGATGGCGAGGGATGGATCGCCCGCCTGCTCGATCGAATCGGGGTCGAGGGTGATCGCCGGCTTGTAGCTGGCGGTGATCACGAGCGTCAGCACCAGCACCGCGACCGCCGCGCTGGGCAGGAGGATCGCCGGGCGTCGGCCCTTGGACCACGCGCCGTTGCGCACCGGAGACTCGATGAAGCGGTAGGAGAGCTCGGCAAGGATGAAGGTGACCACCATCCCGATGGCGAACCGCGGCCACTCGGGGATGTCGGTCTGGTCGCGCAGGTACACGAAGAGGGGCCAGTGGTACAGGTACGCGCCGTAGCTGACCTTGCCGATCCACGGGAGGGGCTGGAGCGCGAACACCTTGCGGATCACGCCGACGGGTTGCACCGCCGCGGTGATGAGCAGCACCGAGAACACCGTGTAGAGGCTGAAGCCGCCGAAGTACAGCCACTGCGTGCCGAGGTCGGTGAACGCCCACAGCAGCAGGATCGCCGACACCGCGCTCGGCCCGAGGAACACGAGGAGCCGCTGCACGCGCCGGTCGCGGATGGTCTCGCGACCGGCGAGGGCCACGGCCAGCAGCGCGCCGGCGAGCAGCTCGGCGGCGCGGGTGTCGGTGCCGAAGTAGATGCGGTCCGTCGACCAGTCGAGCGCGTAGTAGAGGAGGTTCAGCCCGAACGACACCAGCCACAGCCCGCCGAGGATCATCGCCAGCCGGCTGCGCCGCCCCTGCACGAGCCGCAGCACCCCGAACATCAGCAGCGGGAAGACCAGGTAGAACTGCTCCTCGATCGCCAGCGTCCAGAAGTGCTGCGCGGGCGACTCGGCGCCGCCGCTGAAGATGTCGGCGTAGGACGTGCCCTTTGCGATGAAGTGCCAGTTGGCGCCGTAGAAGAGGGACCACAGCGCGTCTGCTCGGAGCCCCGAGCGCTGGATGCTGTTGGCGACCAGCACACCGAACCCCAGCATGAACACGATGCCGGCGAGCGCTCCGGGCACGAGGCGCTTGAATCGACGGCCCCAGAACTCCTTGAGCGCGATGTCTCCGGTGCTCTCGCGCTCGGCGAGCAGCAGGGAGGTGATGAGGAAGCCCGACAGCGTGAAGAACGTCGACACGCTCAGGAACCCGCCTGCGAGCCATGCGAACCCGTTGTGGAAGACGAGCATCCCGAGCAAAGCGAAGGCCCGCACCCCGTCGAGCGCAGGCTGGTACTTGATCGAGACCCGCTTCGGCGCGTCGGTCGCTGCGGGCGCGGCGGTGCCGTCGTTGGAGGGCTGGGGGCTGTCGACGACGGTGCTCACAGGCTGCTTCGGTGCTCGGCCGGTCGATCGGCGCGGCGCACACGGTACCCGAGCGGCACTCGAGGGACCCGTCAGGGGGACCGATGCCGACGCGGTGCGGCACCGGCGGTACGCTCCCGCGCGCTCGATCGGCCGGTCGAGCGCACGAACGGACAGAGGCAGGCGTGCCGAGGGCGATCGTCGTTGGAGCCGGGGTGGCGGGGCTCGGGAGCGCGCTCACGCTCAGCCGCGCGGGTTGGGACGTCGAGCTGATCGAGCGCGACGCCACGCCGATGCCGCCCGACGCCACGTCGGCCTTCTCGTGGGACCGCGCCGGCGCCCCGCAGGTGCGCCACAGCCATGCCTTCCTCGCCCGGCTGCGCAACCTGCTGCGCGACCGCTACCCCGACGTCCTCGCCGAGCTCCTCGCCGCCGGTGCGACCGAGCTCCGCTTCTGCGACATGCTGCCGGCGGACATGGTCGACCGCGAGCCGCGCGACGGCGACGACGACCTCGTGGCCCTCGCATGCCGCCGCACCACGTTCGAGTGGGTGCTGCGGCGCGCGGTGCTCGCCAGCGACCACGTCACGCTCATCGATGGCGTCATCGTCGAGGGCCTCCTCGCTGCGCCCGCCGTCACCGGCGCGCCGACCGTCACCGGGGTGCGCACCGATGCCGGCGACCGGGCCGCGGACGTGGTCGTGCTGGCCAACGGGCGGCGGTCCGCAATCCCCGCGTGGCTGGCGGCGATCGGCGTCGAGGTCCCCGAGGTCGAGGAGGACACCGGCATCGTCTACCTGTCGCGCTTCTACCGACTCGCCGACGGACTCGGGCCGCCCGATGCCAGCGGCCCGATCGGCGGCGACCTCGGCTACCTCAAGCTCGGCGTGTTCCAGAGCGACGACCGCACCTTCTCGATCACCTTCGCCGTGCGCACCGACGACCGAGAGCTGCGACGGCTGCTCACCGACGACGACCTGTTCGATCTGGCTGCGACCCAGTGCGCTCCTGTCCTGCCCTGGATCGAGCGTGCGGGTGAGCGGCTCACCTCGGTGCAGCTCATGGCCGGCCTGCTCAACCGCCAGCGCCGCTTCCTCGACGACGCCGGCGCGCCGACGGTGCTGGGGCTCCACGTCGTCGGGGACGCGCACACGGCGTCGAACCCGCTGTACGGACGGGGCTGCTCCTTGGCGATGGTGATGGCCGACGAGCTGGCGACGGCGCTGCGCGACGTCGCGGGTGACGCGACGGCTGCGGCGACTGCGTACGAGGCCGCAGTCGCCCGCGAGGTCGAGCCGTGGTACCGGGCGTCGATCACCGCGGACCGCCAGAGCCGGTCGTTCGCCGCGTGGGAGGCCGCGCACCGCGACGATCCCGACGCGGACCCGGCCGACGACCCCGACGCGTCGATGGTGGCGCTGCTGCGCGACGGGATGATGCCTGCGGTGCGCACGGACCCGCACGTGTTCCGGACGTTCATCCGCACGTTCAACCTGCTCGTCGCTCCGGAGACGGTCATGACCGACGGAGCGGTGCTCGCCGCGGTGATGACGTGCTACCAGGAGCGCGACCAGCGTCCGCCGGATCCGCCGATGGGCCCCCGTAGGGCTGCGCTGCTCGAGGTGCTCGCGAGCGCCTGACGCCCATGAGGGGCTCGGTGGCCGTGACCCCGCCGTTGCCCCGGCCACCGAGCGACACGATCGATCGCCCTGGCAGGGCGCCGGCCGTGGTGTTCATGGTTCCCGCCACGAACGCGGAGCAGATGCTCCACGGTTCCCTTCGGGTGGTGTACGACGTCAGTTGACCCCGTTGGGCCGAATGGCCAGCAGATCGGTCCGTACGCACTACCTCACACTGGTTATGGTCTGATTCGGAGTATTACCCTCCGGCGACCGCTGGGATGATCGAGAGCGTCTCGCCGTCGGGAACGGGCGTGTCCAGGCCCTGCTGGAAGCGCACGTCGTCGTCGGCCACGAAGACGTTGACGAAGCGGCGCAGCTTCCCCTCGTCGTCGAACAGCTTCTCGACGAAGCCGGGGTGGGCGGCGTCGAGGGCGCTCAGCACCTCGCCGACGGTGGCACCCTCGACGGCGACCTCGGACTCGCCGCCGGTCAGCGTGCGCAGCGTGGTGGGGACTCGGACGGTGACGCTCATGGTGCTCCTCATGGGACTGGGCGGGGGGTCACTCGGTGAGGACCGCTTCCAGCGCCTCCAGCGTGGGGTCGATGGTAGCGGTGGGCCCGGCCGCAGCGGACGCTCCGGAATCGGGGCTCGGCGCACCGGTGAGGCACGCCACCACCACCTCGTCGGCACGCAGCACGCCGCTCTTCGCCAGCTGGGCCAGCGCTCGGACCACCACCCCGCCGGCAGGCTCCACCGCGATGCCCTCGGTGGCTGCCAGCAGATCGACGCCGGCGAGGATCTCCTCCTCGGGCACCACGACCATGCTGCCGCCGGTGGCTCGGGCGATGGCGAGCAGGTCGTCGCCGTCGGTGGGGTCGCCCATGGCGACGCTGTGAGCGATCGTCGAGGGGCGGACCGGACGCACCGCGGTGGCACCCTCGACCCAGGCGAGCGCGACCGGTGCGCAGCCCGCCGGCTGCGCACCGTGCAGGGCGACGCGGTGCTCATCGACCAGACCAGTCGCCGCCAGCGCTCCGAGGGCATCGTGCGCGAGCCGGAGGTAGGAGCCGGACGCGAGCGGGCCGACGACGTGATCAGGCAGCCGCCACCCGAGGCCGCGCGCCACATCCCAGCCGGAGGTGCGCGCACCTTCCACGTACCACGGCCGCAGGCCCACGTTCACCCACGCCCAGTCATCGCGCGCCATGGCAGCCTCGCTCGCGAGCCGGTTCGCGCCGTCGTAGCCGCCGCGCACCGCGATCACCGTCGCTCTCTCCGCGACGAGCCCAGCGATGCGCACCGGTTCGAGATCGTCCGGGACCAGCACCACCGCTGCCATGCCGGCGCGGCGCGCGGCGATCGCGAGCGCCCGCGCGAGGTTCCCAGTGGAGGCGCACGCCGCCACCGTCATGGCGCGCCGGCGCGCTTCGCCGAGCGCGGTGGCCACGACGCGATCCTTGAACGACCCGCTCGGGCTCCGGGTCTCATCCAGGAGCCACAACGATCCCAGGCCGATCTGCTCGCCCAGCGCCTCGGCGCGCACCAGCGGTGCGTCACCCAGCGCATCGCCGCCCAGCGGCTCGACCGCCAGCAGCGGCGACCAGCGGGCCATGCCCCGGCCAGCATCGATCGCAGCGCGATCAACCGTGCCGGCCAGCGCGGCCCAGTCGGTGCGCAGCTCGACGGGCCCGAAGCAGGCCGCGCAGTACTGGACCTCCGCGGTGGCGCTCGGCGTGCCGCACGCGCGGCACACGAGCTCGCTCGGTGCGCTCACCCCCCCATTGCACCGCACGGCGACGCCGCAGGCCAGCCCGGGAGCGCTGAGCCAGCGGGCGCGATCCGATGGGCTCACCTGCCTTGCCCCCACGGGGAGGCGTCGATGACCATGGCGCGGTGCCCACCCCCCTGCCGCGGCAGCTCCACCACGCGTCGTACGACGCCGCCGCGCTCGAGCGCACGAAGTCGGGCACGACGATCACCGTCTGCCTGCCGGCGCGCGACGAGGCCGAGACGATCGGCGACATCGTCGCCGACCTGCACCGCCACCTCGTCGTCGGGGTGCCGCTCATCGACGAGCTGGTGGTGCTCGACGACGGGTCGAGCGACCAGACGGCGAGGGTGGCCGCAGCCGCCGGGGCGCGAGTCGTCGCCGCGTCGGATGTGCTGCGCGATCACCCTGCGGGCCCGGGCAAGGGCCAGGCGCTGTGGCGGTCGCTGCACGCCACCACCGGTGACGTCGTCGCATGGTGCGACGCCGACATCCGCGACTTCGACGTCCGCTTCGTCGTCGGCCTCGTCGGACCCCTGCTCGAAGACCCGGACCTCGTGTTCGTGAAGGGCTGCTACGACCGACCCACCGAGGAGGCCGAGACCGGCGGTGGCCGCGTGACCGAGCTCGTCGCCCGCCCGGCGATCGCGCTGCTGCACCCGCTGCTCGCGGGGTTCGTCCAGCCGCTGTCGGGCGAGTTCGCCGGCCGACGTGCCGCGCTCGAGCGCGTGCCGTTCGTCGACGGCTACGGCGTCGACCTCGGGCTCCTCATCGACCTCGTCGCCGAGTTCGGCCTCGAGCGCGTCGCGCAGGTGGACCTCGGAACGCGGCGCCACCGCAACCGACCGCTGGCCGAGCTCGCCCCGCAGGCGCTCGCCGTGCTGCACGTGGCGCTGCAGCGTGCCGGGGTCGACCACCTCCCGGAGTCGGCGTCCCTGCCGATCGCGCAGGCCGACCCGGTGGTGGTGGCGTGCAGCGAGCGCCCGCCCCTGGCATCGCTCGTGCCGGCGACACCCTCCTGATCCCGTCTCGGCGCCGCTGCTGAGCACCTGGATCGCATGCGACGCGATCTGATGGATCGACCGCGATTAGTGGGGATTTCTGCTCAGGTGACCGCTCCGGGTGCCCGATCCTCCCCTAGGTCCGACGACTCAGCACCTGGGGAGGGAAGATGTCAGATCGAGGAGCTGCCGCCGAGGCGAGAGCGCTTCGCACGAACCGGCTCGCCGAGCTCGTGTGGCACCTCACCGACATCAACCCGTGGGACGTCTCCGATGTGGTCGAGGCGATCGACACCCGGGTCGAGTTCACGCCGCAGACCGCGCTCACCGTGGCCGCCCGGGCGATCGTGACCCTCGAGGCCACCGGGCCCCGCGCGGTGCGCACCCCCGGGTACCTGCGTCGCAACGAGCTGCTGCGGCCGACCCCCGTACCTCACCACACCTCGCTGCGGCGCTGGGACCGCACGGCCCCCGCCGACGAGCGGGCCCGCGACTTCGTGCGCCGAGAGCTCGCCGAGGTGCGCCAGCAGCTGGCCGCCCGGTCCTGACCGGAGCCTCGCGCCGACCGATTCCCTCCCGGTCGGCGCGAGGCGACGGTCGCACCTGATCAGTCGGTCGGCTCGGACGCGATCTGCTCGGGCGGCCTGTCCTCGAGCCGCTCGACGAAGCCGACCGCCGCCTGCGCGTCCTCCACCGCCCACTGCTGGGCGATCTCATCGAGCGGCTCACCGAGCACCCAGGTGCGCCACAGGTGGCTGAGGAGGATCTTGAGCACCGCAGCCAGCGGCACCGCGAGCAGCAGGCCGAAGAACCCCGCGATCGTCCCGCCCGCGAGCAGCGCGAGCATCACCGCGGCGGGGTGCAGGTGCACGGCGCGACGCATCACGATCGGGGTGATGAAGTGGTTGTCGATCTGCTGGGCGCCGACCATGACCGCCACCACCATCAAGGCCTGGCCCACGCCGTCGCCGGCGGTGAGGGCGATCAGCACCCCCGGCACGCCGCCGACCCACGGGCCGATGAGCGGGATCATGTTGAAGATGCCGGCGATCATGCCGACGATGATCCAGAACGGCAGCCCGATGATCGCCAGCGGGATCGACACCATCACCCCGACGATCATCGCCACCATGAGCTGGCCGCGGAAGAAGCCGCCGATCGCCATGTTGAGGCGGTGGCCGACGAGCATCACCTCCTGGTGAGCCTGGCGCGGGATGAGCTCCTCTGCTGAACGCCTGATGTTGGGGAGGTCGACGAGCAGGTAGAAGGCGATGATCGGGCCGAGCACGAAGATCAGGCCGACGTGGAAGATCTTCGCCCCGACCTCTCGGATGGTGGTGATGGTCTCCGAGAGGTCGCTGCCGCCCGACTCGCCGTTGCTGCCGTCGATCTCGTTCTCGATCTCGTCCACCGTCGGGACCTGGAGGAACCAGTCCTCCTCCTCGGACTGCGCTGCCCAGTCGTCGATCTGCTCCTCGATGTCGGCCTTGATGTCGGGCCACTGCTCGGAGAGCTCAGATGCCTGCGAACCGACGATCGGCGACAGGGCGAAGCCGACGCCCACCACCAGGCCGATCAGTGCGAGGTAGGTGATGGCGGTGGCGACCGAGCGGCGCACCGACGTGCGCTCAGACAGCCAGGTCACCACCGGGTTGAGGAGGAAGACGATGGCGCCGGCGAGGATGAGCGGGGGCCACACGACTCGCAGCCACCAGCCGACGAGACCGACGATGGCGAGCAGGACGACGAGCCCGACCACGGCCCAGGCCGCGCTCCCCGCCCGGCGGATGTGGTCCCACACGCTGCGGATCCTATCCGCGCCCCTTGCCCTCGAGGCGGTGCGATCGCCGACGCCGCCGACGCCCTCCTCTGCGCTCCGGGTAGCGCGAGCCTGAGGTGTCCTGGCTGCGGCGACCCAGAACGCTGGTTCGCCTCACGCGCAGGTCGGGGGAACGCGCCCGGCCCACGGTGCGGCCGCCTCGAGCTGCGCGGCCACGCGCACCAGCACGTCCTCGCGGCCGGCGGCGGCGACGAGCTGCACACCGATCGGCAGGCCCGCGTCGCTCTGGTGCAGCGGCAGCGAGATCGCCGGTTGGCCCGTCGTGTTGAACGGCGCCACGAACGGCACGACCGCAGCAGCGCGGAACAGGCCGACGAGGGGGTTGTCGGCGGTGGCGGCGAACTGCCCGAGCACGAGCGGCGGCTCGGGGATCGTCGGGGTGAGCAGCAGGTCGAACCCGTCCTGCGACCAGAACGCAGCCATGCGACGCGAGTAGGCGTGGAAGGCGTCGACCGCCGCGTGGTACTGGACCCCAGACGTGCTCCGCCCCGCCTCGGCGATCGCCCACGTCATGGGCTCCACGGTGTCTGCGGTCACCGGGGTGCCGGTCATCTCGCCGAGGTGATCGAGATCTCGCGCGGTCCAGACGCCGAACGCGGTGATGAAGTGACCGATGAACTCGTTGGCGGACTGGGCGTCGCTCCACACCGCAGGGCCTCGCTGCTCGACGCGGTGGCCGAGCCCCTCCAGCAGCGCTGCGGCACCTGCGACCGCCTCCACGCAGTCGGGGTGGGTGGTGACCGAGGCGTCGGGCGGCGTGGTGGTCCAGCCGATGCGCAAGGTGCCCGGGTCTGCGCCCAGCTCGTCGCGATAGGGGCGTAGCGGCGGCGGCGCGGTGTAGGGATCGCCCGGCTCCGCGCCGCTGATCACGTCCAGCGCGAGCGCCACGTCGCGCACGCTGCGGCTGAGCAGGATGCGCGCCACGAAGCCGCTCCACGCCTCGCCCAGCTCCGGGCCCATCGAGTGGCGGCCCCTCGACGGCTTGAGCCCGACCAGGCCGCACTCGCTCGCCGGGATCCGGATGGAGCCGCCGCCGTCACCGGCGTGGGCGACCGGCACGAGGCCGGCTGCGACTGCGGCGGCCGAGCCGCCTGAGGACCCGCCCGCGGAGCGCTCGAGGTCCCACGGGTTGCGGGTCGGTCCGTAGGCGACGGGCTCAGAGCTGGGGATGAGGCCGAGCTCGGGCGTGTTGGTCTTGCCGACGCACACCAACCCCGCTGCTCGGAAGCGCTCGATGAGGTGCGAGTCCGCCGGGGCGACGTAGCCGGCGCGCTTCAGGTGCTCGCTGCCGGCGTGGTAGGGGTCGCCCGCGCTGGTGCCGTCGAGGTCCTTGAGCAAGAACGGCACGCCGCGCAGCGGCCCGTCGGGCAGCTCGGCGGCGGCTTCGGCGCGGGCTCGCTCGAAGCGCTCGTGGATGACCGCGTTCAGCGCCGGGTTGACGCGCTCGATGCGCTCGATGGCGGCATCGACGAGCTCGACCGGCGATGCCTGCCCGGTGCGTACGAGCTCTGCCTGGGCGGTGGCGTCGAGGAAGGGGTCCGGTGCGTCCATGCGCGCAACCTACCGGTTGGGCCGCGGCGCCGACGGCTGGTGCCGCCGCGGTCGGCGGGATCAGGTCATCGCAGCGAGGTGCTCGGCGACCGCGTCGGTGATGGCGGCGAGGGTGTCGTGCAGCGCGCGATCCTCGCCGTAGCGGTCGACCAGGGACATGACGGGCACCCGATCGGCGACGTCGTCGTAGAGGCGCCCCACGACAGCCAGCACCGGCACGCCGAGCGACGCCGCCAGCTCGACGACGCCGCCCACCACCTTCCCCTCGAAGGACTGCTGGTCGAGGAAGCCCTCCGCAGTCACGACGAGCTCCGCGCCGTCCAGGCGGTCCTCGAGGCCGAGCTCGTCGGCCACGAGATCGAAGCCGGGCACCAGCTGGCCGCCCACCGCGGCGAGCGCGCCCGCCAGGCCTCCTGCCGCCCCGGCGCCGGGAAGCGCGGTGACATCCACACCGAAGCGCTCCTGGTAGTCCTGCGCGAGCCGAGCGAGGCGACGACCGAGCAGCTCGACCTGGGCAGGGGTCGCGCCCTTCTGCGGCCCGTACACCGCCGCTGCGTCGAGGAACGGCGTGCGCACGTCGCAGGCGACGAGCAGGCGCACGCCGCGCAGCCGCTCGATCAGCAGGGCGTCGAGGCAGCCGAGGCCGCCATCGGTGGTGGCTGAGCCGCCGAGGCACACGATGATCCGCTTGGCGCCCTGCTCCATCGCCGCGCCGATCAGCTCGCCGGTTCCCTGCGTTGTCGCCGCCACCGGGTCGTTGGGGCCGTCGAGGACCTGCAGGCCCGACGCCGCCGCCATCTCGATGACCGCGGTGCCGCCCGACAGCCGCCAGGGCGCGTCGACGGGATCGCCGAGGGGGCCGTGCACCACGGTGCTGCGATTCGGCCCGCCGAGCGCGTCCAACGTGCCCTCGCCCCCGTCGGCCATGGGGACCTCATCGCAGGTGCCGCCGGCTGCGGTGACGGCGGCCGCGATGGCCGACGCCACCTCGGACGCGGTCGCGGTGCCGCGCAGCTTGTCGGGAGCGGCGACGACGTGCACGCCCCCATCCTCCCCCACCCCGCCCATCCAACGCGTACCGGCGGGGATTCGACCCAAGTCGCGGGCCCAGACACCGCCGGTTCGCGTGGCCGGCCGGCGCGCTGCGTACCGGCGGGGATTCGACTCAAGTCGCGGGCCCAGACACCGCCGGTTCGCGTCGGGGAGATAGGTGGCGGCGGGGAGGTGGGTAGGGTCGCGACCATGGGCGAGCGACCGGTGGTGCTGGTCTCCAACCGAGGTCCGCTGCGCTACGACGTCGATGCCGACGGTGCGCTCGTCGCGCGGCGCGGCGCCGGCGGCCTGGTGTCGGGCCTCGCTCCGCTCATGGCCGGCAGCGACCGGACGTGGATCGCCGCCGCGATGAGCGACGGGGACCGGGCTGCAGCGGCGACAGGCGTACGCAGGGACTCCGGCCTGCAGGTCCAGCTGTTGACGCTGGATCCGACGACGTTCGACGCCGCGTACGACGAGGTCTGCAACGCCACCATCTGGTACCTGCACCACCACCTCTTCGACCTCACGCGAGCGCCGTCCTTCGACCAGCGGTGGTTCGACGCGTGGGATGCGTACCGGACGATCAACGCCGACTTCGCCGAGGCGATCGCCTCCACCGCGCCACACGGCGCCGTCGTGCTCGTCCAGGACTACCACCTCTGCCTCGTGCCGTCGATGCTGCGGGAGCAGCGCCCCGACGTCGCCGTCGTGCACTTCAGCCACACCCCCTTCGCAGCACCGGAGATCCTCGCGGTGCTCCCCGACGGACCCCGGCGTGAGCTGCTCGAGGGGCTGAGCGCCGCCGATGCCTGCGGCTTCCACAGCGAGCGCTGGGCGGCGTCGCTGCGCGCCTGCTGCGCGGCTGACGCCATCGACGCGCCTCGCACCTTCGTGGCGCCGCTGGCCACCGACGCGGACGACCTCCGTGCGGTGGCCACCTCCCCCGCGTGCGACGACGCCCTCGCGCGCCTCGACGCGCAGCTGGACGGTCGCCAGCTCATCGCACGCGTCGATCGCGTCGAGCCGTCGAAGAACGTGCTGCGCGGCTTCGCGGCGTTCGATCGGATGCTCGAGCTGCACCCCGACCTGCGTGGCACGGTCGTGCTCGGCGCCTGGCTGTACCCGTCGCGCGAGGGCGTCGCCGCGTACCGGTCGTTGCGTGCCGACGTGGAGGCAGCGATCGCCGCGATCAACGAGCGGTGGGCGCACGACGGGTGGACGCCGGTGCTCGCCGACCTTCACGACGACTTCCCGACGTCGGTGGCGGCGCTGCGCCGCTACGACGTCCTGCTCGTGCACCCGGTGCGCGACGGACTCAACCTCGTCGCCACGGAAGGTCCGCTGGTCAACGAGCGCGACGGCGAGCTGCTGCTGTCGCCGCAGGCCGGCGCGTGGGACCTGCTGTCATCGGTCGCCACCGCAGCGCATCCGTTCGATCTCGAGCAGACGGCGCATGCCCTCGCCTCAGCGCTGCAGCGAGCCCCCGAGGAGCGGGCGACGCGCGCCGCGGCGCTGCGCGCGGTCGCCGAGGCACGCACCCCGGCGGACTGGTTCGCCGATCAGCTCGCCGCTGCCCCAGGTGGCGCGCCCGCGACCTAATGGCTGTGCTCGGTCCGCACGCCGTCGTCATGCGGCGTGCGCGGTGACGCGGGGACATCGAAGCCGGGGAGCTCCTGCGCTTCGGCGGATGGCCCGGCGCCGGCAGCACCCGACGGGTCGGAGTCGGTGGGTGTGGAGGTGAGGGTGGTGGCGCGCCAGAGGCGGATCTGCTCGCGGAGTGCGGCGGCGGTGGCGGCGTGTTCTTCTTTGAGCTGGTCGAGTGGTGGGTGGTCGGGGCGGTCGGTGGTGAGGATGGTGCCGGCGGCGTCGGTGGCGACGCGGTTGCCTGCTGGGCCGTAGAGGGTGTGGTCTTCGTAGGTCTTGAGGCGGTGGCAGCGCTTGCAGCGGTTCTTGCCGGTGGCGAGCGCGGTGGGTGCGCCGCGGCCGCCGTCGAACGGTATGGGGTCGTGGTCGAACTCGGTGGGGCCGTAGCCGGGGCACTCGGGGGTGGCGCAGGCGCCGTCGCGGGCGCGCAAGGCGGCGCGCAGCTCGGGTGGGATGCGGCGGGAGAAGTGCACGATGCGGTGCGGGTTGACACCGTCGCGGAGCACGATCTGCACGATGGTGTGCAGGGCGTCGTCGTCGAGGAGCTGGTGGGCGAACGCGGCGGGGACGGGCCCGAGGCCCTCCACGTGCGCGGTGGCGGCGTCGCCGGTGGCCCACGCCGAGAGATCGCCGCGATGGCCTCTGCGGGGCCGGTGGTCGACAGGGTGGCTTCGCCGGTGGCGGCGTGCGGTGTGGTGCGCAGGTTGCGGTTGCGCCACGCGCGGCGACGCCGCGCTTCGGTGGCGGTGGCGCGGTCGAGGACCTTGTCGGCTTCGGACTTGGTGGCGCGGTGGTTGCCACGGCGCGCGGTGTCGATGAGCTTGTCGGTGGCGGTCGGATCAGCCTTCGCGGCGGGGGCGATGGCATCGGCCTGGGCTTCGGAGACGTCGCCGTTGGCGAGTGCGTCGCCGAGCGCTGGTTGCGCGGCGATGGCCCCTGCGGTGCCGAGCATGCGCTTCGCTGCGCTCGGCGAGCAGCCCGCCACTGCGGCGACCGCGTCGGCGGGGGTGCTGTGCCCGCCCTGGCGCCACGCCCCGCACCCCACCCCACCCCAACGGTGCCTCCGCCTCTACGACCTAGCCGTCGAGGAGGACCTGGAGGAGCTCCACGACCTCGTCCGCAGACGCCAGCACCACATCCGCCCGTTCGAGCAGCGCGGCAGGTGCCTCCACGCTGGCCACCGCGACGCGCAGCGTGTGGACGCCATCGAGTGCGAGGTCGTCGAGCGCATCGAACGCCGGCAGATCGCCGGCGTCGTCGCCGATGAAGCACACCGAGCGCAGCCCAGCTGCGAGCGCCAGCACCGAGGTGCCCTTGTCGACATCGATCGGCGGGTGCAGCTCGACCGATCGCCGCGCCTCTCGCGCCACCAGGCCCGAGCTGGTCGATACCTCTGCGGCCGCTGCTCGCACGGGCGCCTCGTGGCCGGGGTGCTCGCGGAAGTGCAGCGTGAGCGACAGGCCCTTGTCCTCCACCCGCACGCCGTCGGGCACCCCGGAGCGAAGCTCCACCGCGGCCGCTGCGATCACCGCACGCCACGGGGGCGCGTCCGGATGCTCGACAAGGCTCCCGTCCTCGAGGCCTTCCAGGCCGTACTGGCCCGACAGCACGACACCAGCGGGGAACAGCGGACGCAGGAAGGCCAGGGGTCGCCCGCTCACGACCGCGACCCGGGCGAGGCGCTCGCTCAGGTGACCGAGTGCCGCGGGTGCAGCGGGATGCGGCACCGCGTCACCCGGTGAGTCGACGATGACCGCCAGCGTGCCGTCGAAGTCGGTGAGCAGACCGGAGCCCGCTGGGTCGTCGAGCAGCGGACGCAGCGCGTCGCGGAGTGCCTCGCGATCGATCATGGATGCGCGCCGCTCTCAGGCAGTGGGAGCCTTGTCGGGTCCGAGCTGCACGAACACGTTGGCGTCCGCGAGGCGGTCCACCGGCGGGGGCGGCTGGGGCATCGGCTTCACGTTGGCGAGATCGACGCCGAGGCTGGTGGCGACCGCCTCGGCATCGGCCTGGTAGCCCTCGCCGTAGAAGATCGTCGTGACGGTCGTCTGCGGCGCGTTCGACGGCTCGACCAACCTGTAGCCCGACGGCTGGAGCTGCTCGCTCACCGCTCCCGCGGCACCAGAGACCCCCGAGCCGTTGCCGACGAGCACCGCCACCTCAGCTGGGACGTGGGTTGTGGGGGTGAGCACGCTCTCGGTCGGGCCGTTGCTCTCGGGGACGGTCTCCCCGGGCACGGTCTCCTGCGTCGCCTCCTCCTCCTTGACCACGTCGCCGGTGTCGAGATCGACGATGGCGTCCTCGGCATCGAGGCCCTTGGCCAGCATGAAGAAGCCGATGACCACGGCGAGCACCACGAGCGCGATGCCGCGCGCAGCGGTGGGATCCGCCGACGCGGAGGCGGGTGGCTTCTTGGCCGGCTTCTTGGTCGGCTTGGCACCCTTGCTGGTGGGCTTGGCCCCCTTGTTGGGCGGCTTGGGGCCCTTTGCGGCGGGGCGGCGCGGCTCGTCGCTCACTGCGCCGGAGGCTCCTCGACGGTGCGGTGCTCCTCGCGCGCCTGACGGCGACGGCGATCGCGCTGACGTCGCAGGCGGCGGATCACCAGCGGATCCTCGGTGTACGCGTCCTCGGACTCCACCAGCTCGCCGAGGATCTGGTAGTAGCGGGTGGCCGAGAGCTCGAAGCGCTCCTGGATCACGGCCTCCTTCGGCCGCGACTCCTTCCACCACGAGCGCTCGAACTCGAGGATGGCACGGTCGCGATCGGTGAGAGCCACGGCGCGACACTGCTACGTCCGGGCCCCCGACGCAAGGACCCTCCCTCGGGCAGCGCCTAGCGTGTGGCGGTCCGCCCGAGTAGCTCAGTCGGCAGAGCAGGCGCCTTGTAAGCGTCAGGTCGTGGGTTCGATTCCCACCTCGGGCTCAATCCGGCGCGGTTGCTCAGCCACCGACCGGCGTGCGGCCGGCGAACGGGAAGCACTCGTCGTTCACCGGCACCTCGTCGTCGGTGGCGGTCGATGCGTAGGCGAAGGACACGAAGTCGCCGAGCGGCGGCAGCAGCCCGACGGGCAGGACGAAGTCCACCGCCGTGCCGTGGACCTCGACGGTGGCACTGACTCCCGCGACCTGCGGCGCCCCCGACGCATCGAACGTGATCACACGCAGCGCCCACCCGTCCGCACCGCGCACGGCACGGACCTCGAAGCGTGCAGGATCCTCGGGGCCGCCGCCGAAGAGCACCAGCTCGGGGAGCGTCGCGTCCTGCACGGGGGCGACGGTCTCGTAGTGCAGGTGGAGCTCGTCGTCGACCACCGTGGCGGTGGCGAGGGTGAGGTCGATGCCGGGAGCGAGCCCGGTCGGGGCCGCGTCGGGATCGGTCGTCCGGTACACGTCGCCGGTGGGATCGTCGCAACGACCGTCGCCGACCAGGGGGGCGGTGTCGGTGGTGGTGGGCGCGGCGTCGTCGCCACCGTCATCGGAACAAGAGCCGAGCAGCAGCGCGGCCACCAGGAGCGGTGCGGCCGACCAGCGGCGGTGCGCGGTCACGGCTGCACCCGCGCTGCGCCCCGCCGGCGGGCGACCTCGTAGCAGGCGATGGCACCGGCGGCGGCGACGTTGAGCGATCCGAGGCGGCCGTGCATCGGTATGGATGCCACCACATCGACGCGCTCTCGCACCAGGCGCGACAGGCCGCGGCCCTCCGCGCCGAGCACGAGCGCCACCGCTCCGTCGAACGCGGGCAGGGAGGCGAGGTCGGTGGTGCCACCCATGTCGAGGCCCACGACCCACACGTCGCGCTCGCGGAGCTGCGCGATCGTCGCCGGCAACCCGCCGACGAGCGCGATCGGGAGGTGCTCGATGGCCCCCGCCGACGCCTTGGCGGCCGCTGGGGTGACGTGTGCCGCGCGGTGGCGAGGCAGCACGACGCCGGTCACACCCGCGCACTCCGCGGTGCGCAGCAGCGCGCCCAGGTTCCCCGGGTCGGTGACGCCGTCGAGCATCAGCAGGAACGGTGCGGCACCCCGCACGCGCAGGAGGTCGTCGAGATCGGCCTCCTCCAGCGGATCGGCGAGCGCCACGACCCCCTGGGGTGCTTCGGTGCGCGCCTGGCGCTCGAGCTTCGCCGCGCTCACCTGTGTGACGGTGACCCCGAGCTCGGTGGCGAGCGACGCGATGTCGTCGAGCACCTGCGCGTCACGCCGATCCGACGCCACCAGCACCTCGCGCACCTTGCGGGTGCCGGCCAGGAGGAGCTCGCGCACCGCTTGGCGACCCTCGACCTGCTCGCCGCCGACCCCTCGGTCCGCCGCAGCGCGCGGCTTGCGCGGCCCCGGAGCGCTGCGGGTCGCAGGCGACGCGACGCCACGTGGAGCACCGCCACGCGACGGGCCCTCGCCCCGACCGCCGGGTGCCGCACCCGCACGTGGCGAACCGGCCGCCTTCGGACGCCTCGATGCCGGCGCCTTGCCCGGCTTGCCGCCCGGCGACCGTCGCTCCGTCGATCCACCAGCGCCGCTCCTCGGAGCACCGCCCTTGGCGGCGGTGCGCTTCGGCGCGCCACCCTTGGCGCCACCGCCCTTGGCCGGACCGCGCTTCGCTGGACCGCGACCACCGCCGCGGGGCGGCGTCACGACGCCACCGCGGTCACGAGCGCGACGGCGATGCAGGCGATCCCCTCCCGCCGCCCGAGCGCGCCGAGCTGCTCGGCGCGGTTGGCCTTCACCGACACCGGCGCGCCGACCGCGGCGGTGAGGCGCCGCTCCATCTCCACGCGGTGCGGTGCGAGCTTCGGCGCCTCGGCGATCACAGCGCAGTCGACGTTGGCAGGGACCCAGCCGGCGACCGCCACCCGGCGCACGACCTCGGCGAGCAGGGCGATGCTGTCGGCGCCGGCCCACGTCGGATCGGTGTCGGGGAAGTGGGTGCCGATGTCGCCGAGCCCCGCCGCGCCCAGCAGCGCATCCGCGCAGGCGTGCGCGATGACATCCGCGTCGCTGTGGCCGACGAGCCCCGCGACATCGGGGATCGGGACGCCGCCGAGCACGAGGGTGCGCGCCGGATCGTCGCTGAAGGCGTGGATGTCGAACCCCTGCCCGACGCGGACGCTCACGACGTCGCCGTTCGCCGCTCGGCGGGTGCGGTTGGTGCGTGCACGGTCGGGGACGCTAGCGGCCCGGCGCGGCTCGCCCCGGGCGGCGGCAGCTCAGAGCCCGTCGTAGCGGTACAGGAGCGCAGCGGTCGCCTGGCGGGAGACGGCCGTCGCCGGGTGGAACCCGTCGTCGGCGTAGCCGGTGATGATGCCGTTCGCCGCCGACCACTCGATCTCGGTGAAGAACGGGTGCGTGGTCGATACGTCGTAGAACGTCGGCGTCGACGGGTCCGCGAACGTCGGCTCCCCCGCGATGCGGTAGAGGAACGCGGTGAACGCCTGACGGGAGATCTTGCCGGTCGGGTGGAATCCGCCGTCCGCGTAGCCTGTGGCGTAGCCGTTGGCCGCCATCCACTCGATCTCGGTGAAGAACGGGTGGGTCGTGGGCACGTCGGGGAACGTGGGCGTCGACGGGTCGACGAAGGCCCCCATCCCGACGTAGCGGGCGATGAACGCCGCCATGGCCTGGCGCGTCACCGGATCGGTCGGATGGAACCCGAGGTCCGCGTAGCCCCCAGCGATCCCCTGCTCAGCCATCCACTCGATCTCGGTCGAGAACACGTGGTCGAGCTGCACATCCCAGAACGACGGGCCGCCGGACGTGTCGCACTCGAGGCTGGGATAGGTGTGGCCGTTCTTCGACACCGTCGTCGAAGACGTCTCGAGGCGGCTCTCGATCATGGCGGGTGTGCTCACCTGCCCGGCGCCGAGCAGCAGCGCGGCGCAGGCGGCGGTGGCCGGTGACGCCATCGAGGTGCCCGACGCGGTGAACGTGCCGCCGCCGATCGCGCCGGAGAGCACGTTCACGCCCGGGGCGAACACGTCGGTGGTGGCGCTGGCGTTCGAGAACCCAGCTGGCGCGCCGGCATCGGTGAGGGCCCCGACGGAGATCACTCCGGAGAGGCAGGCCGGCGCGCCCATCTCGTTGAGGCTCAGGTTGCCCGCCGAGGCGAAGACCGTGACGCCGATCTCCCGCAGCGCCCAGACGGCGTCGGCTCCGGCCATGGTCCAGGTCGTGGTGCCGTCGCAGTCGCCCGCCGTGGTGAAGGTGGTGCCGAGGCTGGCGTTGATCACGTCGATGCCGAGGCTGTCGTTGTTGGCCGCGATCCAGTCCAGGGGAGCGACGACGTTCTCGGTGAAGCTGTCGAAGCAGCCGGCATAAGGAAAGTCCGGACATGACCACATCACCTTGAACGCCGCCACCTCCGCATCGGGGGCCACGCCGACCGGCGCGACGGTCCCCGCTCCGGTGACGATGCCGCTGACGTGGGTGCCGTGGCCGGCGTCGTCCTCCGCCGACCCGGCACCGGACTGGCGCCCCGATCCGTTCGGACAGTGCGTCGCGCCAGCGAAGCACTCCTGGCGCACCAGGTCGTCGGACAGATCGGGGTGGTCGGTGTCGATGCCGGTGTCGAGGATCGCCACGCGCACCCCGGCGCCGGTGTCGCCCGCGGCGTGCGAGGCATCCGCTCCGATGAGCGGCACGACCTGGGCGAGGTCACCGCCGCCGGTGGCGTCCACATCGATGCGAACCACCTCCGGTCGCGCCGCGAGCGCGTCGAGGGCGGCAGGCGAGGTGATGTCGAAGGTCATGACCGGCACGACCTCGCCCTGGAAGCGCACCGCGATGCCGTGATCGGGGAGCGCATCGATGACCCGGGCCTGGGCGCGGCTGGTCGCGGCTCGCGCGGTGTCGCTCCCGCGCCGCCGATCGTCGCCGACCTCGAGGTAGGCGACGATCGGCGGACCACCGGCCGATCGCTGCGCCACCCGCTCGTGCACGCCTGGTCCGATGATGGCCTGGTGGGCCGGCGAGGGATCGCCCCCCTGGGCCCCTGCGGTCGTCGCCGTCAGCGCCGCTGCGAGCAGCGCCGTCACCACAACCAATCGCGCTCCGCGCATGCTCGGCCTCCAGGTCGATCTGCGCCGGAGCGTATCGGTCCGGTGCGGGCGCGGTGAGAGCGCGGATCAGCCGAGCGAGCGGGCGAGGGCCTCGAGGTCGTCGGGGTGGGTGAGCTTGCGATTGGCGAGGTGCCCGGCGACGACCACCACCCGCCCGCCAGCCTGCTCGACCAGCGCGGCGTCGTCGGTGGCGTCGCCGCCTGCGGCGTGCGCAGCCCGCAGGACCCCGGCGCGGAACGCCTGGGGTGTCTGCACCGCCACGAGCTCGTCGCGAGCGAGGGTCTCGATGACCTCGTGGTCTCGCACCCGCTTGATGGTGTCGGTCACCGGCACGCCGGGGATCGCCGCGTCCGCTCCCGCGCGCACCGCGTCGACCACCGCAGCGAACAGCGCCACTCCCGCCGCCGGGCGGGCCGCGTCGTGCACGACGACCACCTCGGCGTCGTCGGGGACCTGCGCCAGCCCAGCGCGCACCGAGGCCGACCGCTCGGCGCCGCCGGCGACCACCGCGTCGAACTCGTCGCCCCACGGCTCGTCGAGCAGCGCCGCAGGCACCACCAGCACCTGCCCGTCGCACACGTTGGCCGCGTCATGGACGGACCACGCGTAGACGGGGCGACCGCAGAGGTCGAGGAGCTGCTTGGGGACCTCTCCGCCGAAGCGGGTGCCGCTTCCTGCGGCGAGGTGGATGCACCAGGTCGACATCGGCGCCGACCGCCCGCTCTAGGCCAGGGCCTCGTCGAGGCGGGCCTCCGCGGCCTCCTCGTCGACGTTGAGCGCGAACGTCAGCTCGGAGACGAGGATCTGCCGAGCCTTGCCGAGCATGCGCTTCTCGCCGGCGGACAGGCCCTTGTCCTTGTCGCGCAACGAAAGGTTCCGCACGACCTCGGCCACCTGGTAGATGTCGCCGGACTTCAGCTTCTCGACGTGGTTCTTGAAGCGCCGGGACCAGTTCGTCGGCATGCGGGCCTCCTTCTTGCGGAGGACCGCGAACACCTCCTCGACCTCTTCGTCGTTGATGACCTCGCGCAGGCCGACCTCGTCGGTGTTGTCCGCCGGGACCTTGAGCGTGAGCTCGCCGTACGCGAGCTTCAGCACGAGGTACTCGCGCTTCTCGCCGAAGGCCTTGATGACCTCTCGACTCTCGATGACCGCTGCACCGTGGTGCGGGTAGACCACCTTGTCACCGACGTCGAACGCCATGCAGAGAACCTCGATCGCGAGCAGGAAGGGACCTCAAGGGTACGGAGCGCCGGGGCGTTTCGCAATGTCGCTGCTCGCGGCAGGGTCGGCCGGGTGCGCGCTCGCTAGCATCGGTCGTCATGGACGATGCCGACCTCCTCCGATCCGTCGAGCTCTTCTCCGATCTCGACGACGACGCGGTGACCACGCTGCTGGCCCGCTGCGAGCGCCGCGACCTGGTCCGCAACGACATCCTGTTCGACGAGGGCGACGAGCCCGATCACCTGTACGTGGTCGTCGATGGCCGCATCGCCATCGCCAACCAGTCGGTCGACGGCCGCGAGTCGGTCGTCGCGCTGATGGAGCACGGCGACCTGTTCGGCGAGATGCCGCTCTTCGACCGCCTGGCCCGCTCTGCGCAGGCCCGCGCGATCGAGCCCTCTGTGGTGTTCTCCATCCCCTATGCGCCGGTGCGCGAGCTGTACGAGCAGCGGCCGACGCTGCTGTGGCATGCGGTGGAGCTTCTCGCCATGCGCCTGCGGGCGATGGACTCCGCCCTGGCGGACTCGGTCTTCCTCGACGTGACCGGCCGCACCGCGAAGCGCCTCCTCGAGCTGGCAGGCGGAGCGGACGAGTTCACGCTCCCGGTCACCCAGGAGGAGCTCGCCGGAATGGTCGGCGCCTCACGCGAGCGGGTCAACAAGGCCATCGCCCAGTTCGTGAAGCTGAAGTGGATCGAGCAGACCGACCGCCGGTACCGCATCACGAACCGCACCGAGATCGAGCGCCGCGCCCGCTAGCCCCACGTGCCACGCGTACCGGCGGGGCTCACTTGCGTGGCACGAAAGCCAGGACCGCCGGTTCGCGTGGTGCGTCAGGCGGGTGATGGGCTGGCGGTGAGGAAGGCGATGGCCCGCAGCCAGGCGTCGGCTGCGTCCTCCGGGCGGTGCGCCGGTCGCTCCGGGTCGTGCACGAAGCCGTGCTCGGCCCCCTGGTAGCGCACGACCGTCGCGCCGGTGGCCTCGAGCGCGTCGACATCCACCTTCGGCGTCCACACGTCGTGGGTGCCGATGATGGCGAGGATCGGGCAGGCACCGGGGGCTGAGATCGCATCGAGCGGCTCTCCCTGGCCGTCGCTGCGCCACTGCAGGGGCACGCGGATCATCCCGTAGAAGGAGACCGCCCGATCGAAGCGCCCGGTGCCCGCTGCCTTCAGGGCGTACATGCCGCCCATGCAGAACCCGAGCACCCCGACGGGATCGACCCCGCACGCGTCGGCGGCGGCGACGACGTCGGCCAGCACCACCTCATCGTGGAGGAGCTCCATCGTGGCCAGGCGATCCTCGAGGGTCAGCTCACGACCGGGGATGATGGGGAACGGCTCGGGCGCGCACACGACGCGGTTGGTGGCGTCCGCGAGGCGCTGGCAGTGCTCGTCGAAGAGGGGACGCAGCCCCATGATGTCTGGGAGCAGCACCAGGCCGCCGACGGCCGAGCCGCTGGCGGGGGTGGCGTGCTCGGCGATCGTGCCGGTGGAGAGCGTGACGCGCATGGCGCAGTGTCTACCCCAACCCACCCTGCTTGCGGTGGCCGGTGCTGACATGCAGGCATTTCAAGGGGTCAGAACCATCTGTGCTCGATCGCGCAGATCCGTTGCCACGCGGAGGCATCTCTGTCACATTGACCTCGTGCTCACGCCCCCGATCGGATCGCCGCTGCACGACGACGACGTCGACTCGCCGGTGCGGCCGGTGCTGGGGTGGGTGGCGGTGGTGCTCGTGGTCGCTGCCGGGGTGCTGCTGGTGGTCGCCGACGGCAGGCCGCAGGCGGAGGTGGAGCACCTGTGGTCGACCGACGGCGCAGCGACCTACTCCGCGTCGCCTGCCTTCGGCGGAGTCGACGCACCGTACCCAGAGGTGATCGGCGACATCGGCCCGCAGGACGCCCCTGGCGCACGACGCCTCGCCCTCCTGGCATTGGCGGCAGGCATCGCTGCCATCACCGTCGCACGCGCACGCCGCACGGGCCCGCTCTTCGATGTGCTCGTGGCGCTCGCCGTCCTCTCGATTGCGGCATCATCGTGGCTCGGCATGGGCAGCACCGTTGCGTACGGCACGATCGGTCACGGCCCCGCCAGTGGTGACAGGTGCGAGCTCGAGCCGGCCCTGGACTGCCCCATCAGCGGCCACGGCCTCGGCGACGGCGTCACCGAGCAGTGGGACTGGCGCACCCCGCAGCTGGCGATGCAGCTGGGCGCAGCCGGGCTGCTGCTCGTCGCTGCGATCGTGGCGCGGGCAGCGCACCGACGAGCACCAGAGCTCCAGACCACGCTCAGCGATCGCGACGTGGCCCGCCTGCTGCGCTGAGCGACCTCAGCCGAAGGCGTCGAGGATGGACGACTCAGCCAGGCGGCTGAGGCCGTCCTTGATGGCCCTGGCCCGCACACCGCCCACGCCCTCGACGTCCTCGAGGTCGTCGATGGTGGCCCGCATGATCTTCGACAGGGTGCCGAAGCGATCCACGATGTGGTTGATCACGCCGATGGGCAGCCGCGGGATGCGCGACAGCAGGCGGAAGCCCCGTGGCTGCAGCGGCGTCTCGAGGTCGCTCATGCCGTCGCCGAGGTGCAGGGTGGCGGCGACGGCCTTCACGTCGAGCAGGTCGTCGGTGGCGAGCTCGTCGAGGGCGGCCATGACCTCGTCGAGGTGCCAGTCGGCCTCCTCGTGGAAGTAGTCCATGATCACGAGTCGGCGGTCGTCCTCGACGCCGGCCATGATCTCGTCGAGCTGCAGCGACACGAGGCGCCCCTCGGTGCCCAGCTCGACGATGTCGAACTCGATCTCGGCTGCGATGCGCCGCACCATCTCGGTGCGCTGCAGGAGCGTGACGACGTCGCGCAGGGTGACGAGGTCCTCGATCTCGAGCGATGAGAGCTCGTTGGAGACCTCGGCCAGGCGGTTCTTGTAGCGCTCGAGGGTCTGCAGGGCCTGGTTGGCGCGATTGAGCAGCACCGGGATGGGCGCCAGCGGGTGCTTCTGGTCGCGCACGTAGATGGCGATGACCTTCATGTTCTCCGACGCGGAGATGACCGGCACCTCGATGGAGCGCGCCACGCGCTCGGCGGTGCGGTGCCGGGTGCCCGTCTCCGACGTCGGCACGTTGGGGTTGGGGACCAGGTGCACGTTGGAGCGGGCGATGCGCGTGGCGTCGGGCGCCAGGATGATGGCGCCGTCCATCTTGGCCAGCTCGCTCAGGCGCTGCGGGGAGTAGGCGGCATCGAGGAGGAACCCGCCGGAGCAGATGTTGAGGACGTCGGGGCCGTCGCCAACGACGATCAGCGCGCCCTTGCCGCCCTGCAAGATGCGGTCGAGACCCTCGCGCAAGGTCGTCCCCGGCGCCACCATGGCCAGGGCGTTGCGCATCGCCTCGTTGCGACGCTGTTCCACGGCCGGAGCCTACCTGTCGGCGCCGTCTCGGTCGCCCTGCACGCTCCCCACCGGAGCATCGGACCGACCGACGACAGCGCGCGCACGGGCCTCCGGCGTCACGCCTGCTCGACCAGGCACGCGACGAGGAGGGCTGTGCGCAGGTCGTCGACGGGGTGCAGGGTGATGCCGCTGGCCTGGTCGGCGCCCAGGCCGTGGTGCTCGGGCACGATGGCCCGCCGGAACCCGAGGCGCGCCGCCTCGGCCAGGCGGCGATCGAGGCCGGCGACCTGTCGGACCTCGCCGCCGAGGCCGACCTCGCCCACGACCACGACGTCGGATGGGAGCGCGACATCGACGAGGGCGGACACCAGCGCCAGGGACAGCCCGAGATCGACTGCGGGCTCCTGCAGGCGCACCCCGCCGACGACCGAGGCGAACACGTCGTAGTCGCCCAGCGGACAACCGGCACGGTTCGCCAGCACGCCGAGCAGCAGCGCCAGGCGGCCGCTGTCGACCCCCTGAGCCGAGCGGCGCGGCGTCGCCAGCGGCGAGCGCACCACCAGCGCCTGCACCTCGACCAGCAGCGAGCGCGCCCCCTCGACGGTCGGCACCACGACCGAACCGGGGACACCGGGGCGGCGATCGGCGAGGAACAACCCGCTCGCATCGGCGACGCCCTGCAGCCCGACGCCCGTCATCTCCAGGACGCCGAGCTCGTGGGTGGAGCCGAACCGGTGCTTCACCGCGCGCACGAGGCGCAGCGCGTGCTGCCGGTCGCCGTCGATCGACAGCACCGTGTCGACGAGGTGCTCGAGGACGCGCGGCCCCGCCAGCGCGCCGTCCTTGGTGACGTGACCGACGAGCACGAGCACCAGGGAGCGGCGCTTGGCCAGCTGCACCAGGCGCCCTGCGCACTCGCGGACCTGGCCGACGGTGCCCGGGGCGGAGCCGAGCCCGGGGTCGTGGATGGTCTGGATGGAGTCGATGATGACCACCCGTGCGCCCGACGCGTCGACCGCCGCCTCGATGGCGGGCAGCGACTGCGCGGCGGAGACCTGCAGGTGCCCCGGCAGCGGCCCGAGGCGCTCGGCGCGATCGCGCACCTGCGCCATCGACTCCTCAGCGGAGAGGTAGAGCACGGTGTCGGCGCCGGTCGCCATCGCCATCGCCACCTGGAGCAGGAGCGTGGACTTGCCCACGCCCGGCTCGCCGCCGACCAGCGTGGCCGAGCCGGGCACGAACCCGCCGCCCAGCACCCGGTCGAGCTCGGGCACCCCGGTGCTGGTGGTGGAGAAGGCCCCGCTGTCGACCTCGGCGATGGGCATCGGCACCTCGTCGTCGCGCAGCGCGACCGGCGCGTCGCCGCGCGCTGCGGGCTCGAGGCGCTCCTCGGCCATGGTGCTCCAGTCGCCGCAGCCCGGGCATCGACCCACCCACTGCGGTGCCTCCTCGCCGCAGGTGCTGCAGCGGAACGTGGTGCGGGGCTTGGCCATGGGCGCAGGCTACGGGGCGGGTGTGACAGCGAGCGCCGCGCCACGCCGTCGGCGTGGGAGCCTCAACCTGTCGCGGCGGGCGAGCCGGCTCGCGGCGCCACGTCGAGGCGGTCCAAGGTGCGCAGCGTCGGGTGCTTGTGCGACGCCGCCACGAGCGCGTTGGGCTGGAACCAGGCGGTGGCGAAGCCCGCGGCCGACGCGGCCTCGAGCGCCGCGAGCTGGTCGTCGATGACCAGGCAGCGCCCGGGATCGACGCCGAGCAGCGAGGCGAGCGAGCGGTAGGCGGGCCCCTCGGGGAGCAGCGCCCCCAGCTCGGCGCTGGTGATCCAGCGGTCGACCTCGCCCTCGAGGCCCGACAGGTCCGCCAGGCGCCGCGCCCACGCCGGCACGTCGTTGGCGATCACCACGACGCGCACCCCGCGTGCCGTCATGCGCTCGACGAGCTCGCGGGCACCGGGCAGCAGGCGATGGCGGTACAGCAGGTACTCCTCGTGCGCCGCGGGCTCACCGGGCACGCCCAGCTCCTCCCAGAACCGCTCGGCTGGCAGCGCGCCGAGGCAGGCCTGGCGGTGCTTGCTGCGGATCGCGTCCTCGTCGGCCACGCACCCCGCCTCCCACAGGTAGGGCACGAGCAGCTGGCGCACGTCGTCGGCGGCCTCGAGCACCACCCCGGTGACGTCGAGCACCAGCACCTCCAGCGCACCGGCCTCCCCGCCACCCATCGCCGGCAGAGGCGGCGAGCGGCCCTCCGAGCGAGCGCTGCGGGCCCGCAGGAGCGCGACGGCAGCGAGCAGCAGCGCGAGCATCCCGACTGCCGCGCCGCCGGCGAGCATCGCTCGAGGCCCGGTGCGCGATGTGCTGGCCTCGACCGACACCGGCACCTCGCCGCCCTCGGCCAGCGGCAGCTCGATCGTCTGCGATGCCGCGCCGGGCAGGTCCGCGGTGAGCCGCAGCTGCACCATCTCCTCTGCGGGACGGCTCAGCTCGGCCTCGATCCGCTCGACCTGCCCGCCGTCGGCGTCGCCCCCGAGGAGATCGGCGATCGACTGGTCGATGAAGCCCTCGACCCCACCGGTGAGGTCCACGCTGCCCGTCAGCGCCCAGCTGGAGGTGGCGAAGCCATCGGTGCGCTCGAGGTGCAGGTCGCCGAGCGGCCCATCGGGACCAGTGAGCTCGTCGAGGATGGCGTCGGCCTCCTCGGCGTCGTCGAACGGCTTCGAGACCCGCACCCACGTGATGCCCTCCGCGTCCGGGGCGGGCGGGTCGACGAGCCACCCGGCAGCTTCCAGGTCGGCGGTGCGCAGCTGCTGGGAGAGGTCGGGGATGCGCGCCATCGCTTCAGCATCCAGACCGACCCCGACGACGACCGAGCCGGAGCCGTCGTCCTCGACGGCGACGTCCACGTCGACCTGCACCTCGCACGCGACGAGCACGGCGACGAGCAGCGCGACGAGCGCGACCAGCAGCCGCCGGTGCGGACGCGTGGACGAGGGCATCGCCCTGACGGTAGACGACCGCGCCGAGGCTCCGGGACCTGTCCGCGACCCGTGCGCGCCGCCCCCGACCGATGGCCGGGAGCCGCGTCTCACTCGCCGCCGGCGGCTTCGGCGAGCTCTTCGACCGACGGGGGCTCGAAGCCCTCGACCGAGGTGAAGGTGAACATCCGCTCGCCGTTGGGCGACTCCGGATCGACCTCCGCGTCGACGAGGATCTTCTCGCCGGCCCGGAACTCCTTCCACAGCAGCCGCTCGGAGAGCGCATCCTCCACGTGGCGCTGGATGGCGCGGCGCAGCGGCCGGGCGCCCAGCTGAGGGTCGTAGCCGCGGTCCGCGAGCTCGACCTTCGCTGCGTCGGTGAGCTCGAGGCCGATGCCCTGGCCCTCGAGCTGCTTGCGCACCCGGGCGATCATGAGGTCGACGATCTGGGTGACCTCGGCCTTCGACAGCTCGTGGAACACGATCGTGTCGTCGATGCGGTTCAGGAACTCCGGGCGGAAGTGGACCTTGAGCGCGTCGTTGACCTTCTCCTTCATGCGCTCGTAGGTGACCGCCTCGTCGGACTTCGAGAAGCCGAGGTTGGCCTTGCGGAGGTCCGCGGTGCCGAGGTTGGACGTCATGATGAGCACGGTGTTGCGGAAGTCGACCGAACGACCCTGGGAGTCGGTCAGGCGACCCTCCTCGAGGATCTGCAGCAGCGTGTTGAAGACGTCGGGGTGCGCCTTCTCGACCTCGTCGAAGAGCACGACGGAGAACGGGCGGCGGCGCACCGCCTCGGTCAGCTGGCCGCCCTCCTCGTAGCCCACGTAGCCGGGAGGCGAGCCGACCAGGCGGCTGACGGTGTGCTTCTCCATGTACTCGGACATGTCCAGGCTGATCAGGCTCTGCTCGTCGCCGAACAGGAACTCTGTGAGGGTCTTGGCCAGCTCGGTCTTGCCCACGCCCGACGGGCCCAGGAAGATGAACGAGCCGCTGGGCCGCTTGGGATCCTTGAGGCCGGCCCGAGTGCGACGGATCGCCTGGCTGACCGCCTTGATGGCGTCTTCCTGGCCGATGACCCGCTTGTGCAGCTCGTCCTCCATACGCAGGAGCTTGGCCGTCTCTTCTTCGGTGAGCTTGTAGACGGGGATGCCGGTCCAGATCGAGAGGACCTCGGCGATCGACTCTTCGTCGACCTCGTCGAACAGGTCGATGCCGGAATCCTTGATCTCCTGCTCCTTGGCTTCCTTCTCGCCGAGGAGCTCCTTCTCACGGTCGCGGAGCTTGCCCGCCTCCTCGAAGTGCTGGCCCTCGACGGCTTCCTTCTTGGCCTGCACGACCTGAGCGAGCTGGTTCTCGAGCTCCTTGTAGTCGGGCGGCGTCTCCATGCGCTTGATGCGCAGGCGCGACCCGGCCTCGTCGATGAGGTCGATGGCCTTGTCGGGCAGGTGCCGGTCGGAGATGTAGCGATCGGCCAGGTTGGCCGCGGCGACGAGGGCCTGGTCGGTGATCGTGACCCGGTGATGCGACTCGTAGCGGTCGCGGAGACCCTTGAGGATCTCGATGGTGTGGGCGACCGACGGCTCCTCGACCTTGATGGGCTGAAAACGACGCTCGAGGGCCGCGTCCTTCTCGAGGTGCTTGCGGTACTCGTCGAGGGTCGTGGCCCCGATGGTCTGCAGCTCGCCGCGGGCCAGCATCGGCTTGAGGATGCTGGCGGCGTCGATGGCGCCCTCGGCGGCACCGGCACCCACGAGCGTGTGCAGCTCGTCGATGAACAGGATGATGTCGCCGCGGGTCTTGATCTCCTTGAGGACCTTCTTGAGGCGCTCCTCGAAGTCGCCGCGGTAGCGGCTGCCGGCGACGAGTGCGCCGAGGTCGAGCGTGTAGAGCTGCTTGTTGTGCAGCGTCTCGGGCACGGCGTCGATGGCGATGGCCTG
>JBBRAZ010000045.1:0-32455 GCA_038206295.1 Acidimicrobiales bacterium
TGCCCCTCCGGCAGCCACTCACGCACATCGGGCGGCAACAAGAACTGCTGATCGAGGTCCACCACACGGAATCGAGGCTCCATCCCCTGATGATGAACCAATCCCGCTCAAATCGCGAGCACTAACGAAACAGCCTCGTAGCCGGAAGCCACCATGCACAGAACGAAGTGAGGGGTTGACGAACAACCGCGCATCACCCATACTCCGAACAATGTTCGAGATTCCGAACGATGTTCGTTCTTCCGTCGCACTCCTCGCCTGTTCGCTGCTCGCAGCAGCGGCCTGCTCGGGGCCGGCGTCAGAGGGCAGCGCGACAACGCAGCGCACGCAACCGACGGTGACGACCACCACCACCTCGGCTGCGCAGCCCACCACCTCCACGCCCGCCGGTGGCTACACATCGGCGATCACCGACGAGGTGGTCGACCACCCCGGCCTCGACTCGGTCGAGCGGCGGGTGGTGGACCGAATCGGACGAGCCGACCTCCCCGGCGCGTCGTTGCTGGTCGTGCAGGATGGCGAGCTGATCGAGCAGGAGGCGTGGGGCGACTACACCCTCGCCACCGTGGTCCCCATCGCCTCGGGGAGCAAGTGGCTGACCGCCGCGACGATCATGACGCTCGTCGACGAGGGGAAGCTCGACCTCGACGAGCCCATCGCCAGCTACCTCCCCGAGGCAGAGGGAACAGACGTCGGCGACGTGACGACGCGCCACCTGCTCTCGCTCACGTCGGGCCTGGCGGACGAGCGAGCGGCACCCTGCCCCGAGACCGGTGAGGGCACCCTGCAGGAGTGCGCACGTCAGATCGCCGCCGCCGGGCTCGTGCACCCTCCCGGCACCGCCTTCCGGTACGGCAGCCAGCACATGCACGTGGCGGGCGCCCTCGCCGAGATCGTCACGGGCGAGTCGTTCGCCGACCTCTTCCAGGAGCGGATCGCGAAGCCGCTGGGCATGACGAGCACCATGTTCCGCGGCATCGGCAGCCGGGACATCGAGAACGTCGTGCACCCGCTGCCCGCCGGCTCTGCGGTCTCGACTCTCGGCGACTACGGGCGCTTCCTCGAGATGCTCAGCCACGACGGCGTCGCTCCGGACGGCACCCGCATCCTCAGCGCAGAAGCGATCGCCGAGATGCGCACCAACCACACCGAGACCGTCCGGTACGCTGCCGCGGCACCGCATCGCATGGCCAGCGAAGCCCCGTACGCCCTCGGCAGCTGGATCGACTGGACGGACGCCGACGGCGAGGCGGTGGTGCTCTCCAGCGATGGCAAGTTCGGCTTCCGCCCGTGGATCGACACGAGCAACGACCTCTTCGCCGTGTACCTCGTCGAGGACCGGGGCTCCGGCTACGTGCAGGGCGATCCGGACGCGTCCGCGGACGACGGCGGCAAGGTGCACACCAGCGGGCTGTTCATCTACGAGTGGGTCGCAGAGGCCGTGGGCGATCCGCTGCCGAAGGAGTACTTCCCGCATAGAAGCTGAACCGCACCGGCGCACGCAGCGACAACTGGCGCAGGCAGCCAGCGTTGCAGCTGCGCAGGTAGGTTGAGCCGATGCGTGCGAGCCCTGCGGTCGACGAGTACGTGCAGCGATCCCAGCAGTGGCCCGAGGTCATCGATGCCCTCCGGCCGATCCTGCGGGGCTGCGGCCTCGCCGAGGACATCAAGTGGCGCAAGCCGTGCTACAGCCACGACGGCAAGAACATCGTCATCGTCCAGGAGATGAAGCCGTTCCTGGCGATGATGTTCTTCAAGGGCGCCCTGCTCGACGACCGCGATGGCGTCCTCGAGGCACAGGGGCCCAACTCGCGCTCAGCGATGCGCATGTGCTTCACCACCCCGGCCGACGTGCGGCGGCTCCGCAAGACGATCACCTCCTACGTCGAGGCAGCCATCGCGCTCGAGGACGCCGGCGCCACGGTCCCCCCGCCCGGCGCGCTGGAGCTGGTCGACGAGCTCCGAGCCCGCCTCGACGAGGACCCGGGGCTGGCAGCCGCGTTCGCCGGCCTCACCCCCGGCCGGCAGCGCGAGTACAACCTCCACATCTCCAGCGCGAAGCAGTCGGCGACCCGCACGTCGAGGGTCGAGAAGTGCGTGCCGACGATCCTCGCCGGCAAGGGCATGCGCGACCGCTGACCGACGCACACCTCGGTCATGCACCCACGCGGCCGGTCTCGTGCGCCCACATCGCGATCTCGACTCGGTTGCGCGCACCGAGCTTGCTCATGAGGCTGCCGAGGTGGGTCTTCACCGTGCTCAAGCTGATGTGGAGCTGCTCGGCGATCTCCGCGTTGGTGCAGCCCCGCGCGACGGTCAACAGCACCTCCTCCTCGCGATCGGTGAGGGGATCGATCGGCTGCTGCGGCAACGTCGGGGACCCGTGCTTGGCGAACGCATCGAGCAGGCGGACCGTGATGCTCGGCGCGATGAGCGCATCGCCAGCTGCGGCAGCACGAATCGCCTGTGCCAGCAGGTCCGGCCCTGCGTCCTTGAGGAGGAACCCGCGCGCTCCGGCCTTGAGCGCTCCGTGCACGTACTCGTCGAGATCGAACGTCGTGATGATCACGATCGCCATCGGCTGGTCGACCTCCGGGCCTGCGAGCTGCCTGGTCGCCTCGATGCCGTCGAGGTTGGGCATCCGGATGTCGAAGAGGCACACATCGGGGCGGAGGTGCCGCGCGAGCGCTACCGCGTCGCGGCCATCAGCTGCCGTGCCGACCACCTCGATGTCTGGCTGGGCATCGAGGATCATCGACAGACCGGTTCGCACCAGCTCCTGGTCGTCGGCGACGATCACGCGAATCGTCATCGTGCTCCAGCCGCACGCGGCAGCACTGCGGAGACGGTCCACCCGCGGTCACGGTTCGGACCGGCCTCGAGCGTGCCGCCGAGCAGCGTCACCCGCTCCTGCATGCCGACGATGCCGTAGCCAGGCGCTGCCGTCGCGGTCGCGCCGCTGACCTCACCGTCATCGGACACCGTCAGCCGCACGGCCCCTGCTTCGCCGACCACCTCGACGCGGATGCGAGTTGCACGGCGAGCGTGCTTGACGGCGTTGGTGATCGACTCCTGCGCCAGGCGGTACACCGCGGCGTCGACTGACGGCGCGAGCTCGCCGAGATCGCTGGTGGATGCCACCTCGATGACCGGCCCGGTGGTGTGGTGCTCGGCGAGGCGGCCGATGTCAGCCACGCCGCGCTGGGGTGCGAGCGACGGCTCGTCGCCCTCGCGCAGCGCGCTCACCATCGTGCGCATCTCGCTGAGGGTGCGCGACGCCTCTGCCTCGATGACCGCGAGCACATCGAGTGCGGCGTCAGGGTCGGCGCCGGCCACCGCCCGTCCCGCCTGCGCCTGGATGGCGATCGCGGACACGTGGTGGGCCACGGTGTCATGGAGCTCTCGAGCGAGCTGCTCGCGCTCGAGCAGCTTGACCTGGTCGAGCTCTCGGACGCGTGACACCGCTCGGTAGCGCACTGACGCCCCCAGCGCAGCAGGCAGCTCGAGCACCGCAAACCCGGCGATGACCTCAGCCGTGGCGGTGGGTTGCCCGATGAACGCGCCGGTGTGCGTCAGGAGGATGAACGCCAAGCCGGCGGCCGCCTCACGTCCCGAACCCCAACGCAGCAACGAGTACGGGAGCACGAGGACCAACGCCGTCACGTAGAGCGACGTCGACTCGTGCGTGTGCTCGCCGAGCGGCACGAGGTAGCTGATCCCGTGGATGCCGAACGCGCCGAGTACGGCTGCCAAGGGATGCGAGCGCCTGAAGAGCAGCGCGGCGACCGGCACCGCCCCGAAGACGAGCGCCATCGCGCGCATCTCGAGATCGGAGCGGAGCAAGGTCTCGAGAACCGCCAGCACCATGACGCCGGCCACGAGCACCTGGTCCCGCCGCGTGAGAGGGGGCGGACCGGGCACACGCGGCTCGTTCCACAACGATCGCAGGACCCCTCGCACCGCCGGTCGCTCCACCGTTCAAGCGTAGATGCCACCGGCCGCCAGCGGATCGGCCGAAAGTACGACGCGCGCACCGGACCAACGGCCAGGTAACAACGGCTGATGCGCCGATGACCTCCTCGACTCCTCCTGCCACGGTGACGACGATCGCCGCGCGACGCGGCGCCGAGTGGAGGAGCACGCAGATGTCACACGCCCTGTACCGATTGGGCCGATTCGCCGCACACCGCCCGTGGCGAGTCATCGGCATCTGGCTGGTGCTCGCGGTCGCTGTGAGCGCCGCATCAGCGGCGGCCGGTCGTCAGCTCGACGACTCGATCGCGGTGCCCGGACTCGACTCGCAGGAGGCGACCGACCTGCTGTCGCGCGCCGGATCCGCGGATGCGGGGCTGACCGCGCACATCGTTGCGACGCCCGACGACCCCGGCACCACCTTCTTCGACTCCGAGGACGCCCGCGCCGACCTCGCCGCCATCCACCGCCGCGTCGCCGCCGTGCCGAACGTCATCAGCGCCACCGACCCGGCAGCTGCATTCGCAGAGGGATCGGACATCGCGACGGCCAGCGGGATGGTGTCGCCCGACGGCCGCGTGGCGCTCGTCAGCCTGCAGTACCCGGTGCAGGAGCTGTTGAGCGCGAACGACGTGGAGCGCCTGAAGGACGCCGTGGAGGCGGAGCGAGTCGGCTCGCACCTGCAGATCGAGATGGGCGGTGATCTGCTGTTCGCGTTCGAGCAGCCCGAGACGGGGACCAACGAGATCATCGGCTTGGTCGCCGCCGTGCTGATCCTGCTCGTCGCCTTCGGGTCGTTCATCGCCATGGGTCTGCCCATCGGGATGGCGATCTTCGGCCTGGCCATCAGCATCACCTCGATGTCGCTGCTGACCCACCTCGTCGCGATCCCCAGCTGGTCGACCCAGATCGGCAGCATGGTCGGCCTCGGCGTCGGCATCGACTACGCGCTGTTCCTCGTCTCGCGGCACCGCGAGCTGCTGGGACGAGGGGCGAGCGTCCAGGAGGCTGCCGGTCGGGCGGTCGCCACCGCTGGCCTGGCGGTGGTGTTCGCCGGCGGGACCGTCGTCATCGCCATCCTGGGCTTGGCAGTCGCCGGCATCCCCTTCGTGACCAACGGAGGCATCGCCATCTCAGTGATCGTCGCAACGATGGTGCTCGCATCGATCACGCTGCTGCCGGCGTTCCTCGGCCTCGCCGGCCACCGCATCGAGCGCTCGGTGCTCCGGCGTCGCCATCCCCTCCGATCGACGACGCCGCACAGCTCGGTGTCACCGCGCTGGCAGCGTTGGGGCACGCACGTGTCTGCACACGCAGCTCCGTATGCCGTCGGCGTCGTGGTGATGCTGCTCGCGCTGTCGGCCCCGGTGCTCTCGCTGCGCCTCGGCTTCCCCGATGACGGCACCCTGCCCGAGAGCCGCACGGAGCGCCGCGCCTACGACCTGGTCGCAGACGGGTTCGGCGCCGGCGTGAACGGGCCGCTGCTGATCGCGGTGGAGACGCACGACGACGCCGACGTGCTCGGCGCGCTGGAGGCCGCCATCGCCGCGGACCACGGCATCGCCGCGGTCGCCCCGGCTGAGGTGGGTGCTGCTGGTGTCGCCACCATCGTCGCGATCCCGACGACGTCCCCCCAGGACGCGGCGACCCTGGAGACCGTCAAGCGCCTGCGCTCCGAGGTGCTGCCCGATGCGTTGGGCACCAGCCCGGCTCGTGCGCACATCGGTGGCGCGACTGCGACGTGGGGCGACCTGGGCGATCGGGTCGAGGAGCGACTCGCGCTGTTCATCGCCGCGGTCGTCGTGCTCTCGTTCGTGCTGCTGCTCATCGTGTTCCGCTCGATCCTCGTGCCGCTGAAGGCGGCGTTCATGAACCTGCTGAGCATCGGTGCCGCATACGGCGTGATGGTGATGATCTTCCAGTGGGGATGGGGCAAGGAGCTCATCGGGCTCGAGGGGCCCGTGCCCATCATCCCGTTCATCCCGATGTTCATGTTCGCGATCCTCTTCGGCCTCTCGATGGACTACGAGGTGTTCCTGCTCTCCAGGGTGCGCGAAGCGCACGTCGCCACCGGTGACAACGAGCGCTCCGTGATCCACGGCATCGCCAGCACGGCGCGCGTCATCACCTCGGCTGCACTGATCATGATCGCGGTGTTCTTCGCATTCGCCTTCGCAGATGACCCGAGCATCAAGATGTTCGGCATCGGCCTGGCTACCGCGGTGCTCGTCGATGCCACCGTGGTGCGCCTGATCCTCGTACCGGCGACGATGAAGCTGCTCGGCGAGGCCAACTGGTGGCTGCCGGCGTGGTTGGACCGGATCCTGCCCACCGTCGACATCGACGGCGCCGCCGGGGAGCACGCATGGCCCGCCGGTGACCTGCCCGAAGGCGACGACGCCGTGGTCGACCTCGATGCCGATCCCCCGAGGCCGCTCGTCGCATCGAGCCGCTGACACGGCTGAGAAGAGACACCGATGCGACAGACTCAGCGCCATGAACGTGCAACCGGCGATCGACGAGCTCCAGCGTCTTCGTGTGGATGCGCCGACCGTCTCGGTGCCAGCTGCGGTGGCTGCATCGGCGGCGATCGTGGGCTACGGCAACGCCGTGGTGATCGTCGGTCGCCACCTCGACGAGCCGATGCTCGCCACGACCATCGGCGTGCCGGCGCTGGCGCTGGCCGGCGTCAGCTGGCTACGACGTCGCGGCACGACGTGGCACGACCTCGGCTTCCAGCTCCCGCGGGAGAAGTCGCCCTCGTGGGCTCGATGGATCCTTTGCGGTGCGGCGACGGTGGCGGCAGGTGGCGTGGTCGCTCGACTGCTGATCGGTGATGCAGAGAACCGACTCGACCTGGTGCGGCTGCTCATCGGCACGGCGATGGGCGAGGAGATCGTGCACCGTTCGGTGGTCCTGTCTTTGTGGTGCGGCACACGTCTGGCGGAGCGACGCATCGTGGCCGCGAACGCGATCGTGTTCGGGCTCTGGCACGTCGCTGGCGCCGTGAAGCCAGATGGGTTCAACCCCCTTGAGATGCTGGTGCCGATGGCCGGGACCGTCGTGTTCCTGTGGGCCCGGCTCCACTTCCGCAGCGTTCTCGCTCCGGCCATCCTCCACACGAGCACGAACGTCTTGGACTTCGGTTCCTGAACCACCGACGACCGGAGCACCGTCACTCCATGAGGCCCGCTGATCCTCGAGCGACGCCGCCGACCATCCAGACACGTGCGGTCGTGAGGCAGGCATCGGCCGGGCCGATGAAGTCCCCGGTTCGCACCGCTTCTCTGCTCAGGTTTCCGCCGCCGAGGCGCACCTCGGCGCCGAGCGCCGCGACCCCGCCGGCGTCATCCGCGACGGCCAGCGAGCCGTCCCGGGCTTCGACCACCCGAGACCCTCGCGGCCACACCGTGGCCACCAGCTCACCCTCGTTGTCGATCATGAGGCAGTCCCCATCGATCACGAGCGTGCCCCAGGTGAGCGCTGCTGGCCGCGCCTCCGACTCGTACTCCACCAGGTCGAGCACCGATCCGGGCGGCAGCCACACGTGCAGGCTGCCTTCGCCCGATGGTGGTGCCGCCAAGGAGGCGACGATGAATCGATCACCCAGGGCAGCGACGAAGCCGAGCGGGGCGTAGTCAGAGGCCGGACCGAGGTCGGCGAGGTCCCAGGTGGTGCCGTCGGAGGACGCCCAGACCGACTGCGCTCCCTCCACGGATCCCGCTGCGACGATCCCGTGTCGCCCGGCTTCGATGCCCAAGATCCCTCGGTCGGGAGGCGGCTCGTCGTCCGCCGTCATCCCAGGCAGGTTCTCGACCTCGTTGACTGCTCCCGCCCTGCCGAGTCGCCACATTGCGGGCCACCCGAAGGCCTCGCCAACGATCAGGACCTCACCCCCCACGGAGACGGCATCGCTGAACTGTCCCACGACGATGTCGCCGTTGGGCAGCTCCTTCTCGCGTAACCCGACGGAGGTCCATTCCTCGCCATCGCTCGACGTCCAGACCCCCGGCAAGCAACCACGACTCACGGCGACGAGTCCTGGTCCGCCGGCGACCACCTCGCTGATCACATAGGCGCCAGTGCAGCTCGACTCGTCGGGGATCGAGAGGTCGATGGCACGCGGCGGCGACCCCAGCGCAGCATCAGCGAGCCACAGGCCTGGCCCCCTCGCTGGCTCCACCTCGCTGGCGGTGCCGCCGAACCACAGCTGGCCGTCGATCGAGCTCAACGAGGTGAGCGACCCGAACCTGCCCTCGATCGTCGTGCCGATGTCGACGCCCGGCTCGCCGTCGATCTCCCAGTACGTGGGCAGCTGGTCACGAGCACCGAGGGCGAGCCACCGATCGCCGGTCCACCCGACGCCCTCCACGTACGTCTCGATCCCGAGGTCGCCGTGCTGCTCGTCCGGCAGCTCGTCGAAGACGGTCCACGTGATGCCATCGAGCGACCGCCATGCAGCGAGTTGCGTCGCGCAGGGGCCCTCCCCAGGACACCCACCAGGCGGCTCGCTCTCGACGATCGCGATCGCCTCGGTGTCGTTCGCCGCGAGCCGGATGAGCGAGCCACCGTCGAACGGGTCGTCGATGCTCACCCAGCCAGTGGTCAGGTCGACCTCGCGGTCGACCGAGTCGACGTAGCCCTCCTCGGCATCGTCGCTGCGCACGAGCCACAACCCGACGAGCCCCGCAAGCAGAACGAGGGCTGCAGCGACCGCCAGCAGCACTCGGCTACGCGTGGGCGGCCCGACCGGCGCCGGCGTCGCTCGAGCCTCAGCTGCGGTGATCGGTCGGACCTCCTCATCGAGGCGAGCCGCATGGGCCACGAGCCGCCGGCGAACCTCCTGCTCATCGGACGCCATCGGACACCTCCCCGAGCGAGCGCTGCAGGTGCGCGAGGCCACGGCGCAGGTGCGTGCGCACCGACGAGACGCTGACGCCCAGCAGCTCGGCGACCTCGGTCTGCGTCCACTGGTAGCCCTCGACGAGCAGCACGCACACGCGCTGCTGCTCGCTCAGCGCGGCGAGCGCGGGCGTGAGGTCCGGCTCGAAGGCCGGCGAGTGCGCGCCGGCTGGCGGATCGAGCCGCGGCACCTTGCGACGCCGACTGCTGCTCTGACCGACCCTGAACAGGTAGCCGACCGCGTTGTCCATGCCGCGCACCTTCTCCCAGTGCTCCCAGGCCCAGGCGAGCGCGCCGGCGGCCGCGTCGCGACCGTCCTCGGGCCCGTACGCCGCCACGAGCGCGCGTCGCAGCCGCGGCTCGTGAGCACGCACGAAGTCCTCGAAGTCGTCAGGCACGGTCCCCCCGGGAACGTCTACTACGCGAGACCACCAGAGGTGCCAGATGTGTGACACGCCGCGGCCCGGCGCAGCTCACCCGCTGTCCCGGCCCGAGCGAGCACATCCGATATTCGTTACCGTCGCGGCCACCCGCGCGAGCCACGGCACGAGGAGCCCCGATGATCGACGTCCGACCGGTCACCCCCGCCATCGGCGCCGAGATCGACGGCATCAGCCTCGCCGAGCCGTGCGACGCCGCCACGTGGGCCGAGCTCGAGAAGGCCTTCGCCGAGCACAAGGTCCTCTTCTTCCGCGACCAGCACATCACCACCGAGCAGCACGTCGCGTTCTGCCGCCAGCTCGGCGAGCTCGAGGTGCACCCCTTCGTGCCGCCCAAGGAGGGGTACCCCGAGGTGATGGTGCTCGTCGCCAACGAGCAACGCAAGGGCAACGAGAACACGTGGCACAGCGACGTGACCTGGCGCCAGGAGCCGTCGCTCGGCTCGATGCTGCGTGCCATCGAGATCCCCCCGCTCGGCGGCGACACCCTGTTCGCAAACATGGAGCTGGCCTACGAGGGCCTCGACGCCGACCTCCGGGAGCGTCTCCTCGGGCTCACCGCGATCCACGACTTCACGCGGGTCTTCGGCCGCCACAAGTCCCCAGAGGAGCTCGCCGAGCTCCGTCGCACGTTCCCGCCGGCCGAACATCCCGTGGTGCGCACGCACCCGGTCACCGGCAACCGATCGCTCTACGTGAACGCCGCGTTCACGGACCGCATCGTCGGACTGGATCCTGACGAGAGCCGCGAGCTGCTCGCGTTCCTCTACCGCCGAGCGGCCATTCCCGAGTACCAGTGCCGCCTGCGCTGGGAGCCCGACACGTTCGCATTGTGGGACAACCGGTGCGCGCAGCACTACGCCACCAGCGACTACTACCCGCAGCGCCGCGTCATGGAGCGCGTCACCATCGCCGGCGACCGCCCGCGCTGAATCGGCCCGGTCGATACGGTCCATGGGGCTACCACCCGAGAGGAACCACGTGCGCACCGGTCGCCGACGGATCATCCTGCACATCGCGCTCGCTGCGATCCTGCTGCACAGCACAGGCTCGTCCCCCGCCGCGACCGCCGCGTCCACCCCGATGCCGCAGGTGCGGGCGGCCACGTCGTGGGACTGCGCCATCCTGAACCCGCTCGACATCACCACGGGTCCTGACGGGGCGCTGTGGTTCACGGATCCAGCTGGTGCGATCGGACGCATCACGACCGCGGGTGTCGTGACCGCCTTCAGCGATCCCCTGCTCGAGCTCCCATTCATGATCACCGCTGGCGCTGACGGCAACCTCTGGTTCACCCACCTGGCGTCCGACGCGATCGGCAAGATCACCCCTGCGGGCGAGATCTCGATGTACACGGACCCGTCACTCGACCAGCCGTGGGGAATCACCGCCGGCCCGGACGGAAGCGTCTGGTACGCGAACCTCTACGGCAGCTCGATCGGCCGCATCGAGCCCGATGGCACGATCACCGACTTCCCGATTCCAGCCGAGCACCTCCCGCCTTCGGGCGACCTGAACGCGATCGACATCGCGGCGGGCCCGGACGGCAACCTCTGGTTCACGAACCTCGGAGTCGACTGGATCGGGCGTCTCACTCCCTCGGGCGACCTCACCACCTTCGAGGACCCCTCGATCGTTCGCCCGTACGGCATCGCGGCGGGCCCCGATGGCAACCTGTGGTTCGCCAACCAGGGCGGTGACTCGATCGGCCGCATCACGACCGATGGCGTCGTCAGCAGCTTCACGGCTGCTGGCCTCGTCGACCCTGCCGGCATCGCCGCAGGCCCCGACGGGAACGTGTGGTTCACCAACCACGCTGGCAGCACGATCGGGCGCATCACGCCCGCCGGCGCGATCTCGCTGTTCTCCGGTCCTGGCATCGATGATCCTGTCCTCATCACCTCTGGCCCCGATGGGAACCTCTGGTTCACGAAGAACTTCGGCAACGCGATCGGACGCATCACCCCCGCCGGGGTCGTCACGACCTTCGACGCACGTCCCGCGGGTCCGTTCACCGACGTACCGAGCAACCACCAGTTCTGCCGCGACATCCAGTGGCTCGCCGACAACGACATCGCGGACGGCTTCCCCGACGGCACCTTCGGGCCGACGCTGCTGACCAGCCGCCAAGCCATGGCCGCCTTCCTGCGCCACGCGCTCGACGACAGCAGCTTCACCCCGCCAACCACACCCACGTTCAGCGACGTGCCGCCGACGCACACCTTCTACGCCGACATCGAATGGCTCGCCGCCAACGACATCGCTGGAGGCTTCCCCGATGGGACCTTCGGGCCGGCGCTGCCGACCTCGCGCCAAGCCATGGCCGCCTTCCTGCGCCACGCGCTCGACGACAGCACCTTCACTCCCCCCACCACACCCACGTTCAGCGACGTGCCCCCGACGCACACCTTCTACGCCGACATCGAATGGCTCGCTGACCGGCGCATCACGAACGGGTTCCCGGGCGGGACCTTCGAGCCGACGCAGCCGACCTCGCGCCAAGCCATGGCCGCCTTCCTCCACAACGCCCTCGTATCGAGCACCACCTGACCGAGGTCGGCCCGACGTGCCGGCGCTACTGCCGCGAGGAGCGAACGGCCACGGCGCCCTGGGCGACCTTGATGGCTGCGGCGTCGAGCGTGCGATCGACGACAGCAGTCGCGACGTCCACCAGGCGCTCGTTGCGGTCACGGCTGTAGCGGCGCAGCGCGTTGAACGCCTCGTCGGTGGTGAGATCGAGCTTCTGCGCGATGGCGCCCTTGGCCTGCTCGATGATCACGCGGCTGTTGAGCGCGTACTGGAGCTGCTCGCTGAGCAGGTGCGATTCGGCCGCAGCGCGGTGGTGCAGGATGCCGATCGTGGCGACATCGGCGAGCGCCTGCGCGGCAGCGATGTCGTCGTCGGGGAGGGCGCCGGCCTCGACCCGCAGCAGGTTGAGCGCACCGATCGTGTCGTCGCGCAGCCGCATCGGGAGGGCGAGCGCGGAGCGGTACCCAGCGGCGAGGGCATCGGGTGCGAACTGGGGCCAGCGATCGATGGCCTCGTTCAGGTCGGCGCACTGCACCGGTGCGCCGGCGCGGAACGCGTCGGGACACGGCCCCTGATCGTGCTGGATCTCGAGCAGCTCGAGGAGGCGCATCTCGTGGCTCGACGACGCGGCGAGCTGCATGTGGCCCTCGGCGTCGACGAGCATGAGGCCGGCCTCACCGGCGTCGAAGAGGTCGACGCAGCGGCGCGAGAGCAGGGAGAGGAAATCGACGACGTCGAAGTCCTTCACCATCGTGTCTGCCAACGTCACGAACGTCTCGGTGAGCAGCTTCTCTCGGTGTGCCACAGGGGCTCCTCTGTGCGACAGGCGGGGCTCCGGAAGCCAGACCGGTCGCGGTTGGCGGCTCTACTGGAGCCGGAGCCGGCGAACCACGATGTCGTGTGCGACGTCGTTCACCGGCCTGTTGGAAGTGTAGGCGTGCGCGCGGATGCGCACGAGGGCGTCGGCGACGTCGATGTCGAGCTGGGCGGACACCATGCCCGCTGCCTGGTGCACGATCGCGCGGTGGTGCGCCGTGGCCCCGAGGAGCTCGGGGAGCTCACCGGGCGCGGCATCGGCCAGGAGCGCGAGGACCGTGTTCGAGATCACCCCGGCCATCACCGATGCGTCGCTCATCTGGGCGATGTGCAGGTCGCCGGGACGATCGAGGTAGACGTCGAGAGCGCCGAGGTTCACCGCCCCGACGCGCAGGGGGAAGCCGAAGACGGCGCGCACGCCGGCTTGGACGGCGGGGCCGGAGAAGGCGGGCCAGCGATTCGTCGCGGGGTCGACGAGATCGGGCTCGAGGATCGGGTGCTCAGAGATGTAGGCGTCGATGCACGGGCCCTCGCCGAGCGTGAACTGGAGGTCCTCGATGAGGGTCATCACGCTGTCGGACACCCCCAGGGTGCCGCGATGCTCGCCGCCGCTCATGAGCATGATCCCGGCACCGGTCACGTCGAGCACCTCGACGCAGGTGTCGCACAGCCGCTCGCCGACATCAGCGCCGTTGCGCCTGTCGTTGTCGAGGTCGGTGAGCAGGGTCGACAGCCGCAGCGCATCCACCTCAGGTCCCGCTCGACGCGGCTCGGCCGGGCGCGTGCTGCTCGATGTCGCCCTCAGGTGCGGCCAGATGCCCGGGCCGCAACGGCGCCAGGCGGACGACCGCCACCGTCCGGTCCATGAGCGCGACGGCGGCGTCGAGCACCGGCTGCTGCTGCGCGATGGAGAACGCTCGCAGCATGACCGATGCCTCGTCGATGCCGACGTCGAAGTGCTCCGCGATGAGGCCCTTGGCCTCGTCGATCACGACACCGGACTCGTTGGCAGCGGTGAACCGGTCCGCGAGCTCGGCGGTCGACGCAGCCAGCTCGGCGTCGCGCACGCTCCCAGCCGACCCGTCGACCGATGTCGAGTCTCGTCCTGGCCCGTCATCGATGAGGTTCGCCATGCCGACGATGCCGAGCAGACGACGTCCGATTGCCGACGGAGCCCGGACCACCAGGTCGCCTCCCGCCGCCCGGCTGCTGTTGCGCGCCCTGGCGAGCTCGCCGATCGCGCTGGCATCGAAGAACGGCACCCGACTCAGGTCGACGACCGACCGATCGGGTGCGAGGCGCGCCAGGCGGCGCAGCGAACGGCGAAAGGCTGGATTCGACAGCCGATCGAGATCACCCGAGCAGACCAGCACCGCATCACCTTGCAGGTGGGCCTCGAAGGTCGCAGTGTCGTGACCCTGCGATCCCAGCAGCTCAGCGGTCAGCGGCTCGGCTTCGACGATGCCTTCGATTGACATGGCGCTCCAGTCGGCGATGAGTTCGACGCCAGGGTCTGGAGCGGCAAGTGGGCTGTGGATTCGGTCACCACGCGGCAACCGTGGGGTCCACCCTACCTGCTGAGTACCGCCTTCGCGCTGTCGCCAGCTGCGGTATGTGCCGTCGATCTGCGCCGTCTAGTTCGACGGTGCCCGGGTAGGGGATCTCCATGCCGCGAAGCAACCGTCCATCGCGGCGACCCGACCCAGCAGGAGCACCGATGGCAGACCAGACCGGAACGGACGCAGCGCCGCTCATCGAGCGGATCAAGGGCAAGGCCAAGGAGATCGCCGGTCGCGTCACCGGCGACGAGGCCCTCACCCACGAGGGTGAGCTGCACCAGACCAAGGCCCAGCAGCTCGACGAGGTCAACCGCCTCGAGGCGGAGGCCGACCAGCGCGCCGAGGAGGCGGAGCTGAGCGAGCGCGAGCGCGAGCTCGACATCGAGCAGAAGCGCCTCGTCGCCGAGGGAGCAGCTGCGCGAGAGGCCGCCGAGGCTGACCGAGCCCGAGCCGCCGACGAGGCCGACGCCGATCGACTGGCCGCCGAGCGCAAGGCCCGAGCCCACCAGGACGAGGCGGCGGCTGCGAAGGCCATCGCTCGCGACGAGTCCAAGGCAGCTGCCGAGCTCGCCGAGAAGCGACGCCGGTCCGACGAGCTCGAAGCCGAAGCCGCACGCAAGCTCGCCCAAGCCGCCGCGCTCGACGCTGCAGCCAAGACATCCTGAATCCCGGAAGAGGACAACCATGCAACTCCGAACCATCCCCCGCGCGTCGATCTGCGCGTCGCTGCAGGTCAGTCGCATCCCGCTGAGCGTCGTCGAGCGAGCGACCGGCAACGAAGGCAACGAGAAGTGGCCACCGGTCCTCGCCTACGACGCGTTCCAGGCCAACGTCAAGCAGGTGGTCGGCTCGCTCTTCAACGACACCGAGCTCATCCACCAGGGCGAGCTCGAGCAGGCCCGGGTCGCGACCGTGCGCGAAGCGCTCACCCTCGAAGCGGTCGCCGCGCAGACCAAGGGCTTCGCTGAGCGTTCGTACCACGACCGAACGGCAGCCGACGAGCGGGCACGACATGCCGCCCGAGCGCGCGCCGAGCAGCGGGAGCAGGACGCCGAGCGCAAGCGCTCCGAGGACAAGCAGAGGGCGGCAGCGGATGCCCGTGCCAAGGACGAGCGAGCTCGCCGCCAGCAGAAGCAGCGCGAGGACGAGATCGCGAAGACCGAGCGCTCCGCCAAGGCCAGCGAGATCGCGGCCGAGCGCAAGGCGCTCGCCGCCTCGAAGCGCGCCGCGTCGACCAAGGCCAAGACCTTGGAGACCGACAAGAAGCTGAAGGCCTCGAAGGCACGCCGCTCCGCGTCGTGAGTGGGCACCTCACACACGCCGCAACCCGCAATCGGTAGCGATCACCCGCTGAGCTGAGCCGGACGCGACGCGTCTCGGTCCACCGGCTCGCACCACCGCATCACCCCATCACCGATCAGGGCTCCCGCCCGTCGGACGAGAGGAAACAGACATGGCACAGTCCAAGACCACCCGAGCGCGCTCCAACGGAGCGTCGACCTCGAAGAAGAGCAGCGACGACGCGGTCGACATCGATGTCACCGAGGCAGTCGCGCACCTCGAGCTGGCACCGCACCTCGAGATCGGCGACGACCTCGTGATCGTGGAGGTGACCGAGCCCACGATGGCGGTCGTCACCGAGACCGTGATGGTGCAGGAGCTGGTGCAGCCCGGCCCACGCGGCAACCGCGGCAGCAAGGGCCCCGATGGGCCAGCCGGCGAGCCGGGGCTGCGCGGCGACAAGGGTCCGAAGGGCCCGATCGGCAGCAAGGGTCCCGCCGGCGAGCCCGGCGACAAGGGCATCAAGGGCGAGCAAGGCGCCAAGGGCGAGCGTGGTGACAAGGGCGTCAAGGGCGACCAGGGCATCAAGGGCGACCAGGGCGAGATCGGCTCCACCGGCCGCCCCGGCGAGCAGGGCCCGACGGGCCTGTCCGGCGCCATCGGAGAGCAGGGCCTCCAGGGCCCCCGCGGCGAGCGCGGCATGCCCGGCGCGCCTGGCGATCAGGGCCTCGCCGGCCCGAAGGGCCCCATCGGCCTCCAGGGTGAGGCGGGCCCGCAGGGCGAAGCTGGTCCCCGCGGCCTGCCCGGTGAGACCGGGCAGCGCGGCATCATCGGCCTTCCGGGTGCCCAGGGGCTCCTCGGCGAGCAGGGTCCGCAGGGTGAGTCCGGCGAGCCCGGCATCCAGGGCGTGCCCGGAGTCCAGGGCGAGCAGGGTGCGCAGGGCGCAGCCGGCGTGCGCGGACCGGTCGGGATCCGTGGCGTCCAGGGTCCGCAGGGCGGCGTCGGGAACCTCTGGGCGGCACAGCCCAGCACGGCGCACCTCGCCCGAGACCTGCGTCACGCCGTCGCCGACGTCAGCCTCCGCACGTTCGTCGATCCTCGACGGGCGACCGCCTACGTGGCCGCGGTGACCTCACGCATGGTGCGACTGCAGGGCAACCTGCTCCTGCGCGCCATCCTCGTGGTCCCCGAGGAGGACAGCGACGACGCGGCGATGCCGCAGAACGTGCGGTCCATCGCCTGACCGGCGCCCGCCCACGCGCAGACCGACGGCGAGCACGAGGTGCTCGCCGTCGGTCGCGTGCGAGGCGATGCGCTTCAGCGCTCGGCTACTCGGTGACGGTGATCTCGGCGACCATGCCCTCGGCGTAGTGGCTCTCGATGCTGCCGTCCTCCTCCTCATCGACGATGTTGCAGATGAGGACGTACGTGCCGGCGGCATCGAGGTCGAAGACGCCCTCCTCGGTGGTGCGAGAGGCGACGCCCTCGACCTCGCCGAGCAGGTTGCCGCTCGCCTCGAGCGCCTCCTCGTCGACGCCGCCGGTCTCCTCGTCGATCGGCAGGTCGGCCGTCGTGCCCCGGATGACCAGGAGCTCGTGCTCCTCGCCGCCCTGGTTGTCGACGACGATCGTGGTCTCCCCCGAGGCGACGGAGCTCTCGGCGGGATCGACCAACCACTCGCTCACGAGGACGTCGAGCGATGCCGCGTCGTCCTCCGAGCAGGCGACCAGGCCGAGCGCCGAGACGCCGACAACCCCGAGTGCGATGAGCTGACGTTTCATTGAGCTGCTCCTTCGATGTGGTCCAAGGACATGTGGCCCGCCCCCACCCGCCGATCTGGCAGACAACGGCCCAGAGGACCCCTGCGCAGTCCATGCTCCCATCGATCGAGCGATCCGTGAAGGGTCGGATGTCCCACAGGAGCACTGCGGAAGGTCAGGAAGTCGCGTCGGACGCGACGGCGATCGACCGAGCACCCGCTCCCCTGCGGCGTGTGGCATGCGGCGTGCGGCGTGGGCTCAGCTGCCGATGATCTCGAGGAGCGCGACCTCGGCGCGGCGCAGGTGCACCCGAGCTCGGCTCGCAGCCCAGACCTCCTGCAGCTGGCCGGATGCTGCCGCGGCCAAGACGTCGGGATGGACGTAGCTCGCTCGGCACACTGCCCGGGTGTTGCCGAGCTGCTCCGCCGCAGCGTCGATGGCCTCCAGCACGACGTCGTCATCCGGTGCCGCCGACGCTCGAGCCAGCCGCTCGGTGACGAGGACCGTGCCGCCCCAGGTGCGGAAGTCCTTCGCGGTGATGTCGAGCCCGGTGACCTCGCGCAGGGTGTCGTTCACGTCGCCGGAGGTGATGCTCCCGATGTCACCCTCGGCGGTCCGATAGGTGAAGAGCTGCTGGCCACCGAGCTGGTGGCAGCGACGCACGAGGCGCGCCAGCCGTGGGTCCTCGACGTCCACCTCGTGCCGGATGCCGGACTTCCCAGGGAATGCGAACGTGAGCTCGCCACGACCCCACTGCACGTGCCGGGAGGTGAGCGTCGTCAGACCGTGCGACCCGTTCTCGACGTACTCGGTGTTGCCGATGCGGATGAGCGTCTCGTCGAGCAGCGCGATGACCAGCGCGGCGACTCGGTCGAGATCGAGCGGACCTCCCGCCTCGAGCTGGTCGTCGACGTGGCGCCGCAGCGCCGGGAGCGCGGCCCCGAACGATGCGAGGCGCGCGTACTTGTCGCGATCGCGCCGCGTCCGCCACTGGGGGTGGTAGCGGTACTGCTTGCGGCCCTTGGCGTCGCGGCCGGTCGCCTGGATGTGCCCGGCGGGATCGGGGCAGATCCAGACCTTCGTCCACGCCGGCGGGATCGCGATGCTGTCGATGCGCTCGCGATCGACCGACATCCGCAACCCGGCGGGAGCGACGTACCGGAAGCCCTTCCCGCGCTTGACCCGACGGATGCCGGGGATGTCGTCGGACACGTAGTGAAGCGCAGGCATGCTCTCCGCCTACCCGCCACCTCGCCCGTCCAGTCAGGCCGTCGGCTTGCCCCCTGATCTCGGTCGATCACCGTGGTTGGCCCGGGAGGTCGACTCCGGGGAGGCTGCCGATCTCGAGACCCGCGAGCTCGGAGGTGGCGTCGACGATCAGCTCGCCTCGCCGGTGCACGATGCAGCGCAGGCGACCGGCGAGGTGCTCGAAGTCGTTGTCGACGTTGCGCCGCTCCGCTGGGATCGGCACAGGCAGGACGTGCGGTGCGACGCCGCGCCCGGTGCCCTCGAGCTGGATCCGGTAGCGGGGCGAGCGTGCCGTGATGACCCACCGGTCAGGCGTGATCTCGGAGTGCACGAGAGCCGGTGGCGTGATGCGGATCACCTGGTCGCCGTGGCGAACGACGACCCCGCCGACCTGGTGGCTGATCGGCCCGAGGCTCAACAGGCCGCCGGTGAACACGACGGAGAGGTCTTCGCCGGGGAAGTCGTGGGCTTGGCCCCACCACCACAGATCGGGGAACCCCTTCCCCCAGTTGCGCTCCGCGTACACGGTGGCGTCGGCGAGCGGCCAGGTCTCGCCGTCGAGCTCGAGACGGCCGGTGGCGGTGCCGCCCAGGCGGTACGGGTGCCAGTACTGGTTCAGGAACGGCAGCGCCGAGAACAGCCCGCCGCCGCCGAGCCCCTTCGGCCAATCGAACGAGTCCTCGAAGGCGAGGTCGAGACGAAGACCGCCCAGTGCGATGTGGAGCTCGTCGGCGGACGCGTCGATGCGATCGCCGTCAGGAGCGCCGGCGGAGAGCAGGAGCCTGTCGGCACTCGCCTCGGCGAGATCGAGCACGGCGCTGTGCACGATCTCGCCGGGGTGAGCCGCTACGGCGACGGTGGCCCAGTCGCCCGATGGGTGGCGGTTGACGCCGCACAAGGCGACGACGACTCGTCCGGTCGCGGGGTCGGTCAGCCGCCAGAACCAGCCCTCCATCTCCGTGCCGTGCGACGGCAAGGGGTCACCGAAAGGGACGTCTGCGCCGGTGCGACGATACGCAGCCACCAACCGCTGTCCCACGCTGGCGTTCGCCGGCGTGGGACGGGCAGTCGATGGTGTGGGTCGCTCAGCCGACAAGAGCCGCAGTGCCGCTCATCTCGGCCGCGAGATCAGCGCTGGTGATGGAGGGAGCGACGTCCTCAGCGGCATCCTGTGCCGTGGCGACGCCCTGTCGGGCTGCCCAGAAGCATGCGAGCCCCATGGCGCTCGACACGAGGGGCATGGTGTAGCGGCGATGGCCGGTGATCCCGCTGAAGGCGATGCCCGCAGCGACGGTGTCCGCAGCATCGGCCAAGGCGCCGATCTCCAGCCACCCTGCGGCCTCCTCGCGGTCGATCGCTGCGCGCATCGTGCGGTAGCCCAGCACGACGTCGCGAGCGCCGAGCGCACGGGCGAACACCTTGGTGCCAGCACTGTCGATCCCCGAGCCGACCCACGTCCTCCCAGCGAAGGCGGGAGCGGCGACGAGCGCCACACCGATCCCCATTCGAATGCCAGCAAGGCCCATAGCAACGCTTCTGTTGTCCATGTGACGCCCCCTACCCCGGCGATCCCGATCCAGACCACACCTCATCAGCAGACCTTCCAACAACAACCGGCGGGCGTCACCATCAGCCCGCCGAGAGCGGACCATCGCGCATACGGTGCCCGAGCGCAAGCAATCGCCCGCATCGCCCGGGTGCTGGCGGCCGCTGCGCTCGAGGTGGAGCACCGATGGGCAGCGCAGACGAGCACCGACGCATCGCCGGCGAGTTCACGGCCACGGTCGAGGGCGTCGCGCCCGAGGCGTGGGACGCCCCGGCACCGCCGGAGGACTGGGTGGCGCGAGACGTCGTACGCCACCTCATCGAGTGGCTCTCGGCGTTCCTCGAGGGCGGCGCCCGCATCACGCTGCCGAGCGGTCCATCGGTCGACGACGACCCGGTCAGCGCCTGGCGCGCCCACACCGACGCCGTGCAGGCCCTGCTGGATGACCCCGACACCGCCGAGCAGGTGCACGAGCTCCCGCACATCGGCACGATGACCCTCGGCCAGGCAATCGACATGATCTACATCAGCGACGTGTTCCTCCACCGGTGGGACCTCGCCCGCGCCACCGGCCAGGACGAGGCGCTCGACCCGGCGAGGTGCGCCGAGATGCTCGAGGGCATGCTCCCGATGGACGAGGTGCTCAGGCAGAGCGGCCACTACGGGCCGCGCGTCGAGGTGCCCGACGACGCGGACGTGCAGACCAAGCTCCTCGGGTTCATCGGTCGCACCCCGTAGAGCGGCGACCGACCGAACCCGAGCCTGACGTCGCCCTCAGGCGATCTCGTCGCCCGCCGCTCCCGGCGGCTCGAAGACGACCACCGGCGTGTCCGCCTTCCGCGACGCGGCGTAGGCGTCGAGCCCCTCGTCGATCTCGGCCCAGAGCTTCCACAGCCGGTCGCGCTCCTCGCCTTCGACGCGCCGCGCCCGCACGTCCTGTGCCGGTCGGCCCTTGCGCACGATGACGACGTCGGGGTGCGTCTGCACGTTCAGCCACCATGCCGGCAGGCCCTCGTCCCAGCCGTTCATCGCCAGCACCACCGGCGTCCCCCCGTCCTCGATGTAGCCGACGATCACGCCGCGGGTCGCACCCGACTTCCGGCCGATCGTGGCGACGTGCATCGCTCCCCACCCGCGCTTGGACGCCGGCGTCCACAGCACGCGGGCGCCGAGGATCCCGTAGAGGAACCGATGGACCTTCCAGAACAGGTGCTTGAACCACACCGGCGGCAGCTTCGGCGCCTCGGTGACCGTGGTGTCCATCCCGAACTCCGTTCGTGTCGACCCTTCACGGACATCGTGCGTGCCGGAGCGTGCCGGCGGTAGGGCCGGACGACCACAGCGGGCGGCCACCTCGTCGGGTGGCACCTCGGGTACGGTCCCCGCCGCACGGGGCGACGGCGAGGGCGGGTCACATGGGCTGGGATGGCGACGAGTACCAGGCGCAGTTCGACCGCCTGGCCGCGCAAGGCGTCGACCTGCACGGCGAGGTCGCCTTCCTCATGGCCTACTCCCCCACCCGCGTGCTGGACGCCGGCTGCGGCGCCGGCCGCGTCGCCATCGAGCTGGCCAACCGCGGCGTCGACGCCGTCGGCGTGGACATCGAGGCATCGATGCTCGAGACCGCCCGGCGCCTCGCCCCCGCGCTCACCTGGATCGAGTCGGACCTCGCGACGCTGGAGCTCACCGATAGGTTCCACCTGGTGGTCATGGCCGGCAACGTCATGATCTTCACCCCCGACCGCGCGGCCACCGTCGCCGGGTGCGCCCGACACCTCGATCCCGGCGGGCTGCTCGTCGCCGGCTTCCAGCGCAACCCCCGGTCGGGTCCGGGCATCGCTCAGACCGTGCCGTACGACGTCGACGAGTACGACGCCGACTGCGCAGCCGCCGGGCTCACACTCGTCGAGCGGTTCGCCACGTGGGATCGAGACCCGTTCCCCGGCGACGGCACCTACGCCGTCTCGGTGCACCGCCTCTGATCGCACCCGTCGACTGCTCGCCGCAGGAGCGACGACCATCCAGCGCCACCTCCCTCGGGGCGTCTCGCGTCGAGCACCAGCGGTACGGTTGCCAGGTGCGCTCCGCCCCGCCGCGCCGAGCCCTCACCGGGGCCATGGCCGCCCTCGCCCTCGTGGTCGGCTGCGCGAGCCCCGAGACAGCCACGATCACCACCGGGACCACCCCGCCGCAGCCGTCGAGCACGACGACCGACGTGGCAGCGCCGACCTCGACCGACAGCTCGACCACGACGACCGACAGCTCGACCACGACGACGGAGAGCGCGACCATCACGACGGAGAGCTCGACCACAACCACCGAATCACCGCCCGATGCAGGTGGCTCCGCCGACGTCGGCGTCCAGGCCAGGGCTGATGCAGCAGCGGCCGCGGTGATCGGGGCCGGGGGCATGGCAAGGGTGAAGCCATCCGAGCCAGAGGACGACGACGACATGGCGTTGAATCCGTGCCTCGGCGCCGGCGACTTCGATATCGACCACCTCGATGCGGTCACCGTCCTGTCGATGGACGTGGACGTCGACCTCGGGGCTCACGTCGAGGGCTTGATCGAGCACACCGCGGCGGGCTCGCTCGAGATCCGTGCCTACGACGATGAAGCAGTCGCGGCGAGGGTGTTCGCGGCCCTCGAGAAGGTGCTCGGCACCGATGCGGGGCGGACGTGCTTTCGAGCGCAGATTCCTCGCGGGCTGGGCGCACCCTCTACGGTCGAGGTGCTCGAGGTCGACGGCGCGACGGTCGGAGTGCGCGTGGGCGCGGAGTTCGGCCCAGCGCCCGTCTCGATCGACGTCGTAGCGGCCCGCGAGGGCGCTGTCACCTACGTCGGCAGCTTCGTGGGGCGCGGGGAGCCGTTCGACCAGACCGTGATCACGTCGATGTTCGAGGCCGCCCGGAGTGGGCGTGCCTCTGGTTGATATGCAGCGAACGTCCACCGGTCAGCGCTCGTAGCGATTCTGGTCATTCTCGTGTCAGAGGGCCCCCTCGAGCGACGCTCCCCCGAGCTCAGCGAACCGCCTGCAGGTGAGCGTTCACGAGGGCGATGTCGAATGCCGTCGGGTCGATGGGTTCGCCGATCCACTCGCTGAGCTCCTCGTGCTCCTCGTGTGAGGGATCAGCGAGCACAGAGAGCAGGCGCTGGTAGCCCCACGGGCCGCCGACATCCTCGGGCGGGCAGGCGTTCGCTCCATCCAGGCAGACGGCGTGCTTCGAGCTGCTCTCCGCCTCCCCCGCCCGCTCGATGGTGACGTCGTGCACCCAGAAGTCACCGAAGTCGTACACGTAGGTGAACTGGCCAGCGCTTCCGATCGCGCCTTCGACCGTGAACATCGCCTCGTCCAGCTCGTCCTCGTCGAACTCGTCGTCATCGTGCGGCCCGAAGCGCTCCCCGTCGATCTCGAACGAGTGCAGGTGGCAGTCCGCCCAACCCATCGCTGCTTGGAGGATGCGGTGGAGCTTGTCGAGTCGCACGCTCCCCGGCACCAGGAGACGGCGCCACACGCGCGGCTCGACCTCGCGCAGCTCGATCGTCAGCTCGAGGACGGGTTGACCCGGAGGTGTCGGCATGGCCGGATGCTATGAGCCGCGGGGGTGGTGCATGCAGCGCAGCCGGTGGATGTGGAGCACCGAGAAGTAGCGTCGACGGTCATCGAGACGACGACGGAGTCACCCGAGGTCGACCGCACCGCGCAGCCGTTGCTGGCGAGCCGGCCGTGGCTGATCGTTGTCGGCGTGCTCGGCATCGGCGCCGGGATGGCTGCCGTTTGGCTCGCGTCCCTCGCGTGGCTGCTCACCTTCGAATCGGAGGCAGCGCAGCTCCCCACCTACGCCAACCTGGGCATCGGCGCCATCAGCACCGTCGTCGGCATCGGCGCGTTCCTCGGCGTGCTGCGAAGCAGCTCCCGATCGTCCACCTCCGGCAGCTCGGCGAGGAAGAAGCCACCGGGGCTGGTGTTCAACCTGGCGGTGTGGCTGGCCTGCATCTGGGCTGCGCATCTCATGACCGACATCGGCGACTTCTGGTCAGGCCTCGTGCTCCTCGCCGACCTCGTCGCGTTACTCCTTATGGGCGTCGTCTGGAGCATTCGCGTCGTCTCGGTGCCGCGCCACCGAGACCGGGGGCCGAGCGCCAGATCGATCGCGCAGTGGCTCCTCGCCCCTGCCGCGGTCGTCACCCTCGTCACGTTCGGCCTGGTGGTCGGCTACAGGCATCTGCGCTTCGAGATGAGCGAGACCGCCATGACCACCGATGCCCAAGAGCTCCTCGCGGCCGCCGCCGGTGACGCTGCCGAGCAGGGCGATGGCTGGCTGCGTGTCGATGACACGCGGCGAGTCGGACAGATGGACTTCGATTGGGTGTCGGTCCACGTCGCCTGCTCACCCGAGGGCGGGTGTGATCCCGATACTGCAAGCGTCCACTACACCTACTCGGGCATCGTCTTCAGTACCTACACGTACATCTACAGCCCATCGGGTCAGCCGTCGACGTCGGACGGGGGGATGCTCGAGCACCTCGGCGGCCCGTGGTGGTACAGCGAGTGGCACGACTGAAGGAGACAGGCAGCGGCACTCCCGACCCTAGGCTCGGCCCGTGACCACCAACCGCGCGCTGCTCCTGCGATCGCTCGCTGCTGCCCTCGCCGTGGGGTTCGCCGTCGCCAGCTGCTCGGCCGACGGCGACGAGCAGGTCGGCACCGGGCCCCCCACCACGGTGCCGGCCGAGCAGTCGCCCCGGTCGAACACCGCCGACGCGGCGATCTTCGAGGAAGCCTGCGCCGACGCGCCGCCCGAGACGCACTGCGGCGTGACAGAGGCCGAGCTGCGCGACATGAACCTGCACTACGCCGATCGCATGGACTTCGCCGGTGACCCCGCCGACGCGGCCCCCGTGGTGGGGGTCGTCCGCCAACGGCTCGCGCCGTACGTCGGCACTGCCGCGCAACCGTCTGCGGAAGACGTCGAAGCTGCGCTCGACGGTCTCGACTCGGTGCAGACGTCCACCAACGCCGTTCGCACCAGCGGCACCGCGTTCGCCGTGGCCGTCGACGGCGGGTGCGTCTTCGGCTCGATCCACGACGGCGAGCTCACGGTCGAGATCGGCGGCTACATCAACGACGGTGGCTGCCTGGCCAGCTACGGCCACTGAGCGATCCGCCGGGAGGATCTCGCCCTCAGGCGCCTCCCCGTCGATGGCCACCCCGTATCCGAGGTTGACGTCGCGCTCGCGGTAGGTCATCAGCCGACAGACGTGGCGAACGCTGCGATCTCGCGCGCGACGTCGGCAGGTCGCTCGTGCGGCAGGAAGTGGCCCGCACCGGCGAAGACGTGGAGACGAGCGTTGGCAGCGGCGGCGGTGCGCTCGCCCTGCTCGAGCGGGAAGAAGGGATCGCGATCGCCCCAGCCGACGAGCACGGGCATCTCGAGGTGCTCGAGCGCCGCGGCAACAGGCGAGTACAGCTCACCGAGGTGGGTGAGGGCGCCGGAGAAGATCGTGGCGATCGCTCCGCGCTGCGCGCTGTCGCCGAGGTAGACGTCGGCATCAGGAGGTGCGGCACTTGGGCCGGTCCCTTGGCGGAGCATGAGCGCGAGCGAAGGACCGGAGAAGAGCAGGCGCGAGAAGAAGCCGCCGATGACCGGCGCGGTGACGAGCGACAGCGGGAACGGGATCGGCGTGTCGGGGAACGTGTTGCCGGCCAGGAGCGCCAACGCCCCCACCAGGTCTGGCCGTGCAGCAGCGACCAAGACGCCGACGGGGGCACCGAAGTCGTGGCCCACGACGGTCGCCCGCTGCACGCCGAGCTCGTCGAGGAGCTCGATGACCGCGGCTGCCTGGGCCGCCGGTCCGACGTCCTCGATGGTGGGCGCGCTGGGCCGGTGGCTGTCGCCGAACCCGATGAGGTCAGGCACCACCACGTCGAACGAGCCGTCGAGAACGGCACGAACTGCATCCCACGCGCGTCCCTGTCCGGGGATGCCGTGCAGCAGCACCACCGTCGAGCCGCTGCCACCTCGTCGATACGCCATCGCGTTGCTCGCCGCTTCCATGTGCCGCCTCCGCTCTCTACTTCTGATTCTGTAGTAGAGTCCGCGTCGTGGCTGAACGCAAGTCCTATGGCCAGTTCTGCGGCCTCGCCCGATCCCTCGACCACATCGGCGATCGCTGGACCTTGCTCATCGTGCGCGAGCTGCTGCTCGGCGACCGATCCTTCCGCGACCTGCAAGGCGCGCTCAGCAGCATCAGCCCGACGCTCCTCACGAAGCGCCTCAATGAGCTCACCGACGACGGGCTGGTCGTGCGCAACAAGGCGCCTCGACGGTCCAAGAGCGTCGAGTACGGCCTCACCGATGCCGGCCGGGCCCTCGAGCCCATCATCCTCGACCTCATCCGTTGGGGTAGTCGCTGGATGGTGAGCGGCCCCGGCGACGACGTGACCGACCCGAGGTGGGCGCCGCTGGCGCTGAAGGCGCTGCTCGAAGGCCGACCAGCTCGTCGGGGCCGCGTGCACATCGACGTCGACGGCGTCGGGATCACCGTCGCTGGCTCAGCGCGGGAAGTGCGCGTCACACCTGGGCACGAGGGCACGGCGGACGCCACCGTCGCAGCACCTCTTCCCATGGTGCTGGCGATCGCAGCGGGCGTGATGACGATCGAGGACTCCGGCGCCGCACTCTCAGGCGACGCTGCGGTCGCGAGTGAGCTCCTCGCCCCCTCGCCGTGGTAATCCACGACGAAGCGGACCCCACCTAGCCTGGTCCGATGCTCATCGCCACCGGACCTGCGCGAACCCTGGGGACGGATTCCCCTCGCCTGGTGTTCGGCGAAGGCGCCAAGCAAGAGGGCACCTGGGCGGGTCGCCGCCTGCTTCACCTCGACGGATCACCTGCTTTCGAGCTGAGCTACTGGTGCGGCACCTGCCAGTTCCTGTTCAGGAGGCTCGAGGGCGCCAACCAGACGTTCTCAATCGCCGACAACGAGGCTGCGCTACTCGCCGGCCTCGACGCCATCGACGAAGCGCTGCTCGAGTCGTTCGGTTCGATCCTCGCCACCGGCACCTACATCCCGCTCCTGCTCGAAGTTCGCCCCACGTTCGTGCGACCTGCAGCCCCCGACGACTACTTCTCGGCGGAGCAGGTCGCCACGTGGGGGGTCCAGCCGTTCTGGGGACTGCCGGAGTACCCGAGGACGCCGTACTACCGGACGTTCCAGACCGCCGTCGATGCCGACTCGCACCTGTTCGAGTTCGTCGTCCCCATGGTGCCGCCGAGCTGGAACGATCCTGAGCGCGTCGACTTCTACAGGACCGCCCTGCGCGATGGGGCCAGGCCAACAGCCGTCGCCGTGTCGACGTTGGACGTGTGCGAGCCCGCGATGGCACACGGCGAGGATGTGTACGCGCACTGGGGCCTCACGCACTTCCTCCTCGATGGCCACCACAAGCTCCAGGCTGCATCGGAGGCGGACGTACCGCTCACGGTGCTCTCACTCCTTGCGATCGATGCCAGCCTCGCCAACCGCGACCAGATCGACGAGGCGATCCGCACGCGAGCTCTACCGATGTCGCGACGTCCGAGGTCATGACCAGAAGCGGCGCAACCGCGGAGCGTTTCGGCGGCAACGACGTCGGCGGCGCTCGCTCCTGACCGTCGTGGCGTAGTGTCGGCAGGTCCCCATCCGGGAGGGTCCATGCCAGAGCACAGGCGTTGGGAGTACTTCCGAATCAGCTCGTCGACGAACGCCTCGAACATCCTCCTCGACAGGCTGAACGACCTGGGCGCCGCTGGCTGGGAGGTTGTCGGCTTCTCGTTCGCCGACAAGACGCTCGGCATCAATGCGCTCTTCGCCATCTTGAAGCGCGAGATCGATCCGCTTCCGGACCCACCTCCGGGGACCACTGAGGGCTGGCAGGCCGACCCGTCGGGCAGGTTTGCCCGACGCATGTGGTCCGGCACCCACTGGACGCACTGGGTGGCGAACCAGGGCGACAAGAAGCCGATCCGCGACTCGCCGACACTCGCCGAGCCCCCGATGCCGGAGGCATCCGAGGAGTAGGGCCCGGGACCCGCGCTGCATTGAGAGGCAGGTCGTAGGCTCGGTGCGTGGCAGATGGCGACGGGTGGCGCGAGCGGGTGGCGCGGTTGTGGCCGCTGCCACCGCTGTCCCCGCTGGTGTGGTTCGTGAGCTTCATCGCCCTGAGCCTCATCGAGCGGACCACCGACGAGGGGTGGCTCGGCACCACTTCGCTCGCAGCAATGGCGCTCATCACCGCCATGTACGTGATGCCGCAGCCGAGCGAAGCAGGACCGGACCCGACCGACACCTCCTCAGGGTGACGCTCGCCGATCGGTGGACGAATCCAACGACTCGCGGGCGCGAGTGTCGTCCTGTGGTGGGGTGATGCACAGCCACGTGCTGCGGTTCTTCTTCCGCCGGGATCCTGTCGAGATCACGACGCTGCTACCAGAAGGGGAGGTGCTCGACATCCTCCGTTCGGCGGCTCGAAGCGAGTGGCGAGTACGTGAGCTCATGCGAGACATGCGTCGGGTTCCGCGCCTCCGCAACAGACGCAAGATGCCGCTGTGGCGACGCGGCCGAGTGATCGGTCGAACGGTCACGGTCAGCTATGCCGTGCCTCTGGTGGACAACCCTTGGGCACCGATCCTGAAGCTGCGGGCGCGGACGCAGATCGACGGCACCGTTGTCCTCAAGGGCTACCTCGGCGATCGGCAGCGTGCCGTCGCCACCACCCTCGTACTCATGGGGATGAGCATGGTCCTCGCAGCTGTCGTGCTCGCAGGCGCGATCCAAGGCCTCACCGAACCGAGCACATCGCTGAGCGACATCGGCGGCCTCGCACTGTGGGCGATCGTGCTGCTGGCGTTCCCGGTAGCAGTGATCGGCGTGGGGCGAGCCGGTTCGCGTTCACAAGGCGAGATGCACCGGGCATGGATCGATGACGTCGTCACACAGCTCGATGCGACGACGGTTCGGCTCCCTGGTGAGACCTCACTGCCTGCCTGAGCGAACCTGCTTGAGCGTGGCAAACTCGCGAGGTGACAATCGCGGGTCGTCGCCGTGAGTGGGAGTCGCCATCGCCTGCACGCTCGGCTCCTCGGTCCGACCAGTTGACCTGACCCTCGAAGGCCTGCGAGGCCTCATGCTCGATCATGAACGCCCCCGACGCGTGTCGATGCTCGATTCGCTGCCCGTAGCCGCGATCGTCATCACAGCTGTTCGGATCGGCGTACGTGCCTTCGGATCAGGCGAGTGGCTCCACTGCAGCGAGTCGATCCCAGCAGGGGCGCTGGTTGCCGTGCCGGTCGTGCTTGTTGCAGCGTTCACGGGCTGCGTGCTGATCAGCGTCTCGAGAGGCCGCACGATGATGCGGCAGCACACGCTGGGCCTCGCGGCGAGCGTGCTCGTCCTCTGCGGACTTGTCTTGGACGTGCTCGCCGCAGGCACCGTGGAGTGCCCTCTGTAGTAGCGGTCCCTCGGGACTCAACGAACCGCCTGCAGACGGGCGTTCACGAGGGCGATGTCGAACTCGGCCGGGTCGACCGGTCGACCGACCCAGCTGCTGAGGTGCTCGTGCTCCTCGTGCGACGGATCGGCCAGCACGGCCAGCAGGTGCTCGTAGCCCCACGAGCCACCGACGTCCTCAGTCGGACAGGCGTTGGCGCCCTCCATGCACACGGCGTGCTTCAGTCGAGGCTCGTGACCCTCGCTCAGGACGCGCGATCGACCAGCCTTACCTCGGCATCCAGCGCTGCTGCGATGCGCTGGAGGGTGCGGGCTGTCGGACTGGTCGAGCCGCGCTCGATACGGCTGATATCTCCCTGGTCCATCCCGCAGCGCTCGGCGAGCTCGGCCTGGGTGAGGCCATGGCGCTCGCGCAGCTCGACAACCTGCATGGCGATGTCGTAGGCCTGCTCGAAGACCTCACGGGCGCCCTTGGCGGCGGGCGACAGGCGCTCGCGGCGAGCGGCTGTGACGTCCTGGTAGTTGCTGGTCATGGGAACACCTCCTGTGCACAAGTATGGGGAATTCCCCATGGGTCGTCAACCACGGCGCTGGCGCTTCTTCCGGCGGATCCGGCGCTGCCGCTCCTTGAACTGCTCGAGCAGCCGACGCGCTTCGGCGATCTCGCGCTGCTGCCGGCGATCCTTTGGATCATCGCCCTTGTCGTAGCCGCCGAGCAGTAGGACGGCCTTCTGACCGTAGAAGTGCACGAACACCCTCAGCAGCACCTTCTCGGGCTGGCCATCCACCTCGGGCGCCTCGCCTCCGAACATGCGGGCAACCTCGTCGGCGTCGTGACGCACACGGAACTCGTGGAGCCCGTCGCCGAGGGCCTTGAGCCACTCGGTCCGGACGAGGTCGATCCCTCGAACTGAGAGCACCCGATCGATGGCGGTGTCGAGCGCGACGAACTTGAAGTCGGAGAGGTCATCGACGAACCGCTGGAACGGGATGGTCCCGTCGTCGGCCTCGAAGGGCTCGGGCCTCCACGGTCGGCTCATCATCCCCAACCAGAACTGGGTTCTCGCACGATCTCGAGTCGATGCCCGAGTCCGGATGCGACCGCGGGCGACGGCACACGAACCCCGTCCACCCGATGGTTGGCGGCGAGGACCGGCCGGCCCCGTCGTAGCTGCAGGTGCGGCAGGCCAGCCTGCCAGCAGGCAGCGTTGAGATCACCCGTCCTCAGGTAGGCGCCGCCCTTCGACACCTTGAACGGCGTTCCATGATCATCGAGGGCGAGCAATCCGAACGCTTCACGATGGCGGTAGAGGTGAACCGTCGGACGGGGCCGTCGAAGGACCCTCCCCTCGAAGGCGAACTGCTCGGTGTACACATCCCACACAACGCCGGAGGCGCGGGCTCGGGAAGCGAACCGATGAAGCGGCGCCCACCACTCGTAGAGAGGCGCCTCGCCATCACGGGGTCGCCAAAGGGCGTTGGCCATTGGATCTCGCCTCTCATAGGAGCAACCGAACAAGACGGCTGGCGATCCAGCGAGCTTCGACTCGACTCGTTGCGAGCCGGAGTCGGTTGGCGACCGTGCGCCACTGCCCCACGCGCCTGCTTTCGCTGGCGGCGTGAAGCCGCCGCAAGGTAGCAGCGCGTCGGCGCCGCCGACAGGGGGAATCTGTAGGTCGTCAGGCAAGCCGATGCCATCCGCCGCCAGGGGCCTTCCCGAGAGCTGGACGTGCGATGGAGCTACGGCCCAGTTGAGGAACTCGTCGGCAGCACCCAGGATGCGCCGCATCGGCCGCCGGGTTACGAGCGTGTCGGAGGGGGGACTTGAACCCGTGAACGAGCCGTGTCGGCGCGTACCGCTGCGTGCGCGTCAGTGCAGGTCAGAGGCAGTTTTCGTCCGAGCGGCCTGACCGCCAGTACCCGCCCGTACCACCACGTTTTCAGGAGTTTCGCGGACATTCTGATGACAAGCGACAGGCCTGTCGGAGGTCGCGGAGGCGGTTCTGCCTCCGACACAGATGTCGGAGGCACGAGCTATCGAGGCGCCCAGAATGGTGATGACATCTGATGACACGGCGAAGCTCGCTACGGAGCCCAGGCTGCTTCCCGAACGAAGTTGCCAAGGATCGATGTGGTCGCGTCGTCGTGGATGATGTTGAGGTCACCAGCTGTGCTCCACACCTCACCGGGGTCGGTGAGCGTGGCGATGCGGCCCGACGCGGACGTCTGAGCCCAGTGGATGCCCTCGCCGACATCGAGCCGCTTCCAGTCTGGGGCTTGCCACAGTTCGGCAGGGCCCTCGAGATCACTGTCGAAGGTCGCGCCGCATGCGGCGAAGTCCTGCCCACAACGAAGGGCATGCCCTGCCACCAAGAGCTGGCCGTCGCTGCCGAACTCCGCCGACTCGATGATGAATGAGTCTCCTTCGGGCACGGGTGGTGCGGCACCCTGGAGGATTCGCTCCCCAGTCCTGAGGTCGCGGATGTCGATGAAGCTCCACGCCGCGCAGCCCAGGCCGCATTGACCTCCCCAGTCGATGGCGAGGGCTCCGTTTCGGTAGTCGAACGATGTCGAGATGGAGGTCCGGCCGCCCTTGTAAAAGAAGTCTGACTCCACCCCATCTGGGCCGAGCGTGAAAATCGAGTGGTTGTATCCAGTGCCCCAGGTGACGTTCCACCTGATGAGGGGCCGACCATTCGCAAGGGAGCCGACGATAGACGCGTCGCTGCTTTCCCAGTCGTACAGCAGGTCTCGTGTCTCCGCCGCAAACCGGCGCTTCGCGGATGAGCGGGGTGGGGTGAGGGGCTGAGGGTCCCGGGCGCGGTACAGGGGCTCAACGAGTCTGGAGATGTCTGACGTCTCTAGATCGAGGAGCCCCTGTGTCTTCTGATGCTACGCGCATGTGCGAGC
>JBBRAZ010000046.1:0-29119 GCA_038206295.1 Acidimicrobiales bacterium
CCGGCGTGCACCGGCAGGCGGATCGTGCGCCCGGTGTTGGCGATGCCCCGCGTGATCGCCTGGCGGATCCACCACGTGGCGTACGTCGAGAACTTGAACCCCTTGCGCCAGTCGAACTTCTCGACCGCGTGGATGAGGCCCAGGTTGCCCTCCTGCACCAGGTCGAGGAGCGGGAGGTCCGACGCCTGGTACTTCTTGGCGATCGACACCACCAGGCGGAGGTTGGCCTGGATGAAGGTCTGGGTCGCATCGTCGCCGTCGCGCACCGAGGCGCGCAGCTCGCGGCGCCGCGAGGGCGTCAGCCGCTCTCCGGCGGACTCGGCGGCCTCGAGCGCCACGCGCGCCTCGTTGCCCTTCTCGATTCGCTGGGCGAGATCGGCTTCATCCTGCTTCGTGAGCAGGGTGTGCTTGCCGATGTCGGTCAGGTACAGGCGGACCAGATCCTCATCGGTCTGCTCCTGGCGCTGCTTGGCCACGTATGAACACCCTTGTGGTCGTCGTCGGACTCCAGAGGTCCCTCGGGGGACGGTCCGGAGCGTTGATCCTACGGGAACATCGCCGATTGCGATACCCCCAATGTTGCTGGTCACGGCACCGATCGGCTGCGCTGGACCTGCCGCAGCTCGTTCTGCCACCTGCTGGCGGCTCGCTCATGCAGCAGATGGCCGCAAGCGGCCGGAGACCTCCTCTGCAGCCTCGAGGAGCACGATGCCCTCCACCATGCCGACGCCGGCCAGCTCGAGGGGGCCGCACGGCGTCGAGCGCACCCACGAGGGCACAGCATCGGCGGCACCCCAGGCCAGGACCTGACGGGGTCCGGCTGCGCTGCCCAGGCGAGCGGCGATGTTCACCGCCCGCCCCACGTAGTCGTCGCCCTCGAACAGCAGCGCCTCGCCGACCGCGATGCCGGCGTGGAGGTCGACGCCGCGGGCACCGAGGCGCTCGAGCAGCTCGGCCACCGCCGCTACCGCCGGTCCTGCCCCGGCTGACACGAGCATCACCCCGTCGCCGAGCCACTTGGCGACCCGCACGCCGCGTCGCGCGGTGACCTCTCGTGTGATCGCACGGAAGTCCGTGAGCAGCGCGAGCGCCTCGTGGGGACCACGCTGCTCGCACAGCGCCGTGAACCCGCTGATGTCGACGAACGCGAACGTGCGGTCGAGGACGACCCACGGGTGCTCCAGGAGATCGGTCGCCGGCTCCTCCGTGCCGGTGCCGAGGCCACCACCGGCGAGACCGTCCGGCGCACCGCTGGCGATGCCGAACAGGCTGCGAAGGCCGGGCAGCACCCAGCGAGGGGCCTGATCGTCGTGCTGCGCTGTGATCATCGTCCGCTCCCGCTGCTCGCGCACGCTGCGCACCTCCGCCGCCGACGCCGAGTCGGACAGATGCGCCAAGCATACTGCTTGCTGCAGCAAGCAGTGGCGCGGATTCTCAGGTCCGGGAAGCGGCCCGACGCACCAGCCACGCCAGAGCGAGGACCACGACCGCCGAGGCGACGACCATCGGGAGGCGCGAGGCGCGGCCGCCGGCGGCGGGCCGCTCCGAAGCAGAGATCTGCGGAGCGCCGCACATCGGCATCGCTGGCATCGCTGGCATCGCTGGCATCGCTGGCGCCGCCGGCCGGTCCACGATGGGCACCTCCGCCAGGAGCGCGTCGACCGGCGCCAGCCCAGCTGGTGCGGGCTGCGGCCGAACGTGGCGACGCTGCGGGTCGTACCCGGTCACGGCCCCGTCACCGCGGAGGCCGGCATGGTCGCCAGGACCTCCGCGAGCAGCACGTCGAGCTCGCCGGCCGCCTCCTCCGCTCCTGATCGGGTGCCGAGCGCCGCCACCGGCAGCGACTGGGCAGCGGCCTCGGTGATCGCAGCGCGCAGGTGCACCGGCGAGCGGACCAGCGCCGCGTGCTGCTCCTCGAGCTGTGCCCGCCAGTAGCCGGCGTCGCGAGTGCGGCCCAGCCGATTGACGACGATCCCCGCGACGGTCGGACGGCCGCCCGACCTGCGCACCGCGACGCGCTCGATGGTGCGCAGCACCTGCGCCACGCCGTCGAGCGACCACGCTGCGGGCTCGGTCACCACGAGCGCGGCGTCAGCGGCGAACAGGCCGTTGATCGTCAGCAGGCCGAGCGACGGGGGGCAGTCGATGAGGACCAGGTCGTGGTCGTCGCCCTCGAGCCCGACGGCGAGGCGATCCTGCGCGCCGACGGGGTCGTTCGCGAGCTGCGGCTCACGCAGCGCCAGCGCCGGCTCTCCCGGCGCCACATCGGGCACCGGTCCGAGGTCGACCGGCCAACCGGCGGGGACGACGATCGATGCGACCGACCCGGCACGCTCGTCTGCCAGCACGCGGTCCACCGTGGCGATCGGGTCCCACACCCCGAGCCCGCTGGTGGCGTTCGCCTGCGGGTCGAGGTCGATGACGAGGCAGCGGAGGCCGGCCCGGCTCGCCGCACCGGCGAGGCCGAGGGTGATGGTGGTCTTGCCGACCCCGCCCTTCTGGTTGACGACCGCGATCGTCGGCATGGACCCGAACCTACCGGACCAGTCACGGCCAGCGGCTGACCCTCGCTGCGGGAGGGCGGCGACCGCTCGGGGCGCCGGCGGCCGAGGCCGCCGACGACCCCGAGGGAGAGCCCGGGCTCGGCGGGAGACCCGGGCTCGAAGGTGGCCCGACCCAGCGACACCACGCGCGGGTCGGGCACCGATCTCGTCCGGGGAGTCATCGCTGGGAGCCGGCAGAGGGGTACGGGTCGACCCCTCACGCCTCCTGCCCGGTCCGCAGCGGGTCTACGCTCGGACGAGGGAGGTGCACCATGACCGACGACGCGACCGACCCCGGCGCACCAGATGAGCAACGGACCCTGCTCATCTGCCACCACGATCCCGCCCAGCGGGCGGTGGCTGCCGCAGCCGGCACCGCGCGGTCGCTGCGCGACGTCGGAGAGGTGAGCATGTTCACGGAGGCGCTGGCGATGGTCTCCCTGGTCGACCCCGACATCGTGGTGATCGACCGCCGCGCTGCGGGCCTCGACGGGCTCGACGCGCTCCGCGAGCTGGTCGCGGCGTCGCCGACCGCGGGGGTGGTCGTCGTCACCGACGAGCCGGCGACCGCGCCGGCGCTCATGGCAGCGGGGGCGGTCGCGGTCGCAGTCGACGGCGACCGCGCCGAGCTCGAGGCCGCCCTGGATCGAGCCGTCGCAGCCCTCGGCGCCGAGCGCGGGGTCGGTGCGGGACGCCGCAGCGGACAGGATCGCCGCATCGCCCAGGACTGGTCCAAGGTCACCTCGGAGCGCCGCAGCGCGCAGAGGCGCAGCGGTGGCGACCGCCGCGACGACGAGCGGACCGACGGAGACCAGCGCTGAGCGCGGGAGCAGAGCGGCGGCGCGGCGCGAGTAGCCTCTCGTCGGCTCGCCCCGGTCGCTGCGCACCGGATCGACGATCGCGGGAAGGAGAGAGCTCATGAGCGACGTGCCGCACGGCGCCGCCTGGTGGCAGGCGAGCGACGACAAGTGGTACCCACCAGAGCTCTCCCCCGGCCAGAGGGCCACCGATCCTCGCCCGGACCCAGCACCGGCGAATCCTGCGGCAGCGAAGGCTGCGCCCCGCCGCGCGGCACCGAAGGCTGCGGTGCGCGCCGCCGCAGCCCCGGCACCACCGAGGCCGGCTCCCACCGCAGCGGTCGCACCCGAGCCCGAGGCGCCGCCACCGGCAGCCGAACCCGACGTCGCACCTGCACCTGCACCTGCACCTGCACCTGCACCTGCACCTGCACCTGCACCTGCACCTGCACCTGCGGCCACGTCGGGTGCCGCCGCCGCACCCGACGCAGTCCTGCTGGAGCTCAAGGGGAGCGCGCTGACCAGCGACCTCGACCGCATCGGCGATCGCCTGCTGGTGTACGCGGACCGCGTCGAGCAGCGCGGGCGGGGCAACAAGCACCGGGCGACGCTGCTGCTGTCCCAGCTCTCGTCGGCCGAGGTCGAGCGCACCCACAAGGGCCAGTGGCTCCACCTCCAGGGCGCCGACGGCACCGAGATCACGCAGCAGGGGCTCGAGGCCGCTCCAGCAGAGGCAGCGCGCGCCCTGATCGTGCAGCAGGCCGCAGCCATCGGCAACGCCCTCCCGTCCAGCGACGCAGCAGCGGCGGAATCGGCTCCAGCTCAGCCGCAAGCCATCGACGTGCCGGAGCAGATCCGCAAGCTCGCCGAACTGCACGCACAGGGCATCCTCACCGACGACGAGTTCCAGACGAAGAAGCGCGAGCTGCTCGACCGCCTCTGACGCCGCGGGCTCCGACTCCGCCGCACCACCCCATATGCTCGGCGGTGCACCGGCGACGGGGAGGTCCCACCATGCTGCGACGTCACACCGAGAGCGCGGCCGCCGAGCCCGGCGCAGGGGCCATCGACGCTGGCGCCGCGGCCGGACCTGCACTCGACCCCCTCACCGGCCTCCTGGCGCGCGAGGAGCTGGTCGAGGTCCTGCGCGAGTGGTACAAGCGAGCGGAGCACGACAACAAGCGCTTCGCGGTGCTGTTCATTCGCCTCGACGACATGCGCGACCTGAACGACCTCTACGGTCCGGACGATGCCGAGCTGGCGCTGCGCACCGCTGCAGATCGGCTGCGCGCCGCGCTCGGCGACGAGCTGCCGCTGGGTCGGTGGGCGGGCGCCGAGCTGTGCCTCGCCTGGCCCGACGTCTCCACCCCCGACGGCGTGCAGCGCATCGCCCGCGAGCTGATCGCGCTCCTGGCAGAGCCGGTGCAGCTGTCGACCACGAACCTGCCGCTGCGATGCCGCATCGGCGCATCGCTGTTCGATGCCGCCTACGAGTCGCAGCGGGCGATGGTCGCCGACGCCCACGACGCGCTCGTCGACGCCGCCGAGCGCAGCGACCGCGAGCCGGAGGTGCGCGACGAGTCCACGCGCAACCGCCTCATGCTGCACGTCGATCGCGCTCGGCTCGAAGATGCGCTCACCCGCAGCGAGTTCCGGCTCGTGTGGCAGCCCATCGTGTCGCTCGGCGACCGCTCCGCGATCGGGGTCGAGGCGCTGCTGCGCTGGGAGGACTCGCGCTCAGGCACCCACCTCGTGCCCCCGGGCGAGTTCCTCGCCCTGCTCGAGCGGACCGGGATGATCGTGGAGGTCGGCGCCTGGGTGCTGCACGAGGCGTGCAGGCAGGTGAAGGTGTGGAACGACCAGCGGCAGGGCCAGGCGCCGCTGCTCGCCTCGGTGAACCTCGGCGGCCGCCAGATCCAGGATCCGGGCTTCGCCGAGCGCGTCGTCGACGCCCTCGAGACCTCGGGCCTCCCGCCGGAGCTGCTGTGCCTCGACCTGACCGACGCCGCGCTGGCGGTCGCTGGCCACGACACGTGGGGGCTGGTGCGCCCGCTCAAGATGCTCGGCGTGCAGCTGGCGCTCGACGGCCTCGGCACTGGCTCCACCGCGATCGAGTACCTCCGCGAGCTGCAGCTCGACATGGTCCGCATCGATCGCCTCTTCATCGCCGACATCGCCACCTCACCCGACGACCAGACCATCGTGCGGGCGCTCCTCCAGCTCGGGAGCGGCCTCGGGCTGCGATCGGTCGCTCAGGGCGTGGAGACCGAGGAGCAGGTGATGGCCCTCCTCGAGATGGGCTGCGACCTCGCCCAGGGCTACCTGTTCGGGCGGCCGATGCTGGCCGAGGAGCTCGGGGTGCCGAGCTGAGCGAGCAGCGCCGGCACCCGGCGGTGGTGCTGGCGGTCGTGGTCGCCCTCGTGGTGGTGCTGGTCGCGGTGCTCCACCGCCGCAGCGGCGACGTCGGTGCAGCCGCCGATCTCGCCACGGCGCGCGCCGAGATCGAGGCGCGCACCGTCGCCGGCGACGATCCGTTCGACGCCGTCGAGCGCGGGCTGTTCTCTCCCGTGCGTCGGATCGACCACCAGCAGCTCGGTGCCGCAGCCCCCGACGCCGTCGCCGCCGTCGAGCTCGGCGCCTACGCCGATGGCACGCCGGCGCTTCGGATCCGCAGCACGGGTGACCTCGGGGAGCTCGAATCGTCGGGCGCGGTGCAGGTCGAGCTTCGCAGCGACCCGAACGGGCTCATCGCTCGGTGGCCTGCCAACGCGCTGGGCAGCGGCAGCGACCGCTCGCACGCGGACCTGCTCGACCTGCGCAGCGGCCGGCGCTACGGCGACGCCGCGGTGGAGCTCGCGGGAACGAGCGTGATCATCGCTCTGCCCGAGGTCTTCACGCCCGAGCGGAGCTGGAACGTCACTGCGACGCTCGCTCCGAAGCAGGCGCCGCCCCCGCAGGGCTAGCCCAGCTCGCGGATGGCGCCGATGAGGATCACGATGACCACCAGGAGCATCACGATCATCGACGTCGTCAGGTAGAGCAGACGTTGGCCCGCCGGCGTCTGCACCGGGTCGAGATCGTGCAGCGAGGCGCGCGTCGTGTCCAGCTCCTGGCGCAGGCGATCGGCATCCGCCTGGAGCGCCTCCACGCTCTCGACCACATCGGCCACCTCGTCGGCGACGTCCTCGCCTCCTTGCAGCCGCTCCCCGAGCGCCTCACGCAGCTCGTCGTACCGTCGACGCAGACCGGACACCGCTGCGTACTGCGTCTGCAGCTCCGCGAGCTGGCGCGACACCGCCCGCGCCTTGCTGCCCACCGAGGCGACCTCGTTGCTGGCGTGGACGAGCTGCTGCTCGAGGCGGTCGCGATCCGCACGCAGCTCGCGGAGCTCGACGAGCAGCTGGCCGGTCGCGGCGTCTGATCCTCGCCCCGGCGCGCGGATCGCGTCGAGCTCCATCACCGCGGCGAGCTGGGCCACCTCGTCGGCCTCGGCCGCCCCGATCCCCCGCAGGAGGTCCTCGACCATGTCGTGGATGCGGCGCGCGTACTCGAGGTCGATCGGGTGCGCGTCGTCGAAGTGGGCCCAGTGGTTGCGCGCCTCCCGCAGCTCATCGACGACCGAGCGGTACCGATCGTCGAGTGCGGCGGCGAACGCCGGGCCCCAGAAGCGGTGCACCACGTCGAGCTGGAACTGGGGATCGCTGGCGGTCACGATCACCTCGGCGCGCTTGCCCATGCGATCCGCCGCCACCAGGATCCACTCCTCGCCGGGCATCATGGCGGTCATCCGGGCGTCCACGAAGGGCGCCAGGCCGTCGGCGAGCGCCTCGAGGGCCCTGCCGACCTCGGCGCGGAAGCTCTGCTCAGCCACGGCACTCGCACGGCGCCGCCGCAGGTCCGCCAGGCCTGGTCATCGGACCATCATTGCAGCCGGGCAGCGAGCGCCGAGCACCACCGACGCGGCTCACCGGCGATCCGCGGAGACGAGGCGGCGGTCGTCGCCACCCGGCAGCGGCGCGTGCAGCGTGCGGCGCCCCAGCTCGAGGATGCGCTCCGGCGGGAGGCGCAGGTCGCGCACGATGCCGAGCCACGACAGCACCCGGAGCACGTACCAGGTGACGTCGATCTCCCACCAGTAGAAGCCGTTGCGGGCGGAGGGTGCGTACGCGTGGTGGTTGTTGTGCCATCCCTCGCCGAGGGTGATGAAGGCGATCACCGGGTTGTTGCGGCTCGTGTCGCTTGTCTCGAATCGACGCCACCCGAAGATGTGCGCCAGCGAGTTGACCGTGAAGGTGGCGTGCCACAGCAGCACCGTCGAGAGCAGGAACCCGATCAGCACGCCGCTCCAGCCGTCGATCGCGAAGCACGCGACGCCGAGCGCCCACGGAGCGATCCAGTCGTGACGATCCAGGAACCGCAGCTCCGGATACGAGGCGAAGTCCCGAATCCGCTCGGTGGGCGTCGCGCTCGATCGGTCGCTGAGGATCCAACCCACGTGGCTCCACCAGAAGCCCTTCAGCGGCGTGTGCGGATCGAGCTCGGTGTCGGTGTGCTGGTGGTGCAGGCGATGGTGCGCCGCCCACCAGAGGGGGCCCTTCTGCACGCACGTCGCACCGCCGACGGCGAAGACGAGCTGCCAGAAGCGGTTGAGCTTGTACGTGCGGTGCGCGAAGTAGCGGTGGTAGGCGCCGGTGATGAAGAACACCCGCGTCCAGTAGAGCCCGATGCACAGCGCGACCGACGTCCAGGTGATGCCCGTGACGATCGCGAGGAGGGGCAGCACGTGCGCCCCGAGGAACGGGATCGACGCCACCCAGTTCACCTTCTCGTCGGCGGCGCGCTGCATGCGTGATCGTGCTCCCGGGCCCGTCGGCGGTCGACCGAGGCTACCGCGACGCGCTCCGGCGCCACCGGCGGCCGCAGTCCCAGGTCGCGCCACCGCGTACCATCCGACCCGACCGACACCGGGAGGATGCCGTGAGCGAGGCCACACCGCCGAACGACGAGGGTGCCGTCGTGCTGCGCGACGGTCGCACCCTGGGGTGGGCGGAGTTCGGCGACCCCGACGGTCGGGCGCTGCTGTGGTTCCACGGCACCCCGGGTGGCCGTCGGCAGGTGCCCCCCGACGCCCCGCACGAAGCCGCCGCCCGAGGGGTGCGCCTCATCGGGGTGGAGCGTCCCGGCACGGGCCGCTCCACCAGCCACCGCTACGACCGGATCCGCGACTGGTCGCGCGACATCCGCGACCTCGCAGACGCCCTCGAGCTCGACCGCTTCGCGGTCGCGGGGCTGAGCGGCGGCGGCCCCTACGCGCTGGCGTGCGCGCACGATCTGCCCGACCGGGTGGTCGGCGCCGCCATCCTCGGCGGCGTGGGCCCGGTCCGCGGCCGTGACGCCGTGCGGAGCTGGACCAAGCTGCTGGCGTTCGCTGAGCCGGCGCTGAACGTGCTGGCCGACCCGCTCGCCGCCGCGCTCCCGGCGCTGGTGCGTCCGCTCATCCCGTGGGGTCCGCAGGCCATCGCGCTCTACGCCCGGATCGCCCCGGCATCGGATCGACCCGTGCTGCGCCACCCGGCGTTCAAGGCGATGTTCCTCGACGACCTCACCAACGCGCTCTCCGAGGACCTGCGCGCACCGGTCTACGACCTCGTCCTGTTCGCCCGAGACTGGGGCTTCTCGCTGCGCGACATCACGGTGCCGGTGCACTTCTGGCAGGGAGATGCCGACGGCGTCGTCCCCCCGAACCACAGCCCCCACCAGGCCGATCTGGTGCCCGGCGCCACGGTGACCATGGTTCCCTCTGAAGGCCACTTCGCCGGGTTCACGAACATCGTCGCAGTCCTCGACATCCTCGACGGGTGCTGGGCCGAGAGCCGCTCGTGACGTCACGAGCACACGTGGACAGCCGTCAGCGTGCACCGGCGACGTGGATTAGGTTGTCGCCGTGATCGAGGCCGACGAGACCTTCGCAGGCACGTGGCCGTTCGCACCGCACTTCTCCGAGGCCCCCGGCTTCCGGATGCACTACGTGGACGAGGGTGCGGGCGAGCCCATCCTGATGCTCCACGGCCTGCCGACGTGGGGGTACCTGTACCGGCGCCTCATCCCGTCGCTGGCGCTCGACCACCGCGTCGTGGTGCCCGACCACATGGGGTTCGGCAAGAGCGCCACGCCCCAGGACCGCGAGCACACCCTCGAGGAGCACGTCGACAACCTCAGCGCGCTGCTCGACGACCTCGACCTGCGCGACCTCACGATCATCGCTCAGGACTGGGGCGGACCCATCGCAGCTGCCTACGCGGTGCAGCACCCGGGACGCGTCGCCCGCCTGCTGCTGATGAACACCGCGACGGGGCTGGCGGGCACCGACGAGGCCCTGCCCGTGTCGACGTCGTCGTGGTACCGCTGGGTGATCGACGGGCGCGCGTCGGGCCGCTACGACGCGGTGATGGGCAACCTCGGCTCGACGGTGCTGTCGGTCATGCGGATCATCGGCTTCGAGCGCATCGGCATCACCACCAACACGTGGGTCGACGCCTACAGCCGCCCATTCCCCGATGCCGCGAGCTGCCGGGGTGCGCTGGCGCTCCCGCTGCACGCGGTCGACGGCGGCGCGGCGGCGTACGTCGCGTCGCAGCGCGAGCACGCGGAGTCGCTGCGGTCGATCCCCGCGATGCTGATCGAGGGGATGGCGGACCACGCCATCCCGCCGGAGCACGCGATCGCAGACTTCCGATCGCTGTGGCCCGACGGCCGCGTCGTCGAGCTCCCCGGCGTCGGCCACTACCTCCAGGAGGACGCGCCCGAGACGCTCCTCCCCCTGGTGCGGCAGTTCCTCGACCTCCACCCGATCACGCTGACGAGCCGCACCGAGACGAAGCGTCCCGACCTCGACGCTGCGGGCATCGCCACGACCGCTGCGGACTGGGTGCGCACCGACGTCGACGACCGCATCGACAACGAGACCCAGCGCCAGCTCGACACGTTGCTGACCCGCGACGCCCCCGAGCCGAGGTCCAACGTCCCGTTGCTGCTCAAGGTGCTCCGAGGCCTCGAGGACCTCGAGCTCGCCGAGACGCCGGAGAAGATCGCCGCCGCGGTGCAGGAGATCCCGGTGCACGTCGATGGCGCAGACGACCTCGACAAGGTGCTCGCCGAGGTCCACTCCCCCAGCTCCGACGATCGCCAGCAGTGGGAGCGGGTCCGCACCGCCCGCCGCGCGGTGATCGACCGCCTCGCGGAGGCGATGCCCGAGGAGCCCTGACTCGCCCCGGCGCGCTCCAGCAGGCACGCTGGTGCCGATGGAGGAGCCAGCGATGGAGCCCCGAACGCAGCCCGATGCGCGCCTGGCGCCGATCGAGCCCGACCAGAGCCTGCACGCGCGCTGGTTCTGGTCGCGGCGCGAGACGTCGCGGGTCCTGGCGGTGGGGGCCATCCTGCTGGTGCTGGGCACCATCGTCACGACCGTGTCCGTGCGCCGGATCTCCAGCCTCGAGGACGGCGTCGGCGTCGCGACCGCCGAGATCGATCCGGTGCTCGATGCCCTGAGCGACGTGCGCAGCGGTCAGCTGCGCGAGCTGGCGGCCTTCGACGACGCCGCGCACGCCACCGACACGGTGTCGCAGGCGCTGCTGTTCGAGGAGAGCCGCCGCGCGCTGTCGGAGACCGAGACCGCGTGGCGGGAGTACCTGCGCACGTCGCTCGACCTCACCGGTGAGCGCGAGCAGCAGGTGCGCTACGAGGCCCTGCGAGCGGAGACCGATGTGCTGAGCGGCCTCGTCGGCCTCGCCATCGTCGACGGCACCGCCCTCGACGACGTGATCCGCACCGCGTCCTTCGAGGACCTGCGGGACAAGCGCGCCCAGCAGCATGCGATCGTGGAGCAGCTCACCGACGACCTCTACCGTCCCGAGGCGGCACGGCGGGCGACCGCTCTCCAGGACGACATCGGCGGCGCTCGTCGCGAGGTGCGGATCATCATCGCCTTGATCGCGCTGTGCGGCACGGCGCTGTTCGTGATGGCGTGGCGCTCCTCGCGCAACCACGAGCGCACGACGCGCCGAGCGGAGATCGAGCGCGCCGAGCGCTCTCGCCGAGACGGCCTCGAAGCGCGCCTGCACCGTGCGCTCGACATGGCACGCACCGAGGTGGCGGCGTACGACGTCGTGCAGCGGAGCCTCCAGCAGCTGGTGGCCGGCGCACCAGCCGAGGTGCTCGTCGCCGACAACGCGCAGGCCCACTTCCAGCAGGTCCTCTCCACCGACGCCGAGCACCGCGGGCCGGGATGCCCCGTGGTGTCACCCGCGGAGTGCCCTGCGGCATCGGGGGCCGACACCCGGCGATTCCTCGACAGCGAGGCGCTGGATGCCTGCCCGCACCTGCGTGGGCGCTCCGGCGGCGCGTGCTCGGCGGTGTGCGTGCCGATGCGGCTGGCTGGCACCGGCATCGGCGTGGTCCACCTCACCGGGCCCCGCGGCGAGCTGCCGGGCCCGACGGTCACCTCCGACGTCGAGCTGGTCTCCACGCAGGCGGGAGAGCGGCTCGGGCTGCTGCGCCTGCTCGCCGAGACGACGCAGCAGGCGCGCCACGACCACCTGACGGGCCTGCTCAACCGCCGCAGCCTCGAGAGCGCCGTCGCCCGGATGGAGGGCGACGGCGAGCACTACGTCGTGGCCTACGGAGATGTCGACAGGTTCAAGGCCCTCAACGACAGCTACGGCCACGACACCGGCGACCGTGCGCTGCGGCTGCTGAGTCGGGTGCTGCGCGACAGCGTCCGCCCCATGGATCTGGTCGCTCGCTACGGCGGCGAGGAGTTCCTCGTGGTCCTCCCCCGCTGCTCCACGACCGAGGCCGCCGAGGTGATCGAGCGGGTGCGGAGCGCGCTGCAGCGCGAGCTGGAGGGCTCGATGGTGCCATCGTTCACGATCAGCTTCGGCCTGGCCTCCGACGAGGGCGGAGCGACGTTCGACTCGGTGGTCGGACGCGCCGATCAGGCGCTGCTCGCAGCCAAGGAGGCCGGCCGGGACCGGATCCTCGTGGCTGGCGGTCCCCTCCCCGGTCCGCGCGGAGCGTGACCAGGATCGGCGGGCCCGCGCAGGATGGGTCGATCGGCGCATGTCGGCGCCGGCTCGTGCGTGGCAGGATGTGCCCGATCCCCATGGACCGAGCAACCGACCTCCGACCAGCGACCCCCGTCGGCACCAGCCCCCGAGGCGGGAGCGTCGCGTGACCACCTTCTTCGCCGGCAAGCGCGCCAAGGAGCTGGCCGACGTGGCCGCCCGACAGGGGTTCGAGTACCGCACCCAGGACCGCACGGCAGTCAGCGGGTTCACGCTCCTGGAGCAGGCCGAGGACCGCAACGTCCCGGAGAACGTCCTGCTCGGACGTATGCGCAGCCACGACTTCGTCGCCTTCGACCTCACCTACCTCGAAGACCTCGAGGCGAAGCGTCAGCACTCCACGAGCCGCCCCTGGGTCCCCTACGACTCGCCTGCGCAGTTCACGTGCGTGGTGGTCGACCTCGATGCAGCCGTGCCGCAGACCATCCTCAACCCTCGGGCGCGCAAGCGGCTCTTCGCAGCCGAGATGGAGCTCGAGACGGAGAGCGCGGAGCTCACCAAGCTCTTCCAGCTCTGGTCCGAGCTCCCCAACATGGCCCGCTGGATCTGCGACGCGCGCTTCGTCGACTTCCTCGCCAACACGAAGGGCCGCTTCGCCTTCGAGCTCGGCGACGAGGGGCTGCTGTGCATCGCGCAGGACGTGCGGTCCCAGGACCTCCTCGGCCTCATCGCGATGGGCATCGCGTGCGCCGACAGCCTGCCCACCGGGCTCCTCAAGGCGTACCACCGCACCCACAACCCCGGCGCCGAGCGGACCGAGAGCGCTCCCGTCGCCGACGAGGGGTCGCTGAAGCTCCCGCCGGGTGGCCAGGTCACCGACCTGCGCGAGGTGCGCAGCGCCCGCGACAAGCTCAAGGCGGGGCGGCGCAGCGCGAGCCCGGGCACGACGCGCGCAGCACCCGAGCCGCGCGCCACCCCGACGCCACGCGCAGCGCCCGCGCCTTCTCCAGCGGCGACGGCCACAGCGACGAAGGCGCCAGAGCGACCGGCACCACCCGAGCCAGAGGTGTGGGCGCAGTGGCTCGAGGAGCACGCGGATGAGGTCAGCTCATGGGCCGAAGGCGAGCAGCTCCCGGACTGGGCGGCGATGACCGCCGAGGAGCGCGAGGCCGAGCTGGCCGAGCTCAGCGCCCTCGCCCAGGACGGCCTCATCACCGCCGAGGAGCTCGAGGAGGCGCGCCGCTACCTCGGCGCGTGAGCAGGATCGGGTCTCCCAGCGCCCCGATGACCACGTCGCTGGCCTCGCCCGTCGCTGAGCTGGCCGGCTGAGCGTCAGCCTCCGGCTCGTCGGGCGCGCGCCTCGGCGACGAACGCCGAGCGCAGCACAGTGGTATCGAGGAGCCCACCGTCCTCGGCGCCGTAGAACTCCGGGTGCCACTGGACGCCGTACGCCCACCACCGATCATCGCTGGACCGCAGCGCCTCGACGACCCCGTCGTCGCTGCTGCGCGCCTCGACGACCACGCCGCGGCCGGGATCCCGCACCGCCTGGTGGTGCACGGAGTTGATCTCGTAGCGGCCTGCGCCGCCGGTGAGCAGGGTGGCCAGCAAGGTGTCGGGCAGGACGTCGACGGCGTGCAGATTCCGGTCGTAGGCCACCGGATCGCGATGCGCTCGCTCGGTCTCCACCTGCGTGCTGATGTCCTGGTGCAACGTGCCGCCGAGGGCGACGTTGAGCACCTGCGCGCCACGGCAGATCCCGAGCACGGGCTTGCGAGCGGCGCGGAATCGACCGACGAGGTCGATCTCGTAGCGGTCGCGCACCTCGTCGCCCTCCCACTCGGGGCGCAACGGCTCCTCGCCGTAGCTGCGCGGGCACACGTCTGCGCCGCCGTGCAGCACGAGACCGTCGAGGTCGCCGACGATGGCGTCGAGGTCGAGCCCCTCGCCTGGCGCCGGCGGCACCGGATAGGCGAGCACGCCAGCTGCCTGGACCCAGCGGAGCATCGACTGCTCCACGTACAGGAGCGTCTTGCCGGTGAAGAGCTTGCGCTGCGGATCCGCGTGGTCGAAGCAGACCGACAGCCCGATGCGCAGGAGGTGATCGCTCACGCGAACGCCCGGTCGAAGAGCACCTCGAGGTCCCCCAGCACGACCGGTCGCGGGTTGTTGAGGTGGCAGGAGTCCTCGAGCGCGAGTGCTGCGAGCTGGTCGCGCGCCGCCACGTCGACCCCCGCAGCGCGCAGGTCCGCCGGGATGCCGACGGTGGCCTTGAGCTCGGTCAGCCACGACAGGAACCCCTCGGGCGACCGGTCGTCGAGCCGGGCCGCGGTGGCGAGGTCCTCGAAGCGCTCGGGCACCGCCTCGACGTTGAACGGGAGCACGTGGTCGATCATCACCGCGTTGGCGAGCCCGTGGTGGAGATCCGCCACCGTGCCAAGCGCATGCGCGGTGGAGTGCACCACCCCGAGCCCCTTCTGGAACGCGATGGCGCCCATCATCGAGGCCATCAGCATCCCGCCGCGCGCCTCGAGGTCCGTGCCGTCGGCCACCGCCGGTGCCAGGTGGCGCGCCACGAGGCGGACGCCCTCCAGCGCGATGCCGTCGCAGATCGGGTGGTGGTGGCGAGCCAGGTAGGCCTCGACGTTGTGGGTGAGGGCGTCCATCCCCGTCGCTGCGGTGATGCCGGCGGGGAGGCCGACGGTCAGCACCGGGTCGGCGAACACGGCCTTGGCCAGGAGGTGGGGCGAGAACACGATGCGCTTCACGTGGGTGTCATCGTCGGAGATGACGCTCGCTCGCCCGACCTCCGAACCCGTCCCGGCGGTCGTGGGCACCGCGACGAAGTGCGGCAGGCGGTCCTCGATGGGCAGCGCGCCGGGCTTCTCGTCCTCGTAGTCGAAGAGCGCCCCGGGATGCGTGGCCATGAGGCCGATCACCTTGGCCACGTCGAGAGCGGCGCCGCCGCCGACCCCAACGATGCCGTCAGCGCCGTGCGCCAGGAAGGCCGCCGCACCGGCATCGACCTGCGACACCATCGGATTGCCCACGACCCCGTCGAAGGTGGCCGGCTCCAGGCCCTCGGCGCGCAGCGTCTGCACGAGCGAAGCGAAGAACGGCAGCGGCGAGATGCCGACATCGGTGACGACGAGGGGGCGGCGAACACCGCTCGCCACCAGGTGCCCCGGCAGCAGCTCGACCGCCCCGGCGCCGAAGTGGATCGTGGTCGGGAAGGAGAACGTGTCGACAGCCATGGGTCCTCAGATGATCTCGAAGTAGCGGGACAGCTCCCAGTCGGTCACCGCGTCGCCGAACCGACGCCACTCCCAGCGCCGCGACGTGGCGAAGTGCTCGACGAAGTCGGCGCCGAGCAGGTCGACCGCTGCCTCGCTGGCGGCGAACCGCTCGACGGCGTCGCCCAGGGTGCGCGGGTAGCGCTCGACCGGGGCGTCGTAGCCGCTGCCGACGATGGGCTCGTCGGTGAGCTCGAGGCCTTGCTCGATGCCGAGCAGCCCGGCGCCGATGCACGCCGCCGCAGACAGGTAGGGGTTGATGTCCGATCCCGGCACGCGGGTCTCGAGACGGGTGGACTTCTGCGAGCCGGGGATGACCCGCATGGCGACCGTGCGGTTGTCGATGCCCCACGTGGGCTTGGTCGGCGCCCAGTAGCCATCGACCAGGCGCTTGTAGCTGTTCACGGTGGGGGCGAGCAGCGGGAGGAGATCGCCGAGGTACCGCAGCTGGCCCGCGAGGTAGCTCTTGAAGGTGCTGCTCATCCGATGCGCGTCGTCGGCGTCGTAGAACGCGTTGGTGCCGTGCTCGATGCTGCGCAGGGACTGGTGGTGGTGGCCCGAGCAGCCCGGCAGCGAGGCGTCGAAGCGCGCCATGAAGGTGGGCAGCACACCGAAGCGTGCACCGATCTCCTTGGTGGCCGTCTTGAACAGGGTGGCGCGGTCGGCGGACTCCAGCGCGCCTGCGTAGCCGATCGCTGCCTCGAACACGCCCGGTCCGGTCTCGGTGTGGAGCCCCTCGAGCGGGACCCCGTAGGCCAGGAGGTCCTCGAGCAGCGCCTTGAAGAACTCGGGGTTGTGCTGGTGGCGGATCACCGAGTAGCCGAACATGCCCTGGCTGATGGGCGTCAGGTCGCGGAACCCCTTCTCGTGGATCGAGCCCGGGGTCTCGGCGAAGTTGAACCACTCGAACTCGACGCCGACGGCGGCCTCGAACCCGGCTGCCTCGGTGCGAGCCAGGATCCGCCGCAGCGTCTGGCGCGGGCAGAGCTCCAGCGCCGCGCCCGCCTTGTCGACGAACTCGCCCAGGAGCATCGGGCGGTCGTCCTCCCACGGGATGGTGCGCATCGTGGACAGGTCGAGGGTGACGTCGGCATCGGGGTAGCCCGTGTGCCACCCGGTGTACGCAGCGTCGTCGTAGCACTCGTCCGCGATGTCCCACCCCAGCACGACGTTGCAGAACCCGAAGCCGTCGTCGATGGCGCCCAGGAGCTTGTCGCGATGCAGGTACTTGCCCCGCAGGACCCCGTCGACGTCGGTCACCGCCACCTTGATGTGGTCGTGCGGCGTCGCCCGCAGGTGCTCGATGACGCCCTCGCGCTCCTCGTCGGTCACGCCGCCTCCTCGTCCGCATCGCCGTCGGCACCCGACCGACGACGGCGACGCATCGTAGCGGCGCGATGCGGTGCACGGTCCCGACCGCACCTGGCCCAGTAGCGTCGGGGGCGCGCTCGCGCACCCCGCCCATGACCACCCGCGCCCGCTCCCTCGTCCTGCTCGCCACGACGGTGGCGCTGCTCGCGTCGGCCGCGATCGTCCTCGCCGGTGGCGACCAGCCGGCCCGGGGTGGCGGCGCACCGGTCGCCGCGACGACCACGACCGGCTGGTCGCGCCCCGCCGGCTGGCCGATCGCGGCGGGCCTCCCTGCGGTGCCGCTCCCGTGGCCGGTCGTGCAGGACGAGGGTGGTGGTGGCGACCCGTACCGCACGGGTCCCGCGCCGGACTCCCCCGTCGTGATCCCACCCCCGCCGCTCGGGCTCGGCGACGGCACGCTCTACGCGATCGGCGACTCGGTGCTGGAGGGCATCGCCCCGGTGCTGGCCGAGACCCTCGCCGGCTGGGACCGCCGCATCGATGCCCTCCAGGGCCGCGACATCCCCGAGGGCCTGGCGCTGGTCGAGGCGAACAGCGACCGCATCGGACAGGTGGCGCTCATCATCCTGGGGCACAACTACGGCGGCCGCGGCGAGGCCCCGATCCTGTTCGAGCGCCTGCTCGACGGCACCGAGCGAGCGCAGCGCGTCGTCGTGGTGACCGTCGCGGAGTGGTCGCCCTCGCAGGAGGAGGTCAACCAGGCGATCTGGAACCTCGCCGCCACCCACCCCGAGGTCGTCGTCGCCGACTGGTCGTCGGTGATCAAGGCCAACCCCGGCTTCCTGCGCTCCGACGGCGTGCACCTCACACCGACGGGCAACATCGCGCTCGCGAACCTGGTGTCGGTGCTCGTCGGGCCGCTGCCCACCCTCGACGGCAGCGCCCCTCCGCCGCCGATCACGCTGCGGCTGCCGCCGACGACCGCGCCGGGACCGAGCATCTCCTTCGTGCCGCCCCCGTCCACGTGGATCGACTGGTCGACCCCGACCACCGCGGCGGGTCCCACCACCACCGCAACCGGCCCATCGCCCACCACCGCACCGACGACCGCACCGACGTCGAGCACCAGCTCGACGGTGGCGCCGACGAGCAGCGCACCGAGCTCCACCAGCACGTCGAGCACCTCGCTCGCTCCGCCACCTGCCCCACCCCCCTGAGTGGAGCGAGGGCGCTCGGTCGGGGCCCGGTGCGGACAGTCAGCCGAGGGGGCCGCCGGCGTCTCCGGGGCTCGGCAGGTCCAGCATCTCGGCGAGCATCCGGCTGGCCGGGTTGTTGTCCCGGCCCACGTTGCCCGCGGGCAGGTCGCCCGCCTCGGTCCACAGGTCGGCGATGCGCGCCATGATCGCCGTGTGGCGCCACGCAGCGAACGCCTCGTACCACGCCAGGTCGTCGAGCGGCCGACCGAGCAGCTCCTCGTAGCGCTCGAGCGTCGACGCCCTGCCCGGGAAGCCCGGCAGATCCTCGACACCGAGGCCGGTGCTGAAGAAGTCGGCGAAGAAGAGGAACCACGCCAGATCCAGCTCCGCGGGCCCCAGCGCCGCCATCTCCCAGTCGAGCAGGGCGACCGCGCGCCCGTCGCGGTACAGCGTGTTGGAGATCCGGGCGTCGCCCCACACCAGGCCGGTCGGCGGTGGCGTCGCCGGCAGGTGGGCGTGCAGCCACGCCAGACCGCCATCGATGGTCGGCTGCGCTCGGCCTCGGCCCACCCACGTGGCGTACCCCTCCCACCACGCGAGCTGCTGGCGGAGGCCGGCGGGACCGTGGGTGGAGCGATCCAGAGCCGTGAGATCTGCCGCGGCCCAGTCGCCGCGGTGCAGCGCCGCCATGGCCTCGATGGTGGTCCACCACACCGAGGCCTGGACCTCCGGCGTGGACTCGAGCAGCCACCCGACCATCGTGTACGGCAGCCGGTCGGCAGGTACGTCGCCGACGACGCGCTCCATCACGTACAGGGGTCGCCCGACGGCGTCGCCCGCCAGGTCCTCGAAGCGCACCTCGGGCACCGGCGCGGCGCTGCGTCGGCGAGCGGCGCGAAGCGCGGCGACCTGCACGCCGAGGTCGTACGTCGGGAACACCGCGGGGCCGGTCGGGGCGAAGCGCACGACGACGCCCTCGGTCGACCCGTCGCCGTGCACCAGCTCGAGCGCGAGCGTCTCGCTCGAGTGGCCGACGCCCTCGGGTAGGTCGAGCCCCCGCACCTCCAGCGCGCGATCGCCGACCTGCGCGGCGAGCCAGCCGACGAGACCGCCGAGGTCGTCGGCGTCGTCGGTGGTGGTGGTCACGGCCGCGCCGCCAGCGGCTGGCGATCGAGCACGTGCTCCTCGAGCCACCCCAGCATCGGGGCGACACCGCCCAACGGCCTCGCTCGCACCAGCGAGCGGCGGTAGGTGGAGGGCGTGCCAGGCGGCAGCACGTGCGACAGGTCCATCTCGTGGGTCGCGATGGACTCGATCGACGCGTTGAAGGCGACGCCGTCGCCCGCCACCACCGACACCGCGGCGATGATGGGCTCGTCGAGGGATGGGTAGCGCATCACGACGAGCGACACATCCGCCAGATCGTGCGTCGACGCCTCATCCTGCAGGTAGCCGATGGCGAGCGACTCGCCGCCCTCGAACCGCACCTCGACGCACATGAGGCGACGATCCTCTCCGTTGAGGACCAGGAAGGACCACTCCAGCTGCCACACGCGCGGCCCCCACGAGTGGTCCCGCTCGCCACGCCCCTCGAGTGAGGTCTGCCGGCCGTCGACGGTGATGGTGCCGGCCACCGCGATCGGCTGCTCGTACCGGCGGGCGTCGTAGCCGTCGGCTTCGTGCCCGGGCACCGCGCCCGGGCCCGTGGAGTGCGCGGCGCCGACGGAGCGCACGTCGAGATCCACCACCAGCGGCACCACCCGTCCGTCGTCCGCGCCGCCCACGACCCGGGCCGGCGCCCGAACCCGGAGGTGACCGGCGCGCAGCGGGTCGTCGATCCGGTAGCGGCACTCGAGACCATCCAGCTCGATGCCGATCTCTGGTCGCGGCGCCTGCGCGAGCTCCAGCCACGGCTGATCGACGACGAGCCACGCGTCACCCCAGCGCTGGTAGCACCACACCCACGCTCGACCCACGCCGGGCATGGTCCCGAACCGGCAGTGACCGGCGAGCGCGCCGGACTCGTCGTACCAGTCCCAGAACCACGACTCGTTCCACGAGTCGTCGTCGGGGTCGAACGGGTGGTACCCGTCATCGTCGAACCCGACGCCGAACGCGCACAGCTGCTCGTCGGTGATCACCACGTCCCCCGATCTGCTGCCCACCCGCCGTGCGCGAGGCGCACCCCGCGGGACACTACCGCCGCCCGCAGGCGGTGCCGCCGACGGGCTGCGGTCTAGGTTTGCGTCCCGTCGACGACCGAGGGGGCGACACCGATGGCCGATCACCGAAGCGACGAGCGCTACGTGCTCGCCGTCGACCTCGGCACCGGCGGGCCCAAGGTCGCGGTGGTCTCCACCGCCGGCCACGTCGTCTCCCACGCATACGAGACCAACGACCTGGTCCTGCTGCCCGGCGGGGGCGCGGAGCAGGATCCCGAGCAGTGGTGGCGCACCATCGTGTCGGGTGCACGCCGAGCGCTGGCGGACGCTGGCGTCGCCGCCACCGAGGTGATCGCGGTGTCGGTGTCGACGCAGTGGATGGGCACGGTGCCCGTGGGCGCAGACGGGCGCCACGTCTCCAACGCCGTGATCTGGATGGACAGCCGCGGCGCGCCGCACGCGCAGCGCATCGCCGGCGGCGGTATCGAGGTGCCGGGCACCGGCTACAACGCTCGCCGGCTGCGCCGGTGGATCCAGCTCACCGGCGGCGTGCCGTCACGCACCGGCAAGGACCCCGTCGGCCACATCGCGTTCCTCCGCCACGAGCGACCCGAGGTCTACGAGGCCGCCACGTGCTTCCTCGAGCCGATGGACTACCTCAACCTCCGGCTGACGGGCATCGCAGCGGCCTCGTTCGACACCATCACCGGCTACTGGTGCACCGACAACCGCGACCTGACCGATGTCCGCTACGACGAGGAGCTGGTGAACTGGGTCGGCATCGACCCGCAGAAGCTCCCGCCGCTGCGCCCGACGGGCAGCGTGCTCGGCCCCCTGACCGACGACGCGGCCAGCGAGCTCGGCCTCACGACAGCGACGCAGGTGGTGACCGGCAGCGGCGACACCGCCTCCGCAGCTGTCGGCTCCGGCGCGGTGCGCGACCTCGAGGCGCACCTCTACGTCGGCACCTCGTCGTGGCTCTCGTGCCACGTGCCGTTCAAGCGCACCGACATCCGCTCCAGCATCACGTCGCTGCCATCGGGCATCCCAGGCCGGTGGTGGTCGGCCACCGAGCAGGACGTGGCCGGCAAGGCCATGAGCTGGCTGATCGAGCAGGTCCTCTGGCCAGACGACGAGCTCGGCGGCCCCCCTCCACCGGACGCGCTCGACCGGGTGAACGCCATCGCGGCGCGCACCGCACCGGGATCCGGCGGCGTGTTCTTCATGCCGTGGCTCAACGGCGAGCGCACGCCCGTCGACGACCACTGGATCCGCGGCGGCTGGCTCAACGCATCGCTCACCACCGACCGCGCCGCGCTGGTGCGCAGCGTCTTCGAGGGCGTGGCGCTGAACTCCCGGTGGATGCTGCAAGCCGTCGAGCGCTTCCTGCGCAGCGATCTCGACCACATCGCGTTCGTCGGTGGAGGCGCACGATCGGACCTGTGGTGCCAGATCCACGCGGACGTGCTCGGTCGGCCCATCGGCCAGGTCGCCGACCCGGTCCTCGCCAACGTCCGCGGCGCCGGGCTCATGGCGGCGGTCGCTCTGGGCCACCTGCGCTGGGAGGACATCCCGGGTCGGATCGAGGTGCGCGCCACCTACGAGCCCGATCCCGCCACGCGCGCCACCTACGATCGCCTGTTCCAGAGCTTCACGCGGACCTACAAGGGGACCAAGGGCATGTACGCGAAGCTCAACGGCGCGCTGCACGACGGAGGCCCGGCATGAGCACCGACCCACGCATCGAGCTCGGCCCGATCCCGTCATCGGCTGTTCGGGCGTTCCTGGCGTTCGCCCGGCCCCAGGTGGCGATGCTGGCGGACGACCCGGTGCTGTCGCTGACCTTCACACCCACCATCGCGCGCTCGATGAGCGCGCTGTTCGACGGCTGGGGTGAGGTCGCGCACAGCGAGGAGTTCCGGTGGGCTGGCGTGCTGCCGACCGACCACGCCGAGTACCTGCTGTACGCGCTGTTCCTCGCTGTGGAGCGGCGACGCAGCGACCTCGGCGGTCCTCCGTCTGGGCCCGACGTCGAGGCTCGCCGCCCGTTCGTCATCCACCTCATCGAGCGCTTCGGCGCCGCGCTGGCGACGACGCCCGATGCTGACCACTCCCGCCTCGAGCACCTCGCCGAGCGGTGGCCGCCGGAGCTCCGTCCCTGACGCCGGAGAGGAGCCGGTCACGAGCCCCCTCCGGCCCCGGTAGGGTCGCACGCATGGCGCCGACCGTGGACGTCACCCTCGGCCCGCTCGACGCCGAAGCGGTGCACGCCTTCATCGACGAGGTGGAGGAGCTGCTGGGCTGGTTCGCCACCACCGATGCGCTGCGCTCGACGTTCACCCCCACGATCGCCGATGGCATCCGGACCTACCTCACCGAGTGGCGGGGAGCGACGCGCGGCGACGAGCCGTTCACCTGGACCGGTGCGCTCGATGCCGCAGTCGCCGAGTTCCTGCTCTACGCGGTGTTCCTCAGCGTCGAGCAGGTGCGACGGGCCAACGCCGGGCACCCCCTCGCAGACGAGCGCAGCGACCTCGGCCGCCCGTTCCTGCGGATGCTCATCATTCGGCTCCACGGCGCGCTCGGCGATGCGGCCGACGTCGACCACGACCGGCTCGACTACCTGGCCGCGAGCTGGCCCGCCGACCTCTACGACCGCTGAGCTCGACGCGTCCTCGGTCGGTCAGTAGTCGGCTTCGTCGTCGCCGTCACGGCCCTTCCACATGAAGTAGCCGAGGCCGGCCATCGCCAGCACCAGCAGCACCACCGCGATGGCGCCGCCGGTGCCCATGCTGCTGCCGCCGGGACGCTCCACCGGCGCACCTCCGCCGCCCTCGTCGGGCGACAGCATGTCGCCCTCCTCGTCCTTGACGAGCTCATCGTCGGGGACCGCACCCGGCTCGCGCGCCGCGTCGACGAACGGGTGCGACTCGACCGCATCGGCCAGCAGCGTGCGGCCGTCCGTGTCGTTGACGTCGAAGCGAACCTCGAGGGTCGCCGGCGCCTTCTCGCAGGTCCACCCGAAGGCGGTGACGGCGTCGTCCACCGCCTCCTCATCGATCGCGACCCGACCGGTGGGGCTGGTCGCCCGAGTCCGGTAGCCCGCCTCGGCATCGCTCGGGAACGCCCGGATCTCCATCCGGCCGCCCGACACCTCGAGGTTGATCGCGAGCGACCACAGCCCGACGCCGGGGTCCGGTGGCCAGGCGCTCGAGGTGTGGACCTCCACGAAGCAGCGGTCACCGGTGCGACCGGTGCCGACGGCGACCAGCTCCGGCGCGGCGGTGCGGTCGCTCTGCGCCGCAGCGGGCGCTGGGAGCGTCGCGGCGAGCGCCACCGCGAGCAGTGCGATCAGGGGTCGGGGGGCTCGTCGCATGGTGCAAGCATGCCAGCAGGCCGGGGCGCGCAGCGGGACGCCCGGTCGCCGGTGGTCGAGACCCGGGCCATCATGGTGCGGTGCTCCACCGCGATCCCGTGCCTCCCGGTCGACGCGCGACCCGTCGACAGCTGGTTGCGCCGGTGCTGCTCCTGGTGCTCCTGGCGTCCAGCTCGTGCAGCTGGTTCGAGGACGGCGGCCCCCACACCGAGGTCTTCACCTCGGTCGAGGGCATCGAGCTGTCGCTCGACCTGTACGTGCCGGACCTGGACGATGGGCAGCTGGCGCCCGTGCTGGTCATGGTCCACGACGGCGGGTGGCGCGACGGCTCGCGAGCGGACTGGCGATCGATCGCAGAGGATGCCGCTGCCGAGGGGTGGGCGGTGGTCGTGCCCGACTACCGGCTCAGCGGCGAGTCGACCGACCCGTGGCCGGGGGCGGTGCGCGACGTCCAGGCCGCGCTGGCGTGGACCGCGGAGCAGGCGGCGGCGCGGGGGCTCGACGTCGAGCGCCTCGCGATCCTCGGCGGGTCCGCAGGCGGGCAGCTGGTAGGGATCCTCGCCACCGTCGGAGCATCGGGCGACCCGGTGGCGGCGGTCGCCCCCGAGGGCACGCCAGCGATCCGCGCGGCCGCCACGTGGTCGGCACCCTTCGACCTGGCGCCGCTCGCCTCGGTGGAGGGAAGCGAGCCGCCCGGCTGCGGCGACTCGTTGCTGTGCACGCGCTTCTGGCAGGTCTTCCCCGTGGTCACCCAGTACCTCGGCTGCACGCCGGACGCCTGCCCGGAGGACTACCTCGCTGCGTCGCCCGTGCACCGCGTCGGGTCGGACACCTCGCCGATGCTGATCGTGAACGCGACCGACGAACCGGTCCCGCTCGCCCAAGCGCGGGCGATGGCCGACGCCCTCGACGCCGCGGGCGTCGAGAGCGAGCTGCTGCAGGTGCCTGGATCCACGCACTCCCGCGGGTACGCGGAGGAGGTCCTCGACGACACGCTCCGCTTCCTGCGAGCAGAGGTCGACCGCGCGTCGTAATAATTAGTGCTAAACTAAGGGGCGATGGATCCGCTCCTGCTCGTCGTCGGTTGGTTCGCAGGCATCGCGCTCCTGTGGCGGGTGCCGGTGCTGCGCGCGTCGGCGGCCACCGAGGACTCGTCGCCCGCCGAGGCATCGCGCAGCGCAGAGGTGGCGGTGGTGATCCCGGCACGCAACGAGGCGGCGAACCTTCCGGTGCTCCTGCGCAGCATCGCGGCAGGAGACGTCGTGCCGAGCGAGCTGGTGGTGGTCGACGACGGCTCGACCGACGGCACCGCAGCGGTGGCCGCCGCGCACGGCGCTCGCGTCGTGTCCGCTCCCCCTCCGCCGCCGGGGTGGGTGGGCAAGTCCTGGGCCTGCACGGTAGGCGCATCGTCGACCGGAGCCGAGCGGCTCGTGTTCCTCGACGCGGACGTCACCCTCGCCAGCAGCGCGCTGCGCGCCTTGTGCGAGGAGCACGACCGCGTGGGCGGCCTGGTCTCGGTACAGCCGGCGCACCGCCTCGAGCGCCCCGACGAATCGCTCTCGGCGTTCCCCGCCGTCGTCTCGATGATGGGCGTCGGCGCCGCAGCGATCCGACCGCCACGCTCGGTGCCAGCCGCGTTCGGACCGTGCATGGTCACCTGGCGGCGCGACTACGACGCCGTGGGCGGCCACCGCGCCGTGCGCGGCGAGCTCGTGGAGGACGTCGCCCTCGGCCGTCGCTACCACCGCAGCGGCCACGCGGTGCAGGTCCTCGGCGGCGGCGACCTCCTCACGTTCCGGATGTACCCCGCAGGGCTCGGCCAGCTGGTGGAGGGCTGGAGCAAGAACATGGCCACGGGCGCATCCGCCGTGCCCGTGCACCGCTCGCTCGGTGTCGCCCTGTGGATTGCCAGCGCGCTGATCGCGGTGATCCTGCTGGCGCGAGCCCTCGCCGGCGACGGCTCGCTCCTGGTGGCCTCGCTCGCCTACGCCGCCCACGCCTGGCAGCTCCGACGCTCCCTGGCGCAGCTCGGAGCCTTCCCCCTCGCCGCCTCGCTCCTGTACCCGCTGGCACTCGCCGGCTTCCTGGCCCTGTTCGCACGCTCGATCGTGTGGACGCACGTGCTGCGCCGGGCCACCTGGCGGGGTCGGACCGTCGAGCTGCGCCCCTCGATCGAGGTGGGCACCCCGTGATCCCCCTGGTGGTCCTGAGCGACGGCGTCGCCGTCGGCGTCGATGCGACCGCGTGGTTCGCGCTCAGCGTCGCCATCGGATGGCGTGCGCACCGGCTGCCCCTCGCCGCGCTCGCCCACGATCGGGCGCTGACGCGGCTGCGCCCGTGGGAGCGCGACGGACGCTGGTACGAGCGGCGGCTGCGGATCGGCCGCTGGAAGGGACGGCTACCCGAGGGCGGCGACGTCTTCGCCGACGGCTTCTCGAAGGCGACGCTGCGAAGTCGCACCACCGAGCACCTCGAGCGCTTCGTCGCCGAGACACGCCGCGCCGAGCTCGTCCACTGGCAGCTCCTGGCCGCCAGCGCGCTCTTCGGGCTGTGGAACCGCCCGGCGCTGTGGGCGGCGATGGTGGCCTACGCCATCGTGGCCAACCTGCCCTTCATCGCCATCCAGCGCTACAACCGAGCCCGCCTGCTGCGCATCCTGGACCGGCGCGCTCAGCGGTCGCGCGCGCCGCGGAGGTGGGCTCCGATGTGCCCGACGATCAGCACGTGGTCGGCGGGGAGCACCGCGCAGTAGACGCGACACTGGCGCGTCGGCGGCCCCGACCCGTAGCGCAGGTGCGGCCCGAGGAGCACGAGGTGCCCGCCCCAGCGGATGGTGTAGTCCTCGCCGAAGAGCTGGTGCGCGGTCGTCGAGACGTCGCGCGCCCAGGGGAGGCCGGCGGCGAGCGCAGCGGCGTGCAGCCCCTGGCGCAGCTGCCCCGCCTTCCAGCGCCCGGCGATGGCGTCGAGCGTGCGCAGGTCCGCCAAGACCCGCGCCGGCTGCTGGTAGGGCCAGCGACGCGCTTGGTCGACCACCTCGGGCAGGACCACGAGGTGCTCGAGCTCGGCGACCGCGACCGCCAGCGCCTCGCCGAGCGTCGTCGGCGCTCCTGGGCGCGCCGCGCTGCGGGCTGCGACCGCGGCGGCGACCTCGGCGTCGAAGCGGGTGGACAGCAAGGCCACGACGTCATCGAGCTCGCCCTGCGCCCGGGTGACCGCGGCGCGCAGGTCCTCGACCTGACGCCGGGCGTCGCCAAGGGCGCGGAGGTCGTGGCGCCACTGCGCCTCGATGGTCGCCACGCCCTCGTGAGCAGCTGACCCGCCTCCGCTGCCCTCGTCCGCGGCGCTGCCCGTGCCGTTGCCCGGGTCGTCGTCCACGCCGGCGACGGTTCGCTGCGCCGCTCCTCCATCGGCCGCGTCGCGCTCGGCCACCGGAGCCGGAAGCTCGGCCAGCCGAGCGCGGACCACCTCGTCGCGCAGCTGCTCGGCCAGCGCCGGCGGCTCGATGCGCACCGCAGCGGCGGCGGCGACCGCAGCGACGATCGGCGACGCCGCCAGCGCGGGCTCCACCGCCGAGCGCCGCAGCCAGCTCGAGCGCTGGGGCGCGCCGTCGCCGAGCTGCCATCCCGACCAGAGCACGTCCACGGTTCCGGGCTCGGCCTCGTCCAGCTCGAGGTGCGCCCGCAGCGTCGCTGCACCGGCCTCGGTGACGTCGAGGACGTGGGCGACTCCGGCGAGGGCCCGCGCCAACGTGCGTGCCAGGGCTCCGGCGCGCACGACGAGCACGACCGGCAGCGCTCGTCGGGGGTCGGTGGCGAGGATGGTCGCCTCCCCCATCGTCCTGGCGTCGACGACCAGCGGCGTGGGCGACAGCCGGCGCGCGCCGTCGAGCGCGGTGCACCGCTCGAGGATGCCCACGAGCGTGCCAGGCGCGCCGGTGGCGAGCGACGGCAGCGGGCGGATGCCACCGCTGACCGCGACCAGCTCGACGGCCACCTGCACGCTCGTGGTCCCGTCGTGCTCGCCGACCCAGGTGGTGGTGCGCCGCCGCAGTGTGCGATCCGCATCGACCGGCTCGTCGACGCTCAGCGTCCACAGGCGCCCGACCGTCGTCGCGGCATCGGTGCGCCAGATCGCACGCGAGCCATCGCCGGGCTCCCAGGTGCCCGCGTCGCCGGCCAGACCGGCGGGCCAGCCGCCGCGCTCCCCACCGACGGCCAGGCGCGCCACCGCCCGGCACGTGCGCCACGCCTCGTCGGGCGGATCGGTCAGCGCGTGCCGGGCGGCGAACAGGGTGTGCATCGCAGCGCCGAGGGTACCGGCGCTCGACGGATGCTCAGCCGTAGACCAGTCGGGTGATCCAGTCGCAGACCGCGGCGGGCTTCTCCTCGCCCTCGATCTCGATGGTGATGGTGCGGGTCACGTCGATGTTGCTGCCCTTGAGGACCGCGGCGGACAGCACGCTGCGGGCGCGGATGTTGCTGTCGACCTTCACGGCGTTGATGAAGCGGACCTTGTCGAAGCCGTAGTTGACGCCCATCACGATGCCGGCGAATCGGGCCGGATCGTTGGGGACTGATGCCATCAGCTTGGTGAGCATCGACAGGGTGAGGAACCCATGGGCGATGGTGACGCCCCACGGCGAGAGCTGGGCCGCCATGTCCGGGTCGACGTGGATGAACTGGTGGTCCTCGGTGCACTCGGCGAACGAGTTGATGCGGTCCTGCGTGATCTGGAGCCACTCGCCGACGCCCTCCTCGGTGCCGAGCGCGGCGGTGAACAGCTCGTGGGCCTTCTCGGCGTTGGTCTTCTCGTCGCTCACGCGATCCTCCTGGTGGGTGTCGAACGGTGCGACAGCCTACGCCGCGCCACCCTCAAGGTGACATGGGTCAGCCGATGAGGTGAGGCGGCAGGAGCGGTGCTCTGCGCCGACTCGACGCCCAGGGCCCGTGCGGTCGCACGGACCGCGATGGACGCGCTCCCCTGCTGGGTGGAGCACCTCACCGTGCACACGCCGCTGACGAGCGATGGGCCGCCGACCGCGGGACAGACGCGCCTGTGCGGCCCGTCCTGGTGGTGGAGGGCCTGCGGTCGGTTCGCTGGTGGCTGGGGTTCTCGCTGCTGTGAGAGGCGTGGCGAGCCTGGTGCGCAAGGTGCTCCTCGCCCTGGGGTTGGGGCTGGCACCTCGGTGGGGATTCGGAGCCCGGGCGGAGCCGTGAGGGCGGATCCATGGGATCGGCACCCGCGTGGCCGCTCTAGCCGCCGGGTGGTGGTCGTCCTGCGGTGGTGAGGAGGTCGCGGAGGCGTAGGGGGCGGGGGTTGCGGGGCTGGTCGACGCCGTTGAACATCACGATGGGGATGCCGTTGGGGTCGGTGCGGATG
>JBBRAZ010000047.1:0-28846 GCA_038206295.1 Acidimicrobiales bacterium
TCAGGCGATGGCGGCGTTCTTGTGGCGCAACGCCGGTGAGCCGCCGTCGACGTTGCCGTCGCAGTACTTCGCGGATGTCGCGTCGAGCAGCTCGTTCTACGCGGCGGTGCAGTGGATGGCCGATGCGGAGCTGTCGTTCGGCACGCCCGACCCGCCGGGCCTGCCGAGGTACGTGCCCTCCATCGCGGTCAGCCGCCAGGCGATGGCGGCGTTCCTGTTCCGCTTCGACGCGCTCTGACTAGCCGGCCTTGGCGGACTTGCGGGCCTTGAGCGCCCGGGCGCGCTCCATGGCGGGCAGCGCGACCTTGCGCAGGCGCACGGTCGTCGGCGTCACCTCGACGCACTCGTCATCGGCGATGAACTCGAGGGCGTGCTCGAGGCTGAACTGGCGTGGCGGCACGAGCTTGACGGTGTCGTCGCTGCCCGATGCCCGCATGTTCGTGAGCTTCTTCTCGCGGCAGATGTTGACGTCCATGTCCTCGCTGCGGCTGTTCTCGCCGACGATCATCCCCTCGTAGACCGCGTCGCCGGGCTGCACGAGCATCGACGCCCGCTCCTGCAGACCGGTGAGTGCGAAGGTGACCGCGACGCCGGAGCGATCCGCCACGATGCTGCCGCGCGAGCGTGGCCGCAGATCGCCCTTCCACGGCGCGTAGCCATCGGCGACGTGGTGAGCGATGCCCGTGCCTCGGGTCTCGGTCATGAACTCGGTGCGGAACCCGATGAGGCCGCGCGCCGGGATGCGGTACTCCATGCGGAGCCAGCCGGTGCCGTGGTTGACGGTGTCGGTGAGCTCGGCCTTGCGCGGCGCCAGCAGCTGGGTCAGCGCGCCGAGGTGCTCCTCGGGGATGTCGACCGACAGGTGCTCCATCGGCTCGTGGATCTTGCCGTCGACCTCCTTGGTGACGACCTGCGGCTTGCCGACGGTCAGCTCGAAGCCCTCACGTCGCATGATCTCGACGAGCACGGCGAGCTGGAGCTCGCCGCGGCCCTGCACCTCCCACGCGTCGGGGCGGTCGGTGGGCAGCACGCGCAGCGACACGTTGCCGACGAGCTCGCTGTCGAGCCGCGACTTCACGAGGCGCGCCGTGAGCTTCTTGCCCTCCTTGCCGGCCAGCGGCGAGGTGTTGATGCCGATGGTCATCGACAGGCTGGGCTCGTCCACCGTGATGACGGGCATGGGGCGGGGGTCGTTGGGGTCGGCCAGGGTCTCGCCGATGGTGATCTCCGGGATGCCGGCGACAGCGATCAGCTCGCCGGCGCCGGCCTCGTCGACCGCCACGCGCTCGAGCTCCTCGGTGACGAACAGCTCGGCGACCTTGGCGTTGGCGATCGTGCCGTCGGCCTTGCACCACGCGACCTGCTGGCCCTTGCGGATGACGCCGTGACGAACGCGGCACAGCGCGAGGCGCCCGACGTAGGCGTCGGCGCCGAGGTTGGTGACCTGCGCCTGCAGCGGGTGGGTGCCGTCGTCCTCGGGAGCGGGGAGGCGGTCGAGGAGCAGCTCGAACAGCGGGGTGAGGTCGCCGCCGGTGTCGGTCGGATCCAGCGACGCCCAGCCCTCGCGGGCCGAGGCGTAGATGATCGGGAAGTCGAGCTGGTGCTCGGCGGCGTCGAGGTCGAGCACCAGCTCCTCGACCTCGTGGACGACCTCGGCCAGTCGGGCGTCGGGGCGGTCGACCTTGTTGACGACCACCACCATCGGCAGGTCGAGCGCCAGCGCCTTGCGCAGCACGAAGCGTGTCTGCGGGCGGGGGCCCTCCGCGGCATCGATGAGCAGCAGGACGCCGTCGACCATGGTGAGGGCCCGCTCGACCTCGCCGCCGAAGTCCGCGTGGCCGGGGGTGTCGACGATGTTGATCTTGTGGTCGCCCCACCGCACGGCCATGTTCTTGGCCTGGATGGTGATGCCCTTCTCACGCTCGAGGTCCATCGAGTCCATGACCCGCTCGGTGACCTCGGCGTGCTCGTGGCGAGCGCTGGTCTGCGCCAGCATGGCGTCCACCAGCGTGGTCTTGCCGTGGTCGACGTGGGCGATGATGGCAACGTTGCGGATCGGGCGCGCGCCCATGGCAGGTTCCTTCGGTGGTGAGGGGACCGCGACGGGCGGGCCGCGCAGCCCTCCCAGGCTACCGGCGGCGCCCGCCGATCCGGTAGTCGAAGGCGGGGCAGCTCAGAAGGGGACGGCGGTACCGAGCAGCTCGTGGGTGGGCTCGGCGCGCCCGGACACGATCCGGCAGAAGTCGATCGCGTCCAGCTCGAGGATCGGGCCGCCCTCGCCGGAGCGGAACTGGCCACCGGCGGGGCCCGTGAGCACGAGCTCCACCTCCTTGCCGTGGCGGCGTGCCCACTCGGCGGCGACGTCAGCGACGATGCGTCCGTCGTGCTCGGCATCCAGCGGCAGCTCGCGCCCGAGTGCACGACACAGGTCGACCTGGTGCAGCCACGCGTCGCGGGTGAGGATCACGTCGACGAAGTAGCCGAGCGTCCATCGCTCGGAGATCTCGCCCATCTCCACCTTGAAGCTGGCCACCTTGCGCACGAGGCCCGGCGTGCGCATGCGCCCGCGCGTGGCGGGGGCGACCAGCTCGGCGATGCGGGCCACGAGCGCGTCGGGGGAGAGGCCCGCGGCGCGCTCGACCTGCTCGGCGGTGAGTCCGTCGACGAGCTCGACCCCGTCGCGCTTCGCTCTGCGCGTCGCGGCGCGCTGCTGGCTGAGGTTCTCGCGCAGCGATGCCGCGGCGGCCATGGCGCTGGCGAGGTGACCGGCGAGGTCGCGCACCGTCCACGCCGTGCAGTCCGTCGGTCGCTCCCACTCGTCGCCGGCGACCGACGCGAGGGAGGCCGCCAGGCGGCGGTAGGCCTCCTCGGCGAGGCCACCTGCCTCCGCGTGGGTGATCGGCGTGAGCGCCGCGAGGTCGATGGCGTCGGAGGTGGTCATGCTCATCGTCGGTCCTTCCGGTTGGTGCGGCGACCCCGTGCGGGGATGCCGTGGTGATCGCAGAACATGTCGACGGCGTCATCGAGCAGGCGCGACCAGCGGTCGCCGCCCGGGTCGTTGGAGATCTGCTGGTCGGTGAGGCCGGTCAGCAGCGCGGTCCACAGATCGAGCACGCCGGGGCCGTCGAGGCCGAGGCTCGCGAGCTGGGTCGCGACGAGCGACAGGGCCTCGACGGCGACCGCGTACGTGTCGGGCGTCGGCTCGAAGCCGGGGATGGTGCGCTGGAAGAGCAGCTGGGAGCGCACCGGGTCCTCGACGCAGAAGTCGAAGAAGCGCCGGGCGCCGTCCTTGATGCGCGCCCGGGGCTCGGGCTCCGCGCTGAGGTCGTCGTCCCAGTCGGCGAACGCCTCGTGGAGCTGCTCGTAGCCCTGGCGGAACATGCGGTCGTAGATGGCGTCCTTGCCATCCACGTACGAGTAGAGGGAGGGGGCGCGCAGCCCGACGCTCGTCGCCAGCTCCCGAAGCGACAGCCCGGCGAGGCCGTGCTCGCGGCACAGCACCCAGGCGGCGTCGACGATGTCGGTGAGCGTCTGGGCGTGTCGGCGGTCGCGTGCGGTCGGGGCCGCACCTGTCGCCTCCTCAGCTCCCACGGCGGAGCCCTGCATCCAGTCCGAACATCGTTCGAAGTATCGAACAGTGTTCGGGGAATGTCAAGCACATGCTGCAGCGACGCGGACCAGGTCCCTGCCGACGAGCCACGGGTAGCGTGGCCCGGTCCCCGAGCCCGAGGAGAGCCGTGGCAGCGAGCCCCTTCCCGACCACGTTCGCCAGCACGCTCGACCTGGCGCGCCTGCCGTGGTTCGAGGTGCGTGGCGGCAGCCGCCTTGCCGTGCGCGACGACGCCCGTGACGAGGTCGGCCCGATCATCGACTGCCACACGCACCTGGCGATGGCCTTCCTGCGGCGGCTCACCGTCGACATCCACGCCGCCACCCCGGCCACCGCGCACTACCTGCCCGTCACGCTGCCGGTCGACCTCGATGCGTACAGCAACACCAACCTCGACAAGGCGTCGATGTTCGGCATGAAGGTGGACCTCGCCGCGCTCGGCCTCACCAGCCAGGGCATGCGCACCACGCACACCGCGCCCAACCTCCTGCGTGAGATGGGCGATCTGGGCATCGGGCGCGCCGTGCTGCTGCCGTTCGACCTGCCCATCGGCCCGCGCAACGCGGACGTGATCCTCGCCGCCGCGCAGCGCTACCCCGAGCTGGTCTCCTTCGGCTCGGTGCACCCGCTCGATCGCGACATCGACGCCCGCCTCGACGCGCAGGCGGCGCAAGGCTCGCTCGGCGTCAAGCTCCACCCCAACGGCCAGTTCATCGCGCCGGACCACCCGAAGACCGTCCACCTGTGCGGGCGGTGCGGGGCGCACGGGCTGCCGGTGCTGTTCCACTGCGGGCCCGTCGGCATCGAGCCCAAGGCCGCCGCACGCCGCAGCCAGGTGGCGCGCTACGAGGCCACGATCGCCGCCAACCCCGACACGACCTTCATCCTCGGTCACTCCGGCGCGCTGCAGGTGCGCGAGGCCGTGCGCTACGCGGACCAGTACCCCAACACGTACTTCGAGCTCGCCTGCCTCGGCCTGGCGGACCTGCGCCACGTGCTCGACGTCGTGCCTGCGGAGCGGATCCTCTTCGGCACCGATTGGCCCTTCTACCACCAGGGCCTCACCCTGGCCCGGGTGCTCATCGCCACTGAAGACGACCGCGCGCTGCGGCGGGCGATCCTGCACGACAACGCGGCGCGCCTGCTGGGCATCGGGGTCGCGGACGGTGCTACCGAGGTAGCACCGAGGCTGTGAAGCTGAGCGTGAGCCTTCCGGACGAAGACGTCGAGCTGATCGACCGCTACCGCAGCGAGCACGGCGACGCGTCGCGGTCTGCAGTGGTGCAGTGGTGCAGCGGGCGCTGGCGCTGCTGCGTGCCTACGAGCTCGGTGACCAGTACGCGGTGGCGTGGTCCGCTTCGAACGAGGGCGACGGTCCGGTGTGGGAGCAGGCAGCGGCCGACGGCCTCGACGGGCCCGGGTGATGCGCCGCGGCGACATCGTCACCGTGGACCTCGATCCGACGATGGGCAGTGGGGCGAGCAAGCGCCGACCGGCCGTGGTCGTGAGCAACGACGGCGCGAACCACACCGCGACGGTCCTCGGTCGCGGTGTGGTGATGGTGGTGCGGTGACTGCGCGGGTCGACCGGGTGCACCCGTTCCAGGTGCTTCTCCCGGCGGGTCGCACCGGGCTGCGTCGTGCCTCGAAGGCGCAGGCCGAGCAGATCCGCTCGGTGGCGGTGCAGCAGATCGGCCCGGTCGTCGGTCGGGTGCCCCTCGACCTGCTCGCCGAAGTCGACGACGCCATCGGCCTGCACCTGGCGCTGTGACGCGGGACGATCCCCCGCCGGTCGGTACGCTCCCGGCGTGACCACGCCTGCCGAGATCGTCGACGGGCTCCTCGATCAGCTGCTCGAGGAGCTCGACCCCGCCACCACCGACCCGATCGCCTTCAGGGGCCGGCAGTTCGACCTCGGCCTCGGCTGGGTGCACTTCCCCACCGGGTGGGGCGGTCTCGACCTCCCGCCGAACCTGCAGCGCACGATCGACTCCCGCTTGCGCACCGCGGGCGCACCGGCGGCGACCGCCAGCCACTTCTTCGGCCTGACGATGGCCGGGCCGACCGTCGTCACCCACGGCGACGAGGCGCTCAAGGCCCGCCTGCTGCGGCGCATGTTCACCGGCGAGGATGCGTGGTGCCAGCTCTTCAGCGAGCCCGGCGCCGGCTCGGACCTCGCCGGCCTGGCGTGCAAGGCGGTGCGCGACGGCGACGAGTGGGTCATCACCGGACAGAAGGTGTGGAACACGCTCGCTCACCTCGCCGATCGCGGGATGCTCGTGGCGCGCACCGACCCCGAGGCACCGAAGCACAAGGGCATGACCTACTTCGCCCTCGACATGCACGCCGCGGGCGTCGAGGTGCGGCCGCTGCGCCAGATCACCGGCGAGGCCGAGTTCAACGAGGTGTACCTCACCGAGGTGCGCGTCCCCGACAGCGACCGCATCGGCGACGTCGGCGAGGGGTGGCGCGTGGCGATGACCACGCTCATGAACGAGCGCACCACCATCGGCGGCGGCTCGGCACCCCCGCAGCGCGGCTCGGGTGCGATTGCCGAGGCCGTGCGCATCTGGAAGGAGGAGCCGATCCACCGCACTGCGGCGCTCAAGGACCGCCTGGTCGACCAGTGGATCCGTGCCGAGGTGCTGCGCCTCACCAACATGCGCGCCTCGCAGAAGCGCAAGGCCGGCAACCCTGGTCCGGAGGGCTCGATCGCCAAGCTCATGTTCGCCGAGGTCAACATGGACATCTACGAGCTGTGCGTCGACCTCCTCGGCGCCCAGGCGCTGGTGGACTACGACTACACGATGCGCCGTGCCGAGAACCTGGGGCTCATCGGCGCCGCGGGCACGAGCCGCAAGATGTTCCTTCGCAGTCGAGCCAACTCGATCGAGGGCGGCACGTCGGAGATCCAGCGCAACATCATGGGCGAGCGCGTGCTCGGGCTCCCCGGCGAGCCGCGGATGGACAAGGACGGTCCCTGGTCGCAGGTCCCCCGCAGCTGACGCTGGTCAGGTGCGTGCGGCGGGCGGGTCGCGCAGCAGCGCGACGAGCGCGTCGGCCGCCGGATCCGCGATGGCATCTGCGCGGCGGGCCACCACCAGCGAGCGTCGGGCGATCGGCTTGGCCCGGGCACGAACCAGCGGCTGATCTCCGTGCTCGGCCTGCACGGCCGGCAGCACCGTCCATCCGACGTCGAGGCGCACCATGGCGGCGAGCACCTCGGGTTGGTGGCTCTCGGCGATCACCTCGCTGGGGGCGCCGAGTGAGCGCAGCGCATCGAAGATCACCGCTCGGGTGTGCGCGCCCTCGGGGAACATGACCCACGGGCCCCACGTTGCAGGCGGCCCGACGCGAGCGCCGGCGGGCGCGTAGACGCACAGGTCGTCGCGCACCAGGTCCTCGACGTCGAGGTCCGGCGCCGATGTGGGCGGAGCGACGCAGACCACGAGGTCGAGCGCCCCGGCACGCAGCTGGGCGAGCAGCGGCGCAGAGCTGTCGACGGCGAGGTGCAGCGCGATCTCCGGACGCTGCGAACGGAAGGCGCGCAGCGCGTCGGGGTGGTGGTGCACCGCGGCGACGTCGACCATGCCGACGCGCAGCTGGCCGGATCGCCCGGCGCCCACCTCGCCGGCCCAGCGGGCCAGGTCGCGGGTCTGCGCCAGCACCCGCTGCGCGTGGACCAGCACGACCGCGGCGTGCTGCGTGGGCAGCCGTCGCCGGCCGGCGCGTGCGAACAGCTCGACGCCGAGGCGACGCTCCAGCTCAGCGAGGCCTTGGCTCAGCGCGGACGGGGTCACCCCGAGCGTCGCTGCAGCCTGCGCCCACGTCGGCGCGGCGACGGCCGCTTCGAGGTACTCGAGCTGGCGCACGGTGATGTCCGGCAGCGCCGCGGTGCGCGGCGGAGCAGCAGCGACGCGGGGCCGTGACGATCGTGCAGGGATGCTGCACGATACCTCTTGACCTTCACCGATCCCTTCGCCTCCCGCGATCGCGCCCGCCCACTTCTGTGCGTAGGCGAGTTGCGGATTCGCGCACCCCCGTACGCACGAGCCCGGGATGGAGCGAGTGTGCGTAAGCGAGTTGCGGATTCGCGCACTCGCCTACGCACAGGAGCTGGGTGGGAGAGGATGGGGGGCGTGGGTGAGCGATCAGATGAGCCGTGGGGGGCCGCGTACTTCGAGCGCTGGTACCGCGGCGAGGGCTTCGGGTCGCCAGCTCGCCTGGAGCGTCGGGTCCGCTACGCGCTCGGCGCAGCGGAGTTCCTGCTCGACCGGCCAATCCGCAGCGTGCTCGATGTCGGCTGCGGCGAGGGACCCTGGCAGCCAGCGCTTCGCCGCCTTCGCCCCGGTGCCAGCTACATCGGCGTCGATCCCAGTGCGTACGCGGTGGCTCGCTACGGCTCGCGCCGCTCGATCCGACTCGGCTCGCTCGGCGCCCTCGACGAGCTGGACCTCGGTGGCCCGTTCGACCTGATCGTGTGCGTGGACGTGCTCGGCTACCCGCCCGACGGCGAGGTGCGCCGTGGACTGCGCTCGGTCGGCGCGCTGCTGGGTGGCGTGGCCTTCCTCGAGGCGTTCACCACCGACGACCACATCGAGGGCGACACCGACGGCTACCGCCTGCGGCGTCCGAGCACCTACGACCGGTGGTTCGCTGCGGCCGGCCTGCAGCGCGTCGGTCCGCACCTCTACGTCGGCGACCGAGCGATGGCTCCCCTCGCAGCGTTCGAGCGGCCGCTGGACGCTGCGCGCTGCGACCCGCGCCGATGATGAAGGGATGCTGAAGCATCAGATGGGATCATGCGCGACCGCTTAGGGTCTGCGCATGGCTGAACCCACCTCCATCGCTCCCGCCGCCGGAAAGCTCGGCGTGCTCACGCCCGGCCTCGGCGCGGTGGCCTCCACCTTCATCGCCGGCGTCATCGCCACGCGCAACGAGCTCGCCGTACCCGTCGGCTCGTTGTCGCAGCTCTCCCACATCCGTCTGGGCCAGCGTGACGAGGGTCGCAACCCGCTCATCCGCGACTTCGTCCCCATCAGCGGCCTCGACGACCTCGTCTTCGGCGGCTGGGACCCGATCTCACCCAACGCGCTCGAGGCTGCGCGCACCTGCGGCGTGCTCGATGAGCGCGACTTGGCACCGATCTCCGCCGAGCTCGAGGGCGTCAACGCCATGGATGCGGTCTTCGACCAGCGCTGGGTCAAGAAGCTCGACGGCACCCGCGTCAAGACGATGACGAACAAGTGGGAGCAGGCGGAGGCCCTCATCGAGGACATCGAGCGGTTCCGCATCGACAACGGGTGCGACCGGCTGGTGTCGGTGTGGTGCGGCTCGACCGAGGCCTACCAGATGGTCGCTGACGTGCATCAGAGCGTCGCCGCGTTCGAGGCCGGGCTGAAGGCCAGCGACGAGGCCATCTCGCCCAGCCAGATCTACACCTACGCGCTGCTGCAGTCCGGCGTGCCGGTAGCCAATGGCGCACCGAACCTGTCCCTCGACATCCCGGCCATGATCGAGCTGGCTCGCGACCGCCAGCTGCCCATCATGGGCAAGGACTTCAAGACCGGCCAGACGTTCATGAAGACGATGATCGCTCCCGGTCTCAAGGCTCGGATGCTCGGGCTGCGGGGCTGGTACTCCACCAACATCCTCGGCAACCGCGACGGCGAGGTGCTCGATGACCCGGAGAACTTCAAGACGAAGGAGTCCTCGAAGCTGGGCGTGCTCGACACGATCCTGCAGCCCGAGGAGTATCCGGAGCTCTACGGCAACATCGACCACGTCGTGCGGATCAACTACTACCCGCCCCGCGGTGACAACAAGGAGGGGTGGGACAACATCGACATCTTCGGGTGGATGGGCTACCCGATGCAGATCAAGATCGACTTCCTCTGCCGTGACTCGATCCTGGCGGCGCCCCTCGTGCTCGATCTGGCGCTGTTCATGGACCTCGCAGCCCGTGCCGGGCAGTCCGGCGTGCAGGAGTGGCTGTCGTTCTACTTCAAGGCGCCGCAGCCGACCGGCGGCCTGCCTGCGGAGCACGACGTGTTCATCCAGCACACCAAGCTGAAGAACACCCTGCGCATGTGGATGGGTGAGGAGCCCATCACCCACGCCGAAGACGCTTGAGCCCCGCTTCGGGCTGCGTGGATGGGCGTCCTGTTGCGGGCGGACGCCCAGATGGTCTGGCGACGCTCAGAAGCTGGTGTCGATGTCCTCGAACGGCCCGCCGGGCCGGTCGATGACCCAGACGTGCAGCATGCCCGGGGTGATGTAGAGCTGCGAGCTGCCGAAGCAGCCCATCTCGGTGAAGCCCGACACGTAGCCGCCTTCGTTGGGCGGCGCCGCGTAGCAGAGGTTGTTGTGGCTGTGCCACGGGGTGAGGCAACCGCCGACCATCGGCCCCTCATCCGCGACGCTCTCCATGAGGAACATCGCGCCCTGCAGCTCGTTGCCGTCGTACATCAGAGATTCCGGCTTCATCGGATCGAGGATGATGCCGTCGTTCGCGTACTCGACGTTGAGGTAGTGGGCACCGGCACCTCCGAACGGAGGGGCGATCTGTTGGTAGCCCGCGGCGTAGGCGTCGCTCAGGGTGGGCCAGCGCTCCAGGCTGGCCTTGACGTCGACGACGAGCTGGTCGGCGGCAGCCTGCTGCTCGGGGGTGACCGGGTCGGTGCACTCGTGGTGGTGGGGCGGCGCCGGCCACACCCCGTCGAACATGGAGTGGAACCGGTGGAGCAGCGCGGCGAGCGCCTGGCGGCTGATCGGGGCGGTCGGGCGATAGGTGTTGTCGGGGTAGCCGTCGGCCAGGTTGGTGGCAGCCGCGAACGCGATGGGGTGTCGGAATCGGTGGGTGGCGCCGACGTCGCCGAAGGGCGGGCTCGGGTAGGTGTTGTGGAAGAGGCCGCCCATCCGGAACAGCACAGCGGTGACCGCCTGGCGGCTCACGTGCACGCCCGGCCGGAAGGTGCCGTCGTCGAACCCGGTGACGAGCACCTCGTCGGCGGCCCAGGCGATGGCGGTGGCGAAGGGGTGCTCGGCAGGCACGTCGCTGAAGCCGTGCGCCGGGAAGGGGCCAGCGGGGGATCCCGAGAGCTTCCAGAGCAGCTGCACCAGCGCCTGGCGGGTGATCGGCAGCGTGGGGCGGTAGGTGCCGTCCTCGTAGCCCGTCGCTCCGTGGTCGACGAGCCAGTCGATGTCGTCGTGGAACGGGTTGGTGTCGATGACGTCAGGGAACCGGTCCGCGGCGCCTGCTGGTGACGGACCAGGCGCGGGACCGACCGCGACCGCGACGGTGGCGAGCAGCGCGACCACTGCGGTGATCGCGCTGCGTGCTGGGCATCGAACGTGCATGTCGCGACGGTACCGGTCGGAGCGATGGCGTGCTCACGCGGGTGGCTCCCTTCGCCGCCGACCACGTGCTCGGTCGACCACGGTGCTCACGACGCCGAAGCCGAGCCCGGCTGCGACCACGATGACTGCGGCGCCACCGATCGTGTCGACGTGCTCGAGGCGACTGGCGACCGCGATGCCGGCGAGCAACCCGGCGATCGTGCCCAGCAGCGTTGGAGGACCGCTCACGAGCAGGCCTCCGATCTCAGCGCGCCGAGGAGATCGATGAGCTCGCCGACGGTGCGGAGCGACTCGAGCGCTTCGATCGCGACCGGTCGACCGAGGTCGTCCTCCACGGCGAGGAGGAGCTCCATCGCTGCGATCGAGTCGATGCCGAGGTCGCTGAGGTGTGCGGATGGCGGGTGCTCGTCGAGCGCGCCGCCGGTGATGTCCTCGATGACCTCGTGGACCGAGGTCCACGGCGACGTCGGGACGAGCGTGGGTGTGGTGGGCGTGGTCATGCGGCGAGCCTCCATCCTTCAGGGGAGAGCCGGCGGAGGGGACTGCCCGAGCGCAGCGCAGCGCGCAGCGGATCGGGCCAGATCCCGAGGACGACGACGTCGTGCCAGCGGCCTCCGAGCGACCGGTGCTCGAGCAGCGTCCCCTCGTGGGTGACGACGCCCGAGCGCACCAGCGGTGCGAGCCCGGCGGCGACGGAGCGGTGCACCTCAGCGTTCATCATCGCGTACGCCTTGCGCAGGGGGAGGCGCGCGAACCCCTCATCGAGCAGCACGGCGAGGGCCTCCAGCAGGAGCCCCGAGCCGTGCCGGTCCGGGTCGAGCGCCACGCACACCTGGGCCGAGCGCGCCGCCTCGTCGAGGTCGACGAGCTCGACGAGACCAGCGAGCCGTCCCGTCGTCGCGTCGTGCGCGACGAGTGACAGCGCAACGCGCTCGGCGAGGACTCGCGGTGTGTCGGCGATCGCAAGTCCCCTTCCCCCGAGGCGCCAGGAGGCGGCCACCTCGGGGAGGTTCAGCAGGTGGTGCAGATCGTCGAGGTGCTTGGTGGCTGGCGGGGCGAGGACCAGGTGGCGGGAGCGTCGCACGTCGCTGCTGAGCCCGGCGGGCCCCCTCACGGGGCCACCCGGGAGCTCGGGGTGGGCTCAGCGTGGTGCGCCGTGAACAGCAGGGGGTGGGCCGCAGCGCACGCGATCACGTCGTCGGCGGGGCCTCCCGAGGCAGTCGCTCGTCGTGCGACCTCCGGTGCGGGGACCGAGGCGTCGAGGTGCTCGGTGAGCCCAGCGGCAGCGAGGCACGAGTCGAACTGCTCGCGTCCGGCGCGGAGGACCTCGCTTCGTGAGCCGAGCTCGGCGAGGCGCGCCCGCTCGATCTGCTCGAGGTGACGGGCGCGGCATGCCTGCTCGAGTCCGGGGAGCTCGGCGCTTCGTGGACTGCGAGCGGCGCCGTACGTGTAGTCCCAGCGGGCGCCATCTGCGCTGGCGTGCGGGCCGCGGATGGTCACGTCGATGCCGATCGCGCGGGCGTTGCGTCGGAGGCAGCTGAGGGTGTCGTCGACGGCGCCCCGGTGCTCGGCGGCCGACACGCCGTCGCGGAGGCTCGCAGCAGCTGGTGTGCCTGCAGCTTCGGCCAGTGCGTCGTCGACGATGACGTCGGCCTGCCGGGTGGTGATGCCGTCGGGCAGCGGCGGCGGGGTGGAGCCGACGACGCCGCTCTGGATGGCGATGGCGATGACGATGCCGGTGGCGAAGCCGGCGAGTGGGCGGGTGATGTGCACGGTGGTGCTCCTTCGGGGGTGGGTGGTGATCGGTGTGGGTGCCGCAGGTGCGGCGCGGTCAGGGGACGAGGTTGCCGACGGTCATCCAGGTGCCTTGGGGCGTGGCGTCGCTGCGCCACTTGGCGCGCAGCATCCCGGTCTCGGGCATGGCGAAGAACCAGCCCTGCCAGTCGACGATGGCGAACATGAAGTTGCAGCCGGAGTGGAACGAGGAGTACTCCTCGAACACGATCCCGGCGCCGTCGTGGACCTCGGCCATGTAGCCCTGCCAGGAGCACACGGTGTCCCACAGGGGCGTCGTCTCGGCCGATCGAACGTTGGCGACGTCGAGCAGGCCGTTGGGCGCGTCGTCCCAGGTGGCTTGGGCCTGCACGACGTGGCTGCCGTTGACGACCTTGGCCGTGGAGGTGATCCAGGGGGTGTCGGGCCAGGCCCCTGCAGGCGCGCTCGTGGCGACGAGCGCGCCCAGCAGGCCGGCGGCGGCGGTGGTCGCTGCGTGGGTGATCTTCATAGGTGGTCCTCCTGCGCTTGCGCGCTGTTGGGGTGATCGGTGGTCGTGCCGGCTCCTCGGCGGGTGGCTGCGCCGGGACCGACGCCCGTGGCGGGCCACGGGAAGAGCGTGCGCGGCGAGATCTCGAGCTGTTGAGCGAGCTCGAGCTTGAGCACGTCGCGCGGGAGCACGGCGCCGACCTCGATCTTGCTGATGGTCTGCTGCGTGACCGCGCAGCGGCGGGCCAGCTCCTGCTGGCTGAGGCCGAGGCCCTCTCGGCGGGCTCGGACCCGTCGGCCCCAGAGGGAGCCGAGGTTGTGGACACCATCGGGTTGTTGCATGCGGCGGAGTGAAGCGCGTCGGGCGGCGGCTGTCAACAACCATGTAGTGTGCAGCCGGTGGCGCGAGGAGCACGGAGCGCGCGACAGTGCAGGTCGGATGACCTGGACACCGTCCGTTCGGACAACTGAGAAGTGTGTTGCTAGGGTGGGGGCATGAACACTGACGAAGCGATCCGACGTGCCCGTGAGCGAGCCGGCCTCTCCCAGGCCGGTCTGGCCAGCGAGCTCGGCTGCACCCAGCAGTCCATCAGCAAGTGGGAGGCCGGCGCGGCCAAGCCCAGCCCGGCCAAGGTGGGCGAGCTCGATGCGCTGCTCACGTTCACCGAGGCCGAGCGGCGAGCGGTGGCCGCTGCCTATCCCCGGGTCCTCGAGCGCCACGAGGTGCCGGCGGCCTTCCGCAAGAAGTGGTCCTCGCTGGATCCCTCCCAGCGCCGCAAGGTGACCAGCTACCTCGACGACGTGGCAGCCGGCAAGGCCTGAGCGATCGGGCGCACCTTCGCCCGATCACCGCTGTCACACCCCCTCCGTAGGGTCGGGGCGCTTCCCCCGAGCAGGATCGGTCGCAGTCGGCCGGTGGACGGGAGGTGCCGTGCCAGGTCGCGGGGTCATCGAGTCGCAGTCCGGGGACGCAGCTGCTGCGTGGTGTCCGTGGGCAGCTGCCGAGGCGGACGGTGTGCTCGTCCGCGCCCACCCGGTGGCGGATCTCCTCGGTGGCGCGCTCTGCTCGTGGCGCGGCCAGCGCGCCATCGTGGTGCTCAGCCCGCGACTCTCCTCGGTGGAGCGACGGGTCGCGCTCGCTCACGAGCTCGTGCACCTCGAGCGCGGCGGCGGCATCGATCTTCCGGGCATGCCCCCGGGCTGGGCCGCGGTCGTCGCCCGTGAGGAGGCGGCGGTCGACGACGAGGTCGCCCGCCGGCTCGTCCCGCGAGGCGCGCTGCGAGCGCTCGGCCCCGACATCGGCCTCACCGAGGCCGCCGAGCTGCTCGCGGTCACCGCCGAGCTGATCGAGCGCGCGCTCCGTCTCGATCAGCAGTCGTTCAGCGCCGCCGGGAGCGCGCCACCTGCCTGCCGTTCGCGCTGCTGCTGAGATCGATGAGCAGCCCGAACCCCACCAGGATCCATCCGAAGCCCGTCACGCCGTGGGTGGGGTGGTACGACAGCGCCCAGAAGAGCGCTGTCGTCGGCAGCAGCAGGAACCCGAGGAACCCGACGATGAACGAGTCGAATGCGTGGTCGAGGCGGTCGGTGAGCAGCCACAGCATCGCGAGGGCGAAGCGCGGAACCGCAAGCCCGATCAGCGCCACCACGCAGCCCACCGCGAACCTCCTCGATCCGTGCGCCCACCTTCGCGGACGTCGTTGGCCTCGACCGCCCATCGGCGATCGGGCTCGCCTACCGGTCGCGCAGCACGCGCCGCAGGATCTTGCCCGACGCCGACTTCGGGATCTCGTCGACGAACTCGACGATGCGCACCTGCTTGTAGTGCGCCACCTCGCCGGCCACGAACGCCTGCAGCTCCTCCGCGGTGGCCTCGGCTCCCGGCTTCAGCGCCACGAACGCCTTGGGGATCTCGCCGGCTTCGTCGTCGGGCACCCCGATGACCGCTACGTCGGCCACCGCCGGGTGCGTCACGAGCAGCGCCTCGAGCTCCGCAGGTGGCACCTGGAAGCCCTTGTACTTGATGAGCTCCTTGAGGCGGTCGACGATCATGAAGTGCCCGTCCTCGTCGACGTGGCCGATGTCGCCGGTGTGCAGCCAGCCGTCCTCGTCGATGGTGGCCTTCGTGGCGTCGTCGTTGTTGAGGTAGCCGACCATCACCAGCGGGCCGCGCACCCAGATCTCGCCGTCCTCGCCGATGCCGAGGTCCGCGCCCGAGTCCGGGTCGACCACCCGGCACTCCACCGACGGCAGCAGCACGCCGATGGTGCCCGGCTTGCCCTGGCCCTCGGGGGTGGAGTGGCTGACCGGCGACAGCTCGGTCATGCCGTAGCCCTGCACGACCTCGCAGCCGAGGCGGGCCGCGGCCTCCGCCGCCAGCTCGGCGCCCAGCGGCGCCGCGCCGGAGAACAGCAGCGTGAGCGACGACAGGTCGTACTCGTCGACCAGCGGGTGCTTGGCCAGGGCCAGCACGATGGGCGGCACGATGAAGGCCCGGCGGATCTGGTGCTGCTGGGCGAGCTCGAGAAACTGCTGGAGGTCGAAGCGCGGGACCGGCACCACCACGGCGCCGGACGCCAGCGAGGCGTTCATCAGCACCTGCATGCCGTAGATGTGGAAGAACGGCAGCACCGAGATGATCTTCTCGCCGCGCTCCAGCGGCATGATCGCCTCCATCTGCACGAGGTTGGCGACAAGGTTGCGGTGCGTGAGCATCACGCCCTTGGACAGCCCGGTGGTGCCCGACGAGTAGGGGAGCACCGCCACGGTCGTGGCGGTGTCGACGGGCACGGGGTGCTCCATCGGCTCGCCCAGCAGGTCGCCGAACGCGGTGGCGTCGGTCGGGTCCAGGGTGACGATCTCGGTGACCGAGGTCCCCTCGACGGCTTCGCGGGCGATGTCGAGGAACATGCCGATCGTGATCAGGATGGTGGCGCCCGCGTCGTTGAGCTGGTGGCGCACCTCGCCGGAGGTGTACGTGGGGTTGACGGTGGTGACGGTGCCGCCGGCCCAGACGACGCCGTGGAACACCACCGCGTACTCCGGCACGTTGGGGGCCATGATCGCCAGCACGTCGCCGGGGCCGAACCCGCGAGCGGCGAGCCCGCCGGCGAGGCGCTGGGTCATGCCCAGCAGCTGGCCATAGGTGATGGTGCGCCCGGTCGGGCCGTCGATCAGCGCCGGCTCGTCGGCCATGTCCGCGGCGTGGCGCAGGACGAACGTCGAGACGTGGACGTCGGGGATCTCCACGTCGGGGAACGGGCTGCGGTGGATCATCGGAACGGTCCCTCCAGGTTCGGCGTGCGCCGGAGGCTAGCGGTCGGCTGCTGTGTCCCGCCGGGGAGCACTTCCTGCCAGCGTTCTCGTCCCGGACCCTCCACACACCGAGATCTCAGGTGAGGGTTGCGGCGGCTGCGGCCACGACCTCCGCGGCCAGCTCGGCGCAGCGGGGGTCGGTGGTGGCGGGCACCAGCACCACCTCGTCCGCGGCCGTCTCGGCGGCGACCCGCGCCAGCGCCTCGGCCAGCGCGCCGGGCGACGAGAGCACTGCGGTGGCCGCCATCATCTCGGCGATCTCGGGCCCGAAGATGGCGAGGTACTCGGTGGTGAACGCGTCGAGGGTCGCCGGGGCGCCGTCGCCCAGCGCGAAGAAGCAGGCGACCGTCACGTCCGGTCGGTCGGTGCGCCCCGCGTCACGCCAGCCGTCGCCTGCCAGCGCCACGGCGCGGTCGATCTCCTCGACGTCGAGGCCCATGGAGAACCCCGACACGCCGTGCGCCCACCGCGCCGCGCGCGCGGTGGCCTTGGGTCCCATCGCGCCCGCCCACAGGCGGGGGCCGCCGGGCTGCACGCACGGCGGACCGAGCGGCGGCGCGCCCTCGACGGGCGGCTCGCCGGCCCACAGCCGTCGCAGCTCGGCCACCGCGTCATCGAGGCGCTGGTGGCGTCGATCGAACGGCGAGCCGACCGCGGCGTAGTCCTGCTCGCGCCCACCCACACCCAGGCCCACGTCGAGGCGCCCGTCGGCGAGCACGTCGAGGGTGGCCAGCTGCTTGGCCAGCAGGGTGGTGGCGTGCCAGGGAGCGATGGCCAGGTTCACGAAGACCCTCACCCGCTCGGTGAGCGCCGCTGCGCCGGCGAGGGTGGTGAGCAGCTCGGTGTTGTGGAACGTGATCCGCTCGCCGCACGAGATCGACGAGAAGGGTCCGGCGTCGGTGATCCGGCACCAGTCGATCCACGTCGAGCGATCCCATCCACGCGCCATCGTCGGCAGCGCCAGGCCGACACGCAGCGGCGCGGCGCGCTCAGCCACCGGTCGCCCCATCCGCCACGGGGCGGCGGCATCGCGGTCGGTCGGCGGGCTCGGCCATCGGCGGCAGGCTACGACACGGCGACCCCTATGCTCCGAGCCGTCCACGACGAGGAGGGACGATGGTCTCCGAGCTGTTCGATCCAGATGCCTGGCGCGCCGTCGAGGGCTTCGACTTCGACGACATCACGTACCACCGGGCGACCCAGGGCGGCGCGGTGCGCATCGCCTTCGATCGTCCCGAGGTCCGCAACGCGTTCCGCCCGGCCACCGTCGACGAGCTCTACCGAGCCCTGGACCACGCCCGGCAGTCCTCCGACATCGGGTGCGTGCTGCTCACCGGCAACGGCCCCTCGCCTCGCGACGGCGGGTGGGCGTTCTGCTCCGGTGGCGACCAGCGCATCCGGGGCCGCGACGGCTACCGCTACGCCGAGGGCGACACCTCAGACACGATCGACCCGGCGCGCTCGGGCCGGCTGCACATCCTCGAGGTGCAGCGCCTCATCCGCTTCATGCCCAAGGTCGTGATCGCGGTCGTGCCGGGCTGGGCCGCAGGCGGCGGCCACTCGCTGCACGTCGTGGCCGACCTCACGCTGGCCAGCGAGGAGCACGCCCGCTTCAAGCAGACCGACGCCGACGTGGCGAGCTTCGACGGCGGCTTCGGCTCTGCCTACCTGGCCCGGCAGGTCGGCCAGAAGCGGGCTCGGGAGATCTTCTTCCTGGGGCGCGAATACTCGGCGCGCGACGCGTTCGACATGGGCATGGTGAACGCGGTGGTACCCCACGCCGAGCTCGAGCGCGAGGCGCTGCAGTGGGCGGCGGAGATCAACGCCAAGAGCCCCACCGCCCAGCGCATGCTCAAGTTCTCGTTCAACCTGATCGACGACGGCCTCGTCGGCCAGCAGGTCTTCGCCGGCGAGGCGACCCGCCTGGCCTACATGACCGACGAGGCGGCCGAGGGGCGCGACTCGTTCCTCGAGAAGCGCCCGCCCGACTGGGGCGCCTTCCCCTGGCACTACTGAGCCGGGACCACCTCGCACGCTCCGGTCGGGCCGCAGGCCAGGGTCTCGCCGGGCGCCAGGGCGGCCTTGGCCCGGCGCAGGTGGACGAACCCCCGCCACACGGTGAGGCCGTAGAGCACCGCCATCAGCGTGCCCAGCATCCAGGCGTCGCGCACCGCAGCGCCGAGCACCCCGCCGCCGACGACCGTGCCCAGCACGCCCATGGTGAGCGGCAGGTGGCACGGGCACAGGACGAAGCCGAGCACCAGCCACACGCGCCCGCGGTTCTCCGCGGCCCGCGCGTCGCCTGCGTCGCTGGGCGCCATGCGCCACCCCCTGCTCGTGGGCCGATCGGCGCTGCGCGCCTCCGGCGAGATCGTCGAACCCTGCAACACCGTCATGTCGTCGTCCCTTCCCTGAGCCGGTCCGTGCGACCGATCGGGTTGGAGGGTGCGGGACCAGGGCCTGTGGCGCATCGGCCCGAGGGTGGATCCACACCGCTCACGGGCGATCTCCACCCGTGGGTGGAGCGACCAGACCCCGGTCGTACGCGTACGCGACGGCCTGGGCGCGGTCGCGCAGCTGCGCCTTCGCGAACAGGTGGTTGATGTGGGTCTTGACGGTGGCCACGCTGACGAAGAGCTCGGCGGCGATCTCATCGTTCGAGCGGCCCATCGCCAGGCAGGCGAGGACCTCGGTCTCGCGCGGCGTCAGCCCGTCGGGGTTGGTCCACGGTCCGGGGTCGACGGAGGCTCCCGCCTCGGTCCCCAGCACCTCGGATGCAGCGCCGTCGGTGGCGGCGTGCTCGCCCAGCTGGCGCAGCACCGCGCCCACGAGGAGGGCCAGGGTGCAGGCAGCCACGGTGATCGCGGCATCGACGACCGAGCCGGTCCAGAGCGCCGCGACGCCCCCCACGGCGACCACCACGAGCGCCAGCCGCTCGGGGCGCACGCGCAGCGCCGCCACCACCAGCGCTGCGACGCTCAGGACGAGCGCGACCGCCTGTACCTGGGTGATCTCGGGATCCACGCCCACCAGGCTACGGCTGGCAGGAATCTCGGGGCGATATGTCAACGGAACGCGGTCTTTGCGACACTGGGCGTGGTCCCCTGTGCCGGGGGACCTCGTCGATCACCTTGGGGGAACACGATGTCCACCACCTCGCACCAGCTTGCGACCCGGCCACGACGGACGCTGGTCGCCGTTGCGGCAGCGCTCGTGCTCACCGCCGGCGCCTGTTCGTCCTCGTCGGATCCCGAGGTCGATGCCGGAGCAGATGGCCCCACGACCACCGCCGCGCCGTCGAGCACCGCTGGCGACGGCCACGATCGCGAGCACGCCGAGGCCTGCGACGTCTCGGTCAACCCCGTCGGCTTCTACGAAGACGCCGAGCTGGCCGGGACCCTGGGCGCTGAGCGCGAGACGATGGACCACGGCGACATGGAGGGGATGGACCACGGGTCCGATGCCACCGACACGACCGGCACCACCGATCCGACAGACGGCAGCGAGACGACGGGTACCACCCTCGGCGAGGACCCGGGCGACATGAGCGGCGGGCTCGGGGAGCTCGAGGCGGCCAGCCTGATCGTGCGCCTCACCGACCTCCCGCAGAACGAGTACGAGCAGTGGCTCCAGAGCCTCGACCCGAACCGCGACGTCGAGGCCCCCGACGACACGGGCGCCGGTGGCCACCTCGGCCCCCAGATCTGGACGCACCTCACCGAGCAGGAGCAGTGCGAGCAGCTGCAGGAGGAGCTCGAGGTGGCGCATGACGTCGCCATGGAGTACCCGAAGGCCTCTGATGCCATCGCCGCCGGCTACGTGCGCGTCGCTCCGTACCTGCCCGGCATCGCCTCCCACTGGATGAAGTTCGATCTGGTCGACGGGGAGTTCGACGTCGCCGAGCCCGAGATGCTGCTGTACGACGGCAACGACGAGGAGTCGAACATCGTCGGCCTCAGCTACTTCATCACCAAGGACGGCGACGTGGAGCCAGAGGTCGGCTTCACCGGCGACAACGACCACTACCACCGCCACATCGGCCTGTGCATCAGCCGTGAGGGTGGCGTGATCGGCGACACCACCACGACCGAGGAGGAGTGCGCGGATGCCGGCGGCTTCAAGTCCAACCGGGGGTCGGGCTGGATGAGCCACGCCTGGGTCGTTCCGGGCTGCGAGAGCCCGTGGGGCGTGTTCAGCGCGCAGAACCCCGTGCTCGACGAGAAGCTGGGTCAGGCATCCGGCGAGGGCGAGCCGTGCTCCACGAGCGATGCGGTCACCCGATGGGATCTCTCCCCGGCTGAGACGGCCTCGGCGGAGTAGGGTCGCCGCGCTGCGCGGAGGACGCGTGGCGCAACACGGGGGGCGCAGATGAGGATTCGGTCGTCGTTACGCCGCGCGGCGGCAGCCGCAGTCGGAGTCGCGGTGCTGGGCACGGTGGCACCTGCGGCCGGCAGCAGCGATGCCGGAGGGGGTGCGGTCGAGATCCCCAGGACCGAGTCGTTCCTCGCCCTCACCTACAACGTCGCCGGGCTTCCCGCAGCGCTCTCGGGCTCTGAGCCCCACATCAACTCGCCGCTGATCAGCCCGCTCCTCAACGACTACGACCTCGTGCTGCTGCAGGAGGACTGGGTGGATCCGGTGCCGCCGATCCCCAACGTCGACTTCCACCACGATGACATCGTCGGCGATGCGCTGCACCCGTTCCGCTCGGTGCCGGGCCGACCGCCGCTGGGCACCGATACCCGCCGGCCCTCCGCGCTCGTCGCCGACGGCCTCAACCGGCTCTCCGACACGCCCTTCGGGCCCATCCGCCGCCGCATGTGGCCGGGCTGCTTCGGTGGCGCCGACCAGAGCGACGGCGGCGCCGGCGATTGCCTGTCGCAGAAGGGCTTCAGCATGGCGCGCCACCGGCTCGCCAGCGGCGTCGAGGTCGACATCTACAACCTCCACGCCGAGGCCGGCGGCACCGTCACCGACCAGTCGCTGCAGGTCCAGGACTACGACGCCCTGGCCGACTTCATCGAGCTGCACTCCGTCGGCCGGGCGATCATCGTCGGAGGGGACACGAACCTCCACACCGACCAGACGCACCCCGACGCCTCGGGCAGCGCCGACTTCGACATCTGGAGCGACTTCCAGGCACGCACCGGGATCGCCGATGTGTGCGCCGTGGTCGCCTGCGGTGGCGACGAGCACGTGATCGACAAGTTCGCATTCCGCTCAGGTGGGGGCGTCACCCTCACGCCCCTGTCGCACGCGTTCCAGGACGACGTGTTCATCCGCGAGTCTGACAGCGAGCCGCTGTCGGACCACCGGGCGCTCGCCGTCGAGTTCCAGTGGTCGGCGATCGTCGCACCCACCGACTGCGGTCCCGCGGGCGCCGGCGTGTTCCCCGACGTCGTCGGCATGCACGCCTTCTGCGCCGAGATCGAGTGGTTGGCCGATGGAGGCGTGACCGGCGGCTACGCCGACGGCGGGTTCCACCCGACCTCGCCGGTGACGCGGCAGTCCATGGCGGCGTTCCTCTACCGCTACTCGGGGAGCCCTGCGTTCACCGCGCCCACCGAGCCCACCTTCCCCGACGTGCCACCGTCGCACCCGTTCTTCCTCGAGATCGAGTGGCTGGTGAGCGAGGCGGTCACCGGCGGGTTCGCCGACGGGGGCTACCACCCGGGGACGACGGTGTCGCGCCAGGCGATGGCCTCGTTCCTGCACCGGCTCGCAGGAGCACCGGTGGTGCCGGCGCCGGGCGCGGCGGGCTTCCCCGACGTGCCGCCATCGCACCCGTTCGTGAACGCCATCGGCTGGCTCGAGGCGGTCGGGATCACCGGCGGGTTCGCCGACGGAGGCTTCCATCCCACGAGCGCGGTGTCGCGCCAGGCGATGGCAGCGTTCCTGCAGCGCTACGACGCCCTGTAGCCCAAGGCCTGCCCGCCGTTCTGTGCATGGTGGCTTCCGATTATCCGAAGCCACCATGCACAGAACGCAGGGTGGGGGTCAGCTCGGGCTGATCCCGGCGATGGTGCAGCGGCGCTCGAACAGATCCACCGCCGCGATGTGCAGGGCGAGGTCGAGCTGGTGCTCGCGCTCGGCGAGCTCGCGCAGCTCGTCGTCGAGCACCGGGGTGCCGCTGGGCGAAGCGTTCAGCACCTCTGGGCGCGCGATGCCGTGGGGCAGGTCGAACGTCACCTCCAGCAGGCGCATGCTGCGCTGCAGGTCCTCGACGATGCCGAAGAACGCGATCTCGTCCGAGAGGATCCGCAGGGCGCGCTCGAGCATCGCGGCGCCGTCCGCCGCAGAGTTGCGCGGTGCCAGGCCGTGGCGTTGGAAGGCGTCCTCGGGACCGGCCAGCGCGCAGGTCTGGTGGTCGGGCAGGTAGGCGTCGCCGTCGGTCGCCTGGCGGCGGATCCAGTCGCCGAGCGGTAGCGAGCTCGCAAGCTCGATGGCGTGGCGGAGGTCGGGGAGCTGCTCGAGGGTGGCGCGGATCTCCGGCGGCGTCCGGTCCCACTGGAGGTGCCCGTGGTGGGACACGAGACGGTCGATCGGGTGGCGCAGCATCGTCACGAGATGGGCGTCGGGCATCTTCGATCGCAGCGCGTCCGCCGTGGCGTGCGCCTTCAGGTAGCGGATGCCGTCGGTCGCGCTCGGTGGCCAGAGCCGCGGGGGCAGGCGCATGAGCTCGGCATCGAGGACCTCGTCCTCCTCGACGAAGGGCTGCAGCACGTGGTCCACGGTGGTGCCGGCGGCCTTGCGGATGTGGACGAACACCACTGCGTCAGCCGTGGCGCTGCGCCGAGGCACGACGACCGTGGCGGTGGCCAGCGAGAGGTGGCCGACGATCTCGGCCTCCGCTGGTGACAGAGCGCCACCGCGGCCGCGCGCTCGCACACGGCGGATGCCTGCGGCGCTGGAGGGGATCGCACCGATCTCAGCAGCTTCGGCAGCGGTCATCGTCGGCGGCCACCAGCTCCCGTGCACGCCGATGCGGTCGAGGAGATCGCCTGCGGTCAGCGAGGCGGTGGCGGCCAGGTGGCGTGGCACCACCGGGTGGTACGGACGACGAGGCACCGACTCGGGGAGCTCCGGTGGGACCTCGACGCCGAGCGTCGCCGCCAGCCGGTGGATCGTGGACGCGATCGCTGCGGCATCGGCGACGCTCTCGGGGCGGAGCACCAGCGCTCCCGGCACCTCCGTCCAGGCCAGGAGCCCTTCAGCGACGCGCCGCACCCTCGCCGCACCACCTGTGATCCCGGCGGCGCCGCACAGCGCCTGCTCGAGCTCGGCGGTCTCCTCGACGGTGCGCGCCAGCGCGGCGACCGCGTCGTCGACGGCCACGACGAGCGCGCCGGCCGCCGGCGCAGTCGGGTGCTGACGCTGGTGCTCGGCGCTGCCGACGGTGAGGATCTCGTAGCGACCGGTGGGCGCCACCGGACCATCGATGGCTTCACCGATGCGACGCAGTCCGAGCGTTCGGAGCAGCACGATGACCCAATCGGCGGAGCGTGGGGGAGCGACGACGGTGGTCGTGATCGGTTCCATCAGGTGGTGCGCGGGTAGCCGAGCTGGTCCATGCGGTCACCGAGGGCGCGTTCGATCGTGCGCACCGCCTCCGGGCGGAGATCCGCTGACCACCGGTCGACCTGCCCGACGCGGAACGTGTCGGTGCCCCCATAGATCCGCTCGCCGACAGCAGCGATGGCCTCGGGCTCCGGCGAGAGCCCGAGGCGTCGGGCGACCGCTGCGACCGCGGCGTGCTGGCGCTCCGTGGTGCCGCCGCCTGCGGGGCCGACGAGGTCCTCGTAGCGCACGGTGATCGCCGTCGGGACGTCCATCCACTCCACGTACCTGCTCCAGCGCTGGTCCAGGCGGAGGTCTCCCGGGCTGCCGTCACCGGCGCCGATGACCAGATCGACGCGCTCGTCGAGCGTGGTGTCCGCGATCGCCTGGTTACGGTGTGCGAAGCGGGGTTCGAGGTACCAGTCGGCCATCGAGCGAACGACCGCACGGGGGTCGCGCACGATGTGCACGACGAGGACGCCGAGCTCGGCGAGGACCTCGAGCAGCATCGGCTCCGGCGTGACGTGCCCCCAGGTGCACCGTCCCGGAGTCAGGTTGCGCAGCATCGCCTCGATCTCGCGGCGAGGGCGGCAGGCCTCGAATCCGGCACCGGGGAGGAGCAGCACCTCTGGCTCGCCGATGCCCGACGGGAGCTCGCGCCCGAGCAGGATCCGCTCGACGTTGCCCGGCGCCCATCCGAGCGTCGTCAGCAGACGGATGCCGAGGTGCGTGCCCGACTTCGGCGCGGAGACGAGCACGCACCCGCGTGCGGAGGCCGCCGCAGCGCTCAGGCGTTCGAGCGGCTCAGGCGGTTGCGGTCGGAGCGCAGGCAGCAGCATGGCGTGCGCGACGCCTCGTGCTCGTTGGCGGGTCGTGGACGGCAGCCAGGATCCGCCGTGGGCATCCACGTGCTCGCGGACGCGGATGAACGCGGTGGTCGTGCGCTGGCGTGGCGCCCGCTCGATCAGGGCGCGCAGCGCGAGACCGGATCTGATCGCGTCGTGCGTCGAACGCACGCGCTCCTGCTCAGCGCGGATCGGGGCGCTGCCCTGCGGCCCGCTCGCGATCCACGCGACGGCGCGTGCCAGGTCGGCGACGCGCTGCGGTCCCTTGGAGCGGACGCGAGGAGCTCTGGTCTCGACCGCTTCGGGGTCGAGTTCGGTCGTGGCGGTCTCCACCACGGGGAGGCCACGGCTGCGGGCGGCGAGCAGCACCACGCGGACGTCGATGGGCGCCGCGTCCTCGAGCACCACCAGCGCCGCTGCGCGATCGAGTGCGCTGCGGATGTCGGCACCGGAGGGCGCCGCGACCACCTGGCTCACGATCACCGGGTGCGCCTCGAGGACGCGGCGCACCGCCGGCACCTCGTCGGGTTGGCACACGAACCGCCAGGCCAGGATCGGGAGTCGGGGTTGCAGCTCGATCGCCTGCGCGAGGTCGGTCACCGCAGCGGCACCGACGCCGCGCATCGCGACCGTCACCGCACCGGTCGCTCGCACCGGCGCGACCGGACCGGGGTGCAGGTCGAGGGGGATCGGCACGACGCGGTGGCGGGTCGGCACCGCCTGATGGGGGCGCTGGTGGGCGAGGAGCCCGAGCGACCAGGCGAGCGGTCCGCCGCGATGGCTCGTCGTCGGGATCGGGCCTGCGTCACGACCCGAGGCGGTGTCGATGGCGTCGACGAGCAGCACACCGGGGGAGCGGTGCGCGAGGTCCTGCACCCAGCGCTCGTCAGGTCGCAGGCCGCGCAGGTCGAACACCGGGGTGTCGGCCTCGTTGAACCGCCGCCAGGTGGCGCCGCGGGGCCAGGCACGCAGGGCGTCGGCGGCATCGTCGAGGTCCCATCGCACGATGTCCAGCGACGGCCAGATCGCTGCCAGCGCGTCGCGCGTCGCCGCACCGAGCGCGGCGGCGATGGAGCCGTCGGTCGGCGTCGCACCGACCCAGGCGATCGACTCCACCTGCTGCGCCATCAGCGGGCGCGGGTGAGCTCGTCGACGATCACGTCCCAGTCCGTGGCCATCGAGCGGTACCGCTGAGCGCCAGCTGATCCCATCTCCCGGGCTCGCGCCGGGTCCCACAGCTGCGCCATGCCTTCGGCGATCGCCTCGACCTCGGGGGCCACGACGGTGCCCGTGTGCCCATCGAGCACGAACTCGAGCGGTCCACCGCTGTCGGTGCAGGTGAGCACCGGCTTCGCTGCCAGCATCGCCTCGATGGTGACGTACCCGTAGTCCTCGTCGAAGGGGATGAACACCACGCCGCGGCACCGGGCGTACAGGTCGATCATCGTGGCGCGGTCGATGTGGCCGAGCACCTCGAGCCGGTCGGCCACGCCGAGGGCCTCCGCCTGCGCCAGCAGGCGGTCTTCGATGCGAGCGTCGTCCGCGCCGCCCGCGAGCACGAGCCGGACCTCTGGTGCGAGGGCGAGCGCCTCGATCGCGAGTCCCTGTCGCTTGGTGGCCGTCAGCCGGCTGGGGGCGAACAGGAACGGCTCCGCGTCCGCGGTGCGGAACGACTCGGCATCGCCGATCGGGGGGTGCAGGACGGTCGCGCTCAGGCCGCACCACCGATCGAGCCGCTCGGCGACGTTGGCCGAGATGGTGTACCGACGCTCCATCGCGCCGAGCACCTCGACGTCGAGGTGGTGCACCGCAGCCTGCACCTCCGGTCCGATGTCGAGGTCGGCGAGGCTGGGCGTGGCGTCCCACAGCTCGTACGCCTCGCGGTGCTGGTGGCAGAGCCAGGTGGTGGTGTCGTGGTGGCGCAGCACGTAGGCGGGGAACTTGAGCGCGATGACCCGGTCGATCGGCTTGCCGACGAAGCCGTCGAGGTCGATGAGCCGGCACGAGAGGACCTGGTCCATGATCCGCTCCGGCGGGTGGCTGGAGAACGGGACGGCGAGGATCTCGGCCTCGTGTCCCCGGGAGCGCAGCGCGCGCACCAGGTCCTCGGCGAGGACCTCGGCGCCGCCGCGGACGAACGGCACGTGCACCGAGGTCACCAGGATCCTCACGCGTCCTCCGCCTCCGGTGGCGTCGCGGTCTGCTTCGCCAGCGCCTCCTGCATCGTGGCGACGGTCTCCTCGAGGTCGCCGATCCGCTCCAACGAGCGCCGAAGCAGGTCCCGCAGCTCCCAGACGGACTGCAGCTCGGCGCGCACCAGCGCCACCTCGACGGGTGCACCTCGATTGGTCGTCGGGGGAGGCGGTGCTGCTCCCACCTCCAGGACCGACGCCGCGCTCGGGCCGTCGTCGCCCGTCGAGTCGAGCGCTGCGGTGCTCGGCGGCATCTGGCCAGCGCGGCTCGTTCGGGACGATCGAGCCGATGCCGCGACGCGGCGGCTCACGGCCCTCGCCCGCCGTGCTGCGGTGGCGGCGCCAGCGGTCCAGCTGCGAGCGCCGGATGCGGGTGGCGCCCAACCGGTGGGGCGGCGGATCTCGACGTGGGTGACGGCGATCCCGAGGGAGCGGCCATCGGTGTCGGTCGGGGGCCGCACGGGTCCCTCGATCTCGAGCAGGTGCTCCACCGCGCGGTCGTCCGGCGCGACCCGGACGCGCCCGATCACGATGCGCGACCCGGCTCGCCGCACGAGGCTCGGGACCAGCTCGCCGTCGAATCGAAGCGCGAGGTCCGTCCACGCCTCGGGGATCGCCACCGCTCGGGCGCCGAGCTCGATCTCGATCTCCTCGGCGTCGCCGAGATCGGCGCGCAGCACGATCGCGGTGCGCTCGCCGTTGCCCGTCCACCGCCAGCGCTGCCCGCCGCGCTCCTCGATCGCGTGGAGGCCGCGCCCGCCGAGCCCTGCACCGGGCTCGACGCGCACGCGGTCGCGCAGAAGGGGCGCGCCCCCGCGCAACGCCGACTCCTCGGCGATGAGGTGGCGTGTGAGCGCGCGCGACCGGTGGGCGAACAGCTCGGAGGCGAACTCGTAGAGCTCGACGTCTGCGGCGTTCTGCTCCGCGATGCGCTGCCGGGTCGCCTCGAAGAGCTCGACCTTCTGGCTGTCGAGCCGCACGTTGACGTGCTCGCGGCCTCCGTCGAGGCCGCCAGGGATGCCGAAGGTCCAGCGCAGCAGGTCGAGGGTCTCCTCGAAGTGCTCTGCCAGCCCGAAGCAGATGAGCTGGTGCTCGATCAGGTGCTTGGCGGCGGCGAGCGCCTCGGCGAGCGCCGCCGGGTCGTCCGAGGGCGGTCGCTGGTGCTCGAAGCTCGTGGATGGCCCGCCGAGCGCCCACGTCTGGAGGTTCGTGAGGTAGAGGCCGTCGTCGATGGCGGCCTCCACCCACGCATCGATGGGCATCGAGCTGGCGCGCTCGACGACCGAAGCCATCTCGGGCGCTTCCGCCAGCAGCGCGGCGGTGCGATCGTCGATCCGCTCCGGCTGCCACTGGAGGTACTGGCTCACGACCCGCTCCACGGGATCGCGCAGGAGCGTCAGGAAGTGAGCGTCGCCCACCACCTCGGCGGCGAGCGCGTAGGGCAGGTGCCCCACGATGAGCCGGGTGCGCTCCACCGTGTCGGCGCCCCACCGCCACGGTCCGCTCGCTCGCTCATCGGCGGTGAGGCGCTCCTCGGGCGGCACCGCGGTGGCCAGCTGCTCGTAGAGGCTGCTGCCGGCGGTCTTCGGGATGTGCAGGAAGACGGTGCGCGGTTGCTCGATCCAGTGATCGGGTGCATCGAGGCGACGAGCCCGTTGCAGACCTGCCCATCGAGCTCGTCCAGTTGTCGCCGTGGGCGTCACGCGG
>JBBRAZ010000048.1:0-28195 GCA_038206295.1 Acidimicrobiales bacterium
CCAGCCATCGAAGTCCCCTCACCGACCGACCGGCGCACGATCTAGATGTAGAGCTCGACGCTCTGCGAGAGAGAGTGCTGACCGGCCGGCGGCTCGGAACCATCCTCACCTTGAACAGCGAGGAGGTCGACCCCCATTAGCGCGAGCTCGGGACCTTCGGCCGGTCCGCTCGGCGCTGCAGATCCGTACCCTTGGGCCAGGAGCGAACCATGAGCGACGACCTCTCCCTCGCAGATCCGAGCACCATCCCCACGACGTGGTGGCACGCGCTCGACGACGGGCGGATCCAGTGCGACGTCTGCCCCCGCGCCTGCAAGATGCACGAGGGCCAGCGCGGCGTGTGCTTCGTGCGGGGCCGCATCGAGGACCAGGTCGTGCTCACCACCTACGGCCGCTCGTCGGGCTTCTGCGTCGACCCGATCGAGAAGAAGCCCCTCAACCACTTCCTGCCCGGCACCTCGGTGCTCTCCTTCGGCACGGCGGGCTGCAACCTCGGCTGCCGCTTCTGCCAGAACTGGGACATCTCCAAGTCCAAGGAGACCGACACGCTGGCCGACCGCGCTGCGCCCACCACGCTGGCTCGCGTGGCTCGCGAGCGTGGCGCCTCGAGCGTGGCGTTCACCTACAACGACCCGACGATCTTCCTCGAGTACGCCATCGACACCGCGATCGCGTGCCACGAAGAGGGCATCAAGACCGTGGCCGTCACCGCCGGGTACATCTGCGAGGGACCGCGCGCCGAGTTGTTCAAGCACCTCGACGCCGCCAACATCGACCTCAAGGGATTCACCGACGAGTTCTACCGCCACGTCGCGCTCGGCCGCCTCGAGCCGGTGCTCGAGACCCTCGAGTACGTCGTGCACGAGACCGACACCTGGGTCGAGGTGACCACGCTGCTCATCCCCGGCCACAACGACAGCGACGAGGAGCTCGGCAAGATGAGCCGCTGGCTCGTCGAGCACCTCGGCCCCGACGTCCCGCTGCACTTCAGCGCCTTCCACCCCGACTTCAAGATGATGGACGTCCCGCCGACGCCGCCCGCCACCCTCACGAGGGCCCGGGCGATCGCGCTCGGCGAGGGGCTGCGCCACGTCTACACCGGCAACGTGCACGACACCGATGGCGGCTCGTCGTACTGCGCCGGCTGCGGCGAGCGGGTCATCGAGCGCGACTGGTACAAGATCGGCGCCTACGACCTCACCGGCGACGGCGCCTGCACGAGCTGCGGCGCGCCGCTGGCGGGCGTGTTCGAGGGCCCGCCGGGCGAGTGGGGACGCCGCCGACTGCCCATCGCCATCTTGGATCCGGAGGTGCCGACGTGAGCAGCACGCTCGTGCGCCCCGCCGCGGTCGCCGGCGGGTTCTACACCGGCGACGCCGCTCAGCTCGCCGCCGAGGTCGACGCCATGATCGCCGCGGTGACCGCCACTGGTCCCGCCCCCAAGGCGCTGGTCGTCCCGCACGCCGGGCACGTCTACTCGGGGCCGATCGCGGCCAGCGGCTACGCGCTGCTGCGCGATGCGGCCCGCTCGATCCGGCGCGTCGTGCTGCTCGGCCCCGCGCACCGCGTGTCGGTGCGCTCGATGGCGCTGTCGGGCGCGGGCGCGTTCCGCACGCCGCTGGGCGACGTGCCCATCGACGCAGAGCTGCAGGCCGTCGCCACGCGCTGCGCCGGCGTGGTCGTCGATGACCGGGCGCACGGCCCCGAGCACAGCCTCGAGGTGCACCTCCCGTTCCTGCAGCGCATCCTCGACCCGGGGTGGACGTTGCTGCCCGTCGTCGTCGGCGGCGCCTCGCCGGCGGAGGTCGCAGCGCTGCTCGATGCGGTGTGGGGCGGATCCGACACGCTCGTCGTGATCTCGTCGGACCTCAGCCACTACGAGCCCTACGAGCACGCCGCACGCCACGACCGAGCGACCGCAGCCGCCATCGTCGACGGTCGCCTCGAGGACCTCGACCCGCACGACGCGTGCGGCGCCCACCCGGTGCGCGGCCTGCTGGAGGTGGCGCGGCGTCGGCACCTCGACGTCGCGCTGCTCGACCTGCGCAGCTCGGGGGACACCGCAGGCGATCGACGCCAGGTCGTCGGGTACGGCTCGTTCGCGGTCGGCGATCTCGTGACGGACTCGAACCCGGTGCCCGGCGCCGATGCTGCCGACGCCGGGGCCGCCGACAGCGCGGCCGGCGGCGTGTCGGACGGTGACCTCGCGCTGCTGCTCGACATCGCGGAGGCCGCAATCGGCGCCCGGGTGCGCGGCAAGCGCGCTCCACGGCCGGACGCACCCGCGCACCTGCAGCGGCCGGGCGCGGCGTTCGTCACCGTGCGGCGCACCTCCGGCGATCTGCTCGGCTGCATCGGCTCGCTCGAAGCGCGCCGCCCGCTCGCCGAGGACGTCGCGGCCAACGCGTTGGCCGCCGCCTTCGCCGACCCGCGCTTCTCCGGCGTGACCGCAGCTGACCTCGCGGACGCCGAGCTGCACGTCTCGGTGCTCACCCCCACCGAGCCGATGGACGTGCGATCACGCGACGAGCTGCGCGCCGCGGTGCGCCCCGGCATCGACGGCCTGCTGATCGAGTCCGCCGGGCACCGCGGCACGTTCCTTCCGTCGGTGTGGGAGCAGCTCGGCGACGTCGACACGTTCCTCGACCACCTGTGGAGCAAGGCCGGACTCCGCCCTGGCACGTGGCCGCACGACCTACGGGTGTGGCGCTACGGCACGGTCGAAGCCGGCCGCCGCTTCCACGTCAGGTGAGGGCATCGAGCCAGCGCGGGAGGTCGTCGACCGCGAAGGCTGCCGCGTCGCTGCCGCCGTCGTCGCTGCGCCACCGCACCCACAGCATCGCATCGACAGCGGCCGCGCCGAGGTGCGCTCGGCGGGCATCCACCTCCACGATGCGCTCGCGGCCCACCCACACCTCGCAGCGCGGCGCCGGCTGCACGAACAGCAGCACCTCGGCGCCGAGCGCGAGCGCGCCGGGCCCGGAGATCTGCGGCGACGGCAAGCTGGCGAGGCCGTAGCAGCGGGCGCGCTCGTCGAGCAGCACGACGTCGTCGCCGAGCAGGTCCTCGACGATGCGTCCGCCGGCACGGGTGCGGCGTCGCGCGAAGCCGACCACCAGCGTCGGCGCCAGCACCGCTCCGACGACGAGCGCCACCATCAGCACCACCGCGCCCCCGCTCACCGCTGGGCACGCCACCCCCGCAGGCGCTCCAGCAGCGCCCGCGTCGACGGATCGGTGTCGATCGGTGCGCCGCTCGCGAGCGCGGGCAGCAGGTCGGTCGCCCGCGCCTTGCCGAGCTCGACGCCGAACTGGTCGAAGGCGTCGATGCCCCACAGCACCGCCTGCACGTAGGTCGTGTGCTCGTAGAGGGCGACGATCTGCCCGAGCACCGACGGCGTGAGCGACGGGGCGAGGATCGTCGTGGTGGGCCGACCGCCGGCGAAGGTGCGGTGCGGCACGTCGTCGACGGCGACGCCGGCAGCAACCAGCTCGTCCGCGCTGCGACCGAACGCCAGCGCGGCGGCCTGCCCGAGAAGGTTGGCGAGCAGCAGGTCGTGGTGCCCGGCCAGCTCGTCGCCGCCGTGGCCGAAGCCGATGAGGTCCATCGGCACGAAGCGGGTGCCCTGGTGCAGGAGCTGGAAGTAGGCGTGCTGGCCGTCGGTGCCCGGCGTGCCGAAGACGACCTGGCCGGTGTGGTGCCCCTCGACCGGTCGTCCATCGGCGCGCACCGACTTTCCGAGGCTCTCCATCTCGAGCTGCTGGAGGTGCGCGCTCAGCAGCGAGAGGCGCGCCGCGTACGGCACCACCGCGTGCGCGGCCGCGTCCCAGTGGCCCGAGTACCAGACCCGCAGCAGTGCGAGCTGCACCGCAGCGTTGTGCTCGACGGGCGCGGTGCGCACGTGCTCGTCGACGACGTGCGCGCCCGCGAGCAGCTCGCGGAACCGATCGGGCCCGACCGCCACCATCACCGACAGCCCGACCGCGGACCACAGCGAGAAGCGCCCGCCGACCCAGTCCCAGAACCCGACCGCGTTCGCCGGGTCGATGCCGAACGACGCGACCTCGTCCAGCGCGGTGGACACGGCCACGAAGTGCGCGGCGACGGCGTCCGCGCCCAGCGCGTCGACGATCCACGAGCGCGCCGAGCGGGCGTTGGCGAGCGTCTCGCTGGTGGTGAACGTCTTGGAGCACACGATGAAGCACGTGGTGGCCGGCTCGAGCCCGATGAGCGCGTCGGCGAGCGCGGCGCCGTCCACGTTGGAGACGAAGCGCACCTCGGGGCCGTCGGCGAACGGCGTGAGCGCGGCGTGCACCATGGCGGGGCCGAGGTGCGAGCCGCCGATGCCGAGGTTCACGACGTGGGTGATGCGCTGGCCGCTGGCGCCGGTCCACTCGCCGCTGCGCAGCCGCTGCGCCAGATGGGCGGCGTGGTCGAGCGCTGCGTGCACGTCGCCGGAGACGTCGACGCCGTCCACGTCGAAGCGCTCTCCGGCGGGCAGGCGCAGCGCCACGTGCGCCGCGGCGCGCCCCTCGGTGGGGTTGATGCGCTCGCCGGCCCACATGGCGGCCAGCGCCTCGGCCACGCCGCGATCGATCGCCAGGTCGTCGAGCGATGCCTGGGTGGCGTCGTCGACCCAGTGCTTCGAGGCGTCGATCACCAGGTCGCCGACCTCGTACGTGCGGCGCTCGACGCGCCCCGGGTCGGTGGCGAACAGCTCCGCGAGATTGCGGGACGCGAGCGACCGCCGCCGGGCCGCGAGCGCGGCCCAGACGACGGTCGAGTTCAGGGGCAGCAGCGGCTCGGCCATCGCCGCCCAGTCAAGCAGAGCAACCTGCGGGTGCTACTCCTCCGACATCATGCCGGCGATGTCCACGCAGTCGAACGTGAGGGCGATGATGGCGTCCGTCAGCTCGTCGTCGGGCTCGCCGGAGCTCGAGAGGTCGACGATCTCGCCGAGGGAGTAGTCCTCGAGGAGGCCCTCGGCGATGCAGCGGGCCTCCTCCTCGGAGATCTCGCCGCTCTCGGTCATCCCATCGATGAACATGTCAACGAGCTCGGACTCCGAACCGACGTCACCGAAATCCATCGACTCCGATGGGTCGACCGGGAGGTCCGTGTCGTCGCCCGAGTCGTCGCCGTCACCGGAGTCGCCATCGTCGCCCGAGTCGTCGGTCATGTCGTCGCCCGAGTCGTCGCCCGAGTCATCATCGTCGTCAGAGGAGCCGGAGTCCGTACCGCACTCCTCGAGCCCGATCTCCTCGGCGATGTCATCGAGATCGCTCTCGATGGCGTCGATGTCCTCGTTGACGTCCGGATCCTCCATGGCTTCGATGAGCGCCTCGGCGTCGCCGTCGGCATCCTTGATCACCGCTTCGATCGCCTCGAACTGCTGCTCGATCAGGTCGATCGCCTCTTGGACCTCTTCCTGGCCGTCATCGGTGGGCAGGCCGAGCGCACGGATGTCGTCGTTCTGCTGCTCGGCCATCCCGAGCATCGTGTCCATCAGCTCGAGGAACTCGTCGGGGCCCGTGGGCTCGGCCATGGCGTCGGCCTCGTCGTTGAAGGTGGCGCAGATCTCGTCAGCTGCGGCGATCCACTCCTCGAGCGTCAGCTCGCCAGCGCCCTCGGCGGGGGCGGCGGCGTCGCCGCCACCGCTGTCGTCGGACTTCCCGCATCCCGCCAACAGCAGGATCCCCACTGCAGCTCCAGCCATCATCCGGCGCATGCGCCCTCCAGAGTTCGTCATCTTGGTGCGCAGACGGTAGCCGCCACGCACCCCACCAGAGAGCGACCCTCCCCCTCCTGAGCGAAATCTCGGTGATGGTGCCGGTCAGGGCCGGCACCATCACCGAGATTTCGGGGCTGGGGCTGGGGCTGGGGGGCCGGTGTCGATGTCAACCTTCTCGGGGGGCTGCGCATCTGTAGGGGCATGATGGCGATCATGTCCCCAACCGCCGACGGCTCGGCCTCGCCGCCCGTCGTCGTGCCGCTGGCCAGCGCACGAACGCAGCGCCACCGAGAGCTCGCGGAGCTGTTCCGCCGCGAGCACCGCTCGCTGGTGCGCCTCGCCGCGCTGCTCGTCGACGACGTCGGCGCCGCGGAGGAGATCGTGCAGGACGCGTTCGTCGCGCTCGACCGATCGTGGGGAGAGGTGCGCGAGCGAGGACGCGTCGACGCCTACATGCGCTCGATCGTGCTCAACGGGGCGCGGGCGCGGATGCGTCGGCGAGTCGTCGAGCGCAAGCACCAACCTGCGCCGGCGCGCAGCGCGCCGGGCGCGGACGAGGCCGTGCTGCGCAGCGCCGAGGCCGCCGAGGTGCTGGCCGCGGTGCGCACCCTCCCCCACCGCCAGCGCGAGGTGATCGTGCTGCGCTACTGGTCCGACCTGCCGCTGACGGGCATCGCCGATGAGCTCGACATCAGCGTCGGCTCAGTGAAGACCCACCTGCACCGCGCCACCGCCGCGGTCGCCGCCCGACTGGAGGGCACCCGATGAGCACCGACGATCCCCGCACCCCGAACCCGATCGGCGGACCCGACGACGATGGCGTCGATGCCGAGCTCGCCGCCACCATCGGCCGCTCCCTGCACGAGGCAGGCGACGCGATCGAGCCGACCGGCACGTGGAACGACGTCGCCGGCCGGCTCGGCGAGCGCGGCCGTCGGCCGTCGTGGGCCACCGCGCCGCGCGTGCTGGTTGCGATCGCCGCGGTCGCCGCGCTCGTTGCTGGCGCGGTCAGCATGATCGGCGGCGACGAGGACGAGGTGATCCTCGACATCGGCGCCGACCCCGGCGCGACGCCGACGGCGGTCGCCGGCCCCCGCAGCATCGTGGCGATGGCGAGCGACGGCAGGACGAGGCTCCTCGACGCGACGACCGGAGCGGCACTGGCCGGCTCCGAGGCGTGGCCCACGCTCAGCGCGCCCCAAGTCAGGGGCATCTCCGCGAGCCATGCCGCTCCGGCGGGACTCGGCGAGCTCCCGCCGGACGGCTCTACCCTCGCGCTCTCGTTCGACAGCGGCCGGGCATGCCTCGGCAGCATCAGCTTGCAGCGGGGCGGCTCGGTCTTCACGATCGACCACGCGAGCGATCCCGCCTTCTCCGTGGACGGCGACCAGCTCGCCTACCTCGAGCTCGACGATCCGGTCGAGGGAATGACCCAGTGCCAGTCGACATTCGTGATCCTCGACGGCGCGACGGGCACCACCGCGAGGTACGAGGACCTCTACTCCAGCGATCCCTCGATCTCGAGCTTGCTGCACTTCAGCTCACCTAGCGACCTCACCTGGTCGACGGATGGCTCCCTGCTGGGGTTCACGCGCTCCTACGAAGGCTCGACCCCGTACCTGCTCGACGTCGCCAGCGGAGCCGAGACCAACCTCTCCCCCGACGCGGCCCACGTGCCCGAGCGCTTCGCAGACCGGTCGTGGCGGCTCATCGGCCTCGCCGACGCCGACACGTGGTGGCTGCAGGGCGAGTGCTACGCCGAGTGCACCGATCCGGCGACGCCGGTCCTGTTCGTCGACGCAGGCGAGGCAACCCTCATCGAGCGACCGCCCGACGAGATCAACCTGTCGGTCGACCCAGCCAGCGGCCGCCTGCTCTACGAGCGGGTGTCCGACGGGCTGTGCGCCGATCCGCCGTGCAGCGATCTGCGCTACTGGCAGGTCGCCCCGTCAGTCGACAGCGAGCAGTTCGTCGCCCTCGACGACGTCGTGGTGGCGGCGTGGGGCCCGAGCATCACCGTCCGCCCAGCGACGGACGAGGAGATCGACGCGATCCACGAGCAGCAGCCCGGCTACAGCCCGAACAATCCGGACGCCGTGACGACGTTGCCACCGCACTCCACGTCCGGCGACGGCCCACAGGTCCCCGACACCACGTGGATGCCGTCGCCGGCGGCGATCACGAACTGCGTCCGGTTCATCGAGTATGGCGGCGTTGTCGTCCCCGAGGACCTGAAGGACATGCCGCCTGCCTCGATCTGCGAGGAGATGCTGGCTCTCGCCGGCCCCGGCGTGGTCGTCGCCCCCGTCGGACAGTGCCCGCCCGGCGGCATGGAGCTCCCCCACGACATCGCGCCGGATACCGCTCTGCCGGCGCGAGTCAACGAGACACGGCTCGCCATCTTCGAGGCCGCTCGTTCGTGCAACTGGGACGCCCTCGAGGAGCTGATGGGCGATGACTTCACGTGGTCGTTCGGCGATGCACCCGGTGCTGCGTCAGCTCGCAGCGCCCTCGAGCAGCTACAAGCCGCAGCCGATGCCGCCGGCGAACGCGGGCCGCTGCAGCTCATCGTCGGCCTGCTGTCGCTCGACGCATTGGATCGGGACGACGCCTGGACCTGGCCGGCGCAGATGGGCTGGAACTCGGCTGCCTTCGTGGCGGGGCATCCGGACCTGGACGAGCTGGCCGAGGTCGTCGGCGACGAGACCATGGAGGAGGTGCTCGACCTGCAGGCCTACCTCGGCTGGCGGCTGGTGATCCTCGAGGACGGCACCTGGTCCGCCTTCGTCGCCGGCGACTGAGCAGAACGCACCCCCACAGCCTCCCGATACCACCGAGATTTCGGAGCTTCAGGGCTGGTGGGCCGCGCGAGATGCTGCGGGGTCAGGCCTTGGAGGCCGCCGCGATGAGGAGCTCGTAGACCTCCGCCAGGGTCGACTCGGGCTTCAGCTCGTCGAGGGCCGACTCGTCGATCTTGTAGCCGGTCTCCTCCTCGAGGACGTACGTCCACTCGAGGATGTCCATCGAGTCGATCTCGAGCTCGCTGATGGGCTTGGCCGGGTCGATGTCGTCGACCTCGGCGAGCTCCTTCAGCCGCTCCACCACCTCGTCGAGCGTGGGAAGGTCAGCCATGGTGGTTCCAGTCTGCTGCGTCGGGCACGGCTGCGTCGACCGGCTCGGCGGCGGCGGGGTTACGCACCGGCATCCGGGCCGTCACCGCTCGGCGAGGTCGCCGACGAGGCGGGCGGCGGGGGTGGCGGCTCGAGCACCAGCGACACGTTGTGACCGCCGAAGGCGAACGAGTTCGACAGGATCGGCCCCGGGGTGAAGGCGCGGGGCTCGCCGGCCACCACATCGATGCCCAGCGTCGGGTCGAGCGTGTGCAGGTTGGCGGTGGGCGGGATGACGGCGTCGCGCAGCGACAGGCACGCGGCGACGGCCTCCACCGCGCCCGAGCCGCCGATCATGTGCCCGGTCGCGCCCTTGACCGACGTCACCGGCGGCGGCGCATCGCCGAACAGCGCTCGCAGCGCCTCGGCCTCCCCCGCGTCGTTGAACGGCGTGGACGTGCCGTGCGCGCTGATCTGCGCCACATCGCCGGGAGCGAGCCCGGCATCGGCGAGCGCCAGCGCCATGCAGGCCCGCGCCCCCTCACCGTGCGGCGACGGCTGCACCAGGTGGTACGCGTCCGCGTTGCAGCCGTAGCCGCTGAGCACGGCGTGCACCGTCGCGCCGCGGGCCCGAGCCCGGCTGAGGCGCTCGAGCACGACCACCCCCGCGCCCTCGCCGATGACGAACCCGTCGCGGTCCACGTCGAAGGGGCGCGACGCTGTGGCCGGGTCGTCGTTTCGCATCGACATGGCCTTGAGGTTGGCGAAGCACTGCACCGTCAGCGGCACGTTTGGGGCCTCGGCGCCGCCGGCGACCACGATGTCGGCGCGGTCGTCGAGCAGGAGCTGGCGGGCCTCGCCGATGGCGTTCGCACCTGCGGCGCACGCGGTGGCGATGCACAGCGTCGGTCCCGTCCACCCGAGCTGCATGCCGATGTTCGCCGCGGCCGCGTTCGGCATCAGCATCGGGATGGCCAGCGGGTTCATCGTCTTGCCCTGGAAGTGGCGCAGGCCCTCGCCGAAGATCGTGTGGCTGCCGCCGATCGCGGTGCCCATCACGACGGCGGCCCGAGCCGGGTCCGGCACGCTGGTGACGCCGGCGTCGCCGAGCGCCTCGGTGGCGGCGACCGCGCTGAGCTGGGCGAAGCGGTCCATGCGACGGGCGGTCTTGGCGCCGAGGATCTCGCCGGGGGCGAAGTCCTCGAGCTCGCACGCGAAGGTGACCGGCAGGCCCTCCTCCACGAATCGATCGAGCGTGCGCGCCCCGGAACGTCCGGCGAGCAGCGCGGCCCAGAAGGTGGGGACATCCGCGCCGATGGAGCACGCCACGCCGAGTCCGGTGACGACGACCGGATCGTGGTGGGCTGCGCCGGGTTCCGCCATGGGGTCGAGGATACGGGTCTCGGCGGCGAGCCGCGGTCGGCGGTAGCGCACGAGGCGCCGGCGCTGGGTCACGTAGGATTCGGCGTTCGATCGCGGCGACGTCCGGTGCGCCTTCGTTCGCCACCCCTGGAGCGTGCGTGGTCCTCTCCCTGCTCGATGCCGTCGACCCCGAGCACCTGCTCGCCACGTTCGGAACGATCGGGCTGTTCGCCATCATCTACGCCGAGACGGGCCTGCTGGCGGGGTTCTTCCTGCCGGGAGACTCGCTGCTGTTCACCGCCGGGCTGCTCGCGAGCCAGGGCAAGCTCACCATCTGGGTGATCGTGCCCGGCGTGATCATCGCTGCGATCCTCGGCGACCAGACCGGCTACCTGTTCGGCAAGCGAGTCGGGCCGTCGCTGTTCAGCCGACCCGAGTCGCGGCTGTTCAAGCAGGCGCACGTGCAGCTGGCGCGCGAGTACTTCGAGGACCACGGGCCGCGCACCATCGTGCTGGCGCGCTTCGTGCCGATCGTGCGGACCTTCGCCCCGGTCCTCGCCGGCGTGGGAGCGATGCCCTACAGCACGTTCGTCCGGTACAACGTGGTGGGAGGGTTCATCTGGGGCGGCGGGGTCACGATGGGCGGGTTCATCCTCGGCGAGACGGTGCCGTCGATCGACAAGTACCTGCTGCCGGTGATCGGCGTGGTCGTGCTGCTGTCGGTGCTCCCGGCGGTCCTCGAGGTGCGGCGCCACCGCGGCCAGAAGGCTGAGAAGGGCGACACGACGCCGTTCGACGCCACCGCCGAGCCCGACGAGCGCCACCTCCTCTGACTGCCGCGCCCACGGGCGGGGTGGCTCAGGGGGCGAAGCGGACCCGTGCGCGCTTGAGGACGGTGCCCGCCGCGGTCGCCGCCCGCAACCCGACGACGACGTCCTCCCCCTCGCCGGGCCAGGTGGTGACGGTCAGCTCGTCGCCGGGGAGCACGGGGCGGCCGAACTGCGCGCCCACCTCCTTCGGCATCGCTCCCCCGGCGTGGCGCACCGCCGCATCGAGCGCCAGGGCCAGCACCGCCATGCCGTGCACGACCACGCCCGGGAGGCCAGCGGCGCGCGCCGCCTCGTCGTCGAGGTGGATCGGGTTGTCGTCACCGGATGCCGCCGCGTAGCGCGACGGGAGATCGGCGGCGATCGCCAGAGCAGACGACGTCTCGTCGCCGCCGGCGGGGACCTGGGCTCCCTCGCGCACCAGCGCCCGGTCCTCGGCGGTGCCGCCACGCCCGACGAGCAGGAGGATCGTGCGCTGCTCGGCGACGAGCTCGCCGCCGACGGACGTGTCGTGCGCGACCTCCAGCAGCGTGCCCTGCGGGATGCCGGCTCGCCGCGCCGCCCACGCCGTGCTGGTCGCCACGTCGCCGATCTGCAGCGCCCGGTGCAGCGCGGCGTGGTGGCGGGTGAGCACGATGCCCATCGGCGGGTCGGCCTCGGCGACGACCTGCAGGACGACCGCCAGCATCGGCGCCCAGCTGGTGACGGTGGGCAGCAGCGACGGGGCGGAACCGGACGGGTCGACGTCGAGTCCGAGGGCGGCGGCGTAGGCATCGATCATCGCCGGGGTGACCTGAACGGGGTCGCCGACGACCTCGGTGCGGTGCGGTTCTGCCACGCCGCAGTCTGCCCCACGACACCCCCCTCTCCCCCGATGTTCTCGGCGCGCTGGTGAGACTGGGAGTACACGCAGCACGCCGAGAAGGTCGTGGTGAGGTGTGTCCCGGGACGCGGCTCGGCCCGGCGCTGGTGCGCCGGGCCGAGGGTCGTGCGTGCCGGTCGGTGGACCGGTGGGGGGGCTGCTACTCGATCTCGAGGAAGATGCACTCGCCGGGGCACTCCTCGGCGGCCTCGATGACGGCCTCGAGCTGGTTGTCGGCCACCGGTGCCATCGCCTCGGCGCCGCCCGGGTCCGAGAGGACCTTGGCGCCGTCCTTCACGTACGCGAGGCCGTCGTCGAGGAGGGTGAAGACGTCGGGGGCGATCTCCTCGCAGATGCCGTCGCCGGTGCAGAGATCCTGGTCGATCCAGACCTTGGGCATGGCTCGGTGTTCCTTTCGAGTCGTCTCCGCCGCCGCTCGGTGCGGGGGCCTCGGGCGTTGGACCCGTACCCCATTCTTACCGCCGTGAGTGGCCTTACCCCAACTCTTCGCAAGGTTCTTCGGTCACGCTGCCGGAGGGACGATGGTGACCGGGAGGTGGGCGTGACCGGGCAGGGTGGACGCCACGCTGCCGACCAGCAGGCCCTTGAACCCACCGACACCGCGGGTGCCGACGACGATGTGCGTGGCGCCGACGTCCTCCGCGGCGCGCAGCAGCGCCTTGACCGGGCGGTCCTCCACGATGAGGCAGCGGTACGTCACCCCGGCGTCGCGCAGCGGCCCGACCCAGTCGCGCTCCATCTCCTCGGCGACCTCGGCGCGCAGCGCCACGAAGTCGATCGGGGGCGGCACCTCGCCGAGCAGGGCCAGCGGCTCGAAGGCGTGCACCGCCACCACCTCGGCGCCGAGCCCCGCGCCGAGCTCCGCGGCGACGATCAGGGCGTGGCGGGACCCCTCGGATCCGTCGACGCCGACCACGATGCACGGCTTGTCGCTCACGAGCGCTCCTCGGGGATCTCGTCGGCCTCGATGGCGGCCGCTCCGTCAGTATCGCCGCCGCCGAGCCCACCAGCCGCTCCGGGCCCACCAGCCGCTCCGGGCCCGCCAACCGCACCAGGCCCGCCGACCGCACCAGGCTCGCCAACCGTGCCGTGCGCATCGGCCTCGCCGAGCGCGTCCGGGCCGCCGACCGCGACCGGGTCGTCGTCCTTGGTGGCGCGCAGCGATGCGAACACGGTGATGGCGAGCACCGTGGCGATGAACCCGAGCGAGGCGAGCGTCGGCACGTGGTACCACTCGATGGCGAGCATCTTCGTGCCCACGAAGGCGAGGATGATCCCGAGCCCCTTGTCGAGGTACACGAGGCGGTCCGCGGCGCCCATCAGCAGGAAGTACAGGGCGCGCAGGCCGAGGATCGCCATGGCGTTGCTGGCGAACACGATGAACTGCGAGCGGCTCACCGCGAGGATGGCGGGGATCGAGTCCACCGCGAACACCACGTCGGTGGCCTCGACCATCACCAGCACGACGAACAGCGGCGTGGCGTAGCGCACGGCGTCGCGCTTCACGAAGAAGTGCTCGCCGTCGTAGTCGGCGGTGACCGGGATGAGGCGCCGTACGAGCTTGAGCGCCGGGTTCTTCTCCGGGTGGATCTCCTCGTTGTCGTGGGTGGCGATCCGGATGGCGGTGAAGATGAGGAACGCCCCGAAGATGTAGAGGACGAACTCGAAGCGCTCGAGCAGGGCGATGCCGGCGAAGATGAAGATGGCACGCAGCACCAGCGCCCCGAAGATGCCCCAGAACAGCACGCGGTGCTGCAGCATCCTGGGCACCGCGAAGTAGCTCATGATCACGGCCCACACGAACACGTTGTCGACCGAGAGGCTCTTCTCGATCACGTAGCCCGTGTAGTACTGCGCGGCGGCGTCTCCGCCGAGCTGGATCCAGATGGCGACGCCGACGAGCAGACCGGCGCTGATCCACCCAGCGGACGAGATGGCCGCCTCCCGCAGCGAGATCTCGTGCGCCTCCTTGTTCAGGACGAAGAGGTCGAGCAGGAGCAGGCCGGCCACCAGCGCCAGGAAGATGACCCAGTCGGCGGCGGGGACGTGGAGGTCGGCGCCGGGGATCTTGTCGGCGGCGGAGGTGGATGCGAGCAGCACGCCGGACATCATGCCAGGCACCGTTGCGAAATCCTGCACCCGCAGGGGGAATTCTGCGCTGGCGACGAGGTGCCGGACGAACCGCCAGACGAGGCGCCAGACGAGGGGCGAGCGCCGCTCAGGTGGCGGGGCGCCCGGGGGCGAAGCGCGTGGCGACGCCGCCGACCGCGACGTACGCCACCGTGAGGAACACCAGCAGGAACTTCACGGTGGCCGCGGTGCGCGCACCGGCGACCTGGCGCACCGTCGGACCGGTGGCCATCTCCGAGATGAGGAAGGCGTTCTCGATGGCGTCGAGCACCCCGGCGGCGAGCGCGCCCCACGCCAGCAGCAGCCCGACGCTGCTCGCCACGGCCCACCCGCGCTCGTGCGCTCGCTGCGCCACGATGAGGCAGCCGAGCCCGAGCGCCGCGGCGTAGGCGATGAGGAACGGGTAGTCGGCCCACAGCGAGGCGAGCGCGGCGCGCCGGCCGTCGGGGCCCCAGTCGTCGAGGATCTCCTGGGCGGTGCCGACGTCGCGCGCCAGCTCGAGCTCGACGATGGTCGGGTTGCCGCCGCCGGTGAGGTCCTCGGACACCACCGTCATGAACGCACCGGTCACCACGACCGCGATGACCGCCCACAGCAGCAGGCGCATGCGCCGCTGCGGCTCGATGCGCGCCAGCGGGTTGCGGCTGCGCATCGGCTCGATCGCCCCCGATGTCACCCCCGACGCCGACGCCGCGCCGCTCGCCATTGCGTCGTCGTTCACCGCGTCGTCGGCCACCGGCGCCCGCCGATCACTCGCCGGCGCCGAGCCAGACCTGGAACAGCGGGTGCGATCCGCCGTGCACCGGCAGGCCGACGTCGCCCTCGGGCGTCTCCCACTCGACGAGGTCGCGCACGTTCGGTCGGGCGGCGAACGCGATGCGCATGTGGTACAGCCACACGTAGGGGACGTCCTCGGCCAGCGCCGTCATGATCGACTGGTAGTGGGCGCGCTCCGCGGCCGGGTCGGACTCCTTGCGGGCCGCATCGGCGGGGGCGTCGATGCCCTCCTCGTTGCAGTTGCGGGCGAAGTTCAGCCCGAACTCCGGCGGGGTCGACACCGCGTCGCACAGCCACCAGATGGTGTCGCCGAGCGGGTGCGGCGAGTCGAACTGCCGCCACATCGTGGCGCTGTAGCTGCCGGTGAGCACCCGGGTGATGAACGTCGACTGCTCGATGGTCTCGATCGTGGCCTCGATGCCGACGTTGCTCCACTGGTCCACCAGGTACTGCAGCACGCTGAGCGAGGTCGGGTCGGCCACGCCGAGGATCGGGAAGGAGAGACCGCCCATCGCATCCACGCGGCGCTTGGCCTCGGCGGCGTCGAACTCGGGGAACTCGGTCTCGGTGTAGTACGGCGAGCTGGGTGCGAACGGGCCCTCGGCGACGGTGAACACGCCGCTGAAGAGGGTGTCGACGAGGTCCTGCGCCGGGGTGGCGTAGGCCAGCGCCAGGCGAGCCTCGGGGTCGTTGAACGGCTCGGTCGCGGTGTTGAGCATCACGGCGGACTCGTTGGTCTCACCGCCCTCGTGCTCGAACCACTGGAGGCCGTCGCGATCGACCATGTCATCGCGCTGGGTGAGGATCTCGGCGTCGGAGATCATCGCCACGTCGATGTCGCCGGCCTTGAGCGCCGAGGAGCGCGTGCCGCTGTCGGGCACCGGGCGGAACTCGACCGCGTCGAGGTACGGGTAGTCGCCGTACCACCAGTTCGGGTTGCGCTCGACGGTGAGGTGGTCGTCGGTGACCCACTCGGTGAGCTCGAAGGGACCGCTGCCGACCGGCTTGCGGGTGAACTCCTGTGCGCTCTGCATGAGCGTGGGCTGCGCGATGGCGCCGATCTGGGTGGTGAAGGCGTTGGGCATGTTCACCCACGGCTCCTCCAGCGGGATGCGCAGGGTGAGCTCGTCGACGACCTCCATGCCCTCGCGGTCGATGGGGGTGAACGGCACGTTGGTGAGCGGCGAGTCCATGTGGTACTCGAAGTTGGCCTTCACGGCCTCGGCGTTCAGCGGGGTGTCGTCGTGGAAGACGACGTCGGGGCGCAGCTTGAGCGTCCACTCGGTGAAGTCGTCGTTGGGGGTGAAGGACTCGGCCAGCCAGGGCTTCCACTCGCCGTCGTCGCCGTAGATGGTGAGGGTGTCGTAGATGGAGCGGGCGACCATGAGGCCAGAGGGCGCCCAGCGGCTGAGGCCGGGGTGGAAGCCGTCGGTCTCGGCCTCGAGCGCATAGACGATGGAGCCGCCGGCGACGGGATCGCTGTCGTCCTCGACCACGGCGCTGCGTCCGCCGGTGCCCTCGGTCGTCTCGTTGCCGCCGGTGCCGCCACCGCACGCCGCGGCGGTGAGCCCCAGCAGCGAGACGACCGCGATGAAGCGGACGAGGTCCTTCTGACGTGCCCCCATGGCGCGGCCTCCTGCTTGCCCCCGGGCCGTCGTCGACGGCGCCGTGCGAATGCTACGACCGCGTGGGTGCCCGTGCAGGGACTGCGGTCATGACAGCGCTGACTGTACCAGCGACCACTGTCCGTGACAAGCCACCAGCGCCCCCGTGGCGTCGTGCGGGCCGACTCACCCCGCGCCACTCGACCCCCGCGTACTGGCGGGGTTTGGGCCCGCGACTTGGGTCGAATCCCCGCCGGTTCGCGAGTGCCACTCGACCCCCGCGTACTGGCGGGGTTTGGGCCCGCGACTTGGGTCGAATCCCCGCCGGTTCGCGTGTGCCACTCGACCCCCGCGTACTGGCGGGGTTTGGGCCCGCGACTTGGGTCGAATCCCCGCCGGTTCGCGTGCGGGGGCGTGCGGGGGTGGGGCGGGCGGAATCAGGCGTGGACGTCGATGGGGGTGCCCATGGGGAGGATCTCGCCCATGCGCTCCACGACGTCGGGCGGGATGCGGATGCAGCCGTTGGAGATGCTCGAGCCGATCGTGTTCTCGTAGCCGCCCCCGTGCAGGGCGAAGATCGGCACCTCGCCGCTGAAGCGCTCGAGGGTGTCGGAGAAGGCGTTGGTCGACAGGATCCACGGCGCGTAGAACGTGCCGGGGCTCTGCGCCACGCGCTCGTTGAGGTAGAAGCGCCCGAGCGGCGTGGGCGTGGAGGCCCGCCCGTCGACGATGAGGGTCTCGAGCTCCAGGCGGTCGCCCTCCCAGACCCGCAGCACGTTGTCGGAGACGTCGATGTCGACGTGCCAGCGGTGGCGCGACACGACGACGTCGCTGCGTCGCACCCATCCCTCGTGCTGCGGGCGCGTCGGCAGCACGACCTTGACCCACTCCCCCACCCTGTCGGTCACGAGGAACACGCGGGCGTTGCCCGACGGCGTGGGGTTGGTGAACGTCCAGCCCTCGTCGGTGGCCTCCGCGCCCCACGACAGCCCCGGCGATGGGATCGGGGTGAGCGAGCGCTCTCGGGGGAGCTGCGGTGCGGGGCCGGCCGGGGCGCGGCGATCGGTGGTGGCCTCCATGGCCCCGAGCCCGACGAGCGCCTCCGCGGCGGGGTTGAGCTCCAGGGTGCGCTCGGCCATGGCCGGCGCCGGCGGCGGCGGGTCGTCGGGGCCGACGGGCTCGAGCGCGTCGGCGTCCTCCTGCAGGAGGCGGAAGGCCGCGGCGCGGGCGTGGTCATCGAGGGTGGTGGCGCCGGGAAGCGAGTCGAGCGGCACCACGCCGGGCTGCAACGTCGTGGTGGGCGCGGTCGTGCTGGTGGTGGTCGTCTCCGGGCCGGTCGTCGCGGCGCCGTCGGCGGCCGCGCTAGTCGAGCCCTCAGGCGGGTCGGGAGGTCGCTCGCGCCACACGGGCAGCGCTGCGGGGGTGGCGACGGCGACCTCGACGAGCCAGCGGTCCGGCGCCTCGGTGGTGGGCGGCGGCGGCTCGGTGGTCGTGGTGGGGGCCGTCGTCGTGGCCGGAGCGACGGCCACGGGGGCCTCGTCGGTGGACAGGATGTTCCACGTCGCAGCGACAGCGACGAGCGCGATGAGCGCCAGGCCCACCACCATCACTGCACGTCGCCGCATCGCGCGCACAGTAGCGAGCGTCGCCCGCTTCGGGACATCGGTACGATCCTCCGAACCCCTTGGAGGCAGACGTGCGCACCACCCACCCCCGCTCCCTGGCCGCGCTCGGCGCCGTCGTGCTGCTGGCGCTCCCCGCGTGCAGCAGCGACGACAGCGGCGACGACGGCGATGCGGCCACGACCACGACGCCGGCCCTCACCCTCGTGCCCGACGAGACGACCACCAGCGTGGCGGGCGAGCCGGTCGATCAGACGGCGCCGGCATCGACCAACGGCAACCTCGTGATCGACGACGTGGCGTGGGTGGCGTCGATCGGCGGCAACGAGATCATCGCGGTCGATCTGGCCAGCGGCGACATCCTGCGCCGCGTCGGCGCCGAGGCGGGCGTGGTCGGCCCCGACGACCTCGACGTCGGCCCCGACGGGCGCATCTGGTGGACGGGCTTCACCGGCGGCGAGGTCGGCGCGTTCGATCCCGACACCGGCGAGGGCGACGTGGTCGCGCAGCTGCCGCCAGGTGCGAACCCGATCGCCTTCGGCGCCGGCGGCCGGCTGTTCGTCGGCCTGGCGATCACCGGCGAGGGCCTGTACGAGATCGACCCGAGCGGCGGGACGGACCCGGTCCTGCTCGTCGAGGAGCCCGGCAACATCAACGGCTTCGAGGTCGCCGGCGACGGGAGCATCTGGGCGCCGCGCTTCGGTGGCGGCGGCACCGGCGAGATCATCAGGGTCGACCCGGACACCGGCGAGGTCGAGGTGCTCACCGACGGCCTGTCGGGCAACATCGGCCTCGCCATCGGCGACGACGGACGGGTCTTCGTGGCATCGATCGGCCCGGCGCGCGTGGATGTGTGGGACCCGACGGTCGACGCCGCTCCCGAGACGTTCGCCGAGGTGCCCACCACCGGCGTCGACAACATCGACATCGGCACCGACGGCACGCTGTACGTGACGGCCTTCGACGTGCCGCAGATCCACGTCATCGCCACCGACGGCACCGTCACCACCCTCGACATCGGAAGCTGACCCGCCCCCACCTCTACGTTCTGTGCATGGTGGCTTCCGGTTATCGGAACCCCATCGAACAGCAGGCACTTCAGGCAGAAGGCGGCGCACATGATCGCGACATGCTCGACGTAGGCGCGTCCGGTAGCGTCGCCGGCATGTACGTCGTCGGTCTGGCGCTCACGGTCACGCCGATCGACGCGGCTGCGCCGATCACCCCAGATGCTGTGACGGACATGGTCGAGGCGATCGTGGACCGACTCGACGAGCAGGGCCTCGTGCCCGATGTGGGTGCCGAGGGCTTCGGACCCGAGGTCAAGCTCCGCATCGAGGTCCTCGTCGCGGACGACAGCGAGGCACGGGCGCTCGTGAGCGGGGTCACCGCCATCGAGCAGGCACTCGAAGCGGCCGGCATCGAGCCTGAGGGCATGGGGTCACCGTCGCACCTCGAGCCGTCGGTGAAGATCCTCGAACCGGCGTGACCCAGCCGCCCCCGCCGCCGCCGCCCGCATCACCCGTTCCGGCCCCGCCCCCGCCTCCTCCGAGCATGCGGGTGCACCACCCGGTGGACCTACAGCTCGATGCGCCGCTGGAGGTGGCGCGGTGGCGACCGTTCGTGGCCATCATCCTGGCGATCCCCCACCTGATCATCGCCAACATCCTCGACCAGGTGGCCGGGGCGATGGCGTTCGTCAGCTGGTTCATCATCGTGTTCACCGGGACGATGCCCGAGGGCATCGCCAACTTCCAGTGCATGGTGCTGCGCTACGAGGCCCGGGCGCTGGCGTACATGAGCTTCATGCACGAGGACTTCCCGCCGTTCGACTTCACGATGTCGGGTGACGAGCCAGGCGGACACCCGCTGCGGGTGCAGATCACCCCGGCCATCGAGGACCGCAACCGCACGACGGTCGCCCTGCGCCTGCTCACCGTCATCCCGATCCTGCTCTTCGCCGCGTTCGTCGCCATCGGGGCGGCGTTCGCGATGATCGCCGCCGCGCTCTCGGTGCTGTTCACGGGACGGTGGCCCGAGGGCGTCCGACGCTTCGCCGTCGACGCCGCGCGCCTGATGCTGCGAGTGAACGCCTACGCCCGCCTCGTGGTGGACGAGTACCCGCCCTTCGCCGTCTCCGAGCGCTGAGCGCGGCAGCCGAGCCGAACCCCGCCGAACACCGCGATCTCGCTCCGGGGGGATGGGGCAGGACTCAGGATCCTGTTGGGCGCTCCGGGAGGGTGCGGCCGATCCTGTGCAAGAGGTCAGCGGCACGGCGCAACCGAACCCGATCGACGTCCGTCCCGGTCAGAACGTGCGATATCCGATCGAGATCGACCACTCCGAGGCGAGCGAGCGCGGTCACGAAATCGATGTCCTTCTCGCGACCGGCGACGAGCTTCGACACGCAGAGATCGTGCGGCTCCGGGCACAGCACCCGCAGCTCGGTCCCATCGGACCGCCCGACCACGAGGGCCCTGGCGCGCTGCATCCAGCCCGTCGGCCCTGCGAAGAGCGCGAGGCCGACGCCTTCGGCGTAGACGTCGTGCTCGTCGTCGAACGGCGAGAGCTCGCCCATGACCCAGTTGACTCGCATCGCCTTGCTGTCGTCGGCATCATCGACCGGTACGACATCGACCTCGCGCGATCGGCTCACCTCGTCGGGGAGATCCTCGATCCACGCCTGTACGGCTTGGCTGCCGATGATGATCACCTCGTCCTCGTCAGGCAGCACGCGAGCGAGCTAGTCGAGCACGAGCCAGAACTGGTCGCGGTTCACCGGCCGGCGGCGGCGAACGCGGCGGTGCGCTGCTCGGGTGAGATGAGACCCCTGAAGGGGTGCGTCTGACGGAGGCCGGTGCGGTCGTCGGGATCGGTCAGCACGACAACGATCTGCCGTACGTCGCGCTGCTCGACGATGTCTGCCCACTGCTCGGTCCACGTCGCGGACTGGGTCGGGTGCTGCTCCTGACGCTCGAGGTTGCGACGAGCGACGGCGAACGCAGCGTCGGGATCCTCGATGAGCTGGGCGGCGAGCAGGACACCGAGCATCACCGCGACGTCCTGGCTGGGCGTCCGAGCATCACGCAGCTCGATGGCGCTGCGGCGCACCCGGCGGTGCCGCCCGATCCGGTAACCGGGGAGGTCGCCACGGTCGACCATGCGGGCGACCGTGCGCGACGTGACACCGAGCAGCGCCGCTGCTTCACCTGTGGAGAGGAGCTCGTCCCGCATGTGACCTAACATACCTAAAACGGACAATACCGACAACCCGCCGAGCCCCGTCGACGTTTGGTTTCCGGTAGGCGGGAACCACCACCGAGATTTCACTCGGGGGTGGGCTTCAGCGGTCCGGGGCGGGCGGGTATCTCGGGGCGAGGCTGGGGCGCTGACCGGAGTGCGACACGATCGCCCTTGGAGGCGCTATGACCGGTGAGCGGAGCAAGCAGCGGGTGCGACGGGTGCTCATCGGAGCTGCCGCCCTGGTCCTCGTGCCGACGGGCGCTGCGCTCGCCGGCGTGGGCAGCACGACCACCGAGCCTCCGGCCACCACCGCGGTGGCGACCACGGTGGCCCCCACCACCGTCGCTCCGCCGACCACCGCTGCGCCGGAGACCACCCCCGCCCCGCCGACCACCGTCGAGGACGCCGAGCGCCCAGAGGACGCCGGCAAGCCCGACAAGCCTCCGAAGGCTGACAGGCCCGAGGGCGACGACGCCGGCAAGCCCGAGGGCGTCGGCGAGGGCCGGCCGGCCGAGGTGACGGCGTTCGTCGATGCGATCCACGCCTTCAACGACTGCAAGCAGGCCGCTCGAAAGGCCGCTCCACGGCCGCTGCCCGAGGGGTTCGACGCCAAGGCGCAGTGTGCGCACCTGGCACCGACCACCACCCCCAGCGGTGAACCGTGGGGCGGCGCCACCGGCGGAGACGACGCCGATGATGACGACGACGACGCTGACGAGGCCGATGAGGTCGAGGACGAGGCAGGCGAGGTCGAGGACCCAGCCGACGACTGAGGCCCCCACCACCCCATTCCGTGCATGGTGAGTTCCGACTATCGGAAACCACCATGCACAGAACGGGCGGTGTGGCGTGCACCGGAAAGCCTTTAGTAGCATTTCTTGTCTAAGTGCTACTAATATCCTTCGTCAATGACGGATACCAAGGCCGAATCCGGCGATCGAGCCTCTCCCTGGCCGGCGCTGACCTATGAGTCGGTGCCGTGGGCGCTCGCCGATGATCTCACCATCCCCCGCAACCGACGGGCCGCGCACTCGGGCCCGTATGACGCTGCGATTCCACCAGGAATCGCCGGGCTCGACGTCCCGCTCACCACCGAGACGCTGGCCCTCACCGACGAGGCGTCGACCGAGATCGCCCGCTTCGACGCCGAGCTCGGTGCCGACATCGCCCCCTACGCGCCGCTGCTGCTGCGCTCAGAATCCGCCGCCTCGTCGAAGATCGAGAACCTCACCGCGTCCGCCAAGGCGATTGCGCTCGCCGAGCTGGGCGACCCCTCGAAGCACAACGCCGGCATCATCGTGGCGAACACTCGAGCCATGCAGGCGGCGTTGGCGCTCGCCGACGACCTCGATGAGCAGGCCATCCTCGACATGCACGAGGTGCTCATCGGGCCATCGCATCCCGAGTGGGTCGGCCACTGGCGCAGCGAGCAGGTCTGGGTGGGCGGCAGCAGCTACGGGCCGCACGGCGCGCTGTTCGTGCCCCCTCGCCACGAGCGCGTCCCGGAGGCGATGGGCGACCTCGTGGCGTTCCTGCGACGCGACGACATCCCCGTGCTCGTCCAGGCCACGATCGCCCACGCCCAGTTCGAGACGATCCACCCGTTCCCCGACGGCAACGGTCGAACGGGACGAGCACTCATCCACTCGCTGCTCCGGGCCAAGCGGCTCACCCGCACGGTGACCGTGCCGGTCTCTGCCGGACTGCTCACCGACACGGGCGCGTACTTCGCCTCGCTCACCGCCTACCGCGACGGCGACCCCACCACGATCATCGAGCTGATCGCCGAAGCGTCGTTCCGCGCGGTGGACAACGGCCGGACGCTCGCGTCGGATCTGGGCGCCATCCGCGAAGGCTGGAAGGAGCGGATCACCGTTCGCCGCGGAGCCGCCGCGCACGGACTCGCCGACCTGCTGGTTCGTCAACCCGTGGTCGACTCGCCGCTCGTGCAGCGCGAGCTCGGGGTGGCAGCCACGAACGCCAACACCGCGATCGACCACCTCGCGGCGCAGGGCATCCTCACCAAGGTGTCCGGCAACCACCGCAACCGGAAGTGGGCCGCTCCCGAGGTGCTCGCCGCGCTCGACGCGTTCGCGGAGCGCGCCGGTCGCCGATCACGTGCGACGTAGCGCGAGGGCGTCGGTGGCGACCGACCCGCGGTGACGCCCAGGGCGTCGTCGGCTCAGGCGACGCGGTGTGCGAGGAGGTGCCGGTGACGGTCGACCGGACCAGGAAGCGGACGAACGCGGACGATGTCGCCTTCGATCTCGACCACCTCGGCGACCGCCTTGGTCGAGCCTTCGCCGACGACGAGCCAGGCACCTTCGACGACGAGTGTGCGGTCCTTCGCTTCATCGATGAAGGCCCAAGGCAGGCCGGATTCGGACATGGCCCGACCCTAGGAAGGGGGTGCGACAGACTCGCCGTGGAAGGCCAAAGGCGTACGATCCGATCGAGCTGCTCCGCACCACGCTCGACCTCGAGGCCCCCTGGCGCGACTGGGAGTAGCGGACGATTGAGCCCGTGCACGAGATCCATCACTCGAGCTGCGATCGCAACGCTGGCCGCGGCGATCGTGCTCGCTGCATGCTCGGCGGCCGACGACCCCGCGCGGAGCGCCACGCCGACCACCGCAGCCGCCGTCACGACGTCGACCGGCCCGCCGACGTCCACCGGCTACACGATCCCCGAGCACGTCGACCGCGACTTCGACGAGTTCCTCGACGCCGAGCCCGGCTACGAGAGCTTCTGCACCCTGTTCACCGACATCGCCAACCCGATCAACTACGCGGACCCGCCACGCCACGAGATCGGCGGTGGAGGTTCGTACGACGCGAGCGAGAGCGACCCGCTCTTCGAGTGGCGGATCGAGGACGAGCATCGCCGAGCACGGGAAGCTCGAGCCTTCGGCGCTGCTGCCATCGCGCTGGCCCCCGATGCGATCCGCGACGACGTCGAGGCGTGGGCCGTGCTGGCGGAGCGCCACGCTGCGGCGTACGCGGTGGCCTGGGAGGAGTGGCTGCGCACGGGCGAGGGCGAACTGCCGCGCCGCAACGCCACGGTGGTTCCCTCGAGCGGCAAGGGGTACGGGGACCTGATGGCATCGCTGTTCGGGCTCTGCCAAGACCTCTCATGAGGTCGAGCCAACAGTCTCATTCCGTGCATGGTGGCTTCCGACTATCGGAACTCACCATGCACAGAACGGGGAGGGGTGAGGTGAGCCAGGCTCAGAGCTCGAGGTGGGTCTTGAACCAGGCGGCGGTGCGTTCGAGGCCTTCGCGGAGCTGAATGGTGGGCTCCCAGCCGAGGGCGCTGCGCGCCAGGGTGAGATCCGGCTTGCGCTGCGTGGGGTCATCCACCGGCAGGGGCTCGATGACGAGCTCGGCGTCCGAGCCGGTCACCTCCAGCACCAGCTCGGCGAGCTGGCGCACGGTGAACTCACCGGGGTTGCCGATGTTGCACGGCTGGCCGTTGAGGTCGGAGTCCAGCAGGGCCAGGAAGCCGCGCACCTCGTCCTCGACGTGGCAGAAGCTGCGGGTCTGGCTGCCGTCGCCGTAGATGGTGAGCGCCTTGCCCGCCAGGGCCTGGCACAGGAAGTTCGACACGACGCGCCCGTCGTCGGGGCGCATCCGCTCGCCGTAGGTGTTGAAGATGCGCACGATGCGCACGTCGAGGCCGTGGTAGCGGTGGTACGCCATGGTGATGGCCTCGGCGAAGCGCTTTGCCTCGTCGTAGACCCCGCGGGGACCAATGGGGTTGACGTTGCCCCAGTAGCTCTCGGGCTGGGGGTGCACCTCGGGGTCGCCGTACACCTCGCTGGTGGAGGCGAGGAAGTACCGGGCCCCCTTGTCCTTGGCGAGCCCGAGGGTGTTGTGGGTGCCGAGGCTGCCGACCTTGAGGGTCTGGATGGGCAGCTCGAGGTAGTCCACGGGCGACGCGGGGCTGGCGAAGTGCATGACCACGTCGACGTCACCGGGCACGGTCACGTAGTTGCTGACGTCGTGCTCGATGAACGTGAACGCCTTCTCGGTGAACAGCTCCTCGATGTTCGAAACCGATCCGGTGACGAGGTTGTCGATGGCGACGACCTCGTCGCCGCGCTCGAGCAGCGCTCGACACAGGTGCGAGCCGAGAAACCCCGCTCCCCCGGTGACCACGACGCGGCGGCTCACGAGCGTCCGATGCCCTGGTAGGTGAAGCCGAGGCGGTGCAGCGCGGCGCGGTCCAGCACGTTGCGGGCATCGACCACCGCGCGGCTGGCGACGACGCCGGCGACCTTGTCGAGGTCCAGCCACTTGAACTCGTCCCACTCCGTCAGCACCGCGACGACCTCCGCTCCCTCGCACGCCGCGTACGCGTCGGCGACGACGTCGATGCCCTCGAGGCCCGAGGGGTGCGTCGGGTCGTACGCCCGCAGCTCGGCGCCCTGGGCCAGCAGGCGGTTGGCGATCTCGAGCGACGGCGAGTCGCGCAGGTCGTCGGTGCCGGCCTTGAACGTGAGCCCCAGCAGCGCGATTTGCTTGCCGGCGACGGTGCCGCCGGCGGCGGCGACGATCTTGTCGGTGACGCGGTCGAACTGCTCGAGGTTCACGTCCAGCACGCCCTGCAGCAGGGAGAACTCGTAGCCGTTGTCCTCCGCGATGCAGATGAGGGCCTGCACGTCCTTCGGGAAGCAGCTGCCCCCGAACCCGGGCCCGGGGTAGAGGAACTCCTGGCCGATGCGCTTGTCGTAGCCCATGCCCAGCACCACATCGGCCACATCGGCGCCGACGCCCTCGCACACCGCGGCCATGGCGTTGACGAAGGAGATCTTCGCGGCGAGGAACGCGTTCGACGCGTACTTGATGGTCTCCGCCGACGCCGGGTCGGTCACCATCACCGGCGCATCCAGGCCCTTGTAGAGCTCCGACAGGCGCACCGCGGCGGCCTGGTCGTCTGCACCGATGACGATGCGGTCCGGGTGCAGGAAGTCGTTGACCGCGGACCCCTCGCGCAGGAACTCGGGGTTCGACACGACGTGCACGTCAGGTCGCCCCAGCATCTGCTCCACGCGCCGCACCGAGCCGACCGGCACGGTGCTCTTGTTCACCACGACGCTGCCGGAGCGCAGCACCGGGGCGATCTGCTGCGCGGCGGCCTCGATGTAGGACAGATCCGCCCGACCGTCGGCACCCTCCGGCGTGGGGACGCACAGGAACGAGAACTCGCTCTCCGCCGCCGCCACCGCAGCACCAACGACGAACCGCAGGCGCCGGGTGCGGATGCCCTCGGCGACGATCTCGCCCAGGCCCTGCTCCACGATGGGGATCTCGCCGCGCTGCAGCCGGGCGACCTTCTCCTCGTCGATGTCCGCGCACACGACCTGGTGGCCCAGGTGCGCCAAGCATGCCCCGGTGGTCAACCCGACGTACCCGGTACCGATGACTGCGATCCCACCGTTCATTGGGGGCGGATGGTAGGCGAGAACGCGACGCTCCGATCTTGCGGCGGATCAGCCGCCTCGAAGTCAGCGGTCGACGCGAACCGATCGACCGCTGCGCTCGTCGTCGAGTGCCGCGATGTCAGCGTCGACCATGATCTGCACCAGCTCGTCGAAGCCGACGGTCGCGGCCCAGCCGAGCTTCTCCTTGGCCTTGCTCGCGTCGCCGAGGAGCGCGTCGACCTCGGCCGGTCGCTCGTAGCGGGGATCGAACTTCACATACTGCTCCCAGTCCAGCCCGGCGTGGGTGAAGGCCTTCTCGCAGAACTCGCGGACGCTGTGCGTCTCACCGGTGGCGAGCACGAAGTCCTCCGGCTCGTCCTGCTGCAGCATCTGCCACATGCCCGCCACGTAGTCCGGGGCGTAGCCCCAGTCGCGGGTGGCGTCGAGGTTCCCGAGCCACAGATCGTCCTGGATGCCAGCCTGGATCCGAGCGACCGCCCGGGTGATCTTACGGGTCACGAACGTCTCGCCGCGCCGCGGACTCTCGTGGTTGAAGAGGATGCCGCTCACCGCGAACATCCCGTAGGACTCGCGGTAGTTCACCGTGAGGTAATGCGCGTACGCCTTGGCGCACGCGTACGGGCTGCGGGGGTGGAAGGGCGTGAGCTCGCTCTGCGGCGGAGGTGTCGAGCCGAACATCTCCGACGACGACGCCTGGTAGAAGCGAGCAGTCGGGTCGGCCTGGCGGATCGCTTCCAGCAGGCGGGCGTTGCCCACGCCGGTGACCACCCCGGTGTAGTCCGGGATGTCGAAGGACACCGCCACGTGGCTCTGGGCTGCGAGGTTGTAGACCTCGGTCGGCTGGATCTCCCGGATGAGGTTCACCAGGTTGGTGCTGTCGTTCAGGTCGCCGTAGTGCAGGAAGAGCCGGCGGTCTGCGTCGTGCGAGTCCTGGTAGAGGTGGTCGATGCGGTGCGTGTTGAACGATGACGACCGCCTGATGAGTCCGTGGACCTCGTAGCCCTTCTCGAGGAGCTGCTCGGACAGGTACGACCCATCCTGCCCTGTGATGCCTGTGATCAAGGCTCGCATCAGTCTCGCTCCTAGTTGTACTCGGCCATGAGGTCTGCCGACGTGCACGGCGCACGAATCTACAACCTGCACGGTCGCCGGCGAGCAGCCGCGTGATGCGCCTGGCGCCGGTCAGCCTGGGCGAACGACGGTCACCGGGCATCGGGTACTCTCCGCCACAGCGCCACGGATGTCGCATCCGAAGCGTGCCGCCGCCGGCTGCCGAGCGAAAGCCGACTGGGAGGATCTGGCCGATGGAGAGTGTCATCCCCAAGGATGCGCCGATCTACGTGGCGGGCCACGGTGGCCTGGTGGGTTCTGCGGTGCTGCGGGCGCTGGAGGCGGCGGGGTACTCGAACGTGCTGACTGCGACGCGCGCGCAGCTGGATCTGCGTGATCAGGCGGCGGTGAAC
>JBBRAZ010000049.1:0-26497 GCA_038206295.1 Acidimicrobiales bacterium
CGTGCCCCGGAACAGCAGCTGCGTGCCGAAGTTGCCGGCGCTCGGCCCCGTGCACGTCTCCACCGCCAGACCCGGCGGCGGATCGAGCAAGCACGCCGACCCGCCGTTGGCGGTCGGGGTGCCGCTCACCGCGAACGGCAGCACGTTGTTTTCCTCCACGATCTTGCCCCACCCAGCAGTCGCCATCGCGCTGCTGCGCATCGAGTTGACACCCACCAACCCCGCGAACACCGTGTCGACCTCGACGGTGGGCACCCGCACCCAGATCTTGAAGCTCCGCGAACCCAGCAACCCCTGGGAGGCGATGCACTGCGTGTCGATGATCTCGGTGCGACCGGGGTGCGCGACGGCATCGAACGCCGTCTGTGCCGCAGGCGTGTAGCCCACCGGGATCTCCGACACCGGGCACTTGGCGTCGTCGTTCCAATCCGCCTCGGTGAACACGGCATCACCCGACGCGTTCACGACATCGAACACCGTGTCGACCTGATCGTTCCACGTCTCGTCCTGGATCGCCGCCAACGCAGCGGTATCAGCCGCGGACTGCTCCTGGCGACGCTCGTTGTAGAGCAAACCGATGTCGACCGCGAACCCCACGAACGCCAGCAGCACCACCATGAAGATCGCCATCATCGCGATCGCCAAGCCGCCGTCGCCCTCGCAGCGCGCCTCGCGCGACCTGAGCGTTCCATCCATGTTCGTCTCCAAGCTGCTCAGACGCTTGGTTCCCGCCAAGACGTCACTACACACGGGTGAGCGCCGCCAGAGGCGCTCAGGGCACTACGAGATCAGGGGCACGCCATGCTGATCGGGTCGGAGAAGGTCACGAACTGGTCGGTGGAGCCGACGCCGCGCTCGAGGCGGGTGCGCACCTCGCTGGTGAGGTCGATCGGGGTGCCGCCGGGGGCCAGGGCGAAGTCGAGGAAGCCGGTGATGGTCTGGAGTGGGTGCGTCACGGTGACATCGGCGAAGTCGCCGACCTCGCCGAGGACGCCGTCGCCGTCGCCGTCGACCATCACCACGTCGATGGTGATCGTGCCGGCGAGGTCCATGCGGGTGCAGGCCTCGGCGACGATGGCGGTGTCCTGCGCGGTGCCGGTCAAGGCGAGGTCCTGGCCGTAGTTGACCGCCACCAGTCGGCTGGTCTCGCGGGCGCCGTGGCGGACGTCGAGGTGCTGACCGAAGGCCCAGCCGAACTCGATGATGGCGAAGATGATGAGGAACATGAGCGGCGCCATGATGGCGAACTCCACCAAGGTGGCACCGCCGTCGCCCCTGAACCGCCGCCTCGCACCCCGCACCTCGGACGTCTGTGCCATCGGCTGGCTCCCCTGCACGCTCGCTGCTCCGACCGCAGACAGCGGCCTCAACGTGGTCAGCGGCGCATCCGTCGATGGGGATACGGCCGGCCGCCCGCCGGACGGTGCGATTCCCGTCACCACCCGGAACGTGCGTTCGGTCCAGCGGCTCGCATCCCGGCTACTTCTGGTCGCGGACCACCCACATGGCGAAGAACTGGGCGCCGCCGCCGTACGCGTGGCCGACCGCGGTGCGCGCCCCGTCGACCTGGTGCTCGCCGGCCTGCGAGCGCACCTGCATCGCCGCCTCGGCGAAGCGCAGCATGCCCGAGGCGCCGATCGGGTTCGACGACAGCACGCCGCCGGAGCAGTTGACGGGCAGGTCGCCGTCGGGGCCCGTGGCACCCTCCTCGACCATGCGCCACCCGGCGCCCTCCTCGGCGAACCCCAGGTTCTCCAGCCACATCGGCTCGTACCACGAGAACGGCACGTACATCTCGAGCACGTCGACCTCTCGGCGCGGGTCGGTGATGCCGGCCTGTCGGTAGACGTCCGCTGCGCACTGCTGGCCCGCGACGGGGTTGACCTGGTCGCGCCCGGCGAACATCGTCGGCTCGCTGCGGAACGCCGAGCCGTGCAGCCACGCCGGGGCGAACTCGCCGGCGTGCGCGTCGCCGCCGGCCTCGTCGGTGAGCACCATGGCGCAGGCGCCATCGGAGCTGGGGCACGTCTCGCTGTAGCGCAGCGGATCCCACAGCATCATCGACTCCTGCACCGACTCGAAGGTGATGTCGGGCTCGTGCAGGTGGGCGTACGGGTTGCGCAGCGCGTTGCGGCGGTCCTTGAGGGCCACCAGGATGCCGATGTGGTCCGGCGCCTGGGCCCGCTTGATGTAGGCGCGGATGTGGGGGGCGAAGTAGCCGCCGGCGCCCGCCACCAGCGGCGGCTGGAACGGGATGGGCAGCGACAGGGCCCACATCGCCTCGGACTCGGACTGCTTCTCGAAGGCGACGGTGAGCACGCGGCGGTGCTGGCCGGACTCCACCAGGTTGGCGGCCACGATGGCGGTCGAGCCGCCGACGGAGCCCGCGGTGTGCACCCGCAGCATCGGCTTGCCGACGCAGCCGAGCGCCTCGGCGAGGTACAGCTCGGGCATCATCACGCCCTCGAAGAAGTCCGGCGCCTTGCCGATGACCACCGCGTCGATGTCGGACCACGTCATCTGGGCATCCGCGAGCGCGCGCAGCGCGGCCTCGCGCACCAGACCGGCGATCGACACGTCGCCGCGGGTGGCGGCGTGCTGGGTCTGGCCGATGCCGACGACGGCGACTCGCTCCTTGGCCATCACTCCCCCTCCAGGACGCAGACGAGGTTCTGCTGCAGCAGCGGGCCCTGCGTGGCGTGCGCCAGCGCCCGGTCGCCCTCGCCGCGGCTGATGCGGGTGGCGGCCTCGCCCATGCGCACGAGGCCCGTCGCCATCACCGGGTTGGCGGCCAGCGCCCCGCCGCTGGGGTTGATGGCGACGTCGCTGCCGAGCTCGAGCGCGCTGCGCACCAGCACCTCCTGGTGGGTGAACGGGGCGTGCAGCTCGGCGAAGTCGTAGCGGCCGCCGAGCGCCCCGGCGCCCTGCGCCGCGAGGCGGGTGGACACCGAGTCGGTGAGGTCGCGCACGCCCAGGGTGTGGGCCTCGACGCGGTGGTCGAGGCCTCGGATCCACGCCGGGCGGTCGCACAGCTCGCGGGCCCGGTCGCCGGCCGCGAGCACCATGGCGCAGGCGCCGTCGGTGATCGGCGGGCAGTCGTGGCGGCGCAGCGGCGAGACCAAGGTGGGCGCTGCGAGCAGCGCATCGACGTCGCCGTCCAGCGCCAGCTGAGCGAAGGGGTTGTCGAGCGCGCTGCGGCGGTTGCGCACCGCGATCTCGGCCAGCTCGGCCTCGGTGGTGAGACCGGCCTCGAGCATGGCGCGGGCCTGGAGGGCGGCGAGGCTGATGGCATCGGGCCACAGCGGCGCCACGTAGTACGGGTCGAGCTGGCGGGTCAGGACGTCGCGCAGAGAGCCGGGAGACGACTTCCCGTAGGCGTAGACAAGCGCCGTGTCGACGGTCCCGGTCTGGATCTTGGTCCACGCCTCGGCCATCGCCCACGCGCCGTCCATCTCCACGTGGCTCTCGCTGATCGGTGGGAACGGCCCGACCGCATCCAGCGTCATCACGAACGAGAAGCCCTGGCCTGCCAGGTAGTCCGTCGATCCCGACACGGTGAAGCCGATGTCGCCGATGGTGACGCCCAGGTCCTCGAAGAGCTCGCCGATCACCGGCATGAGCATCTCGACCTCGTTGCGCTCGTCGACCCGACGGCGGTGCTTCGTCTGGGTGAACCCCACGATGGCCACGTCGCGCATCACACGTGCTCCCGGTACGACTCGTAGTCCGCGTCGGGCTCGCCGGTGGGCCGGAACCACTTGATCGATTCGAGGGTCGGCGCGAGCTGGTCGTCGTCGACCCACACGGCCTCGACGCGCATGCCCATGCGCACCTGGTCGTAGGGGATCTCCTGGACCAGGGCGAACAGGCCGATGTCGGCGCCGTCGAGCAGGATCGTGGCGCTCACGTACGGCACCTCCATCGCCTGGCCGTAGAACTGCAGGTTCACGATGCAGAACGTGGTCACGACCCCCGTGTGGGGCAGCTCCACCTGCTCGCGCGTCGGCACCCCGTCTGTGGGGCAGGGACCGCGTGGCGGCACGTAGACCTTGCCGCACACCGAGCAGCGCTCCCCCAGGATGCGCCGCTGCGCCAGCCCTCGCAGGAAGCGGGACGTGGCCTCGCCGGCGGTGAAGCGGTAGTCGAGGCGGGCCGGGGTGCGGATGGAGCGCACCGGCTCGACGTCGGCCAGCGCCGGGATCTGCGAGATGAGATCGCTCATCGTGGGGCCTCCGGCTCGAAGCAGGCGATGTCGCCGATCTCGCCGACGCGCTCGTCGGCCCAGCGGATCTGCACCCGCATGCCGGTGCTCATGGCGTCCTCGATGCCGGCGTCGACCGCATGCAGCATCGGGACGTCCGCTCCGTCGAGGCGGATCAGCGCCCAGGCGAAGGGGCGATCCAGCGGCTGGTAGGGGCGGGGCTCGTGGATCCAGCTCCACGTGACGACCTCGCCGGCGGTGCCGACCTCGACCAGCTCGGTGAGCTCGTCCGCGGTCTCCGGGTCGTACTCGACGGGCGGGACGAGCACGGTGCCGTCGCTGCGGCGGATGCCGACGACGATCCCCTCGCGCAGGCCGGTGAAGAACGCCGACTGCGCTGGACCGACGGTGCGGCTGAACGGGTACTCGATGATCAGCGGAGCGCTGAGCACCTCGGTCGTCGGCTCGCTGGCTGCCTCGCCCACGGCTCCCCTCTCCCCCGGGACGGCGCCCGGCTCGCACTGGCGTGCCCCGCGACGGCGGCACCTGACGAACCGTCAGAATCTAGAACGCGTTCTAGTCCCGCCGCAACTCCCCGACTGCCCACCCGCGAACCGGCGGGGTTTCGACCCAAGTCGCGGGCCCAAACCCCGCCGGTACGCGAGAGGTGGACGTCGTGCGCGAACTGGCGGGGTTTCGACCCAAGTCGCGGGCCCAAACCCCGCCGGTACGCGAGAGGTGGACGTCGTGCGCGAACCGGCGGGATTTCGACCCAAGTCGCGGGCCCAAACCCCGCCGGTACGCGAGAGGTGGGAGCGCTCGGGTCAGAAGGTGATGACCTGGCGGATGACCTCGCCGCGCTCGACGGCGTGCAGCGCGTCGTTCACGTCGTCGATGCCGATGCGGCTCGAGATCATGCCTTCGAGGTCGAGGCGGCCGTTCTTCCACAGGTTGAGCAGGCGCTGGAAGTCGACGTTCACATCCGCGGAGCCGTAGTACGAGCCGATGAGGGTCTTCTCGTTGAAGAACAGCTCGAACGCGCTGATCTGCAGGAACTGGTCGGCCTTGCCGACGCCCACGATGCAGCACGTGCCGCCGCGGCGGATGGCGTCGTACGCCTGGCGCATGACCGCGGGGATGCCGATGGCCTCGAAGGCGAAGTCGAAGCCGTCGCCGCCGGTGATCTCGGCCTTGAGGGCGTCGAGGCCGCCGGGGGTGACCGCGTGCGTCGCACCGAGGCGCTTGGCGTCCTCGAGCTTCGCCTCGTTGAGGTCGACGGCCACGATCTCGGCCGCACCGGCGATGCGAGCGCCCTGGATGACCGACATGCCCACGCCGCCGCAGCCGAACACCACGACGTTGGATCCTGGGGTGACGTCCGCGGTGTTGATGGCTGCGCCCACGCCGGTGGTGACGCCGCAGCCGATCAGCGAGGCGATGTCCAGCGGCACGTCCTTGCCGATGACCACCGCGGCCTCCTGCGCCATGACGACCTGCTCGGCGAAGGTGCCGACGCCGGCGAAGCCCCAGATCGGGTTGCCGTCGCGGGTGAAGTTCGGGGTGGCGCCGGCGGAGAACTGGATCATCACGCACAGGTGCGGCGAGCGGTGCTTCACGCACATCGAGCACTTCCCGCACGGCGGGGACCAGGCGACGATGACGTGGTCGCCGACCGCGCAGCGCGTCACGCCCTCGCCGACCTCCTCGACGATGCCGGCGCCCTCGTGGCCGAGGATCTGCGGGACCATGCCCGGGATCACGCCCTTGAGACCCGAGAGATCGGAGTGGCACACACCGGTGGCCTCGATCTTGACTCGAACCTGGTTCGGACCGACCGGAATCGTCTCGAGATCGTCGATGATCTCCAGATCGTCGGCACCGACCTGCGTCATGAGCGCTCCGCGCATGGGTTCCCCCCTCAGGGCTGCGACGGTCGCTGGGTGCGGCCGCACGTCTCGGCGGATGGTACGACCGCCCGGCGCGCCCCTGCCACACGACGTCGACGCGCCACCTCGACGCTCGGCGCGGCGTGCACCCGCCGCGAGGCCGTTGTCTCAGCCGGGCGATCCACCTAGTCTGACGCCTCGTCAGGTCTGCGCGGCACGACGCCGCCGAGGAGGGACGACATGGGTCTGGGCTTCTGGCGGTTGGCGACCGAGCACCCCGAGCGCCTCGCGCTCGTCACGCCCGAGGGCGAGGAGGTGACCGCCGGCGACCTGCTCGCCGGGGCGAACCGCGCCAGCCACGCGCTGCGCAGCCTCGGCATCGAGGCCGGCGACACCGTGGCCGCGGTGATGCCCAGCTCGCGCAGCTTCATGGAGCTGTACCTCGGCGCGCTGCAGATCGGGTGCTACTTCACCCCGATCAACCACCACCTCGTCGGCCCGGAGATCGCCTACATCGTCACCGACAGCGACGCGAAGGTCCTCGTCGGCCACGAGCGGTTCACCGAGGCGCTCGAGCGCGTGGCGCAGGAGGTCGACCTCGACGGCGACCACCTCCTCGCCGTGGGCGCCATCGCCGGCTACGGCGACTGGGAGGCGCTCGTCGAGGCGCAGGACGCCGCTGCGCCCGAGGGCCGCACCGCCGGCACCGCCATGCACTACACGTCGGGCACCACCGGCAAGCCCAAGGGCGTGAAGCGAGCGCTGTTCGACATCGACCCCGACGACCTCGCCGAGCTCTACTGCGGGTTCCAGTCGATGTTCGGCATCGAGCCCTTCGGGGACCACGTGCACCTCACGGGCTCGCCGCTCTACCACACCGCGGTGCTGCTGTGGACGGCCAACTCGCTGCACATGGGCCACACCGTCGTGCTCATGGACCGCTGGACGCCCGAGGGCATGCTCGAGCTGATCGAGCGCCACCACGTCACCACCAGCCACATGGTCCCGACGCAGTTCCACCGGCTGCTCGCGCTCCCCCAGGAGGTGCGCGACCGCTACGACTGCACCTCGACGCGCTGCATGGTGCACGCTGCGGCGCCGTGCCCGCCGGACGTGAAGCGCCGGATGATCGAGTGGTGGGGCGACGCCATCAGCGAGTACTACGCGGCGACCGAGGGCGGCGGCACGATCGTCACCGCGGCGGAGTGGCTCGAGCGCCCCGGCACCGTGGGCACCGCGTGGCCGGGATCCGAGGTCCGCATCCTCGACGAGGATGGCAACGAGCTGCCCCCCGGCGTGCCCGGCACCGTGTACCTGAGCCTGGCGCTGGCCACCTTCGAGTACAAGGGCGACGCCGCCAAGACCGAGGCCAACCGGTACTACGACGGCCGGGGCGGGGCGTTCTTCACCGTGGGCGACTTCGGTGAGCTCGACGACGCCGGCTACCTGTTCCTCAAGGACCGCAAGAGCGACATGATCATCTCCGGCGGGGTGAACATCTACCCCGCGGAGATCGAGGGCGAGCTGCTCTCGTTCCCCAAGCTCGCCGACGTCGCGGTCTTCGGCATCCCGAACGACGACTGGGGCGAGGAGATCAAGGCCGTCGTGCAGCCCGCGGAGGGCGTCGAGCCCGGCCCGGAGCTCGTCGAGGAGATCATGGCGTGGTGCGAGGACCGCCTCGCCAAGTTCAAGCGGCCGCGCACCGTCGACTTCATCGAGGAGATGCCCCGCGACCCGAGCGGCAAGCTCTACAAGCGCACGCTGCGCGACCCGTACTGGGAGGGCCGCGACCGCGCCATCTGAGGAGCCCCTCAGCGGTGCGGGAGCGACGATTCGATCGCGACCTGCATCTGCCCGGGGTGCTTCATCCACCCGAGGACGATCCAGCGACCGTCTCGCAGCACGATGAACGACAGCACCGAGCCGTGCCGGCACTCGCGCACCGTCGCCCACGGGTGGCGGTGGCGCGCCGGCCACAGGCGCCGCACCTCGAGCGCGTCCTCGTGCACCTGCACCGAGCTCGTCCAGATGCTCGCCAGCAGCCAGGCGACGAACAGGGCGAACACGAACGCTGCGAAGCGCCGCAGCAGGCTGAACTCCGCGGACAGCATCGCGTCGAGGGCGCCGAGCGCGAGCGGCGCGACCAGCAGGCTGTAGAGGACGCGGAACCCCGTCGGCGGCGTGAACCGGTTCGGCAGCACGCCACATCGTGCCCCATCGAGCGCACGTCGGCACCTCACCCCGCGCTGGGTGCGGGGTGCGCTAGGCGGTGCCGCCGGGCGGGAAGCGCGACGGATCGACCGGTCGCAGGTGCGCTCGCTGGTGGGCGGCGGCGACGAGGCGCCGGTCGCAGTCCCAGAGCTCGACGTGGCCGTGCGCGAACCCGTCCTCGACGACGGTCGCCCAGGCGTGCTGCAGCAGCCACGACGACGTGGTCGTGGCGAACACCTGCAAGCCGATCTCCAGGCTGAGCACGAAGCTCGGCGGCGTGTCGGGCCCCGGCGGCCCCAGCTTCGAGAAGATCGCCGGGCCGATCATGTCGGCGGGAACGCAGTAGGAGATCGGGTCCAGCGTGCCATCCGCGAGCAGCGGCGAGCGCAGCAGGCGGTGCCACGACAGCGACCGGGCGGGGCCACCTGGCTCCCAGTCCTCCATGCGCATCGACTGGCCGCGGCGTGCCATGCGGAAGTCGGTCTGGTGGTGGAAGTTGATCGATCGGAACGGCGAGCCCTCGGGCTGCGGCGGAGGCGACTCGGCGCCCTCGATCGGCAGGGCGTCGTCGGGGTAGGTCGAGTCGATGAACGCCGGGCCCGGCTGCGGGGCGGCGAAGGTGGCCGTCAGGTGGATCGCCTCGCCCTCGGTGCCGGGCACCGACAGCCGGCTGACCACCTGCGCCGCGGCCTTGCCCGACCGCAGCACCTCGGCGTCGACGACGACCGGGCCGCACGGCACGGGCGCGATGAACGTGGCGGTGGCCGCCAGCGGCGAGAGGTCCGGGCGCCCGAGGGCCTCCTGCGCGCCGCGCAGCGCGACGGCCATCGACACGCCGCCGAAGGCGAAGAAGATGCGCCAGGCGTCGGAGATCTCGCCGTGGTAGCGCCCCGGCACCGCGGCATCGGGACGCAGCGCTGTGTCGCGGGCGAAATCGCCGATCGGCACGCCGTCCTCGTCGCGCTCCACGTCGCCATCGCGGCGGTCGCCCTGGCGGTCGCCGTCGATGGTCGTGGCCTGGTCGCCTCGGTGCTCGATCACGCCACCGATGGTCGTCGCTGGAGCATCGCCGGTGCCAACCAGATCGGTCACCGAGCGTGACCTGCTCAAGGCGGGACACACGACGACCGAAAGGTGCAGGGGACGGAGAGCGTCGATCTGGGAGCACGCATGCCGATCACCACACGACAAGGCGCCGTTGGCGCGCTCGCGCTCATCTTGCCCGCGCTGCTCGCGCTGCCTGCGGCCGCGACGGCTGGCGACGCGACCAGCGGTGCAGCGGGAGGTGCAGCCGGCAACGGCGCAGCCGGCGTCCGCGCCGCCTTCCTCGTCGACACCACCAGCGACCTCGTCGACCTCACGCCGGGCGACACCATCTGCGGCGACGGCACCGCCGGCACCTGCTCGCTGCGCGCTGCCATCCAGGAGACCAACGCGCTCCCCGGCGCCGACACCGTGACCTTGCCGGCGGGCACCTACACCCTGTCGATCGAAGGAACGAAGGAGGACGCGTCGGCGACCGGCGACCTCGACGTCACCGATGAGCTCACGATCGCAGGCGCCGGCGCAGCCACCACCACCATCGACGCCGCGGGCATCGACCGGGTCCTGCACACCCCGGGCACCGCGCTCGCGCCGGGCGTGATGCTGCGGGTGTCCGACGTGACGATCTCCGGCGGATCGGCGGTGTACGAGGACCTCCTGGGCAACAGCGTGTGGCGCGTCGCCGGTGGCGGGATCGCCGCCACCGGTCCGATCGAGGTGACGAGCACGACCATCACCGGCAACCACGCCGACGGCAGCACCCTGTTCTTCGGCAGCGGTGGCGGCATCCACGCCCGCGGCGCCGCGACCATCAGCGAGTCGACCATCACCGCCAACACCGCCGGTGGCGGCGACTCCGCCGGTGCCGGCATCTTCCTCGAGGGGGGCGGCAGCATCGACGCCAGCACGGTGTCGAGCAACACGCTGTCGGACCTCACCGCCGGGTTCTCCTTCACGCCATCAGGTGGTGGAGGTGCAGCGGTCACCGGCTTCGGCGCCAGCTACACGATCACCGACAGCACCTTCGACGGCAACCAGGTGATCGGCGACGACACGACCTACGGCGGTGGCATCTACGTGGGGGTCCGCGCCGACATCATCGGCGTCACCGCGACCAACAACACCGCCGGCAGCGGCGGCGGGGTCGGCGGGCTCAACATGACGCTCGAGGACGTGCTGCTCACGGGCAACACCGCGACCCGCGCCGGCGGCGGCGTCGCCTCGCAGTCGCAGATCCGCTCCACGCTGCGCGACTCGACGGTCTCGGGCAACACCGCAGCGATCGGCGGCGGCGCGGCGACCTTCGGCGTGAACGGCAGCGACGGCAACCTCCTGATCGTGCGCAGCACCATCTCCGGCAACGACGCCGCCAACGGCGGCGGGGTGGCCAGCGCCGACCCGAACGGCGTGCTGCGGGTGCTCAGCTCGACGGTGAGCGGCAACGACGCGACCCAACGCGGCGGCGGCATCGCCTCCACCGGCAACACCAGCACGCTCGACGTGGACCTGTCCACGATCAGCGGCAACACCGCGGCGGTCGGCGCCGGCGGCGTCGCGGTCGAGACGGGCACCACCGCCACCATCACCACCTCGACGATCACCGCCAACAGCGCGCCGGGCGCCGGCGGCGTCTCGGTGGAGGGCGGCGCCACGACCCGACGCACGATCATCGGTGGCCAGACCAGCGGTGCGGACTGCGACGGCGCCGGCAGCCACACCAGCGACGGCAACAACCTCGACAGCGACGCCAGCTGCCCGTTCGCGCTCACCAGCGACGTCACCGGCGACCCGAACCTCGCACCTCTGGCCAACAACGGCGGAACGACGAAGACCCACAAGCCGCAACGTCCCAGCCTCGTGTTCGACCGCGGCGGCCTGAGCTGCGGCGCCGAGGACCAGCGCCTGCTCGCCCGCCCCCAGAACCTGGCGTGCGAGATCGGCGCCGTCGAGGTGACGCCGTGGCAGCAGTTCAGCGACATCCCGAGCACGCAGGGGTTCAGCCGCGAGATCTGGTGGCTGTACGCGAACGGGATGACCAACGGCTACGCGAACGGCACGTACGGGCCCGGCGACTCGATCACCCGCCAGGCGCTGGTGGCCATGCTGTGGCGGGAGGCCGGCAGCCCGCCGGTCACCGGCGTCGCCCCCTTCAGCGACGTGCCGCCGTCGCACCCGTTCCACGATGCGATCACGTGGAGCGCCAACACCGGGCTCGTCGGCGGCTACGTCGACGGCACGTTCAAGCCGGGCAACGCGGTCAGCCGCCAGGCGTTCTCGGCGCTGCTGTGGCGTCAGGCCGGCAGCCCGAACCCGGCGGGTCCGTCGCCGTTCTCCGACGTCCCGCAGACGCACCTGTTCCGCAAGGCGATCGTGTGGGCGTACGAGGAGAGGCTCACCCTCGGCTACCCGGATCTGACGTTCCGGCCGGCGGTCACCGTCAGCCGCCAGGCGCTCGCCGCGTTCCTCGCCCGGTTCCGAACCGGCGCCCTCTGACGCCAGCGCTCACGCGCCCCACGCCGGTGTGCGTAGGTGAGTGCGCGAAATCGTCACCCAGGTACGCACAGGGGTCTGGCGGGTAATGACGGCGCTCACGAGTCGACTGGTGCGGTGCCGGGCTCGGTGATGTCGATCGGCGGGTCGGGGAGCTCGCCGGCGACGATCGGCGGCAGGAGCTCGCGCAGGCGCCGCGGCAGGGTGGCGACGTCGCTGGCGAGCAGCTCGTCGAGCGTCCACCAGCGCCCCTCGGTGAACGCCATCGCCTCGAGCGCCTCGAGGTGCGTCGGGGCGTAGGTGCCCTCGGTCCAGCGGGCGACGTGCACCCACTCCTGCTGGTCGAAGTGGATGCCGCCGAACTCGAAGACCGCGTGCTGGCGCCAGATGCACGGCCCGATCTCGGCGCGCATGCCGGTCTCCTCGTAGAGCTCGCGGGCCGCGCCCTGCGCGCTGGTCTCCGGCCGATCGATGCCGCCGCCGGGGATCTCCCACCACTCGCCCTTGTCGTGGTGCGCCGGGTCGGAGGCCCGCATGAGGAAGATCCGCCCGTCGTCGTCGAGCAGCACGACACGCGCCGCATCGCGACGCAGGGTGTACAAGGGGCTCACGCCGCCCGACGCTACCTCCCACGACCCACCCCACATCTTCTCGGCGCGCTGGGTGGACTCCCAGTCTCACCACGCTGCCGAGAAGGATCGTGGTTGGGTGGTGGCTGCGACTACGGGTACTCGTACGGCTCGCTGGGCGCGTCGATCTGCCGCAGCGACTCGAAGGTCAGGATCGGCGAGACGTACCAGCCGTTCTCCTTCGACTCCACCTCGGTGGTCGCTTGGTCGTAGCGCCCGATGACCTCGACCCACGTCTCCTCGTCGAGGGTCGGACCCTCGTAGTCGCGCACGTCGACGATGGCGGCGATGGCGTCACCCGCGCAGCAGCCGATCTGGAGCCGAGCGAGCAGGAAGGAGTTGGGCGGCCCCTCCTCGTGCACCACGAAGCCGGTGAGCGCGACGGTCGTGCCCGAGAGCAGCTCGCGCTCGTCGGGGTTGCGGGCGGCCACGGTGAACTGGCTCAGCTTGAGGTCCGGCGTCTGCCCTCCGAACGAGTGCGCACGCAGGTGCTGCTCGAGATCGAAGTCCCCGGCAGACACCAGCCGGAGCTGCGACTGGCGCGACACCGCGTACGCGCCGAGCGCCCCCGGGTCCAGCAGCACCGCGGCGATCACCGGCAGCAGCAGCACCCAGCCGACGCGCCCGACGCGGCCGTGCTCGTGACCACCCGACGGGTTGCAGCAGTCGGGCGCGACCTGGTCATCGAGGCCGTGGTGATCGTCGTCGTGCGGGTGCACCGGGTCGATGCCGCCGGCGTGGACCAGGGCGAGGGCGCGCTCCTCGCGCACCGCGCGGCGCGCGAGCACGAGCGATGCGAGACCGACCGCGACGAGCACGGCGCCTGCCAGCACGACCCATGGACGCATGGACGGTCGCAGGTACTGGAGGATCGCGTCGGTGAGGCTGGTCCACAGCGCCAGCGCGCCGATCGCCAGCACGATCAGCGGCCGGTCCATCGTCCTCACAGGAGCACCTCGCCGACGATCGTGCCGACCACGACCGCGGTCACGAAGGTGAGCGGCGCGAAGTGCAGCGAGAAGCGTCGTCCGAAGGTGCCGATCTGCAGCGCGATGAGCTTGAGGTCGACCATCGGCCCGACGACGAGGAACACGAGGCGGCTGGTCATCGAGAACTGCGTGAGCCCGACGGCGACGAACGCGTCGGCCTCTGAGCAGATCGACAGCACGACCGCGAGCACGGCCAGCGCGAGGATGGCGACGATCCCGTCGCCGCCGAGGGTGTCGACGGCGGACTGCGGCACGACGGTCTGCAGCGTCGCGACCAGCGCGGCGCCGAGCACGAGGAAGCCGCCGGCCTGGAGGAAGTCCGACGTCGCGGTCTCGACGAAGTCGTGCGCGTGCGATCGATCCACGAGCTGGCGGAGCCGCTGCTCCATCCAGTCGGCATCCGCGAAGCGTGACCAGATCGTGCCGACGATCACCGCGGTGAGCAGCGACGCGACGAAGCGCGCCACGACCATCTCGGGTCGGCCGGTGAACGCGACGGCGGTGGCGACCACCACCACCGGGTTGATGGCCGGCGCAGACAGCAGGAACGTGAGTGCCGCTGCGGGCGAGACGCCTCGGCTCACGAGCCGTCCGGCGACCGGCACCGACGAGCACTCGCAGCCCGGCAGGAGCGCACCGGCGACGCCGGCGGCGGGGATGGCGAGCGCCGTGCGCTTGGGGATCGCTCGCACGAGCCACGTGGAGGGGACCAGCGACGAGATGGCGGCCGACACGATGACGCCCATCACGAGGAACGGCAGCGCCTGCAACGTGAGCGAGACGAACACCGTGGCCCAGTTGTTGATGACCGGGCTCGAGAGGATGTGCCCGAAGTTGCCGCGGTAGAGCAGGACCACCGCGAGGTTGACCCACACGATCGCGGTGGCCGCCGATCGCACGTCGAAGCCGGCATCCTCCGCGCTGCCGACGCGGCCCGCGGTGTGGTCATCGGTCGCGTCGGTCGCGTCGGTCGCGTCGGCCTCACCCGACCGGCTGGCCTGCGCTCGCACCTCTCCGCCCGACGACATCGGGCGGAAGCCTACGGCGCGCAGCCACGCCGGTGGCAGTGGTCCCCCATCGAGCGAGCTCCGGCGGCGACGATGGAGGAATGGGCGGACACCACCACGACGTCGACGGCGTCGAGCTCGTGCTCCCCGGCGCCACCGGTCGGGTGCTGCGCTCGATCGCCGGACTGCTCGCCCTGGTCACGCTCGCGGCGATGGTCGCGCTGTGGCCGAGCGGGGACGACCGCCCGGATCTCGAGGCGTACGGCTTCGTGTCGGACTTCTACGAGGCGGAGGTCACCTCCCTCGAGGCGATGGACTGCCCCGGCCAGTCGGTCGACCCCTTGACGTCGAGCGAGTGTGCTCGTGTCGACTTCACGCTGCGGGAGGGCCCGCACCCGGGCAGCGTCGTGTCCCAGGAGCTGTACAACGTGGCGCAGGGGTTGCGCTTCGACCTCGGCGAGCGGGTGGTCCTCTCCTACTCGCCCGAAGCCGGCCCGGGGTTCGAGTACCAGTTCGCCGATCGGGCGCGGCTGCCGGTGCTCGGTGGGTTGGCGGTGCTGTTCGCCGTCGTCGTCGTGGCGCTCGGTCGCTGGCGCGGCCTGACCGCGCTCGCGGGTCTCGCCGCCAGCCTCGGGGTGCTCCTCGTGTTCGTCCTGCCCGCCATCATCGAGGGATCGAGCCCGGTCCTGGTGGCGGTCGTCGGCGCGGCTGCGATCGCGTTCCTCGCGCTCTACCTGACCCACGGCTTCGGCGACATGACCACCGTCGCGCTCCTCGGCACGCTCGGCAGCCTGGCGCTGACCGCGGCGCTGGCCACGCTCTTCGTCGGGCTGACGCGGCTGTCGGGGTTCACCGAGGACTCGTCGTTCTACCTGACGGCGGCCAACGACGGCATCGACCTGCGGGGCCTCATCCTCGCCGGCATGATCATCGGCGGCCTCGGCGCCATCGACGACATGACCGTCACGCAGGCCTCCGCCGTCTGGCAGCTGCACCTCGCGGATCCGTCGCTGAGCGTGCGCGGGCTCGTGTCGCGCGGGCTCACCATCGGGCGCGACCACGTGGCGTCGACGGTCAACACGCTGGTGCTGGCGTACGCCGGGGCCGCGATGCCCCTCATGCTGCTGTTCGTGCTGGCGAACCAGTCGCTCGGCACCGTCGCGAACAGCGAGGTGGTGGCCACCGAGATCGTGCGCACGCTGGTGGGTTCCATCGGGCTCGTCGCCGCGGTCCCGCTGACCACGTGGCTCGCCGCGATCACCGCCCGCGCCACCGCGAGCGAGACCGACGCTCCCCCGCCCACCCCAACCTGAGGGCCCCTACGAACCGGTCGCGGCCGCGATGAGGGGCACCAGGAGGGCGGCGACGAGGACGAGCACCAGCAGGATCCCTGCTACCCGCTTCCCTCGCTCACGCAGCACCACGCCCCGAGGCTACCCCGCACGACGGCTCGCGCCCCGGGGGCGTCAGCTGCGCGGGAGCTGGGACCACGGGACGTCGCGGTCGGTGCGAGGCTCGTGCGGCAGGCCGAGGGCCCGCTCGCCGATGTTGTTGCAGTGGACCTCCTCGGTCCCGCCGCCGATGCGGCTGGCGAACTGCATGACGAGCTGCCGTGGCCAGTAGCCGTCGCCCTCGTCGTTGCCGGCGCCACCGGCGTCGTCCTCCCAGAGCATCCCGCGGGCACCGTCGAGCGCTACCGCCAGGTCGAGGCGACGGCTCAGCGAGCGGGTGAAGAAGTTCTTGAGCACCGACGGGTCCGGCGGCCGGCCGCGCTTGGCGACGACCGCGGTCTGCATCCGCCAGCCCATGAAGCGCAGGATCCGCTCGCGCATCCACACGTCCGCCAGCTCGATGCGCACGAGCGGATCGTCGGTGCGGCCGCGCTCGCGCGCCAGGCGCAGCAGCGCGTCGTAGCCGGAGTGCGCGCTGGCGCCGCCGATCATCCCGGCTTCCGACGCGAGCACGGTGCGCGCCACGGTCCACCCGCCGTGCACCTCGCCGATGACGCGGTCCGCCGGCACGCGCACCTCGTCGAGGAACACCTCGTTGAAGTGCGCGGCGCCGGTGGCCTGCACGAGAGGGCGGACCTCGACGCCGGGCAGGTCCATGTCGAGGACGAGCATCGTGATGCCCTGGTGCTTGGGCACGTCGGGGTCGGTGCGCACGAGCAGGATGCCGCGCTGGGCGTCCTGCGCCCCTGACGACCACACCTTCTGGCCGGTCACGATCCACTCGTCGCCATCGAGCACCGCGCGGGTGGAGAGCGCGGCGAGGTCCGATCCGGCGCCGGGCTCGCTGAAGAGCTGGCACCACAGCACGTCGCCGCGCAGCAGCGGCGGGAGGTGCTCGCGCTTCTGCTCGTCGGTGCCGTGGCGCAGCAGCGCGGGGCCGACGAGCTGCTGCGCGGCGCCGATGAACCCGGTGGAGACGTCGAAGGCGGCGGCCTCCTGGTTGAACACGATGGAGTGCGCGCCCGTCAGGCCACGACCGCCCCACTCGACGGGCCACGTGAGGCCAGCCCACCCGCCGTCGTACAGGGTGCGCTGCCAGTCGCGGCAGCGCCCGAGGTAGGCGGCGGACTGGTCGGGGGGCACCGACATCGGGCCGCGGGCCCAGTCGCGGCCGTCGCCGGTGCGCAGCTGCGCGTGCGCCTCGAGCCAGGTGCGCGCCTCGGAGCGGAACGCAGCCAGCTCGGCGGTGTCGTCGAAGTCCACTCGGTGCTCCTCGGCGGCCGGTCGCTCAGTCGAGGTGGTCGAGCATGAGGTGCGCGGCGCTCTCGAGCTCGTCGCCGGCCTGGCCGATGCCGACCCAGCCGTTGACCCAGCCGACGAGCGACGAGAACCACACGTGGCCGAGCGAGCGGACGATCTTGGCCCGCAGCTCGGGATCGAATCCCTCGGGGAAGGCGAGGTCCTGGATGCGGGCCATCACGGCGCCGACCTCCTCCTGGCACCCCGCGACGCCCTTGTCGTTGGAGGACAGGGCGGTGACGACGGCTTCGGACAGCGTGGGCTGCTTCTCCATGGCGCGCGTGGCTCGCCGCAGGATCTCGACCATGCGCTCGGCGGTGGTGCCGCCGGTGGGCGGGCGGGCGCTGACCTGGCGCTCGAGGTCGCGGGCCCACTCGACGAGGCCCGCCGCGAGCAGGTGGTCCTTGGAGCCGAAGTAGCGGTAGATCGTGCCGAGGGCGACGTCCGCGCCGGCGGCGACGTCGCGCATCTGGACGGCGTCGTAGCCGCCCGCGGACGCGAGGTCGATCGCGGCGCGGATGACGCGCTCGCGGCGCGCCGCCTGGCTGGTGGTGAGGGTCTCGGTCCCGTCGCCCATGTCGTCCTCTCGAGGCCGGGGGTCGGCGTCAAGACTAGAACAGATTCTAGTTTCGCCTCACGTCCCGCCCCGCCTACCCACCCCTCCTCCCCGCCCCACTCCCCAAATTGCGGTGCTCAGTGTCCACGTGGAGCACGTTCGGGGGTGAGATGGGACCTGGAGGGGTCGTGTGCTCGGGGATGGCCGACGATGGTTGACTGAGCGGGTGCCGAACTCACCCGATGGCTCAACCACCGCGCCACCGTCCACGCCGAACGCCCCGCCCCCGGCGGCCGGCATCGCCCGCACGCTGGCGCGTGGGCTGGCGAAGCGGTGCGGCGCGTGCGGCGGCAAGGGGATCGTCACCGGCTGGGGGACGCTGACCGACCGCTGCCCCACGTGCGGGTTGTGGCTCGAGCGCTCGAACGGCATGTCGATGGGCTCGCTCGGGATGAACACGATCGCCAGCTTCAGCAGCCTGTTCGCGGTCGAGGTGCTCGGGCTGATCGTGACGTGGCCGGACTTCGAGGTCGGCCTGCTGCTGCTGGTCGCTGTGCTGTGGGGCGTGCTGTTCCCGACGCTGTTCCACACGAGGGCCAAGACGCTGTGGCTGGCGGTCGACCTGCTGCTGCGCCCGATGGAGCCCGATGAGCGAGGCGACGTCCGCCCCCCGATGCGCGGCTGATCGTCCTCGCCCACGAATCCGACCGCCCACCCCCACCCACCCCCTTCGCGTTCTGGGCGGCGTGGTGAGACTGGGAGTCCACGCAGCACGCCGAGAAGGCCGATGTGCGATCTCGGCGGCGTGGTGAGACTGGGAGTCCACGCAGCGCGCCAAGAACGCTGGAAGCGGCGCGGTCAGGTGGGCGGATGGGTCGGCGGTCAGGTGGGGATGAGCCAGGCGACGAGGGCCTGGCGGGTCACGGCGTCCAGCGGACGGAACGTGCCGTCCGCGTACCCGTCGGTGACCCCCTCGGCGACCGCCCAGCTGATCGGCGTCTCGAAGCGGTGCCCCGCCCCGACGTCGCTGAAGATCGACCCCTCGAAGGGTCCCGGCGGCGCACCCTCCAGCCGCCACAACCACGTCACCCCCGCCTGGCGAGACACCGCAGCGGTGGGATGGAACCCGCCATCCGCGTACCCCGTCGTCACCCCGGTCGCGACCGCCCAATCGATCGCCGTCTCGAACGGATGCCCCGCCGGCACGTCGTCGAACGCCGGCACATCGAACGGCCCCGACGGCGAACCCGCCCGACGCCACAGCACCGCCATCGCCGCCTGGCGCGACACCGGCTGCGACGGCCGGAACGTCCCATCGGCATACCCGCCGACCCACCCGTACCATGCCGCCATCCCGATCTCGGTGAAGAACGGATGCGTCGACGGCACATCGCTGAACGACGGCATCGCCACCACCGCCTCCACCGCGCCGATGTCGCACGACAGGCCCAACGGCCGCACCCCACCCACCAGATCCATCGCCGGACACCCCGACCCCCCGGCATCGAGCAGCGGGGAGCCGAGCGCCGGCACCCACACCGGCTGCGCGAACGACGTCGTGTCCTCGACCAGCTTCGTGTCGACGTTCGACCGATCCGACGGCCCCGTCAGCTCACAGGTCCCATCGGAGTCCGCGACCGCACCTACCGAGGTGATGATCTGCGCGCCGAGGCCGAGGTCGTCCCAGCAGTCGTGCGCGCTGCCGCCCTGGGGCCCGAGCACGCTGGAACGGGCGACGATCGGCACCGGCCCGACGACGATGAGACCGAACCACTGGTTGTCGGTCACCGTCGCCCACTCCATGGACACCGCCGTGGATCCGCCGACCCACACCCCACCATTGTTGCCGGACAGCTGCGAGGACGTCACCGTCACCTCGCCGGCGTCGACCTCCGGATCGTCCGAGCCGAGGATCTCGAGCCCGGTCGCGTGGTTGTCGGCGATCACCGTCCTGTCGATCGTGAGCGTCGAGCCGCCGACGCCGACGTCCTGCAGCAGGATGCCAGCGCCGTAGGTGACGGCCAGATCGCCGTTCTCGACGATGATCGTGTCGCGCACCGTTGCCGCCACCGACGAGAGGGCGAGGCCACCGCCGTAGAGCACGCCGTCAGCGAGCTCGGCGATCACCCTGTTGCCCGTGATCGTGGCGCCATCGACGAGCACCGGGACGGGTGCCTGGTCCGGCGGCCCGACGACGGCCACCCCCGCTCCCAGGTTGACGCCCGCGTACCCTGGACCGGGCGCGCCCTCCTCGCTCGCCTGCACCTCGTTGCCCGTCACCGTGGTGTCGAGCAGCGTCACCGGACCGAACGCGAGGAGGCCGCCGCCGGACGCGCCGTCGCCGCGCACCTCATTGTCGGCGATCACGACGTCCTCGACGACGATGGCGCCTGCACCGCTCTGCAGCACCCCACCGCCGAGTGCGCACATCTCGCACGAGCTCGACGTCTGATCAACCGCGTTGCCGACCACCTCGGTCGCACGGAGGTTGAGCTCCGAGGCGTGCGATCGAATACCGCCGCCGCCGGCGAGCACGGCGTCGACCACGGCGTCGCTGATCTGACCGCCGGTGATCGTGACGCCATCGATGGTGATCGCACCGAGATCGAGGTCGACGCCACCGATGTCGAGCACGCGGTCGATGCCGTTGGCGTCGATGATCGTCGAAGCCGCTCCAGCGCCGGTGATGGTCAGTGGATCACGCACATCGAGATCCCCGGTCGCCCCGCCGTCCTCATCTCGGCCCTCGATGCTCAGGGTGTAGGTGCCCGCTGGAACCAGGATCTCGTCCGCGCCAGGACGAGCGTTCGCCTCCTGGATCGCAGCGCGCAGCGAGCACGTCTCGGTCCCCAACGATCCGCAGTGGCCATCGCCGATCGCTGGATCGGCCAGGTCCGCAGTGGTCTCGATCGTCAGATCGGCGTCCGGCGCCCTGGTGAAGCGATCGAAGACACGCTGTGGGAGCATCGTTGGGTCGCTCTCACTCGACCAAGGGACATCGAACGCGAGCATCGACCCGGAGCGGAAGGCGCTGTCGACGTTGCAGCCGCCGCGGTCCAGCCGACCCTCGCCAGCCCGCCAGATGCACGTTGCGCCGCCAGCATCCGCATACACGGTGTCCACCATGTAGGCCGGGCGGAACCGCTTGATCTCCCACTCGGTGGAGCCGCCGCTGAGCCATACGACCAGGTTCCGCCAGGACTCGGGCGCCCACGCGAAGCGTGGCGAGTACTCGATGTCGTACCTGGCGAAGGGATCGGCCGGGTCGTCGATGGTCATCGTGTTGAACAGGATCGCTGTTGCGGAGGACTGATCGACCGCGTACATGCAGTGCTGCACGCGTGACAGGTTCCACGGCCAAACGTTGCCGCCGTTGTCGACGTACGGGTCCGAAGTCGGGTCGCAGATGCCGGGGAGGTCGGAGCCCATCAGGTTCCACGACTTGGTGACGTCGTTGTTGCCGACCACCAGCGGGTCGATGACCGCCGGAGTGAACCAACCGCCGCCGAAGGAGCGACCGGTGGGATCGATGAACTCCCACAGCCCCTTGTTGTCGATGTCGGCGAACGACTGGCCGGGGTTGACCGTGAAGGTGCCCGTGGGCCACGCCGGGGTCGTGGTCGGATAGCGCGTCAGCCGCCCGTTCTGACCGTCGGGGAACGCGTAGCTGGTGCGAAGCAGCCCAACAGCGATGTCGTTCTTGGAGTTTGATGCCCCGGTGGTGGTGTCCAGCGCATCTGGGAGAGCGCCCGCGTTGGGACATGTCTCCACCACGGCGTCGGTGGCGAGGCTGCTGGGCTGATTTCGTGTGGGATCGAGAGAGTACGCGCTCAGGCTGTGGTCCAGTCCCATGGCGGTGTTGTGTCGGACAGCCAGGCCGTTGGTGCCCCTGCCGCACAATCCCTCCGACGCGCGGAAGATCACGCCTATTCCGAAGTTGCCCTGGCTCGGCCCGGTGCACGTCTCGACCGCCAGACCGGGAGGTGGATCGAGGAAGCAGGCCGAGACGGCGTCGCCGGTGGCGGTGCTCGAGATGGGGAACGGGAGAATGTTCCACCGGCCACCGATGGCACCACCCGCACCGCCCGGCGACTGGCCACCGTCGACACCGGTGGCGGCGCCGTCGGCGTCGGTGGCGGCACTGACCCCTTCGACCGGCGGCTCAGCTGGGCCAGCCGGCTCCGCCACCGCCGGCACGACGGTGAGGCTCGCGAGGGTGGCCGTCAGAGCGATCGCCGCCACCACCACGAACCGCGCGCCCCTACCCACGCTCCGACGCTACTCCCCCCACCAAGACGATCTCGGCGGTGTGGTGAGACTGGGAGTCCACGCAGCACGCCGAGAAGGCCGATGTGCGATCTCGGCGGCGTGGTGAGACTGGGAGTACACGCAGCGCGCCAAGATCGCTGGAAGCGGCGCGGTCAGGTGGGCGGATGGGTCGGCGGTCAGGTGGGGATGAGCCAGGCGACGAGGGCCTGGCGGGTCACTGCGTCCAACGAACGGAACGTGCCGTCCGCGTACCCCGCGGTGACCGCCACGTCCGCAGCCCAGAGGATCGGCGTCTCGAACGGGTGCCCGGCGCCGACATCACTGAAGATCGAACCCTCGAACGGCCCCGGCGGCGAACCCGCCAACCGCCACAGCCACGTCACCCCCGCCTGGCGTGTCACCGGCGCCGACGGGTGGAAGCCGCCATCCGCGTAGCCCGTCGTCACCCCGGCATCCACCGCCCAGTCGATCGCCGTCTCGAACGGATGCCCCGCCGGCACGTCGTCGAACGCCGGCACATCGAACGGCCCGGCTGGCGAACCCGCTCGACGCCACAGCACCGCCATCGCCGCCTGGCGAGTCACCGGCAAGGTCGAGCGGAACGTCCCGTCCGGATAGCCCGCAACCCACCCGTACCACGCCGCCAACCGGATCTCGGTGTAGAACGGATGACCCAGCGACACATCGCTGAACGACGGCACCGGCGGCGCCGCGCCCCGGTCGTAGACGTGGGACGGCAGCATCGTGGGGTCGGAGGCGCCGAACCAGGGGACGTCGAAGGCCAGCATCGACCCGGAGCGCAAGGTGCTGTCGACATTGCAGCCGCCGCGATCCAGCCGCCCTTCCCCTGCACGCCAGATGCACGCTGCGCCACCAGGCTCCGTGAACACGGTGTCCACCATGTACACCGGGCGGAGCCGCTTGATCTCCCACTCGGTGGAGCCGCCGTTGAGCCACGTGGTCAAGTCCCGCCAGGACTCGGGCGCCCACGCGAAGCGTGGCGAGTACTCGATGTCGTACCTGGCGAAGGGATCGGCCGGGTCGTCGATGTCCTGCCGATTGAACAGGATCGCGGTTGCGGAGGACTGATCGACCGCGTACATGCAGTGCTGCATGCGCGTCAGGTTCCACGGCCAGACGTTGCCGCCGTTGTCGACGAACGGGTCCGTCGACGGATCGCAGATGCCGGGGAGGTCGGAGCCCATCAGGTCCCACGACTTGTCCGGGTCGTTGTTGCCGACCACCAGCGGGTCGATGCCCGCCGGAGTGGCCCATCTGCCGCCGAACGTGCGGCCGGCGGTTCCGATGAACTCCCACAGCCCCTTGTTGTCGATGTCGGCGAACGACTGGTCGGGGTTGACCGTGAACGTGCCCGTGGGCCACGCCGGGGTCGTGGTCGGGTAGCGCGTCAGTCGACCGTTCTGACCGTCGGGAAACACATAGCTGGTGCGGAGCAGTCCGATGGCGAAGTCATCCTTGGAGACTGATGCCCCGGTGATGGTGTCCAGCGCATCGGGTCCAGCCCCGGCGTTGGCGCACGACTCCACCACTGCATCGGCTGCGAGGCTGCTGGGGTGAAACGAGGTGGGATCAGTCGCGTAGACCGCTATCTCATGGTCGGCGCCCATGGCGGTGTTGTGCCGGGCAGCCAGGCCGTTGGTGCCGCTGCCGCACAATCCCTCCGACGCGCGGAAGATCGACTGCGAGCCGAAGTTGCCCTGGCTCGGCCCGGAGCACGTCTCGACCGTCACGCCGGGAGGCGAATCGAGGAAGCAGGCCGAGAGGGAGTTGGCCGTCGGTGTCTTGCTGATTGCGAACGGAAGGACGTTCCACGGTCCGCTCGCCGCATGGCCCGCCTCGCCCCCACCGGCCGCCGACGACGGGACAGGTCCGGTCGACTCCGCCACCGCGGGCACGACGGTGAGGCTCGCGAGTGTCGAGGTCAGCGCGATCGCCGCCACCACCACGAACCGCGCGCCCCTACCCACGCTCCGACGCTACTCCCCCCACGCAAGACGATCTCGGCGGCGTGGTGAGACTGGGAGTCCACGCAGCACGCCGAGAAGGCCAATGTGCGATCTCGGCGGCGTGGGGGCGTGGGGGGGCGGGGTGCGCGGGTGCGTCAGGTGTCGTCGGGGGCTTGGTCGCGGGCGATGGATGGGTCCTCGGTCTCCCGTGAGGGGATCGGCGGGTAGACCGCGAACGCCCGGCGCACGAGCTCGGAGCCGAGCACGGCGACGTTCTCCTCGTTGAGGTCGCTCACCCCGAACGTCCCGATGGGCACGTCGCGGCGCTCGGTGCCGCCGATGTGCTCGCAGACGATGACCGCCCGGTCCTCGGGCTGCGCGAGGAACGTGAGCGTGGAGGCCTCGTCGGTCCCCGGCTCGTAGCCGATCGGCAGCATGTGCAGCGTGATCGCGTCGCGGGCGCCGGGCTCGCCGCCCTCGGCGGTCTCCTCCACGACCCACGCGTGGTGGCCGCGCTGCTCGAGCCGCCAGCACACCTCCTCGAGCATGATCCGCAGCAGCACCTCGAGCGACGTGCGGAACTCGATGCGGAACCGCTCCAGCGCGTCGGCCAGCGCCTGCTGCTCGTCCGGCGGCGGGGGCGGCAGCTCCTCGTCGTAGCGCTCGAGCACCGCGTCGAGGAGCCCCATCGCCGGCTGCTCGGGCCCAGCCCGCCCCGGGCGGGTCGGGCGCACACGGCCCTTGACGTGGATCGACTCGACCATGACGTCGACGCTACCCGAGCACCACGACGTCACCGCGCCCGGCGACTGCGGAGGTGACCAAGGTCCCACGGCCCGCCGAGCGCCTCGTGCTTACACTCGTCCGGTGGAACTGGGCGACGAGCTGCGCCGGCGGCTGGGGTGGGGCTCGCGCGAGAAGGCGGTCGCCACCGCTGCGGGCGTCGTGTTCCTCCAGGTCCTCGCCAACGGCGCCGGCGGCATCCTCATCGTCGTCTACCTGCGACTGCTCTTCCCCGTCGAGGCCGGGCTCTCCACCCCCGACGCCGAGACCCTCAACACCGTGGTGTTCGCCGGCTACATCGCCGCCTGCGTGCTCGTCTCCATCCCGTTCAACCACCGGGTGCTCGGACCGGTCGTGGTCTGGCTCGCCTCCGACCGCCCCCCGACCGACGACGAGCGCCGCATCGCGCTGGCCCAGCCGCTGCTCCAGACGATGTCGGCGCTCGCGCAGTGGATCGGCGCCGCGCTCATCTTCGGGGTGCTCAACGACGGCGCGCGTCGGCTGGCGGTCGGCATCCTGCTCGCCGGCCTCGCCACCTGCGCGCTGCTCTACCTCCTGCTCGAGCGCTACTTCCGCCCGGTGTTCATCAAGGCGCTCGAGGACTCGCCGCTGCCCACGAACCGCGTCGGCATCCGGGCGCGGCTCATGCTGGCGTGGCTGCTGTCGGCAGGCATGCCGCTGCTGGCGATCGCGATGCTGCCGATCGGGCTCACCGCCGCGCAGCTCGATGGCCTGTGGGTGCGCACGTCGGTGCTCGCCGCGACGGCGTTCCTGGCGAGCGGCCTCATCATGCGCGTCAGTGTGAAGGCCGTCGCCGACCCGCTCGACCGGGTGCGCGCGGCGATGGCGCGCGTCGAGGGCGGCGACCTGGAGGCCACCGTCGCCGTCGACGACTCCGGCGACATGGGCCGCCTCGAGTCCGGCTTCAACCAGATGGTCCTCGGTCTGCGCGACCGCCAGCGGCTCCACGACCTCTTCGGCCGGCAGGTCGGCGTCGACGTCGCCACCGCGGCCATCCAGGACGGCGTGCGCCTCGGCGGCGAGCGGCGCGACCTCAGCGCGCTGTTCATCGATCTCGAGGGCTTCACCACGCTCTCCGAGCAGCACGATCCCGAAGCGGTCGTCGCGGTGCTGAACCTGGCGTTCGGCACGGTGGTCGACGTCGTGATGGATCACGGCGGGTGGGTCGACAAGTTCGAGGGCGACGCGGCGCTGTGCGTCTTCGGCGCGCCGGCGGACCAGAGCGACCACGCGGCGGTCGCGCTGCGATGCGCCCGCGAGCTGCGCGACCGCCTCGGCGCGCTCGACGACGTGCCACCGGTGGGGATCGGCGTGGCGTCGGGCAGCGTGGTGGCGGGCAACATCGGCAACGAGCGGCGCTACGAGTACACGGTGATCGGCGACGCGGTGAACGTGGCCGCCCGCCTCACCGAGCTGGCGAAGGCCCGCCCCGAGCGGGTGCTGGCCGACGAGGCCACGATCGCGGCTGCCGGCGAGGATGCCGCCGCGTGGGCGCAGGTCGCCACCGCCCAGCTCCGCGGCCGCAGCGCCGCCACCCCCCTCTTCGCCCCCACCTAGACATCCCACGGGCGGTTGGTGTCAAGCAGCGAGTTGGTTGCGGTGGCCCCAAGCGGTGTGCTCGTCGTAGGTGGCGTGGTGGCGGAGGCAGCCGTGAAGGATGCCGACGAGCCGATTCGCGAGGGCCCGTAGTGCGC
>JBBRAZ010000050.1:0-26423 GCA_038206295.1 Acidimicrobiales bacterium
CCCGGCACACCCGGATCGGTCACCACGCTCGGTTCGCTCGACACACTCGACTCGTACACGTGTTCGACTCTAGCCGCCCACCACCACCCCGTCAACCACAAAAGGTTGTGAACACACAACCACCGACCGTGACCACAACCACCGCGCGCCACACCACCGAGGTGGCAGACTCGAGCGCACGAAGTAGCGCGCCCCGCGAGCAACTTCGGCACGTTGTCGGCGGGTTGGGAGGTGCCGGTGCCGCCCTGTCTGGATGTGTACGTCGTAGTCGCAGACCGCTCGGTGGCGCAGGTTGAAGCGTTCGTGGCGGAGTACGTCGATCCAGCGGTGTCGGTCGGGTCGCTCTCGGTCGTGCCTGTCGGGTACCAGGGGGCGCTTGATGACCTTGCGTTGGAGGACTGGGAGACGTTTGATCCGCCCGGACTCGCCGAGGCGCTCGCGTTCGGGTTTGGCGACCCACGTCGGGCGTTCACGATGTACCTCGCACCCATGAGCATGGCGTTCGACCAGGTTCTCGTGGGCTTTGCTCGCGGCGGCTCGGTCACACTGGGGCTCTCACTTGATGATCCATTCAACAGCCCGGATCGCAGAGATGACGCACGTCGGCTTGCCGATGAGCTGCTCGCTACCTACGAGGGTGAGCTGGCGTGGTTTGCCGCCGAGGAACCCCCGGTGCTGCTGGACCCCTCGAACCCGCCGGGCCGAGCCCTCTATGTGACGAGGGCCACCCAACCATGAACCGAGTACCTCAGCCGGTTGCGTGGCACGGCAGGGGTGCGTCTGTGACCGCCCGATGCCAGGTTCGACTCTGTGCAGCCGTTGTCGTCCTGATTCCGATCTGTGCCGCGTGCTCCGGAACGTCGGATCAGGTGGTGGCGGACACAGGGACTGGCGCACCTTCGCAGTCGTCCGCCACAGGTCCGGGCACCGGGAGCATGCCTGGCACATCGGAGGCGACCTCGGAGTCGTCCTACTGCGCGAGCGACTCGCCAGACCTCGTCCTTGACCCGCGAAGCGGGGTCGGGTGGGTCAACCCAGCCGGATGGACGACTGTGCGCAACGACCGACAGGCGGGCGCTCAGGGCCCACTTCGCAACACCGACAATCCCGACGATGCCGATGAATCCGCCGCGGGGATCTTCGTCGAGGCCCGCCCGGCGATTGACTTGCTAGACGAATCGGTCGGTCCCATGGATCCGGCGAACCTCGATACCTACGCACGTTGGTACGCGGACCAGCTCGCACAGTTCAGCAGAGGAGGACGGGCGGCGTCGGCCACCGGCGTGGTGAGTCGGGAATGGGTCCTTGGTGAGTCCCCGGCCCAGCGGGTGAACTTCACGCTCGGGCATCCTGGCGATGACTACACCGAGCAGGCGGTCATGGTTCTCGCGCTCGTCGATGGGACTGCCATCACAGCGACCGCAATCACATTGGAGGACGAGCATCTGCCCGACATCGAAGCTGTGATCGACTCACTGTGCCTGATCGCACCGCGGCCATGAGGCGAGTACACATGCCGGTTCAGCGGCGCCGAGCCCCGCTGAGTGGCCTCTGGAATCCTGTCGCCGCCGTCGTGCGACCAAGGTCGTGACGATCGGCAGCCCTGTCACTGGACCGGGCCGGTTCAAGGGCACCGCTCCCAGTGGCCGGATGCCCCTCACCATCGTCTGCTTCGTGATCCTGACTGCATGGCCGCTGGTTGCTGGGGGCGGACCCAATATGGCCATCGTTGGTGGTCCGCTGGGCGCCATCGCATGCTGGGTGCTCCTCACGCCACCAAAGGCGGGCCCGGCTGGTGGCGACGCGATTCCAGATGTGGGTTCGAGTGCCGCGCAGCATGTCGAGCCGCGGTCACCTCAGTGGTTCAGCAGGCGTGTGCGGCCCCTGGTCTCGGGGGTCATGCTCGTTCAGCTCATCGTGCTGATACGAACGGGCCAGCTGCAGGACGCAGAACCGCCCATGTCGTCAGGCGCTGCGAGAATCGTTGCGTTCGGCTCGGAGGGCCTGTGCCCGCCAACGTCAGGAGCCGTCCCGACCGACGCACCTACGGTCCTTCGCCTGCTGAGCTCTGATGACCAACGCGACCAGATCGGCACCACCCAACTCACCGAAGCGCGCACGTACCTAGTGCGTGACCTGCTGTCTGACCTCCCGCGGTTCCTGGGAGGAGACGCTGACGGAATCAGCGAAGTGGCGACAGTCATGGTGAACGACGATGACGTGCTCGGATGCGAGTGGACGATCGAGCTGTCGGTTCCTGCAGATCTCACGAGCGTCTGGCTAGCGATCGATGGATTCGAGCCCGCGGTCGCTGGTGTGGATGCTGTCCTGTCAGGCGAGCAGGTCCCGTTCGTCGGCGACCTTGCTGGCGCGGTCACCGATGGCGCGTCTCGCAAATCTCCGGACCAGTAGGGGCAGGCCGTGGACGAGCTGACCGCCAGCGCGTTGGTATCTCACTTCCGACTGCGCCGACTGCGCCGAGCGAGGATCGACGCGTGAGGCGCCTGAACCGCCGATTCGCCGCCGGGGTCGAGTGGGAAGGGATGACCCGCCGACGATGAGATGTCCACCGCGTGGCGCACCGCGCTGTGGACGGCCAGGCGCGCCTACAGCACCGCGACGGGGTGGACGGGGGTGGAGCAGCCGCCGGTGAAGGGCTCCGGGGTCGCCACCAGCAGCACGTCGCGGCGCCTGGCCTCGGCACACGCGGTCGCCAGACCCTCCAGGTCCCAGTTCTGCCCCTGCACGAGCCCCATGTCGCGCAGGTGGATCATGTGCACCGGCATGAGGATCCCCCACGACTCCGGCGGCCACACCTCGAAGATGTAGGTGTCGGTGAACACCGCGCCCACGTCGTGGCGGTGGAACCAGCGGATCGTGCGCGTGGAGAGCCCCGGCGAGTCGTGGTTGAAGGCGTAGGTGTCGCCGGCGTGGAAGTGCTGCATGTGCCCGGTGCGCACCAGCACCGCGTCGCCCGGCTCGACCGCCACGCCCGTCAGCTCGACTGCGGCGTCGAGGTCCTCGGGCTCGATGGCGTACCCGGGCTCGAGGCGCTCGACGCCCTTGATCGCCGGCAGGTCCAGCAGCAGCCCGCGCGTCACGATCGGCCCGAGCTTGTCGACCCCGCAGCGCGTGGCGCCGCCCGAGGCGGTCACCGTCGAGGCGTCGAACCCGTTGTAGAGCTTGCCCTCGTACGACACGTGCGCCAGCGCGTCGACGTGCGTGCCCGCGGCCATCGACATCACCACGGTGTCGTCGTTGAACGCCGCGTCGCCCTCCACGCCGGTGTAGGTCTGGTTGATCGAGTGCATGGTGCGCAGCGGCGCGATGCGGTTCGGGGCGCCGCCCTGCTGCGGACTCGTCTGATCCAGCGCGATCGCCAGCGACACCCGTCGCCCGTCGCGCACCGCGGCCACCCCGCGGCGCACCGCATCGGCGTCGATGAGGTTGAGCGTGCCGCGCTCGTCGTCGTCGCCCCACCGCCCCCAGTTGGAGACCTCGGCGGCGAGCTGGCGCAGGTCGTCGGGCAGCGGCACCGCTCAGACCTCCCCGACGTGCAGCACGCCGCGAGCCAGCTCGCCATGGTGGAGGTCCTCGAGCAGCGTCGCCACATCGGCGAGGGGGTAGGTGCGCGTCACGAGCTCGTCCAGGCGCAGCCGACCCTCCTGCCACAGCCGCACGTACAACGGGATGTCGTGGGCGGGCCGCGACGAGCCGTAGCGGCAGCCCAGGATCGACTTGTCCTGGTACATCGTGTTGACCACGAACGACGCCTCCGTGCCGAGCTTGGGCACACCGAGCAGCACGACGCTGCCGCCCCAGTCGAGCAGGTCGGTGGCCTGGCGGATCAGGGCGGGGTGCCCGACGCACTCGAACACCCAGTCCACGCCGGCGGGGCAGATCTCCTTGACGGCCTCGATGGTGTCGACCCCGTCGCCCGCGGCGATGAAGTGCGTCGCCCCGAACCGGCGCGCCAGCTCCTCCTTCGCCGGGTTGGTGTCCACGGCGATGACCGGCGTGGCGTTGGCGAGGCCGAGGCCCTGCAGCACGTTGAGCCCGATGCCCCCGGCGCCGATGACGACCGCGGACTCCCCCGGGCGCACGCGGGCGCGGTTCAGCACGGCGCCGATGCCGGTGAGCACCCCGCAGCCGATGAGCGATGCCACGTCCATGGGCACGTCCGGGGCGATGGGCACCGCCTGGTTGGCGCGCACCACGACCGCCTCGCTGAACACGCCGAGGTTGGCGAACGCGAACGCCGGGTCGCCGCCCACGGTGAAGGGGCGCGACAGCTTGCCGGCGTTGGCCTTGCACATGGTCGGGCGACCCGACTCGCACGCGCCGCAGCGCCCGCAGGAGCCGAGCGTGGTGAGCACGACGTGGTCGCCGACCGCCACGCCGCTGACCCCCTCGCCGAGGGACTCGACGACCCCGGCGCCCTCGTGACCGAGCACGACCGGACGCGGGAACGGGATGGTGCCGTCGATGACGCTGACGTCGCTGTGACACATGCCCGCGGCGACGATGCGCACGCGCACCTCGCCGGGGCGCGGGTCGCGCACCTCGATCTCGTCGGTGACGGTCAGGCCGTCGTCGGTGAACGCGATGCCCCGCACGGGACCTCCTGTGCTCGATCGATCGATGCGAGCAGCCCGACGCGCCAGCGGCGCGTCAGCCCGCCCAGGTGATGCTCTGCAGCTCGCTGTAGGCGTGCAACCCGAACGACCCGCCGTCGCGGCCGACGCCGGACTGCTTGAAGCCGCCGAAGGGCAGCTCGTGGTTGCGCTGCACGGTGTTGATGCCCACGGTGCCAGACCGCAGGCGGTTCGCCACCGCGAACGCTCGGGCGGTGTCGGCGGAGAACACGTAGTCGTACAGCCCGAAGCTGGTGCCGTTGGCGAGCGCGACGGCCTCGTCCTCGTCGTCGAAGGGGACGACGACCACGACCGGGCCGAAGATCTCCTCCTGCACCGCAGTCATCTCCGGCGTGCAGCCCGCCAGCAGCGTCGGCGCCACGTACGCGCCCTCCAGGCCCTCGGGCGCCGCGCCGCCGGCAGCCACGGTGGCGCCCTGCGCGACGGCGCCGTCGATGAAGCCGGCGATGCGGTCGCGGTGCGCGAGCGAGATGACCGGACCGACGACGGTGTCGCGCTCGAGCGGCTCGCCGACCTTCAGCCGAGCGGCGGCACCGGCCAGCGCCTCGACGAGCTGCTGCTCGAGGCCGCGCTGCACGAGGACGCGGGTTGGCGCGGTGCAGATCTGCCCGGAGTGGAACGCCCACGTGCTGGTGATGCCGGTGACCGCGGTGCGCACATCGGCGTCGTCGAACACGACCGCCGCGCCCTTGCCGCCGAGCTCGAGGAGCAGCCGCGCCATGCGCCCGCCGGCGACCGAGCCGATGTGGCGACCGACCCCGGTCGAGCCGGTGAAGCTGATCATGTCGACGAGCTCGGAGGCCACGAGCGCCTGACCCGCCGCGCTGCCCTGCTCGGTGACGACGTTGATGACCCCGGGCGGGAAGCCGGCGTCGGCCACGATCTCGGCCATGCGGATGACCCCGAGCGGGTCCTGCGGCGCGGGCTTCACGACCACCGTGTTGCCCATGGCGAGTGCGGGGCCGATCTTCCCCGCCATGTTGGTCATGGGGAAGTTGTAGGACGTGATGCACGCTACGACGCCTACCGGTTGGCGCACCGCCACCCCGCCGACGAGACCGCCAGGTGCGAGCGCGGTGGTGGGCATGACCGACGGCGGCACGGGCACCTGCGTCGGCTCCAGCGCGCCCCGGGCGTAGCGGCGCAGGCGCACCGCGGCCATCGGCACCTGCATCTGCTTGGTGACGCGCAACGTGGCGCCGGTCTCCGCCTGCACCAGCGGCACGAGCTCGCCGTAGGCGGCGTCGAGGAGGTCCGCGGCGCGCGCCAGCAGCGCGCTGCGCTCCTCGGGCGGGGTGCGCGACCAGCCCGGCAGCGCGTCGGCCGCAGCCTGCGCCGCGTCGTGCGCGTCCTGCTCGGTGGCGTCGGGCGCGTGGCCCACGACCGCGCCGGTGGCGGGGTCGGTCACCTCGAAGGTGCCGCCGCTCGCGACGATGCGCTCGCCGCCGATCAGCAGCCGGAACTCGTCGTGGTCGGCCACGGGCTACGGCTCGAGGTCGAGGCGGTACAGCTCGATGGCGTTGCCGCGCACGAGGAGCCGCTGCGTCTCGATGGGCAGGTGCCCCATGAGCTTCTGGGCCACCTCCTTGGTGTGCGGCCACGTGCTGTCGGAGTGCGGGTAATCGGTCTCGAACAGCACGTTGCGCTCGCCGATCTTCTCCAGCGCGGTCGGCGTGAGGCCGAACTCGTCGTCGAAGAAGCAGGCGTAGATCTGCCGGTAGTAGTAGGTGGAGGGCGGCTCGGGGACGAGGTCGCCGACGTCGCCCCAGCCCCGGTTGTGCTCCCACACCTTGTCGGCGCGCTCGAGGATGTAGGGGATCCAGCCGAGCTGGCCCTCGGCGTAGGCGAGCTTCAGGTCCGGGTAGCGCACGAGCACGCCCGAGAGCATGAAGTCGACCATCGACATCATGCAGTTGGTGAACGTCATGGTGGAGCCGACCATGGCCGGCGCGTCCTCCGACGTCGAGGGCATCCGCGACGACGATCCGATGTGCATGTTGAGCACCACGCCGGCCTGCGCGCAGGCGTCGAAGAACGGATCCCACTCCCCGGAGTGGATCGACGGCAGGCCGAGGAAGGGAGGGATCTCGGTGAAGCACGTCGCAGTCACCCCGAGCGCTGCCATGCGCTCGACCTCCGCCGCGGCCACCCGGGCGTCCCACAGCGGCACGATCATCAGGGGGATGAGGCGGCCGTCGGTGCCCGCGCACCACTCGTCGACCATCCAGTCGTTGTAGGCGCGCACGCAGGCGAGGCCGAGCTCGCGGTCGGCCATCTCGGTGAAGGTCTGCCCGCAGAAGCGCGGCATGGTCGGGAAGCACATCTGCGCTTCGGTCCAGTTGACGTCCATGTCCTCGAGGCGCGCGGCCTGGTCGTAGCAGCCCGGCCGCATGTCGTCGTAGGTGATCGGTGTGACGGTGACCTCTTCACGCGGCACGCCCACCGCGGCGGCGACCCGGGTGTGCGGGATCGCCTTGTCCTCGAACATCCACCAGTCCGCCATCGGACCCTCGGTGCCCATCTCGTAGGCGAACTTGCCGCCGACGAAGCTCATCGAGGCGCACGGGTGGCGCTCGACGCGCGGCCCGACCTCCTTGAGCTTCGCGGGGAGGCGGTCCTGCCACACGTTCGGCGGCTCGATGACGTGATCGTCGACCGACACCACCTTGGGGAAGTCCTGCATGGCGGCAACGTACCAGAAAACTGGAACGCGTTCTAGTGGCGGCGGGCGGCGGCGCTGGGGCCGAGATCGTGACGTGCGGGCGGCGCCGGTACCCTCCGCGACCGTGGAGATCCCCGGCCTGCCGCCCGCCCGACGCCGGGCGCTGGCCAAGCGGCCGCCGGTCGTCGCGGCGCTGCGCTGGAGCGACGACCACTGGGTGCGCTGGGCCCACCTGCCCGGCGCCCGCGCCGCGGCGCGGGCGCGCACCGAGGGCGCGGCGCGACCGATCCTGCTCATCGGGCTGCCGCGCGGCGGCACGTCGTGGCTCGGCCAGGTCCTCGGCGGGGCGACCGGCGCCGCCTACCTGCGCGAGCCGCTCACGCAGTCACGCCCGCCGCGACCCGAGGGCTGGGGCTGGGTCGAGGGCCTCGGCGCCGACGGCCCCGACGAGCAGCTGCGCTCGGCGGCCGAGGACGCCTTCGCCGGCCTGCCGCGCTTCGCCCGACGGGTCAACGCGGAGCGCGCGCGGTGGGCGCCGCGCGACCGCGGGGTGCGCCTGGTGATCAAGGAGGTCAACCCGCTGTGGCTGTCGTGGCTCGTAGCGCGCCACGACCCGATCGTCGTGCACCTGGTGCGCCACCCCGCCGGCGTCGCCGCGTCGTGGGACCGCCTCGGCTGGCTGCGCACCGCGCCCTGGCCCGCCGGCATCGGCGGCGACGTGCTCGACGAGTCGCTGGCGCACGCCGGGCTCGGCGACGACCCGTGGGCGCGCCACGGGCTCTGGCAGGCAGCCCTGCACCGCTCGGTCGTGCAGGCGGGGGCGGAGGTCACCGTGCGCTACGAGGACGTCGCCCGCGACCCGATGGAGGCGCTGCCCCCGCTGCTCGCCGCGCTCGGCCTCCCGTGGGACGACCAGCTGCGCGCTCGCGTCGAGCAGTACGCGACCGACCGCTTCCTGCCCAGCCCGTTCGACATCCACCGCGACGCCTCGGTGGTGGCCGAGCGGTGGCGCACGACGCTGGCGCCCGATCAGCTCGCCGCGCTGCGCCGCGGCTGGGAGCTGATCGACCAGCAGTGGTTCGACGACGCCGACTGGACGCCGGCGCTGCCCATCAGCTGAGCGAGCCCGGGTCGCCGAGCAGATCGCGCAGCACGCGGTCCACCTGCGCGCTGACCAGGCCGGCGCCGCCGTCGACCACGAGGTGCTGGCCGGTGACGTAGGCCGCAGCGGGCGAGCACAGGAACGCGATGACCGACGCCACCTCAGCCGGGTCGCCGACGCGCCCGAGCGGCGTCGCGCCCTCGATCGCTGCGCGCCGCTGGTCGTCGCGCAGCAGCGGCTCGGTCAGGCGCGTCGCCACGACGCCGGGCGACACGCAGTTGGCGCGCACCGCCGGCGCCAGCTCGAGGGCGATCGAGCGCGTCAGCGCGATCACGCCAGCCTTGGCGGCGGAGTACGGGGCCTCGCCGAAGGTGGGCTGCACGCCGCTCGGGCTGGCCACGGTGACCACCACCCCGCCGCCCGCGGCGACCATGGCGGGGCCCACCGCACGCACCGCGTGGTACGTGCCCGACAGGTTCACGGCGATGAGGCGCTGCCACTCGTCGTCGCGGTGATCGAGCACGCCCTTGAGCATCCCCGTGCCGGCGCACGTCACCAGCGCGGCGGGCGCGCCGTGCGCTTCGTGCACCTCGGCGAGCGCGTCGAGCAGGTCCGCCTCGTCGCGCACGTCGACGTGCACCGCGACGCCCCCGACCTCCTTCGCCATCGCCTCGGCACCGGGGCCGTCGCGATCGACGACCACCACCACCGGCGACCCGGCCGCCGCCAGCGCCAGGCACGTGGCGGCGCCGATGCCCGACGCGCCACCGGTCACGATCGCTGGTCCCGCATCGAGCAGTCGCATCCCGCCTCCCACCCCACCGTCCTACATCGCCGCCGCGCCGCCGTCCACCGCCATGGCGTGGCCGGTCACGTAGCCCGCGGCGTCCGAGCACAGCCACAGCGCGGCGCCGGCGATCTCCTCGGGCGTACCGAGGCGTCCCATCGGCGAGCCGTGGCGGCCGGCGGCCTCCAGCAGGTCCTCGTCGCCGCCCACGTACGCCCGCAGCATCGGGGTGCGCACCGTGCCCGGACACAGCACGTTGATGCGGATGCCCTTGCGCGCCCACTCCAGCGCTGCGCTCCGCGTGAGCCCCACGACCGCGTGCTTCGACGCGCTGTAGGCGGCCATGTTCGGCACGCCCACGAGCCCGGCGACCGACGCGGTGTTCACGATCGCACCCCCGCCGCTGCGCTCGATGGCCGGGAGCTGCGCCTGCATGCACAGCAGCACCGAGGTGACGTTCACGCGCAGCGTGCGCTCCCACGCGTCGAGCTCGATGTCGCGCACCGCAGCGGCCGGTCCGCTGATCCCCGCGTTGTTGCACGCCACGTGCAGCGCGCCGAAGGCATCGAGCGCATCGGCCACCAGCGCGTCCGCGCCCTCGGAGGTGGCGGCGTCGGCGCGCACGAAGCGCGCCGTGCCGCCGGCGGCGACGACCTCCTGGGCGAGCGCGACGCCGGCGACCTCGTCGATGTCGCCGAGGACGACTGCGTCGCCCTGCGCGGCGAACGCGCGCACCATCGCTGCGCCGATGCCCGACGCACCGCCGGTCACGACCACCACCCGGGCGCTCACGTGCCGCTCCGGCTCAGGACGCACCCTGCTCGCACCATCGGTCCTGCTCCCCTCGTCGCTGCGCCTGCATCGTCGCGCTCCGGCGCCGCCCGCACCCGGCGCGCCGGCTCAGGGACCGGCGAGGTGGTGGCCGCCGTTGGCGGAGATCGCCTGACCGGTGACCGCCGCGGCGAGGTCCGATGCGAGGAACGTCACGGTGCCGGCGATCTCCTCGGGGGTCGGGATGCGCCGAAGGCAGATCTGCGCCTCGAGCTCGCCGCGCACCACCGAGGGCTCCACGCCGCGCTCGCTCGCGAGGTGGTCCAGGTACCACTGCACCGGCGGGCCCCAGATGTAGCCGGGGTGCACGCCGTTGACCCGGATGCCGCTCGGGCCGAGCTCGCGCGCCAGGGTGCGCGTCACGCTCGCCAGCGCCGCCTTCGACGCCGCGTACGCGCCGAACGTCGGCTCCTGGCGCTGCACGGCCATGGTGTTGATCATCACGATGCTGCCGCCGCGGCCCTCCTCGATCATGGCGCGCGCGGCGCTGCGGGTCATCTGGAGCGAGCCGTAGAGGTTCACCTCCATCGTCGAGCGCCAGTCGTCGAGGTCGCCGACGAGCACCGAGGTGTACGTGCCGTCGGTGAACGCGTTGTTGACCAGCACGTCGACGCCGCCGAGCTCGGCGCGCGCCGCGGCGACGAGCGCATCGCACGCCGCGGGGTCGGTGATGTCGGTGGGCACCTGCACGGCGCGGCGGCCGAGCGCCTCGACCTCGGCGGCGACCGACGCCAACCGCTTCGTGCGGCGCGCCGCGAGCACCACATCGGCGCCCTGCGCTGCGGCACCCAGCGCGACGGCGCGACCGAGGCCCGGCCCGACGCCGGACACGACCACGACACGTCCCTCGAGCAGCATCAGCGGTCCTCCTCCAGCAGGGGCAGCACCTCGGCGCCGATCCGCTCCAGCTGCTCGCAGGTCTCCGCCGCGCTGCGCGTGCGCAGGCTGATCTGCAGCTGGTTGACGCCGATGCGGCGGTAGCGCGCCAGGCGCTGGGCGATGTGCTCGGGGTCGCCTGACAGCTCGGCGCGCCCGAGGTCGTTGGGCGAGTCGCCGACGTAGACGAACTCGGCGTTGGCGCCGATGTCGATGGGCAGCCCCTCGCCGTGGACCGCGGCGCGCTCCTCGAGCAGCATCGCCACCGCGTCGCGCATGCCGACCTCCGGCGGTCCCTGCGGGAGCCAGCCGTCGCCGCGGCGCGCGGCGCGGCGGATCGCGGCGGTCGAGCTGCCCCCGACCCAGATCGGCGGGCCGCCGTCCTGCACCGGGCGCGGCGCCACGCCGAGGTCGCGGAACGACCAGCGCTCGCCTTCGTGCTCGGGGAACTCGTCGCGCAGCGCGGCGCGCACCGCGTCGATGCCCTCGTCAAGCAGCCGGCCGCGGCGCGCGTGCTCGACGCCGAGGGCCTCGAACTCGCCGACGACGTGCCCGGCACCGACGCCGAGGACGATGCGTCCGCCCGACAGCGCGTCGAGGGTGGCGAAGGCCTTGGCGGTCACGAGCGGGTGGCGGTAGGGCAGCACCCAGATGTGCGACAGCAGGCGCACGCGCTCGGTCTGCGCTGCGAGCCACCCGAGCGTGGCGATGGCGTCGTACCAGGTGGTGCCCATCACCTCCGCCTCGGCGCGTGGCACCGCCACGTGGTCGCACACCGCGATGTACGCCAGCCCGGCGTCGTCCGCGGCGCGGGCGACGGCTGCGAGCTCGACGGGTCCGGCGTCGGCCTCCCACCCGTCTGCGAAGCGCGCGCTCTGCGCCTGGATCGGCAGCTGGATGCCGACTGCGAGCGCGCCGGACTCGATGATCCCGCCGCGTGGGCGCAGCAGCTCATCGGTGCGGTCGGCCATGTCCAAGTAGACCACGCGCCCCGCCTGGCTCGCCGCCGACGGCGCGGCCGCGCCACACTGGCCGGGTCTGTCAAGGGGGAACGCCATGCTTCGTCGGCTCGTCCGACCCACCGCCGCGCTCGGCGCGGTGCTCGTCCTGCTCGGCCTCATGGCCATCGTGCCGTCCGCCAGCGCGGTGCCCGCCACCTTCGAGGTGCGCGGCAGCATCGGGCAGGTCTACGTGTGGGGCACCACGCCCGGGGCGACCGTCGAGCTGCTCGACGGCGCCGACGCGGTGGTCGCCACCGCGACCGCCGATGCCCAGGGCGCGGCGCTGTTCAAGGACGGCAGCTACAAGGTCATCGACGACAGCCTGCGCCTCACCGTGGGCGACCCGTACACCGTGCGCGTGGGCGCCGAGGTCTCGACGCCGGTGACCATCCTCGGCATCCCGGCGCTGGGCACCGGCACGAACCCGGACCAGGCCTTCTACGACGCGCAGACGATCATCCCCGGCAACGGCGCCATCCCCGACGCCTCACCCAACCCGGTGCCCGCGGTGCCCGGCTACAAGTACCTCACCACCCGCGACGGCACGACGCTGTCGATCAACGTCATGCTGCCGCCGGGCGCGGACCCGGTGAACCACCCGGAGCGCACCTACCCGACGGTCATCGAGTACTCGGGCTACTCCCCCTCCGCACCCAACCAGACCAGCCAGTCGCTCCTGCCCTACTGGGCCAACGGCTACGCGGTCGTCGCGGTGAACATGCGCGGCACCGGGTGCTCCGGCGGCGCCTACTGGTACTCCGAGCCGGCGCAGGCCACCGACGGCTACGACGTCGTCGAGACCATCGCCGCGCAGCCGTGGTCCGGCAAGGTCGGCATGGTCGGCATCAGCTTCTCGGGCATCAGCCAGCTCTACGTCGCTGCCACCAACCCGCCGAACCTCTCCGCGGTCGTGCCGATGGCGGTCATCGCCGACACGTTCCGCTCCGCCCTGTACCCGGGCGGCATCCTCAACGACGGCTTCGCCCTGAACTGGGCCACCGACCGCGTCGAGGACACCGTCCCCGGTGCGCTCGGCTGGGTCACCAACCAGATCAACGGCGGGGACACGATCTGCGAGGGCAACATGGCGCTTCGCCTGCAGCACGAGCCGATCCTCGACGAGATCACCCCGACGCGGTTCTGGGAGGTGCGCGCCGCAGGGCTGGCCCCGCGCACCTTCGTCGACCAGATCGAGGCACCCACGCTGCTCATCGGCGCCTGGCAGGACGAGCAGACCGGCGGCGACTTCGCCACCATGCTCGACAACTTCTCCCCCACCACCAAGAAGCGCTTCATCCTGACCAACGGCGTGCACGCCGAGGGCATGTTCCCCGAGATCCTGCCGCTGGCGATGGAGTGGACCGACATCTACGTGGGTGAGCGGACGCCGGTGATGGCGCCGATCATCCGCGCCGGCGCACCGGCGATCTACCAGCCGGTGCTCGACATCGCCGATGACGACCTCGACCAGGTCGCGTTCCCGGCGGATCGATTCGCCGGCATGAGCTACCCGGCCGCCAAGGCGGCGTACGAGGCGGAGCCACCGGTGTGGCTTTTCTGGGAGAACGGCACCGGCAACGCGTCGCTGCCCGGCTACCCGAAGCCGATCAAGGTCACCAAGCACTCGTCGTGGCCGCTCACGAGCCAGGAGGCGTGGTCGCTGTTCCTCAGCCCGGACGGCTCGATGGGCGCCCGCGAGCCGTCGCTCGGCGACGACGAGCCGCGCGGCATCACGTCGTGGACCCACGACGAGACCGATGGCGCCACCACCAACCTCACCGGCACCAGCCAGGAGGACCCGTGGGCCATCCAGCCCGACTACCACTGGCTGCCGATCGACGAGGACACCTCTGCGTCGTGGACGACGTCGCCGATGACCGCGGCCACGTCCTTCGCCGGCAGCGGCAGCGTCGACCTGTGGCTGCGCTCGAGCGCGGTCGACACCGACCTCGAGGTGACGCTGTCCGAGGTGCGCCCCGACGGCCAGGAGATCTACATCCAGTCCGGCTGGCTGCGCGCCAGCCAGCGGGCGGTGGACCCGCTGGAGGCGACCGCGCTGTGGCCGTTCAAGAGCCACCTCGAGGCCGATGAGGAGCCGCTGCCCGCCGGCGAGTTCAGCCTCAACCGCGTCGAGCTGGTGCCGTTCGCGCACTCGGTGCGCGCTGGGTCCCGCCTGCGCCTCACCGTCGATGCGCCCGGCGGCAACAAGTCGTTCTGGGAGTTCATGGTCGAGCAGCACGCGCCGCCGGTGACCAACGAGGTGGCGATGACCCGCACTCGGCCCTCGGCGCTCGTGCTGCCGCGCATCAACGACGTCGGGCTCCCCGCCGCGCTGCCGCCGTGCCCGTACTCCGTGCGCTCGCAGCCGTGCCGCGACTGGGTGCCGTCGCGCGCCCCGACCGGCGTCTACGGCGACCCGAACGGCGCCGGCGGCATCGAGATCCACTGGACACCCCCGGCGACCAGCGACCTCGTCACCGGCTACACCGTCAAGATGTTCCCGTCGGGCGCGCAGGTGGCGTTCCCCGGCAACGTCACCTCGACGCTGATGACGCCTCCGAACCCGTCGGCCGACGTGTGGTTCACCGTCACCGCTGGCTACGCCGATGGCACGCAGACCTCCAGCCCATCGCACGTCCTCACCGCGGACGGCGTCGGTCCGTTCGACGACGTGCCGGTGGGGCACCCGTTCTTCGACGACGTGATGTTCCTGCGCACCGAGGGCATCACCGATGGGTACACGGACAACACGTACCGGCCGGTGCTGGGCATCACCCGACAGGCGCTGGTGTCGTTCCTCCACCGCCTCGACGGCTCGCCGGCCGGGCCGTTCCCCGACCCGGGCTTCAGCGACGTCGACGCCTCCAACCCGTTCTACGAGGAGATCTCGTGGGCGGCGGAGAACGGCATCGTGAACGGCTACAGCGACGGGACCTTCCGCCCCGGCGCTCCGATCACCCGCCAGGCGCTCGCCGCGCTGCTGCACCGCCTCGCCGGTGCGCCCGCCGGGCCGTTCACCGATCCGGGCTTCAGCGACGTGCCGAGCACGCACACCTTCGCCACCGCCATCTGGTGGGCGGCGGAGCACGGTGTCGTCAGCGGCTACAGCGACGGCACCTACCGCCCGACGGTCGGCACCAGCCGCATGGCGATGGCGTCGTTCCTCCACCGCTACGCGCTGCTGCCCGCCTGAGCTGAGCGGTCGCTGCTGCTGGTCACCCTGGACCTTCGCCAGAACCTCGCCGATCGGTCAGCCGCCGGCCACCCCCTCGCAACCTGCGCTCCGTAGGTTCGGACCATGCAACGACCATCGGTTCGCATCCCCGTCATCCTCACCGCCCTCACGCTCGGCGCGAGCGCCCTGCCGACGCCTGGCGCGCTCGGCGTGCTCGGCATCTCACCGATCAGCAGCTCAGAGGCGGCGCCACCGCCCACCGCTCTGCAGATGGTGCACCGCTCCTCGTACGACTCGGGCAACCCCCTCGGCGGGTCCGAGATCGTCGCCTACGGCGCGGAGCGCATGTTCACCACCAACGGGGTGACCAACAGCATGGACATCGTCGACATCAGCGACGTCACGGCCCCGACGCTCGTGACCAGCGTGCCCCTCGCCCCCTACGGCCCCACGGTGCAGAGCGTCGCGGTGCACGGCAACCTGGTGGCCGTCGCGGTCGGCGGTTCGCCCTCCAACCAGGTTCCCGGCCGCGTGGCCTTCTTCGACCTCGATGGCACCCCGGTGGCCGACGTGGAGGTCGGTGCGCTGCCCGACATGGTGACGTTCACCCCCGACGGCACCACGGCGCTCGTTTCGAACGAGGGTGAGCCACGCGACTACTGCTCGCCAGCTGCCGACGACTTCGCCCGCGATCCCCGAGGGTCGGTGTCGCTCATCGACGTGTCGGGCACGATCGAGCAGGCCGACGTCACCGACGTCGGCTTCACCGCCTACGACGGGCAGGAGGCCGCGCTGCGTGCAGAGGGCATCCGAATCTTCGGACCCGGCGCGTCGAGCTCGCAGGATCTGGAGCCCGAGTACATCGCCGTCTCGGCCGACGGCACCACAGCGTTCGTGACCCTCCAGGAGAACAACGCGCTGGCCATCATCGACATCGCCACCGCAACGGTGAGCGACCTCGTCCCGCTCGGCACGAAGGACCACAGCACCGCCGGCAACGGCTTGGATCCATCAGATCGCGATGACGGCGCAGGCGGACCGGCGATCGCGATCGTGCAGCGCCCCGTGCGAGGCATGTACCAGCCCGACGCCATCGCTGCCTTCGAAGCAGCGGGCGGCGAGTACCTGCTCACCGCCAACGAGGGCGACATGCGCGAGTACGACTGCCTGCTGGGCGGCACCGGCCTCGAGGCCGAGGATGGCCGCGCCGGATCGATCGGCATGGACCCGACGATCTTCGCTGGCCTCACCGGCAACGAGGCCCTCGGTCGCCTCAACGTGACCCGATTGTTCCCCGCTACCACGAACGGATCGAATCAGCTGACGTCGCTGTACGCCCCCGGCGCTCGGTCGTTCTCGGTCTGGGACACCTCTGGGACGCTGGTGTACGACAGCGGCGACGACGTGGAGCAGTTCACCGCCTCCCTGCTGCCGGATCGGTTCAACGGCGATTGGAGCACCAGCACCGGCGCCCCGAACAGCTTCGACTCCAGGTCTGACAACAAGGGGCCTGAGGTCGAATCGACGGCCACCGGCGTGATCGACGGCGTGCCCTTCGGCTTCATCGGCCTCGAGCGCACCGGTGGGGTCGCCATGTACGACCTCACCGACCCCACCGCACCCGTGTTCGTGCAGTACCTCAACACCGGCGACTTCTCCGGCAACGTGCTGGCCGGCACCGCAGGTGACGTCTCCCCGGAGGGCCTGCACGTGGTCGAGCCCGGCGACAGCCCCACGGGCAACGCGCTCCTGCTGGTGGCCCACGAGGTCTCGGGCACCACCGCGGTGATCGAGATCACCGATGAGGGCGTCGTCGCGGGCACCGTCATCGAGGACGGCACCGGTAGCCCGCTGGCGGGGATCTCGGTGCGGCTGCTCGACCCGAGCACCGCCATCCCGCAGGCGGTGACCACCACCGACGTCGATGGCACCTACCGATTCGACGGTGCGGTGGCCGGCGACCACAAGCTCCGATTCATCGACCTCGATGGTGCGCACCTCCCGGAGTTCCACCCGGATGCAGGCACTGCAGCGACCGCCACGAGCATCACGGTGTCCCCGGGAGCCACGACCACGGTGGATGCGGCGCTCGCGCCGGGTGCCACCGGGGCGATCACCGGCACCGTCCGGGAGGATGGATCAGGAGCACCGCTGCCGGGCATCTCTGTGCGGCTGCTCACCACCGGCCACGTGCTCGTCGGCGGCCGCACCACCGCCGCCGCCGGAAACTACCGCTTCGGTCTGCGTGATCACGGGAGCTACATCATGCGCTTCATCGATCTCGACGCATCGCACGTCAACGAGTACCACTTCGATTCCTCGACGAGGGCCGCGGCGACGGTGATCACCCATGACGCTTGGACCACCACGATCGACGCGTCCCTCGCGGCCACACCCTGACGGCGGTTGCCCGATGGCCCTGATCGCTGCAGGCGGATGCAACGGTCAGGGCGATCGGCACTCCCGGCGACGCGCGGCTACAGGCCCATGAAGGCGCCGCCGTCGACGACGAGGGTCTGGCCGGTGATGAAGCGAGCCATGCCGCTGGCGAGGAACACGGCGGCCTGCGCCACGTCGCGATCGGGGTCGCCGACGCGGCCGAGCGCAGCGCGCCCCGCGAGGCGGCGGCGCACCTCGGGGTTCTTCTGCAGGTAGGCCGACAGCGAGGGCGTCTCGGCCACCGGCGACAGGGCGTTGACGGTGATGCCGGCGCTCCCCCACTCGCGCGCCAGGCTCTTCACGAAGGCGCGCTGCGAGGCCTTGGCCGCCGAGTACGCGGGCAGGTACGCGCTGCCCTCCATGCCGGCGGCGGAGGTGAGCACGATGAAGCGCCCCTCGCGCCGGCGCAGCTGGGTGTGCGCGGCCTGCGCGCAGTGGAACGCGCCGAGGCTCGCGACGCGCACGACGTCGTCCCACTCCTCGACCACGACGTCCTCGAGTCGGTGCGGCTCGTTGGCGATCGCGGAGTTGGCGTTGTGGACCATGATGTCGAGCCCGCCGTAGGCGTCGACCGCAGCCGCGACCGCGGCCTCGACGTCGGTGCGCCGGGTGACGTCGCAGCGCACGAACAGCGCCCGACCCCCGGCGTCGGTGATGGCGCGCACCGCCTTCGCGCCGGCGTCCTCGCGGCGCGCGGCGATGACGACGCCGGCGCCGTGCGCGGCGAGCGCGGCGGCGATGGACCGGCCGAGGCCGCCGCTGGCACCGGTGACGACCGCGGCCGAGCCCTCGAGCAGCCGATCGCCGGGCTGGTTCACCGCGCCATCCAGGTGCCGCCGTCGAGCACGAGGGTCTGCCCGGTCACGAAGTGCGCGTCGTGCGACGCCAGCCAGTCGACTGCGGGCGCCAGGTCATCCGCGGGGTCGCCGGCGACGAGCGCTGGCACCGCGAGCGACACCTCGGCGCCCGCCACGTGCTGGTCGAGCAGCGCCTCGCCGTCGACGGCCAGGCAGTTCACGGTGATGGCGTCCGCTCCCCACTGGCGCGCCGCGGACTTCACCAGCGCGCGGATGCCCTCCGCTGCTGAGGCCTGGAGGGTGAAGCTCGCCGCGCCCGACAGCGCGAACGTCGGGACGACCGCCACGATCCGCCCGCCGCTCCCGCCGGCGGCGAAGGCGTCGAACGCGGCTTGGAACGTGAGCAGGGCGGCGCGCAGCGGCGAGCCGCACGCCATGGCCCATCCCGCCTCGTTGATGTCGAGCAGCGGCCGCGGAAGGCGCGGCGGGTAGAGCGGGAAGCCGTGGACGACCAGCCGCGGCGGCCCGAGCGCAGCGGTGGCCTCGGTGAACGCGTCGGCCACCGCTGCGCGGGTGTCGAGCTCGCACCCGACCGCGGTCGCCGTCGCACCCTCAGCGCGCAGCGACGCCGCCAGCGCCTCGGGCGCCTCGCCCATGCCGACGAGGCCGAGCTGCCAGCCGCGCTGGGCGAGTCCGCGGGCGATGCCCTCGCCGATGGGACCGGTGGGCAGGGTGCAGATCGCAGTGCGCCCGGCTGCGCGATCGTCGGCGGTCACGCTCCGGTGGCGGGCTTCTGGCCGGAGACGACCCAGGCCAGGATGCGGGCCATGCTCGGTCGGGTGTCGTCGCCCTTGATGCCCCAGAACTCGAAGCCGTAGCGGTGCCGAGCCACGTTGGAGAGCATCGCCACGACCACGCCGACCTGCGCCATGGGGTCGATGGGCGGCGCCTTGTCGCGCTGCGCCTCGATCAGCGCGTCGGCGAGCGCTCGGGTGAGCTTGTTGAGCAGGCGCGAGCGCACCTTGTAGAAGCGCTGGTCGCCCTCCTCGCTCAGCAGGTCGAGCACCCGCAGCACGGGGCGGTGGCGGTCCCAGAAGGTGAGGAACCCGTCGACGACGGTGAGCGCCGCGTCGTAGGAGCCCTTGCCGCGCCACGTGCCCTCGACGACGAGGTCCGCCAGCGCCGCGCCGTCGATCGACAGCTCCTCGGCCAGCACGAGGATCGCAGCCTCGACGTCGGGGAAGTACTGGTAGAAGGTCGCCGGCGACGTGCCGGCCCCGCGAGCGATGTCGACCACCTTGAGCTCTCGGTACGACGTGTCGGCGAGCATCGAGGCGGTGCACGCCAGCAGCTTCTGGCGCGTCGCCTTGCCGCGGCGACCCGGCACGCGACCGTCCGCGGCGCGCAGCTCGTCGTCATCGCCGGCCTCGACCGGGGGCTCATCGAGCGGTGCGGTCGGGGCGGGGGCGTCGTCGCTCACGGGACGCACTGTAGTGCCGGACCCGCTGGATCTGACGGTCCGTCAGCCCCCTGCGGCACCCGCGCTCAGCGGTCGAGCGCGGCGCGGGCGCGGTCGCGCAGCTCGAACTTCAGCACCTTGCCGCTGGGGTTGAGGGGCAGCGCGTCCACCACCTCGACGTGACGCGGCACCTTGTAGTTGGCCATCTGCTCGCGGGCCCAGGCCACGATGGCGTCGGGCTGCGGCGTCGAGCCGCCGGCGGGCACCACGAAGGCGTACGCCACCTCGCCCATGCGCTCGTCGGGCGCGCCGACCACGGCGACCTGGGCGATGTCGGGGTGGGCGCCGAGCAGCTGCTCGATCTCCGCGGGGTAGGCGTTGAACCCGCCGACGATGAACATGTCCTTCTTGCGATCGGTGATGTCGAGGTAGCCGCGCGCATCGAGCACCCCGATGTCGCCGGTGTGCAGCCAGCCATCGCTGTCGATCGCCTCCGCGGTCTGGGCATCGTCCTCGAAGTAGCCCTGCATCACGTTGTAGCCGCGCACGACGACCTCGCCCGCGGCGCCGGGGGGCAGCGGCGCGCCGTCGTCATCGACGATCGCCACCTCCACGTCGGTGATGGCACGCCCGGAGGTGGCGGCGATCGTCTCGGGGTCGTCGCCGGGGCGGCACATCGTCACCACGCCGGTGGCCTCGGTGAGGCCGTAGGCGGTGACGACGGTCTCGAAGCCGAGGACGTCCCACATGTCGCGCACGAGCTGCACGGGGATGACCGCGGCGCCCGTGGCGGCCAGGCGCAGGCTCGAGAGGTCGTGCTGGGTGCGCTCGGGGTGGTTGAGGAACGTCTGGTAGAGCGTGGGCGGCCCGGGAAGCATGGTGATGCGCTCCTCGCTGACGCGTCGCATGGCCACCTCGGCGTCGAACACCGCCTGGGGCACCATCGTGGCGCCGCGCATGAGCGAGGCGAGGATGCCCGCCTTGTACCCGAAGGTGTGGAAGAACGGGTTGATGATGAGGTAGCGGTCGTCGCTGCGCAGGCCGAGGATGCCCGACCACTCGGCGAACGCACGCAGGCTCTGGCCGTGGGTGGTGACCACGCCCTTGGGGTTCCCGGTGGTGCCGGAGGTGAAGATGATGTCGCCCACGCTGTCGGGGCCGAGCGCCGCGGCCCGGGCGTCGACCTCGTCGTTGAGGGCGTCGAGGGCGGCCTGGTCGCCGTCGACGCTGCACGCGAGATGGTCGCTCCACGTCGTGGTGCCGTCGGGCGCGTCGCCGCGCAGCACGACGATGCGCTCGAGGTGCTCGAGGTCCGCCACGGGACGGCCGTCGCCGACGCCCCCGTTGGCGTCACGCAGCATGCTCACGTAGTCGTTGCCGAGGAAGCCCTCGACCGCCAGCAGGATGCGGGCGCGGCTGGCGCGCAGGATGTAGCCGGCCTCGTTGCCCTTGTAGCGGGTGTTGAGCGGCACGAGCACGCCACCGGCGCGCAGCAGACCGCCGGCGGCCACGATCCACTCGTGGATGTTCGGCGCCCAGATGGCGACGCGGTCGCCAGGCTGGAGGCCCGCGGCGACGAAGCCCCGCGCGGCCTTGCGCACCTGATCGTCGAGCCCCACCCAGGTGAGGCGCAGGGTCCAATCGGGCCCGACGTCGACCACGGCCTCCGCATCGCCGAACTCGTCCGCCGCCCACTCGAACAGCGCCGGGATGCTGGTGACGGCGCTCAGCTCGGATGACCCGTCGGGAGAACCACCAAGATCTGACACCCCGTCAGGTTACCTCCAGGTGGCGAGGATGTCTGCGGTGGTGGTGACGGTGGCCAGCATGGCGATGGTGTTGCGCAGCACGGCGGCGGCGTAGTCCTCGGGCACACCGGCGACCGCGTCGCTCGGCACGACGACGTGGTAGCCGGCGTTGACGGCGTCCATCACGAGGTTGGTGAGCCCCACGTTGAGCGACACGCCGATCGCCACGATGGTGGTGCAGCCGAGGTTGCGCAGCACCGGGTCGAGGTCGGTGCCCGCCATCGGGCCGACGCCGTGCAGCCGAGCGAGCACCAGGTCGCTCGGCGCGACGGCGAACTCGTCGATGACCGCTGCGGTCGCGGCGCCCGGCGAGAGGTCGACGCCTGAGCGTCGTGCGAGATCGAACAGCGGGGCGTTGGTCGACGAGCCGGCGCCGTCGGGGCGTCGGTGCGCCACGCAGTGCACGACCGGCACGCCGACCGAGCGCGCCGCGGCGCACAGCGCGGCGCCGTTGGGCACCACGGTGGTCGCCGCGGCCTCCACCAGCGCGGGGAACACGCCGCCGGCGCCGATCACCCCCACCTGGCACTCCTGGGTCACCAGCGCGGTGGTCATCGGATCCAGCAGGATCTCGAGGTCCTCCAGATCACCTGCTGCCATCAGGTGCCCTCCCGCTCGTCGTCGTCCTCGATGAACCGCGCCGCGAACGACTCGATGCCCGCCAGCGCCTCACGCGACCGCGTCCACGGCACGACGATGAGGCGGTCGACACCGGCGGCCTCGTACGCGGCGACGTCCGCGTCGCTCGCCACCTCCCCCATCACCGTCACGGTGACCGGCGCGTCGGTGCGGCCGACCTCGGCCTCGATGGCGCGCAGGCGCGCCACGCGCTCGGCCGCGCTCGCCGGCGTGTGCGCCATGCCGATCCACCCCTGTCCGACGGTCGCGGCGCGCCGCAGCGCACGGTCGGACTCGCCGCCGATGCCGATGGGCGGGTGCGGCTGCTGCACGGGCTTGGGCTCGAACCACACCGGGGGGAAGTCCCACGCCGCGCCGTGGTGCTCGACGGTCTCCTCGGTCCACAGGCGCCGGCACACGTCGATCGCCTCGTCCAGGCGTCGACCTCGCTCGGCGGGGTCGACGCCGACGGCCTCCCACTCCGTCAGCAGCCACCCGGCGCCGACGCCGACCTCGGCGCGCCCGCCGCTCACCACGTCGAGCGTCGCGAACGAGCGGGCGGACACGAACGGGTGGCGCAGGCCGAGCAGGTACACGAACGTGCCGAGCCGGATGCGCTGCGTCTTGGCGGCGAGGAAGGAGAGGTACGCGGCGGCGTCGTAGACCGGGGTCGACGGCGGCACCGGCGGGTGCTCCTCGCCGGGCACGAGCTGGCCGCGGATCTCGTCGGGGAACACGAGGTGCTCGGCGAACCACAGCGACTCGTAGCCGAGCTCGTCCGCGCGCACCGCTGCATCCACCCACAGCGCCGGGTGCATCTGCGCCAGCGTGATGCCGAACCTCACAGCACCCACGTCCCGTCGCTGCGCCGACGCTTCCAACCGCCCGCGGCGTGCGTGCCGCCGTCGACGTGGATGGTGGTGCCGGTCACGAAGCGACCGAGGTCCGACACGAGGTACAGCACCGCAGCGGCGACGTCGTCGGGCGTGCCGTCATCGGGCCACGGCTTCTGGTCCCACAGCGGCTCGGACGACGCGCCGGACGCGTCGGCGAGACCGGCGTCGCCCGGCGTCGGGATCATGTCTGGGGCGACGCAGTTGACTCGGATGCGCTGCTTGGCGAGCTCGAGGGAAAGGGACTGCGCGAGGTTCGCGAGCCCCGACTTCATCGCCGAGTAGATGGCGAAGCCCGGTCCCGCGCGGTGCGCCTCCACCGAGGTGATGTGCACGATCGAGCCGCCGTCGACCAGTTGCGGCACGACGAGGCGCACGAGGTGCGTGACCTGCGTGAAGTTCTCGGCGATGAGCGCGGCCTCGCCCTTGGCCGACACGTCGACGAACGGCGAGTGGAAGCCGCCGCCGGCGTTGTTGACGAGCACGTCGAGGCGACCGAGATCGGCCACGGCGTCGGCCACGAAGGTCGCCGCGAGCCCGGCGTCGCGCACGTCGAGCACGCCGAGGTGCGTGCGGCGACCGAGCGCCTCGATGTCGGCGCCGGTGGCCGCGAGCCCGTCGGGGTCGCGATCGCAGATCGCCACGTCCGCGCCGCAGCGGGCGAGCGCGAGCGCGGTCGCCTCGCCGATGCCCTGCGCGGCGCCGGTCACGATGGCGACGCGGCCGGCGAGGTCGAGCGAGGCGGGACCGACGGTCATCGGACCATCATGCGCCACATCATCATGCGCCACGAAGCCGCGGCAGCACGGCCGATGCGTACAGCTCGAGCGACGCCCAGCCGATGTCGGGGTGCACGCCGGCGCACAGCGGGTGCAGCACGACGCCGCCCATGAGCCCCACCTCGTCGGCCAGCGCCACGCACTGCTCTGGCGTGACGATGCGGTAGACGCCCTCGGCGCGCAGCTCCTCGACGGTGCGTGCGCCCGATGCGGCCTGCGAGCGCATGTCGTCGGTGAGGTGCGCGGCGTAGGTGGTGGCGTCGTCGAGCAGGAGGTGGCCGATCTCCGCCCACGTCCGGTCCGGGTCGTCAGACACGAACACGCACGCCGGACCGCCAGGCATCAGCACCATGCCGGGCTCCTTGCCGAGCCGAGCGCACTCCTCGCGGTACACATCGGCCAGCGTCGGGTCCTCCGCGGCGGGGAACAGCCCGAGGCCGAAGCGCGCGGCGCGCTTGGCCGCAGCCGGCGACGAGCCGCCGATGAACATCATCGGGTGCGGCCGGGTGAGCGGGCGCGGCAGGACCTGCACGGTGGCGCCGTTGTGCTCGAAGGGCTCGCCGCTCCACGCAGCCAGCATCGTCTCGAGCGCCTCGTCGAGGAGCTTGCCGCGGCGGTGGAAGTCGCGGCCGAGGAGCTGGTACTCGCCGGGCCGATAGCCGATGCCGGTGACGAACGAGACGCGCCCGCCGCTGGCGAGGTCGAGCACGGCGAGGTCCTCGGCCAGGCGGATCGGGTCGTGCAGGGGCACCAGCAGCGCGGAGATGAACAGCGGGATGCGCTCGGTGCGCCCGGCGATCGCGGCGGCCAGCACCAGCGGTGAGGGGAGGTAGCCGTCGGCGTCGCCGTGGTGCTCGCTGAGCACGGCCATCTCGAAGCCCTGCTCGTCGGCCCACGCCGCCATGGCCAGCGCCTCACGGTAGAGATCGATGTGCGTGACGGGGCTGGCTGCGGGGCAGCGCAGGTCGAAGCGGATGACGCTCATGGCCATGGTGGGCTCCCCTCAGGCACCCGGGAGGGGGCCGGCGCGAATACTAGAACACGTTCTCGTTCTGGGGTCGAGGAGGTACCGCCTGGGAGCGCCGCGGGCGACGATCCGCCGCTCGTGCATATGTGCGCCGCACGGGCCCTGCGCTAGACAGAGCGGCAAGAACACCGCAACCGGAGGGATCCCCCGATGCCAGAAGCCGTCATCGTCTCCACGGCGCGCAGCCCCATCGGTCGAGCCATGAAGGGCTCGATGACCAACTGCCGCCCCGACGACCTCACCGCCACGATCGTCAAGGCCGTCCTCGACAAGGTCCCGGGCCTCGACCCGAACAGCATCGAGGACCTGATGCTGGGCTGCGGCCAGCCCGCCGGTGAGGCCGGCTACAACCTGGCGCGCGTCGTCGCCGTGCAGGCCGGCCTGGCCGACGTCCCCGGCGTCACGGTCAACCGCTACTGCTCGTCGTCGCTGCAGACCATCCGCATGGCCGCGCACGCCATCAAGGCCGGCGAGGGCGACGCCTTCATCGCCGCAGGCGTCGAGACCGTGAGCCGCTACGGCGGGGGCTTCGCCGACAGCGGCGCGCACAACCCGGTCTTCGCCGACGCCGAGGCTCGCACGGCGGCGCGCACCGCCGGTGGTCAGGGCACGTGGGCCCCGCTCGAGGGCCTGCCCGACATCTACATCGCCATGGGCCAGACCGCCGAGAACGTGGCGGAGCACGAGAACGTGTCGCGCGAGGACATGGACGAGTTCGCGGTGCTCTCGCAGAACCGTGCGTCCGCGGCGCTCGAGAGCGGCCACTGGGAGATGGAGATCACCCCGATCCAGACCACCGACGCCGAGGGCAACGCGGTCACCATCACCCAGGACGACGGCATCCGCCCGGGCACCACGCTCGAGAAGGTGGCCAGCCTCGGCCCGGCGTTCCGTCCCGACGGCAAGATCACCGCCGCCAACGCGTGCCCGCTCAACGACGGCGCGGCTGCGGTCATCGTGATGAGCGACACCCGGGCCAAGGAGCTCGGCCTCACCCCGCTGGCTCGCATCGTGAGCTCGGGCGTGACCGGCCTCAACCCCGAGATCATGGGCATGGGCCCGGTCGAGGCCTGCCGCCAGGCCATGGCCCGCGCCGGCATGACCATCGACGACATCGACCTCGTGGAGATCAACGAGGCGTTCGCCGCCCAGGTCATCCCCTCGGCGCGCCACCTCGGCATCAGCTACGACAAGCTGAACATCAACGGCGGCGGCATCGCCCTGGGTCACCCGTTCGGCATGACCGGCGCCCGCATCATGACCACGCTGATCCACAACCTGCAGACCGAGGACAAGACCTTCGGCATGGAGAGCATGTGCGTCGGCGGCGGCCAGGGCATGGCGATGATCATCGAGCGCCTGAGCTGAGCTGAGCGTCGGCCTTCGGGCCCGTTCGACGTCGAGGGGGTGGGCGCCGAGCCACCCCCCCCACCCGGCCCGGGGCGGGGCGCCGCAGGTGCGCCGCAACCAGGCGGCCCAGGGGCAGAGGTGGCGGGGGCGGCGGGCCTCGGGGG
>JBBRAZ010000051.1:0-23856 GCA_038206295.1 Acidimicrobiales bacterium
GGGCCTCATCCACGCGGTCGAGAAGTTCGACTGGCGCAAGGGGTTCAAGTTCTCGACGTACGCCACGTGGTGGATCCGCCAGGCGATCACGCGGGGCATCGCCAACACCGGGCGCACGATCCGCCTGCCGGTGCACGCCGGCGACCAGCTGGCCCGGTTGCGCAAGGCCAAGGCCGTCCTCGAGGTGCGCCTCGGTCGGGCACCCACCATGGCCGAGCTCGCCGAGGAGCTCGACCTCCCGGTCGAGAAGGTCTCCGAGATCTTCCGCTTCGCGAGCGACCCGCTCTCGCTGTCGGACCCGCTGCGCGAGGACGGCGACGCCGAGCTGGGCGATGTCGTGGCCGACCCGACCGCCGCCTCCCCGTTCGAATCTGCGGCCGAGGCGCTGCTCCCCGACGAGGTCGAGCGCCTGCTCGCTCCGCTCGATGAGCGCGAGCGCACCATCCTCAAGCTCCGCTACGGCCTCGATCGCGGCGAGCCGCGCACGCTCGAAGAGGTCGGGCTGAGCTTCAACCTGACGCGCGAGCGCATCCGACAGATCGAAGCTCGGGCCATGTCGAAGCTCCGCCACCCGAGCATCGACGCTGCGGCGGCCAAGCTCCTCATCAGCTAGCCACCCGCGTGGCCCCGGTGGACCGCGCCGTGCTTCGCTAGCCTGGCATCTGTGGTGCCGGTCGGCACCCGGCACCGCCTGGCGGCAGGTGTCTAACAACCGCTCGGGTCGTGCCGATGAGGGCACGGGCTGGCTCAGGGAGGGACCTCGTGACGTCGTGGAGTAGGCGGGTGTCCGCGGCAGCAGCGCGACCTGGCCTCGGGGCTGCGCCTCCGACGAACCGGGCGCGGCAGGAGGGCGTGCTGCCTGAAGGCAGCCCGACCGACCTCCTCCCCGACGACGAATCCGCGCTGCTGGCCCTCGTCGCACTGGCCCAGCGCCAGGAGGGGTTCAAGAAGGCCATCAAGCTCCGCGTCGAGCGCGACGGCGTGATCAGCCCGGTCGTGTTCGAGGTCCTGTGGAGCGAAGACGGCCCGATCGTGCAGGAGGCCGGAGGCGGGCGGGTCGAGGACGTGGTCGAGCCCGCGGTCGAAGCTGCTCCCGCGCCGCCGACGTCGAGTGGTCCGCTCACCACCGCGCGGCTCACCGAGGTGCTCACCAACGCCTTGATCCTGGCGCCCGATCTCGTCGCCGTCTTCGCATCGGTCGGGCACGAGGCCCTGTGGGCCAACGACGCGTTCGCCACGCTGCTGCCGGTCCGACGCGGCGACAAGCTCTGGATGGTGGACCTGCTCGATGAGTGGTCGCGTGGTCACTACGAGGTGAACGCGCTGCCCGCGCTGTTCAAATACGGCCGCTGGCAGGGCCACCTCAACCTCACGCTCGCCAAGCGCGAGCCGGTGCGGGTCTCCGCCGTGCTGGTCGCGCATCGCGACCGCTCCGGCGAGGTCGAGGCGGTCTCGATGGTGGCCCGCCAGCTCCGCGGCCGCGAGGTCGGGAGCTTCGACGAGGCCGAGGAGATCGGCGCCGCCGCCCTCGATGCCCTCGCCGAGAACTCGTCGGACCTCATCGTGGTGGTCGACGGCGACTTCGTGGTGCGCTACGCGAGCCCCGAGACGTGCCGCATCCTGGGCTACGAGCCAGGCTCCCTCACCGGCACCTCCGCCGCAGATCTGATCCACCCCGACGAGCAGGTCCACGCACGCATCGACACGCCTGATGAGCGCGACGAGCTGGGGCTCGGGCGCCCGATCGAGATCCGCCTCCGCGGGATCGACGGCACCTGGCACCCCGTCGAGGCCGTCGCCACCAACCTCGCCGACAACCCGGCCATCGGCGGTGTCGTGCTCAACGCCCGCGACCTGTCCGAGCGCGTCAGCGCGGTGGCGCAGCTCACCGCGCGGGCCTACTCCGACGCGGTCACCGGCCTCGCCACCCGCGTGCGCCTCGTCGATCGCCTGGCAGCATCGCTCACCGAGCGCGCCGAGCGCGAGCTCGTCGGCGTGCTGCTCATCGCCGTCGATCGCTTCGCCTCGGTCCACGACGCGCTGGGCCAGAACGCCAGCGACGACCTCTTGGCCCAGTTCGCCCGCAACCTGCTCAAGGCGCTCCCCGAGGGCGCGGTCGGTGCCCGGGTCAACGAGGGCGAGTTCGCCTGCGTCCTGCCGGGCATGGCGGACGAAGGCGATGCCATGGCGCTGGCGGAGGCGGTCAGCGCCTCATGCCGCGCCGACTACCAGGTCGGCGGGGCGGCGACCGGCATCACCAGCACGGTCGCGATCACGTGCAGCATCGGTGTCGTGGTGGTGGAGTCGCCCCGCGATCCCGACGATGTCCTGCGAGACGCGCTCTCGGTCCTCGAGGTGGCCAAGCAGGAGGGCGGCGACCGCCCGGTGCTCTTCGACGCCGCCCACCGCCAGCGTGCCGAGCGCCGGCTCACGATCGAGCAGATCCTGCGCCGAGCCCTCGCCGAGGACGGCGTCGATGTGCACTACCAGCCGGTCATCGACCTCACCTCGCTCAAGACCATCGGTGCCGAGGCGCTGCTGCGGGTGTCGGGCGACGACGGCTCGATGCTCTCGCCTGCGGAGTTCATCGAGGCGGCGGAGGACAACGGGCTGATCACGCTGCTGGGCACCCAGGTGCTGCGCACGACCTGCAACGAGCTGCGCGACTTCGCCGCCGATGCGCCGGAGATCCACGTCAACGTGTCGCCGCGCCAGCTGCTCGACCCGGCGCTGCCCGACCAGGTCCTCGGTGCGCTCAAGGAGTCCGGCGTCGCTCCGGAGCGGCTCTGCCTCGAGATCACCGAGCGCGTGCTCATCGCGGCGGATCCGACCGTCGACCAGACGCTCGCCTACCTGCGGGCGATGGGGGTGCGCGTCGGCCTCGACGACTTCGGCGCCGGCCAGAGCTCGCTGGGCTACCTGAAGCGGTTCCCGCTCGACTTCGTGAAGATCGACCGGTCGCTCGTCAAGGGGCTCGGCGTCCAGGAGCAGGACACCGCCATCGTGCGCGCCACGATCGACCTCGCCCACAACCTCGGCCTCGTCGTGATCGCGGTCGGCGTCGAGAACCGCGACCAGCTCGACTACCTGAAGCTGCTCGGCTGCGACCGGGCGCAAGGCTTCCACTTCTCCGCGCCGATCACGGGCGAGGCGTTCACCGAGCGCATCGCCGGCGAGCGCGCCTGAGGTCGACGACCCGCCGGCAGCCGGCGCTGCTCAGGCGTCGGTGGAGGGCGGATCGACCGGGATCGGCTCCTCGGGATCCGTGGATGCCGCCTCGGCTGCTGATCGGTCCTCGATGCCCTGCGCCACGAGGTTCTCGATCACGTCCGCGGCCTGCGGGGTGCTGAAGAAGTAGCCCATCGCGTGGTCGCAGCCGAGCAGCTTCAGGTCGCGGACCTGCTGCCGGTTCTCGACGCCCTCGGCCACGGTGACCATCCCCAGCGAGTGGGCCATGGCGATGACGTGCTTCGCGATGGCGGTGTCCTCCGGGTTGCTCCCGAGGCCGTCGATGAACGTGCGGTCGATCTTCAGGTTGTCGAGCTGGAACTGGCGGATGTAGTTGAGCGACGAGGCGCCCGTGCCGAAGTCGTCCAATGCCAGCTTGATGCCCAGGTTCTTGGCCTGGCGCAGCATCGACCACGCCGCGTTGACGTCGCTGACCAGCCCACCCTCGGTGATCTCCAAGCACAGCCGGTCGGGGCTGGCGCCCGAGGTGGCGATGGCGGTGCCGAGCCGGTCGAGGAAGTCGCTCTGCGTCATCTGGCGCGGGGAGAGGTTGATCGTGACCTCGAGGCCCCGCTGCTCGGGGAACCGGTCCTCCCACACCTTGGCCTGACGGCACGCCTCCTGCAGCACCCAGTTGCCGACCGGCACGATGAGCCCGGTGGCCTCGAGGGCGGGCAGGAACTCGCCGGGGCTGATCAGCCCGACATCGGGATCGGCCCACCGCAGGAGCGCCTCGACGCCGACCACGCGGTTGTCCGCCAGCGACACGACGGGCATGTACAGCAGCCAGAACTCGCCGCGCTCGAGCGCCTCGCGCAGCCGATGCTCGGCGGTGGAGGGGCTCATGGTGCTGCGCATCGAGCGGTCGAAGGCGATGATCCTGCGGTCCTGCTCCTTCGCCGCCTCATCGGCAGCCACCGAGGCGTCGAGCAGCACGTCCTCGGGTGTGGCGGAGCGCTCGTCGGTGACCGTGATGCCGATGTGCGCCCGCACCCGGACGCGGTCCTCGCCGATCTCGAACGGGACCTGCACCGACTCGAGCACCTTGGCCGCCAGGCGCTCCGCTGCCGCGGTGTCGGCCACGTCGTCACGGATCACCACGAAGGCGGGTCCACCGAAGCGCACCAAGCGGTCCTTCGGATCGAGCACCTTCTGGATCTGGCGGGTAACCGCGATCATGAGGCCGTCTCCGACCTCGTGGCCGTAGGTCGTGTTGAAGAAGGCGAAGTCGTCGAGCTCGATCATGAGCACCGCGACACGGGCCACCGAGCGCCGTGACGACGACAGCGCGTCGGTGAGCCAGCCGTGCAGCTGCTTGCGGTTCGGGAGCCCGGTGAGCGGGTCGTAGAGCTTGATGCGGTCGAGCTCGGCCTGCGTCGTGGCAGCCTTGCGCGAGGCTCGTGCGGCGAGCGCGATCGCGACGACGGCGATGGCGCCCGCAACGCCCAGCAGGATCTCGATCACTCTGGTGCAGCTCCCCGCTCGAATGGCTGGGCCATGCTAGCGAGCGGCGGCGCGCAGCACAGCGAGGACGCTGTTCGCGGTCCCTCGCAGGCTCGCTACGATGCGCCACGTGGGACCCGGGCGAGCACGATGACGATGCGGCGAGTCGACGTCGGGGGCGCGCACCTCGGCGTGCACGACGTCGGCGATGGACCCGGCGTCGTCTTGGTTCCGTCTTTGGGGCGCGGCGCGGCTGACTACGTGGACCTTGCCGATCGGCTCGCGGCCGCAGGGTTCCGGGCCGTGGCGATCGATCCCCGTGGCGTCGGCGGCAGCACCGGCCTCATGCGAGGCCTCGATCTCCACCGCCTCGCAGAGGACGTGCTCGAGGTCGCTGCGTGGATGGATGGGGGCCCCGTGCACCTCGTCGGTCACGGGTTCGGCCATCGCGTCGTGCGCTGCGCGGCTGCAGATTCGCCCGACCAGGTGCGCTCGGTCGTGCTGCTCGGTGCCGGCGGCCTGCTCGATGCCGACGACGCGGTCGAGGCCGATCAGGTTCGTCTGCTGTTCTCGCCGACGCCTGAGGCCGAGCGCCAGACGCTCATCGCGGAGGTGTTCTTCGCTCCGGGCGGCGATTCGACGCCGTGGCGGGAGGGCTGGTGGCCCGACGCCGCGCAGCTCCAGGCGTTCGCCACCCGCTGCACCCCGATCGAGGCCTGGTGGCAGGCAGGTGACGTGCCCGTGCTGGTGGTGCAGCCCATGCAGGACCGCCTCGCACCGGTGGGCAACGGGCGCCTCCTCGTCGAGCAGCTCGGCGCCCGTGCCCGCCTCGTCGAGATCGACGGCGCTGGCCACGCGCTCCTCCCCGAGCAACCCGTCGCCGTGGCCGACCACCTCATCGGCTTCTGCAGCCGGGTCGAAGCCCTCATCGGCTGACGAGGCCACCCCTACCACCCGTTCTGTGCATGGTGGCTTCCGGTAGCCGGAAGCCTGGATGCACAGAACGAGATGTCAGGGGGTGAAGGGGAGCGATCGGACGACGCGGCGGGCCAGATCGACGTCGCCGAGCAGCTCCACGTCGCCGGCCGCGATCGCCGCATCCCCGTCTCGTCGGCCGCCGCCGAGCGCGGCGAGCACCTCGAGCCCGAGGCGGATGCGGGCGGTCGGCTGGTCGGGGATTGCGTCGACCACCGAGGCGCGGCCGTCGACGACCACCGCGATGCTGCGCTCGGATGGGCCCACGACGTCGACCACGACGCTGGAGCCGTCGGGCGCACCCGCGCGCTTGCCGACGACGAACCCGAGGGCACCGACGATCCTGCCGAGCGCCACCTCGACGACGTCGCCCTCGAGGTGGCCCGATCGACCGAGCGCTCGACGGATGTCCTGCTCGTGCATCCAGCAGTCGAAGACGCGCACCTCCATGAAGGTGCGATAGGGGACCTGCCCGACCGGAGAGAACCCGACGGCGTCCCACTCCTCGGCACTGAGGCGTCGCAGGGCGGCGACGCGCCGGATCGAGACGCTGCGCAGCTCGCTGAGCACGTCGGCACCCGGCGTGCCGCGGCGGGCCTCCACCCACGCCTCGAGCGATGCGTTGATCGGGTCGCCCGCCAGGTGGGGGAGGTGCGAGACGTCGACGTCAGGCGCCGCCTCACCCAGCAGCATCAGCTCGATGCCGACGATGTGGCTGATGCAGTCCTTCACGGTCCAGCCCGGCAGCTCGGTCGGCGTCGCCCACTCGTCGTCGCTGAGGCCGTCGCACAGGTCGACGAGCTCGTCCCACTCCTCGGTGAGCCGGACGATCATCGGCTCCAGGTCCGCTGGCATCGGCATCCTCTCCGGCACCGCCCCCGCGACGCCGCGCCCATCATCGGCGCCGGCACGGTCACGATGCGAACCCAGGCGCGGGGTGCGAGGCGCGACCGGACCTGATCACGCGGACGACGCCGGCGCGGACGCCGAGGATCATCAATCGAGCTCGGCGAGCACCTCACCGATGATCTTCGTCGCCTCGTGGGCGGGGAGCACCTCGCCGCCTTCGCTCTCCGCGACCTCTGCTGCGAAGTCCTCGACGGAGTGCACGCCGCCGACGAGCACGTGACGGAGCGCCTCGCCGCTGGCTTCGGGGTCCTCGAGCGCCTCGACCGCCGGCGCGACGGCGTGGTCGCTCGACGACGCCACGGCGTGCACGACGGTCATGGCCTCCTGCCGGCCGGTCGCTGTCGAGACCACCGGTGCGCGATCGGGGTTCTGCTGGTGGTCCCACTCGGCGAGCGCCTCGTCGTACCCGCCCTCTCCGGGATGCAGCAGCCTGGTCGTGGGGGCGGCCTCCGCTGGCACCCCATCGCCACCACCGTCGTCGGTCGAGGGATCGGCTGCATCATCGATGTCGTGGTGTCGTGCTGGTGGCACAGGAACGACGAGGGTGCCATCTTCGTTGCGAACGATCTCCATGGGGTCCTCCTCCAAGGCGACGTCGCGATCGACGCCAGGACCGCTCCTACCCGAGGTGCCGCCTCGCCAGACCTCGGCCCCCTCGTGTGCGCCCCAGGCCGCTGGTGAGGTCGCCGTCGGCATCGATGAGCGGAGCAGGTCGTACGCTTGGCTCCGCGTGGTGCGCGATCGCACCGCCGGAGGGGGAGCAGTGGTCGAGCGGCCGACATCGTTGGAGTTCTTCTTCGATCCGATGTGCCCCTACGCGTACCAGACGTCGTTGTGGATCCGCGCGGTGCGCGACCAGATCGACCTGGAGATCGACTGGCGCTTCTTCAGCCTCGAGGAGATCAACCGCGAGGATGGCAAGAAGCACCCGTGGGAGCGGGACTGGTCCTACGGGTGGTCCCAGATGCGCATCGGTGCGCTGCTTCGCCGTCGGGGCCAGGAGCACGTCGACCGCTGGTACGCGGCGGTCGGCGCGGCGTTCCACGAGCAGGCGGTGCCGACCCACGAGCCCGACGTGCACCGTGAGCTGCTCGAGCAGCTGGGGTACGGCGGCGGGCTGCTCGATGAGGCGATGCGCGATGCCACCACGAGCGATGAGGTGCGCGCCGACCACGACCACGTGGTGCGCGAGCACGGCGCCTACGGCGTGCCGGTGCTGGTGCTGCCCGGCGGCTACGCGCAGTTCGGCCCGGTGATGGTGCCCGCCGTCGTGGATGAGCGCGCCGTGCCGCTGCTGGACGCGGTGCTCGCGCTCGAGGCGTTCCCCGAGGTGTTCGAGCTCAACCACCCGAAGCGCCCCGAGGACCTGCGAGCGATCGCGGCAGCGTTCGAGCCCTACCTGCGGGCGCGCTCCTGGCGCACGATCATGAACCCGGCGCCGTGAGCAGCTCGCCGAGGCGCCTCGTCAGCTGCTGACGCCGAACAGCGCCATGTCCGCTGAGAGTCCCGCCCGCATGGCATCGAGGGCACCGGCGCGGCAGTTCGCTCGGGTAGCCCGGAAGGCCGTCGGGTGCACCGTGGCCGCGAGGTGCGCGGCGTGCGCGATGGTGCGAGGTTCGAGCTCGCCCGGCTCGACGACCTCATCGAGGTAGCCGGCGTCGATCGCGGTGAGGGGATCGAAGATGCGGGCGTGGTTCACCGCGGCGGTGAAGTGCCGCTTCGAGAGCCGGTCCCGGGCGATCTCGACCGCGAACCTCGGCACCGGCATGCCGATCGACACCTCGTTCAGGCCGATCTTGAAGTCGCCGGCTGCGCCGACCCGCCAGTCGGCGCACATCAGCAGGATCGATCCGCCGGCGAGCGCGTGGCCGCTGCACCCGAGCACCACGGGGATCGGCGACTCGTAGATGGCGAAGAAGAGGTCGGCGCCGCGGTGCAGCAGGTCGCGCGCCTCCCCCGGGCCGGCGGTCATCACCTTCAGGTCGAACCCGGCCGAGAAGCGGCCGGGTCGACCGATGATCGCCGCGGCCTTGGACTCGGTCGCAGCCTGCGTCAACGAGGCGATGAGCGCGTCGAGCGCCTCGTGGGTGAGGGCGTTGGCCTTCCCGTCGTCGAAGCGGATCACCGCCACGTCGCCGTCGAGATCGTGCTGCACCGCTGCGCTGTCGGTCATGGGCCGCACGCTAGCGGCCGCCTCGCACCGTCGACGCGGTGCGAGCGACCACGGGAACCTGGGGGCACGTGGCTGACGTCACACCTTCGAGAGCGACGAGCCGGAGGTCGATCATGGCAGCACGAACGGGTGGACGCAGGGGTTGGGAGCGAGCGGCGATCGCCGTCGTGGCCTCCGCGCTGCTGCTGGGGGCCTGCGGTGGCGGGCTGGGCGACAGCGCATCGCCGCAGTTCTCGTCGGTCGGCGGATCGATCAGCAGTGCCGGCGGCGGGGTGCCCTCGCGAGACCGGGACGCCTCGAGCGGCGACGCATCATCTGAGGCCACCGCGGCATCGGGAGGGGGAGGGTCCGATGCGCCGGTGTCGCCGATCGCGCTGCCGAGCACCGCGGGGCGCGACCTGGTGGTCACCGGGGCGGTCACCATCGAGGTGGACGACGTCGCTGAGGCGCAGGCGCGCGCGGCGGCTGCGGTCACCGGCGTCGGTGGGTTCGTCGCCGACGAGCAGAGCTCGTTCGCCGGCGAGCCGCGCGCCACGATCACCTACCGCGTGCCCGCCGAGGGGTACGCCGCCACCCTTCGCTCCTTCGCCGCCTTGGGCACCGTCGAGGAGCAGACCCGCAGCACCGAGGACGTGACCGATCGGCTCGTCGACCTCGACAGCCGCATCCGCACGTCGCGCACCAGCGTCGAGCGTCTGCGGACCTTCCTGTCGGAGGCCACGGATCTCACGCAGGTGGCGAGCCTCGAGGCCGAGCTGCTGCGACGCGAGACCGAGCTCGAGACGCTCACCGCCAGCCAGCGAGCGGTCGAGGACCGCGTCGCGCTCGCCACGCTCGTCGCCACGTTCCACGAGCCGCAGCCGCAGGAGGCCGTCGCGGCGGCGGAGCCGAAGGACACGGAGCTTCCGACGTTCCTCGACGGTCTCGACGCCGGGTGGACCGGGCTGGTGCGAGGGCTGCAGGTCGGTGGCGCGGCGGTCGGCCTGGCCCTGCCCTTCGTGCCGCTGCTCGTCGCGGGAGCGCTGCTGGTGCGCTTCGGCCGGTGGATCGCAGGCCGACGTGGTCCCGGCACCACGCCCGGCCCGGCCCCCACCCCGGCCTGACGAGCGCGGAGGTGGGGTGACGACCGTGCCCCTCCCGGTAGCGTGCCGCCCATGCACCACCGCTTCCTCGGCCGCAGCGGCCTCAAGGTCTCCGAGATCGCCTACGGCAACTGGATCACCCACGGGGGGCAGGTTGCCGACGACGCCGCCATCGCCTGCGTGCGCGCGGCGCTCGACGCCGGCATCACGACCTTCGACACCGCGGATGTCTACGCGCAGGGCCGAGCCGAGGAGGTGCTGGGACGCGCGCTGTCCGGCGAGCGTCGCGAGGGCCTCGAGCTGTGCACCAAGGTCTACTGGCCGACCGGCGCCGGTCCGAACGATCGCGGCCTGTCGCGCAAGCACATCCTCGAGTCGTGCGAGGCCTCGCTGCGGCGTCTCGGCACCGACCACATCGATCTGTACCAGGCGCACCGCTTCGACCACCAGACCCCGCTCGAGGAGACGATGGTCGCCTTCGCCGACCTCGTGCGCGCCGGCAAGGTCCACTACCTGGGGGTGTCGGAGTGGACCGCCGAGCAGCTGCGCGCCGGGCACGCGCTCGCCGCCGAGCTGCGCGTGCCGCTCGTGTCGAGCCAGCCGCAGTACTCGATGCTGTGGCGCGTCATCGAGGCCGAGGTGCAGCCGACGTGCGAGGAGCTGGGCATCAGTCAGATCGTGTGGTCACCGATCGCGCAGGGGGTGCTGACCGGCAAGTACCTCCCGGGCGAGCCCGTGCCCGAGGGATCGCGCGCCACCGACGAGCAGGGCGGCGGCGCGAGCTTCGTGCGCCGGTGGCTGCGCGACGAGACCCTCGAGCGCGTGCAGCGCCTGGCGCCGATCGCGGACGACCTGGGCATCACGATGGCCCAGCTGGCCGTCGCCTGGGTGCTCGCCAACGACAACGTGGCCGCCGCCATCGTCGGGGCGTCGCGCCCCGAGCAGGTGACCGAGAACGTCGCCGCCTCCGGGGTGCTCCTCGACAGCGGCGTGCTGGCGGAGATCGACGCCGCGCTCGGCGACGCCGTCGTGCGCGACCCGGCGATGACCGCCACGCAGAGCCCGCCCGAGCGCCCGTAGCGCTGCTGGCTGCTAGCGCCTGGCGTGCCGAGCGACGAGCGCCGCCAGCTCGTCGTCGCCGAATCCCGCCGCGCGCCGAGCCTCGTCGTTGAGCGGCGGCGCGACGTGCGCGCCCGCCTCATCGAGCAGCTGCAGGAAGGTCGGCACGGGATCGAGGTGGCGCGCGGTGCAGAGGTGCTCGAACCACCGGGTGCCGACGGCGACGTGACCGACCTCGTCGCGCAGGATCACCTCCAGGATCCCAGCGGTCGTCGCGTCGCCGGCCGCGCGGAAGCGATCGATCATGGCGGGAGTGACATCGAGGCCTCGTGCCTCCAGCACGCGGGGCACCAGCGCCATGCGCCGCATCGGGTCGTCTGCGGTGCGCACCGCCGCCTGCCACAGGCCGTCGTGTGCGGGGAGGTCGCCGTAGGCCGCGCCGAGCTCGACGAGCCGTGTCGCGAGCATCGTGAAGTGCGTGGCCTCCTCGGCGGCGACGCGGATCCAGTCGTCGTGGAAGCCGGTCGGCAGGTCATCGAAGCGGTGCACCGCGTCGAGCGCGAGGCGGATGGCGTTGGCCTCGATGTGGGCCACGGCGTGGATCGCAGCGATGCGGCCCGCATCGGTGCCCAGGCCGCGTGGCCGAAGCGCTCGGGGTTCCACGAGCGCTGGCCGATGTGGACGAGCGATTGCGGTCGCTCCGAGGAGCGTGGTGGGGGGCTCGGTCGTCAGCGTGCCGGCAGCCCAGTCGGCGTGCAGCGCGGCGGTCGCGGCGACGAGCGCCTCGATGGTGGTGGCGCGCAGGGCGTCGCCGGCAACGTCGCGCGCGCTGCGTGCGCCGGTGTCCGCTCCGGAGGGATCGGCGGGGGCACGGACCACGGGGCGAGCGTACCTGTGCCCGCTACCGTGGCCAGGTGTCGCAGTCGGGTGGGGACGGGGATGTGACCGGTGGGCGATCGCCGTCGCCGATCGATCGCGTCAAGGTGATCGAGCGCGACCTCGTCGTGGCGCTCGTCTTCGCCCACCTGATCGGCGCTGCGGTCGCGGCGCTCCTGCTCATCGTCGTGCTCCCCGCTCCCGAGGGCGCCGACGCCGGCTACAGCGTCGGCGATGCATCGGCGCTGGCGGCCTACCTGGCGATCGTGATCCCCGGCATCGTCGCAACGGCCCGTCGATGGACGGCGCCCCTGCGACGCGACGCGCGCCGCGGCGCCCTGGGGGACGAGGCCCGTGCCAAGCTGCTGGGCCTCCCCGGCCACCTGGTGGTGCTCTACGCGCTCGGCTGGGGCGGCGCCGCGATCCTCTTCGCGCTCCTCGACGTCCGCGAGTCCCCGCTGGCCGCGATGCAGATCGGACTCACGGTCGCGCTCGCCGGGGCCTGCACGTCCGCCATCGCCTACCTCGTGGCCGACCTCATCCTGCGCCCGGTGCTGCCGCTCGCGCTCGAGGGTGCGCCGGCGGACCACTCCGCCCCAGGGGTGACGCTGCGCTTCGTGCTCACGTGGGCGCTGGGCACCGGGGTGCCGGTCGCCGGCGTGGTGCTGTCGGCGGGCCTCGCGCTGTTCACCGACGTCGAGGCGGAGCGGGTGGCGATCACGTCGGTCGTGCTCGGCGTCATCGCGCTGGCCACCGGCTTCGGCGCCACGTTGGTCGCGGCGCGCTCGGTGTCGCTGCCGATCCGCCGCGTGCGCGAGGTGCTGCGCTCGGTGGAGGGTGGCGACCTCGAGGTCTCGGTCGCCGTCGATGACGCCAGCGAGGTCGGCGAGCTGCAGGCCGGGGTGAACCAGATGGTCGCAGGGCTGCGCGAGCGCGAGCGGCTGCGGGACCTCTTCGGGCGCCACGTGGGCCACGACGTCGCCGAGCGGGCGTTGCGCGAGGGAGCGGATCTGGTGGGCGAGGAGCGAGAGGCGGGTGTCCTGTTCGTCGACGTCATCGGCTCGACGTCGCTGGCCGCCACCCGACCGCCGGGGGAGGTGGTCGCGCTGCTCAACGCCTTCTTCGCCGTGGTGGTGGCGGCCGCGGCTGCAGAAGGTGGGTGGGTCAACAAGTTCGACGGCGACGGTGCGCTGTGCGTGTTCGGTGCGCCGGCTGCTCTGGAGGACCCGGCCGGCGCTGCGCTGCGGTGCGCGGTGCGCATGCACGCGCAGCTGGTGGCGGAGGTGCCGGACCTCGACGCCGGCATCGGGGTGTCCGCCGGCGTCGTGGTCGCGGGCAACATCGGGGCGCAGGATCGCTTCGAGTACACCGTCATCGGCGACCCGGTGAACGAGGCGGCGCGGCTCACCGAGCTGGCGAAGGGCGATGACACCCGGGTCTTGGCATCGGGAGCGGCGATCGAGCGTGCATCTTCCGCTGCGTCCGCGCCGTGGGTGTCCGGCGACGAGGTGCAGCTGCGCGGCCGCACTGAGCGCACCCGCACCGCCCACCCCTTGCCTCGTGCTGGGTAGCCGCAGCCTGAGCAGGTCGTGTTCGGCGTCACCAGGAATGCGGCGGGGGTGCTGGTGGGTGAGTCGGTAGCGTCTGGGCTCATGCCCGAGCAGCCGTCCCCTCTGCGCGCGCCTGCGGGCGGCGGCGCGCTGATCGAGGCCCGCGACCTGCGCAAGTCGTTCGGCGACTTCGTTGCGGTCGACGGCATCTCGTTCTCGATCGAGCGCGGCGAGGTGTTCGGCTTCCTCGGCCCCAACGGCGCCGGCAAGACGTCCACCATGCGGATGGTGGCGTGCGCGTCGCCGCCGACCGGTGGCGTGCTGCGCGTCCTCGACATGGACGCCGCCACCGAGGGACCCGCCATCCGCGCCCGGCTCGGCGTCGTGCCTCAGGAGGACAACCTCGACACGGAGCTCTCCGTGCTCGACAACCTCCTGGTCTACGGGCGCTACTTCGGCCTCGAGCGCGGGCTCCTGCGAAGGCGTGCCGAGGAGCTCCTGGCGTTCGCCCAGCTCACCGACCGGGCGCGCGATCGCGTCGATCCGCTGTCGGGCGGCATGAAGCGGCGCCTCACCATCGCCCGTGCGCTGATCAACCAGCCCGACGTCGTCCTGCTCGACGAGCCCACCACCGGCCTCGACCCGCAGGCGCGCCACGCGTTGTGGGAGCGGCTCTACGCCCTCAAGCGCGATGGCGTCACCCTGGTCATCACCACCCACTACATGGACGAGGCCGAGCAGCTCTGCGACCGCCTGGTGGTCATGGACGGCGGCTGCATCGTGGACGAGGGCTCGCCCCGGCAGCTCATCGAGCGTCACGTGCGGCGCGAGGTGGTCGAGCTGCGATTCCTCGTCGAGGCGGACAAGGCGGCAGCAGCGGTGCTGGTCGAGTCGCTGTCGGATCACGTCGAGGTGCTCGCCGACCGCCTCCTGCTCGCTGCTGACGACGGCGACGCGACGGCGGCCGCGGTGCACGCAGCCGGGGTCCGAGCCGATGCCGTCCTGGTGCGGCGCGCCTCGCTGGAAGACGTCTTCCTGCGCCTCACCGGGCGCACGCTGGAGGACTGATGGCCGCGCCAGCAGCACTCGCCGCGCCGATGCGCGTCGTCGAGCACGAGTGGCTGATGACCCGACGCCTCTGGCAGGGCGTCGTGTTCTCGATGTTCGTCAGCCCGCTCCTCATGCTGGGTGCGATGGGGCTCGGCCTCGGAGGCCTCGTCGACGACGGCGCGGGGGTCGGCGGCACCTCGTACCTCGAGTTCGTGGCACCGGGCCTGCTCGCCGCGACCCTGGTGCAGGCGGCGGTGGCGGACTCGCTGTGGCCGATCATGGCCGGCACCACCTGGCTGCGCACCTTCCACGCCATGGTCGCCACGCCGCTGCGCCCCCGCGACGTGCAGCGCGGGTTGGTGCTGTGGCAGGTGATGCGGTCGTCGGCGATCGCATCGGTGTTCCTCGTGGTCGCCGCGGTGCTCGGCGGCATCTCGTCGCCCTGGGGCGTGCTGGCGCTGCCCGCGGCGGTGCTGGGGGCGGTGGCGTGCGCAGCTCCGGTCGCTGCGTTCGCCGCCACCCGCGAGACCGACGTCTCGTTCTCGCTGCTCATGCGGCTCGGCGTCACGCCGGTCTTCTTTTTCTCCGGTGTGTTCTTCCCCGTCGGCGAGCTGCCCGACGCGCTCGAGCGGCTCATCGTGCTGTCGCCCCTGTTCCACGCCGTCGAGCTGTGCCGGGCTGCTGCATCGGGCACGGCGTCGGTTGCGCTCGTCGGCCACGTCGCAGTGCTCGGCGCGCTGCTCGTCGCGGGTCTGCGATGGGGCGAGCGCACCTTCGAGCGGCGGCTGGGGGTGTGAGGTGCTGACGATGTGGCGGCCGGGCCGCCTGGTCGAGCGCAACGCGCTGGTGGCGCGCCGAAGCCCAGCGCTGTTCCTCGCCGGGTTCGCGGAGCCGGTGCTGCTCCTGTTGTCCATCGGCTTCGGCGTCGGCGGCCTCGTCGAGGAGCTCGAGCACCGCGGCTCGACCGTGCCCTACGCCGAGTTCGTGGCGCCCGGCCTGCTGGTGGTCGCAGCGATGACGGCCACCGCGATGGACGTGTCCTTCACGTTCTTCATCAAGCTCAAGTACCTCAAGACCTACGACGCGGTGATGGCGACGCCGCTCGGCGGCCGCGACGTCGCCGTCGGCGAGCTCACGTGGTCGCTGCTGCGCATCGCGGTCTACAGCACCGCCTTCCTCCTCACGATGGTGGCGTTCGGGCTGGTGCACAGCTGGTGGGCGCTGGGAGCGCTGCCCGTGGCGCTGGCGGTGAGCTTCGCCTTCGGCGGCGCAGGCCTGGCGGCGACCACGTACATGCGCTCGTGGGTGGACTTCGACAAGGTGTGGCTGGTGCTGATCCCGCAGTTCCTGTTCAGCGGCGTGTTCTTCCCGCTGGATCGCTATCCGGGCTGGGCGGCGACGATCGTGCGCTGCCTGCCGCTGCACCAGGGCGTCGAGGCGGCTCGCCAGCTGGTGCTCGGCCAACCGACGTGGGCGATCCTCGGCCACGTCGCCTACCTGGCGATCATGGGCGCCGTCGGCCTGCGCATCGCCAGCCGCCGCATCGACCGCCTCCTCGCCCCCTGACATCACCGTTCTGGTGGGTCGAGCGCGTCACCATGCGCGACTCGACGCACCAGAAGGTGGAGACGTTGCCAGGGACGTCGCGGGGGTCAGGGGAGGCGGTCGGCGGCCTTGGCGGCGTCGACGGCTCGGTCGAGCTGGGTGGCGACGATGTCGAGGCCTGCATCCCAGAACGCCGGGTCCTCGAGGTTGCAGTCCACGATCCGGCCCAGCTCGGCTGGCGGCAGCGAGCCACCTGCGCTGAGCAGCCTCAGGTAGTCGGGCACGAACGCCGCGCCGCGCTCCTCGTAGCGGGCGTACACCGACAGCGCGAGCAGCTGCCCGTAGGCGTACGCGTACACGTACCCCGGCGACCCCATGAAGTGCGGGATGTACGACCACCACGTGCGGTACCCCTCGGTGATCTCCACCGCCTCGCCGAGCATCGGGGCCTGCGTCTGCTCCCACAGCTCCCCGAAGCGCTCGACCGACAGCTCGCCGACCTCGCGCCGCTCGGTGTGCACCGCGTCCTCGAAGCGGTTCATCGCCACCTGGCGGAACACCGTGGCGATGGAGTCCTCGAGGCTGCTGGCCAGCAGAGCGAAGCGCGCCCCGGGGTCGTCCAGCTCGGCGAGCAGCGCGTTGGAGGTGATCGTCTCGCCGAACACCGACGCCGTCTCGGCCAGGGTGAGTGGTGTGCCCTGGTGGAACACGCCCTGCTCTCGCGCCAGGTACGCGTGTGCGCCGTGCCCGAGCTCGTGGGCGAGGGTGGCGACGTCGCGGGAGCGGCCTGTCCAGTTCAGCAGCACGTAGGGGTGCGCGCTCGGCACGGTGTACGCGCAGAACGCGCCGGGGCGCTTGCCGGGGCTCGCCGGCGCGTCGATCCACCCGTCGTCGATGAAGCGACGGATCACGTCGGCCAGCTCCGGGGAGAACGAGCCGTAGGCATCGAGCACGGTGCGCGTCGCGGCTGACCACCCGATGCGCTGCTCGTCGGCGGCGACCGACGCCATGCGGTCGTAGTCCGCCAACCGCTCGACGCCGAGTACCTGCGCCTTGAGCGCGTACCAGCGCTGCGGGATGTCGTAGCGGGCGACGACGGCGTTGACGAGCGCCTGCACCGACTCGTCGGTGGCCTCGTTGGCCAGGTTCCGCGACGACAGCCAGCCCGGGTACTGCCGTAGCCGGTCATCGACGCTCTTGTCGAGCAGCAGCGTGTTGAACACGAACGCCCGGGTGCGCAAGCCGGGCGCGAGGCCAGCGGTCACCGCTGCGGCCGCGGTGGCGCGCACCTCGCGGTCGGGGTCCGCCAGCAGCGAGAGGCCGTGCTCGAGCCCGACGGTGGTCGGCTCGTCGCCCTCGCCGCCCACGAGCCGGGCGGGCACCGCCACCTCGATGGCCGAGGTCAGCTCGCTGAACAGCCGCACCCAGGCGCCGGCGCCGGCCACGGACGTCTCGGTCAGCACGCGCTCCTCGGGCTCGCTCAGCAGGTGGTCGCGATAGCGGCGCTGGGTGCGCAGGTGGTGCGCGCAGCTCGCGAGCCGCTCATCGGCGAGCAGCGCCTCGGCGCGGTCGTCATCGAGCGCCGCCCAGTCGAGGTCCACGAACACGAGCCGCGTCGCCATGGCGGTGGTGCGCTCCTGCACCTTGGACATCAGCGCGCCGTTCGCCGGGTCGGTCGTGTCCTCGGAGAACCGCAGTCCTGCGTACGAGCTCACCCGCCCCACGACCTCGTGCAGCTCGGCCTGCGCGGCCATGAGCTCGACGAGCCCGTCGGCGTCGATCTCCGCGATGCGTCCTCGGAAGCCCTCGATCGTGCCGGCGACCTCGTCGGCTCGGTCGAGCAGGGCCTCGACGGTCGTTCCGTCGAGCAGCTCGGCGACGTCCCAGTGGACGTCGCTGGCAGCGAGGTCGGCATCGGTGGTCGAAGGGTCCGTGGTGGAGGTGGCGGTGGCGTCGGTTCCGGGCATGCCGGCCATGCTACGGAGCGGCTGCGACGATGCGAGCGCCGGCGTCGGTGCGTAGGGTCCGGCCATGGCCACCGATGCATCTGAGTCCTTCGTCGCCCCCACCTACGACGACGTCCGCCACCTCCTCGACCAGCCGCTGGTCGAGATGATGACCACCCAGCGCGCCGTGCGCCGGCTGCGGCCCGATCCGGTCGACCCGCAGATCGTGCTGCGCTGCATCGAGCTGGCGCTCAAGGCGCCGACGGGCTCGAACGGCCAGAACTGGGAGTTCGTCGTCGTCGAGGACCGCGCCACCAAGGCCGTTCTGGCGCGCAAGTACCGCCAGGCGTGGAAGCTCTACGGCGGCGCCGGGCAGTGGCTCGCCGAGCGCCAGGCCGAGGGCGGCGCGGCGGGCAAGGTCGGCGCGGCGATGGGCTCGAGCGGTGCCGCGGGCGCTGAGTCGATGGGCAAGATCCTGCGCGCGGTGCAGTGGCAGGTCGACCACTTCGAAGAGCTGCCGACGCTGGTCATCCCGTGCCTGCGCGGCGCCCGCGCCCCGTTCCTGCCCATGCCGAGCATCCAGGCCACCTCGTACTACGGCTCGATCTACCCCAGCGTGCAGAACCTGCTGCTGGCGGCTCGGGCCATGGGCCTCGGGGCGTCGCTCATCACGCTGCCGCTCTGGTCGGCGGGCGCGGTGCGCAAGGCGCTCGGGCTGCCGCTGTCGGTGCAGCCGGCGTGCGTGGTGCCGCTCGGCTGGCCGCAGGGCCGCTACGGTCCGACGACGCGCCGAGCCGTCGGCGACGTCGTGCACCACGAGCGCTTCGGTGAGCAGCCGTGGCGCGGCGAGCGCCTCGACGACGTCGAAGGTGGTTGAGCCGCCCGGCGATCAGCCGGCGTGCGAGCGGGCGAGCTCCTTCGACCAGCGCTCGCTCTCGGAACCGAAGCCCGCGCCGAGCGACGAGACCGTGAGGCCGAACAGCTCATCCATCTCCTGGTTCATCTGGAACCCGGTGAGGAACGACGCCATCGCCTGGCGTGACACCGGCGACGCGGGGTGGAAGCCGCCGTCCCCGTAGCCGCCGGCGATGCCGGTGAACGACAGCCACATGATCTCCTCGAGGAACTGGTTCCCACACACGTCGGTGTAGATGAAGTCGCAGAACTCGGGCGGGAACGGGCTCCAGAACCAGGAGGGCTCGCCGGCCATCTTGTAGAGGAACGACGCCATGGCCTGGCGGCTGACCTTCGCCCCGGGCCGGTAGGTGCCGTCCTTGTAGCCGCCGGCGATGCCCTCGCCGTCGATCCACACGATGGCCGACTCGAAGGGGTGGCCGGCGCACACGTCGCTGAACACGCAGGTGCCCGGCGCCAGCGGCGTCTGTGCGGGGCTGCCGGCGAGGCGGTAGAGGAACGCCGCCATCGCAGCTCGGGTGACCGCGCTCGTGGGGTGGTAGCCGCCGTCCGAGTAGCCGGTGGTGATCTCCTCGGTGATCAGCCAGTCGATGTCGGCGCAGAAGGGGTTGCTGGCCATGACGTCGAAGAAGTCGGCCGGCGAGGTGCAGGGGCCGAGTGTGGCGTCGATGCCTCCGGTGTCCTCGGTGGCGACCACGGTGACCGGTGTGGCGGCCAGCGGCATGCGCACGTCGTCGTAGAGCTCGGGCACCAGCCCGAGCGGCGCCCAGAAGTCGAACGTGACGATGTAGTCGCCTGCGGGCAGCGCATCGATGGAGTACGACCCGTCGACGCCGACCTCCCATGCGATCCCGCTGGCCGTGCCGTTGGTGGCGGTGACGACGAGGTCCCACGGGGAGATGCCCTCGGGTGTGGTGACCGTCCCGGAGATGCTGCCGCCCTCGGAGAGCTCGGCATCGATGCCAGAGGTGGTCAGGCCCGCGACGACGACCACCTCGGTCGGGGAGCTGTACGGCGCGTCGTCGTAGAGCTCGGGCACCAGGCCGCTGCCATCGGGGGGGTAGAACTCGACCACGTAGGTGCCGGGGTTCAGACCGAAGATGGTGTAGCTGCCGTCGGAGGTCGTCTCCACGTAGCCGTAGTCGTTGCCGTCGCGCTGCCAGGCGTCGACCTCGGCACCGGGGACGGGCACGCCACCGGGTCCGGTCACGGTGCCGCTGATCCGACCCAGGGTCACGGCTGCCGCGGGGCCGGGCAGCACGCCGCCCAGCAGCGCGACCAGGAGCAGTGCGGCGGCAGCGATGCTGCGGCGCGCGCGTCGATCGATCGATGTCATGAGGTCCCCTCCCACGGCGAGCACACGACGCTAGCGGTCTCTGCCGGACTGTGCCCAGGGGATGTGGGGTCTGCGACGCAGGCCGCGCCTCGAGGATCAGCCGAGGCGGTGCGCGCTCCCCGAGGCCCGGACGAGACGCTGCCAGTCGGATCCCCCGAAGCCACCTCCCAGGAGGTCGAAGATCGACCCGACCAGCTCCTCGAGCTGGCGGTTGGTCTCGAACCCGGTGAGGAACGACGCCATCGCCTGGCGGCTCACCGGAGCGGTCGGATGGAAGCCGCCATCCGCGTAGCCGCCAGCGGTGCCGGTGAGGACGAGCCACATGATGGCGTCGAGGAACCGGTTGTCGCACACGTCGGAGAAGAAGATGTCGCACAGCTCAGCCGGGAACGGCAGGAGGAAGCCCAACGGCTCGCCGGCCATCTCGTAGAGGAACGACGCCATGGCCTGGCGACTGACGGTGGCTCCGGGCCGATAGGTGCCGTCCTGGTAGCCGCCGGCGATGCCCTCGCCGTCGATCCACACGATGGCCGCCTCGAAGGGGTGTCCGGCGCACACGTCGCTGAACACGCAGGTGCCCGGCGCCAGCGGCGTCTGCGGTGGGCTGCCGGCGAGGCGGTGGAGGAACGCCGCCATCGCAGCTCTGGTGACCGGCGCTGAGGGGTGGAAGCCGCCGTCGGCGTAGCCCGTGGTGATCGACGCATCGATGAGCCAGTCGATGTCGCCGCAGAACCGGTTGGTGCTCGTCACGTCGTGAAACTCGGCGGGCGACGTGCAGTACTCGATCGTGGCGTCGATGCCCGCGACCTCGTCGCTGCCGACCACGGTCACCCAGGTCGCGTCCGCAGGCATCCGCACGTCGTCGTAGAGCTCAGGCACAGCAGCGCTCGGCAGGTAGCTGTCGAAGGCGACGAGGTAGTCACCGGGCGGGAGGCCGTCGATCTGGTAGGAGCCATCGAACGCGATCTCCGCCTCGAAGCCCCAGGGACCCGTCGCGGCGCCGATCGCGCGGGCGACGACCCCGATCGGGATCATGTCCTCGGGCAGCGTCAGCGTGCCCGAGATCGAACCGCCCTCGGTGAGCTCGGCGTCGATGCCCGAGGTGGTCACGCCGCTCATGACGGTGACATCGGTCGGGTACGTCGCCCCGACGAGCCCGATGCCCTCGGAGGGCAGGAACGTGACCTCGTAGGCGCCGGGGTCCAGCCCGAAGATGGTGTAGCTGCCATCGGAGGTCGTCTCGGCGTAGCCCCAGTCGACGCCGTCGAGCTGCCCGGCATCGACCATGACCCCGGCGACGGGCACGCCACCTGGCCCGGTCACGGTGCCGCTGATGCGACCGAAGGCGGCGGCGCCGAGCGGTGCGGCCAGGAGACCGCCGAGCACGGCGGCGAGCAGCAGCACGGCGGCGACGCCGCGCGTCGGCGAGCGGTGAGCGATGGTGGTCACGGCGATCCCTCCCACGGGTTGCCGCAACGCTAGCGGTCTGGTTCGAGCCGAACCCCGGATGCGGGCCGCGAGGGGCCGGAGGCTATGCCTCGAGCTCGGCGATGGCGGCGGCCATCGCCAGGGTGCGTCGCGCGTTGTCGACGTGCATGTTCTCGACCATGCGGCCGTTGACGGTCACGACCCCGCGGCCGTCGCGCTCGGCCTCTTCGAAGGCGGCGATGATCGTGCGGCTGTGCTCGATCTCGTCGTCGCTCGGAGCGAACACGCGGTTGCACGGCTCGAGCTGCGAGGGGTGGATGAGGGTCTTGCCGTCGAAGCCCATCTGGCGACCCTGCACGCACTCGGCCTCGAACCCGGCCTCGTCGGCGATGTCGTTGTAGACGCCGTCGAGGATGACCTTTCCTGTCGCGCGCGCCGCGAGCAGCGCCAGGCCGAGGCCGCCCAGCAGCGGCTGGCGGCCCGGCACGTGCTCGGCGTGGAGCTCCTTGGCCAGGTCGTTGGTGCCCATCACCAGCACGGTGAGGCGCTCGGACGACGAGGCGATCTCCTCGGCGTGCAGCATGGCGACCGGCGTCTCGACCATCGCCCAGATCTTCGTGTGCGCCGGCGCGCCGGCGGCCTCCAGGCCAGCTTCGATGGCGGCCACCTCGGCGGCGGAGTTCACCTTCGGCACCACGACCGCGGCGGGCCCCGCCTCGGCGACGGCGCGCACGTCATCGGCGTGCCACTGCGTGTCGAGGCCGTTGATGCGGATCGTGACCTCCTTCGCGCCGTACTCGCCGGAGGTCGCTGCCGCGCAGACGCGGGCGCGAGCCTCGTCCTTGGCGTCGGGGGCCACCGCGTCCTCGAGGTCGAGGATCAGCGCGTCGGCCACGAGGCTCTTGGCCTTCTCCAGCGCGCGCTCGTTGGCACCGGGCATGTAGAGGACCGAGCGGCGGGGTCGCAGGACGTCGTCCATGGTGAGCTCCTGGGTGAGTTCGGGTCGGCGGGGGAGGGGGAGGGGGAGGGGGGGGGATCAGATGCCGTAGGCGGCGGCGAGCTCGGGGTCGCGGGCCGCGAGCATCCGGGCGAGCTCGACGACCACCTTGCACTGCTTCACCGTGGCGTCGTCCTGCATCTTGCCGTCGATCATCACCGCGCCGGTGCCGTCGCCCATCTCCTCGATGACCTTCATCGACCACGCCACCTCGGCGGGGTCCGGCGAGAAGACCTTCTTGGCGATGTCGATCTGCACCGGGTGCAGGCTCCACGCGCCGACGCAGCCGAGGAGGAAGGCGTTGCGGAACTGGTCCTCGCACGCAACGGTGTCCTTGATGTCACCGAACGGCCCGTAGAACGGGAGGATGCCCGCAGCCGAGCACGCGTCGACCATGCGGGCCACGGTGTAGTGCCACAGGTCCTGCTGGTAGGTGGTGCGCTCCGCGTCGATGTCGCCGTCGATCGGGTCCTGGCGCACCAGGTACCCGGGGTGGCCACCACCGACGCGGGTGGTCTTCATGCGTCGGCTCGCGGCGAGGTCCGCGGGGCCGAGCGAGAGGCCCTGCATGCGCGGGCTGGCGGTGCAGATCTCCTCCACGTTGGCCACGCCGCGAGCGGTCTCGAGGATGGCGTGCAGCAGGATCGGGCGCTCGATGCCGGCCTTGGCCTCGAGCTGGGCGACGAGGCGATCGACGTAGTGGATGTCTTCGGCGCCCTCGACCTTCGGGATCATGATGACGTCGAGGCGGTCGCCGATGGCGGGCACGAGGGTGAGGAGGTCGTCCAGCGCCCACGGCGAGTCGAGGCTGTTGATGCGGGTCCACAGCTGCGTGTCGCCGAAGTCGATGGTGGTGCCGACCTTGGCCAGGCCCTCGCGCGCCGCGATCTTGTTGTCGGCGCTGATGGCGTCCTCGAGGTTGCCGAGCAGGATGTCGACCTTCGGCGCCAGGTCCGGGAGCTTGCCGACCATCTTCTCGTTGGACGGGTCGAAGAAGTGGATCATCCGCGACGGTGGGAACGGGATCTCCCGCACCGGCTGCGGCGCCCCGAGGGCGAGGGGCTGGAAGAAGTCCTTGGGGCTGCGCATCGGTTGCTCCAGGTGCCAGGCGATCGGATCTCCCCCCGATCCTACGAGCGATGCCGACACCTCCGGAAACCAGCCACCGTCCGCCCCCACCCCCCGTTCTGTGCATGGTGGCTTCCGACTACTGGAAGCCACCATGCACAGAACGGGGAGGTGGGGTTGGGGGTCAGCGGGGGCGTTGCCAGTGCGTGAACGAGCCGACGCGCTCGAATCCGAGCCGGCGGTACACCGTCGCCGCTGCCGGGCTTGGCTGGAGGA
>JBBRAZ010000052.1:0-22573 GCA_038206295.1 Acidimicrobiales bacterium
CGCGCCGAGTGGCACTGGATCCTCACCGGCCACAACCTCACCATCCTCCACCAGCGAAGCCCCTGACCCAGCCCGCCCCGCCGCCGCCACACACCACCCGCGTCCAGGCCTGAACCGCCCCGCCCTAACGCAACGGCCTCCTACCGGAAGCCACCATGCACAGAACGAGGTCAGGCGACGAAGGAGACGAGCTTCGGGAGCTTGACGATCACCTTGCGGGGCTCGCCGCTCAGGTGCGCGGCGACCTTCTCGCTTGCTCGGGCGAGGGCGACGGCCTCCTCCTCGGTGATCCCGGCGGGGACCTCGAGGGTGTCGCGCACCTTGCCGTTGACCTGCACCACCAGCGTGACGGTGTCGGCCACGAGGCGGCCGGCTTCCGCGACTGGCCACGCCTCGGCGTGGATGTGGGCGTCGGCGCCACGGCGGTGCGCCCACAGCTCGGCGGTGACGTGCGGCGCCATGGGGGCCAGCACCAGCAGGAGCGCGTCCACGGCCTCGTCCAGCGCTGCGCGCTGGGGCGCGTCGTCGCCCTGCACGTAGCGGTACACGGCGTTCGTGTGCTCCATGCACGCGGCGACGGCGGTGTTGTACGACCAGCGCTCGAAGTCCTCGGTGACCTTGGCGATCATCCGGTGCGTGGCGCTGCGCAGCTCCTCGTCCGCTGCGGTAGCACCTCGCTCGACTGGGGCCGACCCGATCTCGCCGCGCGCCAGGCGCCAGATCCGAGAGATGAAGCGGGCGCATCCGTCGAGGCCGACGCTCTCCCAGTCCACGTCGTCCTGCGGCGGGCCCACGAAGAGGTGGGCCAGTCGCAGCGCGTCAGCGCCCTCGCGGTCGAGGATCTCCTCGGGCGCCACGAGGTTGCCCTTGGACTTCGACATCTTGTCGCCGTCGAGCCGGATCATCCCCTGGGTGAACAGGCGCCGGAACGGCTCGCGCACGGCGGGCGGCACGAGGCCGATGTCCGCCAGGGCCTTGGTGAAGAACCGGGCGTACATCAGGTGGAGGATGGCGTGCTCGACGCCGCCGATGTACTGGTCGACCGGCAGCCACCGCGCCACCGCGTCGGCGTCGAACGGCAGCTCGTCGTTGTGCGGATCGGTGAACCGCAGGAAGTACCAGGACGAGTCGACGAAGGTGTCCATGGTGTCGGTCTCACGCCGGGCCTCGGCACCGCACGCCGGACAGGTGGTGTGCAGGAAGCCGGCGTGGGCGCGCAGGGGCGACTCGCCGGTGGGGAGGAACTCGACGTCGTCGGGCGCCACCACGGGCAGCTGGTCCTCGGGCACCGGCACCACCCCGCAGCCGTCGCAGTGCACGACCGGGATCGGGCAGCCCCAGAAGCGCTGGCGGCTCAGCAGCCAGTCGCGCAGGCGGTAGGTGACCTTGGCCTCGCCGATCCCCTCCGCCTCGAGCCACGTGATCGCCGCCGCGATGCCGTCGACCTTGCCCAGGCCGTCGAGCCACTCGCTGTTGATGTGGACGCCGTCGCCGGAGTAGGCCTCGCCGTCCCAGCCCTCGGGCGGTGCGATGGTGCGGACGATGTCCAGGCCGTGGGCGACCGCGAAGTCCCAGTCGCGCTGGTCCTCGGCCGGCACGGCCATGATCGCCCCGGTGCCGTAGCTGCTCAGCACGTAGTCGGCGAGGTACAGGGGGACGGGCCGCCCGGTGAACGGGTTGCGCAGGTGGGCTCCCGTGAAGACGCCTCGCTTGTCGAGCGACCCCTCCGACGACAGCCGATCGATGTCGCTCGTCGCCCTGGCGCGCTCCACGAAGGAGAGGACCTCCTCCATGCGCTCGGGCGCGGTGACGGCGGGCACCAGCGGGTGCTCGGGCGCCAGCACCGCGTACGTCATGCCGAAGCTGGTGTCGGGGCGGGTGGTGAACACGCGAACCGCATGGCCATCGGGGTGGGGCTCTCCGTCGGCGTCGCACAGGTCGAGGTCGAACTCGGCGCCCTCCGAGCGACCGATCCAGTTGCGCTGCATCGTCTTGACCCGCTCGGGCCACTCCAGGTCGTCGATGTCGTCGAGGAGCTGCTGCGCGTAGTCGGTGATCTTGAAGAACCACTGCTCGAGGTCGCGCTTGGCCACCGGATCGCCCGAGCGCTCGCACGTGCCGTCAGCGAGCACCTGCTCGTTGGCCAGCACCGTCTGGCAGCCGGGGCACCAGTTGACCGGCGACTCCTTGCGATAGGCGAGCCCGGCAGCCAGCAGGCGCAGGAAGATCAGCTGGGTGCCTCGGATGTACGACGGGTCGTGGCTGCGCACCTCGCGCCGCCAGTCGTAGACGGCACCGATGCGCAGGATCGACGACCGCAGCTCCTCGATGCGCTCATCGGTGAACGCCCGGGGGTGACGCCCGGTCTTGATGGCGGCGTTCTCCGCCGGCAGCCCGAAGGAGTCGAACCCCATCGGCGAGAGGACCGCGTGACCGGTCATGGTCCGGTAGCGCACGATGAGGTCGCCGAACGTGTAGTTGCGCACGTGGCCCATGTGCGCCGAGCCGCTCGGGTACGGGTACATGCACAGCGTGTAGTAGTGAGGACGGGGATCGTCGTTGTCGACCTCGTAGGTGCGCTCGTCGGCCCAACGGGCCTGCCAGCGGGCCTCGATCGCCTGGGGGTCGTACACCTCGGACATGGTGCGGCATCGTACCGAGGGGGCGAGCGGCGCCCCGCATGCGATCGCGGCCGACGCCGCGCATCGCGTCGGCCGAGCCCTCGATCGCGAGTTCGTGCCGTGGAGGTGGTCTGCTAGATTGACCGCTCGCTGCGGGGCTATAGCTCAGTTGGTAGAGCGCTTCCATGGCATGGAAGAGGTCAGGAGTTCGATTCTCCTTAGCTCCACTGCCCTCGATGCCCTCTCGGTGCGCCGGGAGGGCATCGTCGCGTCAGCGTCCCGGGCCCTCAGGGGCACCAGGGTCGCGCCACTCGACCCTCGGCACGTCGGACCACAGCCGCTCGAGGTCGTAGTGCGCGCGGATGGTGCGCTCGAAGACGTGCACGACGAAGTCGCCGTAGTCGAGCAGCACCCACTCGAGACCGCTCATGCCCTCGACGCGACGCGGCTTCGGTCCCCCATCGGTCGCGACCTGCGCCTCGACGTGCTGCGCGATGGCGCGCACCTGGCGTGGGTTGGCGCCGCTGGTGATGACGAACCAGCCAGTCACCGCGAGCACCTCGCCGACGTCGAGGATCACCGTGTCCTCGCCGAGCTTGTCGTCTGCCGCTCGAGCGGCATCGATCACCCAACCCAGCACCTCGTCGAGGACCTCTTCCTGCTCAGCCATCGCCTGCGCCTCCCGTCGATCCTCCGATGATGACCGTCACGTCCACCGCAGGTTCCTCCTCGGCCACCAGCGCCACCACGCCGCCACCGAGGGCATCGCGCATGGCCTCGACCCGCTCGAGGTCCTCCGCCCGGTGGTAGACGAGCCGCGTCTCCTCGACGTCGAAGCGGTCCGCGTTGCCGATGGTCGCCACCTCTGCTCCGGCGGCCACCAGCGTCTCCGCCGCTGCGAGGGCGGCGCCGGGGGTGCCCGTGCCGTCGAGCACCTGCAACCGCAGTCGCTGCCCGGGGAACGCCGACCTCGGGAACGGCACCGCGGCGAGCAGCAGCGGCGCGCTCCCCTCGGCCTCCAGCGCGTAGAGCTCGCCTCCGCCGTCGGGGAGGCCGGCGACCACCATCGGCGGCGTCGTGAAGCCAGCCTCGCCAGCCGCGAGCCCGAGCACGAAACGGCCGAGGCCCACCTCGCGCTCCCCCGCGATCGCATCGTCGCCTCCATCGGCGACGGCCGCGATCCAGCCCGTCCAGATCTGCTCGACGCGCCCCATGCGCACCAGATCGCTCTCGCCAGCCACGCGGGCGTCGAGCGCATCGGCCATCTCATCGGCGGCAAGTACGTTCACGCCGGCTTGCCAGCGCACCTCCGGCACCCCGTCCACATCGACCACCACATCGTCCACGAGCTGCACCTCGAACGGAGCGACTGGCGCCACGGCCTGCTCCCAGCCGCGCTCATCGAGGACGAGGACCTCACCAGCGTCGAAGCCGAGCAGCCGGTCGAGTGCCTCGCCGAGAGCGTCAGCCCCGCCGCCGCGGTAGGCCGAGAGCAGCACGGTGGGTGCTGCTGACCCATCGTTCACGATCGTGTCCGGGGGCAGGACCAGCACGCTGCCCCTGTCGCTCGCCGAGAGGGCGAGCACCGCGACCGACGACAGCTCGCCGCCTTCGGCTTCGGTGGCGACCGCCATGATCGGGGTGGGCTCGGCGATGGCTTCGAACCCAGGCTCGTCGGGTGCCGCAGTGGCATCGATCGTCTGGCCGTCGGTGCTGTCCAGGAGCGCATCGATGCCGACGCGCGCCACGACGAGGCCGACCAGCGCGACGACCACCACCACCACCGGGAAGCCACGTCGCCAGAACCCTTCCGGGCCGACGTCATCCGGCACCTGGGCAACGGCGGGACGGGGGGCCTCGGGCAGTCGGAAGCTGGTCGCCGCTCGATCGCCCGGACCCCGGGACGCGTCCGCGCTCATGGCTGCTGGCGCGGCGCCGGGCTCCTCACGGGCGGTCACGATAGAGGCGCCGGGACTCCAGCACAGCAACCACCGCCTCGGGGACCTGACCGTCGATCGGCCGACCGGCCGCGGCACGGGCGCGCAGGTCTGTGCTCGAGACCGCCAGCGCAGGCACCGCCACCTCGCGCCACGCCCAGCCACCCGGCAGCGCTCGATCCTCCCCGGGGCGCGACACCACGACGGGCACCGCGAGCTCGCGCAGCGCTGCTGGTTCGCGCCAGGACTCGATCCCGGCGGCGGCGTCGCGACCCACCACCAGGTAGAGCTCGTCAGCGCCCATCGCCAGGAGGGAGCGAAGGGTGTCGACGGTGTAGGTCGGGCCGCCGCGCTCGATCTCGAGATCCGATGCGACCAGCCCCTCTATGCCCTCGGTCGCGGCGCGGACCATCGCCAGGCGATCAGCTGCGGGTGTGACCGGCGCGCTTCCCGACTTCTGCCACGGGTCGTTGGCGACGACCAGCAGCACCTCGTCCAGGCCGAGGACGTGGCGCACCTCGGCAGCTGCGGCGAGGTGCCCGACGTGCGGCGGATCGAACGTCCCGCCGAAGACCCCGATGCGCCGCTTCACCGCAGCAGTGTACGAGCGAGGCCCCCGCCAGCTCGCCCGTGCGTCGGAGGTAAATTAGTGCTAAAGTGGTCCAGGTATCGCCGCCGAGGAGCGTCGGCAACCGCAGGTGACCAAGGTCACCGTCTGGTTTGGAAGCGGCAGGGGAAGGTCCCTGTTGGACGGAACAGCCCGCCGAGGTCCAGAGGGCCTGGCGCAACACGAGAAGGGGCGAGAGCACCATGAGCGACTCGGTCGGTCAGTACCTCAACGAGATCGGCGCTGTGCCGCTGCTGACCGCAGCCGAGGAGCGCGAGCTCTCCCGCACGATCGAAGCCGGCGTCGCGGCTCGTGAGCGCATCGCCGCCGGCGAGACCGGCGCCGAGCTTCGCCGAGCTGATCGGGCAGCTGCCGCAGCGAAGGACCGCTTCATCCGCGCCAACCTCCGGCTCGTCGTGAGCATCGCCCGCCGCTACCCGCTTCCTGCCGGCATGGACCTGCTCGACCTCGTGCAGGAGGGCAACATCGGCCTCGAGCACGCAGTCGACAAGTTCGACTGGCGCAAGGGCTTCAAGTTCTCGACCTACGCCACGTTCTGGATCCGTCAGTCCATCGGTCGAGCGCTGGATCAGAAGGGCAGCCTCGTGCGCCTGCCGGGCGATCGCTCGGCGAGCCTTCGCGCCGCCCTGCGCCAGTCCGCTGGCGACGCCTCCGAGCTCGACGACGAGCACGCAGAGCTGCACCGCCTCACCACGCCCACCTCGCTGGACCGCACCGTGGGAGATGACGACAGCAACGAGCTCGGCGACCTGCTCCCCGACCGGGTCCCCGGCCCCGAGGAGCTCGCGCTGCATGCGGCGGAGATCGCCATGCTGGGCGACCTGCTCGACGTGCTCGAGCCCCGCGCCCGCTTCGCTGTCGAGCAGCGATTCGGTCTCGGCGACGGCCAGCGTCGCAGCTACCGAGAGGTCGGCGACGAGCTCGGCGTCACAGCCGAGGCCGCGCGCCGACTGGTCAAGCGGGCGGTCACCGCCGTGCGCGAGCACGCGATGGCGACCATCGACGCCGCTTGAGCCGAGAACCGGCTTTGCGCCCCGCGGCGTGAAGGGTCACGCTGGTGCCATGACCGACTGGACGCCGTCGTCGTGGCGCGCCCACCCCGCAGCGCAGCAGCCGCAGTGGCCAGACGCAGAGGCGCTCGCCGCCGTCCTCGACCGGCTCCGCGGCTACCCGCCGCTGGTGTTCGCCGGCGAGGCGCGCAACCTCCAGACGCAGGTGGCCGCGGTGCAGCGCGGCGAGGCGTTCCTCCTGCAGGCCGGGGACTGCGCCGAGTCCTTCGACGGGTTCTCGGCGGATGCCATCCGCGACAAGCTCAAGGTCATCCTCCAGATGGCGGTCGTCCTGGCCTACTCCGCCGGCGTGCCCGTCGTGAAGGTCGGTCGCATCGCCGGCCAGTTCGCCAAGCCCCGCTCAGCGGACACCGAGGTCATCGACGGCGTCGAGCTGCCGAGCTTCCGCGGCCACATGGTCAACGACGCGGCGTTCGAAGCCGGAGCGCGCGTACCCGATCCGCAGCGCCTCCTCACCGCGTACCACCAGGCCGCGTCCACGCTGAACCTCCTGCGGGCGTTCACCACGGGAGGCTTCGCCGACCTGCGTCGGGTGCACGCGTGGAACCAGGAGTTCGTCACCAACAGCCCCGAGGGGCAGCGCTACGAGCAGGTCGCCGAAGGCATCGATCGGGCGCTCACCTTCATGCAGGCGTGCGGCGTCCACACCCAAGACGTCCCGAACCTGCACCAGGTCGACTTCTGGACCAGCCACGAGGCGCTGCTGCTCGGCTACGAGGAGGCGCTGACGCGGCGTGACTCGCTGACCGGGGATTGGTACGACTGCTCGGCGCACATGGTGTGGATCGGCGAGCGCACACGACAGCTCGATGGAGCGCACATCGAGTTCTTCCGCGGCATCCGCAACCCGATCGGGTGCAAGATCGGACCGCACGCGACCCCCGACGAGGTCCTCGCGCTGTGCGAGGCGCTCAACCCCGATCGTGAGGCGGGCCGGCTGACGTTGATCACGCGCATGGGCGCCGGCTCGGTCGAGTCGGTGCTGCCCCCGCTGCTCGCCGCGGTGCGCGACGCCGGACATCCGATCGCTTGGGTGTGCGACCCGATGCACGGCAACACGTTCACCTCCGAGAGCGGCCACAAGACGCGCCGCGTCGACGACGTCGTCGCCGAGGTCGCCGGATTCTTCGAGGCGCACCGCGGCGAGGGGACCTGGCCCGGGGGCGTCCACGTCGAGCTGACCGGCGACGACGTCACCGAGTGCCTCGGCGGCTCGTCGCCGGTGGTGGAGGGTGGCCTCGGCGACCGCTACGAGACGATCTGCGACCCGCGGCTCAACGCCCGCCAGTCGCTGGACCTCGCCTTCCGCGTGGCCGAGCTCCTCGCCCGCTGAGGGTCCCGATCTCGACGCTGCGACGTCGAGCCAGCAGGTGCGGCCGGCCGCCGCTGGTGACCGACGACACGCCTCGTCATCGGGTTCGGTGTTGACCTCGGACCGACCGATCGGCAGAATCTCGGAATACCCGATCGGATTAGTCGGTTTTCGACGACGTCCGTCCGTCTCGCAGGAAGCAGGCGCATGCTCCGCACGGAGATCGACCCCGAGGCAGCCGCCGACATCGCGAAGTTCGAGGACGTGCTGCGCGGCTACCTCGCGGGCGAGGTCCCCGAAGACGTGTTCCGCGTCTTCCGCCTCAACAACGGCATCTACGGCCAGCGCCAGGGCGGCCACCACCAGATGGTGCGCGTCAAGGTGCCCTACGGCGCGATCGACGCCGACCAGCTCGACCTGCTCGGAGACCTCGTCGACGAGTACTCGCGAGGCTGGGGCCACATCACCACGCGCCAGAACATCCAGTTCCACTTCGTGGAGCTCGAGAAGATCCCCGAGGTGATGCGGCGGCTCGCCACCGTCGGGCTCACCACCCGCGAGGCCTGCGGCGACACCGTCCGCAACGTCATGGGCTGCTTCCTCGCCGGCGCGTGCCCGCACGAGCACCTCGACATCAGCCCGTGGGCGGAGGCTGCGCACCGCTACTTCGTGCGCAACCCACTCGGCCAGCGACTCCCCCGGAAGTTCAAGATCAACTTCTCGGGCTGCGACACCGACTGCGGCCAGGCGATGTTCAACGACGTGGGCGTGGTGGCCACGACGCGCACCGCACCCGACGGCAGCACAGAGGCCGGGTTCAAGGTCTTCATCGCCGGCGGCCTCGGCGCCAACCCCCACCCTGCGCTCGCCCTCGAGGAGTTCACGGCCCGCGAGGACCTGCTGCCCACCATCGAATCGGTGCTGCGCGTGTTCGAGCAGGTCGGCAACCGCCACAACAAGCTGCGCGCTCGCCTCAAGTGGGCGGTCGACCTGCTCGGCTTCGAAGAGGTCCAGCAGCGGGTGCTGCACATCCGCAAGTTCCTCCTCGCGAGCTCCAGCTGGCCCGGCGGCATCCCGGAGGTCGTGGCGAAGCTCGGCGACGCTCCGGCCGGCACGCACAGCACGATCGCCGCCACCGCCATCGGCCAGGGCGTGGCCGTGCAGCTGCGGCGCCGTGGCGACGCCTACGCCGAGTGGGAGGACGCCAACGTCATCCGCGGCAACGCCAAGGGCACCGTCTCTGCTGTGGCGTGGATCCGCCTCGGCGACGTGACCTCCGACCAGTTCCGGGCGCTCGCCGCGCTGCAGCGCGACCTCGGCTGCGACGTGCGTGCGACGCCACGCCAGAACTTCGTCTTCCGCGGCCTGACCGAGGAGCAGCTTCCCGCCCTCCACGCCCGGCTCGAGACGCTCGGCATGGCGCGCCCTGGCGCCGAGCTCGCCCGCGACGTGGTGGCCTGCCCAGGCGCCGACACCTGCAACCTGGCGGTCACGCAGTCGCGCGGGCTGGCCGACGCCATCGGTGCCCGCCTCGAGGAGGAGGGCCTCGCCGAGGTCGGCGGGGTCCGCATCAACATCTCCGGCTGCACCAACTCCTGCGGTCAGCACCACGCGGTCGACATCGGCTTCTTCGGAGCCGAGCGGCGGGCGCACGGCCGGTCCGCGCCGGGCTACCAGATGCTGCTGGGCGGGTACGTGGGCGAGACCCAGATCCACTTCGGCCAGAAGGCCCTGCGCGTGCCCGCCAAGCAGGCGCCCGAGGCTGCGGCGCGCGTCGTTCGTCGATTCGCCGAGGAGCGCGCGGCGGGCGAGGCGTTCCGCGAGTGGATGGAGCGCAGCGGCGGTGTGGCCACCATCAGCCAGGGCCTGGCCGATCTCGACGAGTTCCCGGACCCGGCCGGAGCGCCCGACTTCTACGTCGACTACGGCGAGACCGGCCCGTACGAGGCCGTCGTGGGCGACTCGGAGTGCGCGACGTGAGCGCTGTGGAGGGCAGGTCGATCCCGGCGGTGGCTCTCGGCGACGAACGGCTCGACCTCGCGTCGCTCAACGACGAGTTCGAGCACCTTCCGGCGTCCAAGATCATCCAGTGGGCCGTCGATCGGTTCGGCCCCCACCTCTGCCTGACGGCATCGATGACCGATGCCGTGCTCATCGACCTCGCCATGTCGGTCGAGCCCGCGATCGAGGTCGTCTTCATCGACACCGGGTACCACTTCCCCGAGACGCTCGACACCGTCGAGCGGGTTCGCCGGCACTACGGGCTCAACCTGCGGATCATGACCGTGGCCCACCACGCCGAGGAGCTGTGGAGGATCGACCCCGAGAACTGCTGCTCGGCGGTGAAGGTCGGCCAGCTCGACCGAGCGCTCGCCGGCAAGGCGGCGTGGATGAGCGGCCTGCGGCGTGACGAGGCCGACACACGCGCCACCGCGCCCATCATCGGCCACGACCTGCGCGGCCTGATCAAGATCAACCCGCTGGCCACGTGGACCGATGCGGACGTGTGGGCCTACGTCGACGAGCACGACATCATCTACAACCCGCTCATCGACGCCGGCTACCTCTCCATCGGTTGCATGCCGTGCACCCGTCCCGTCGCCGACGGCGAGGACGCGAGGTCGGGGCGCTGGGCGGGACGCGACAAGACGGAGTGCGGGCTGCACCCGTGACGTCAGCGGCGGCCGGGTCCAAGGACCCTGGTCGCCCGCGATGACAGTCGTACACTCGGTGCATGCACCCCGCCGCCGCGCAGGCCGCGCCGCCAGCGGAGAGCGCCACGGCGCACGGCGAAGCAGATCCCGACGACCGCCCCGAGCCTGGACGCGTGCAGCGCTCGCTGATGGGCGCGTTCGTCGCCCTCGTGTTCGCGGCCAACCTCATGCTCCACTTCCCCGACTCGGCCACCGGGGACGAGCTGCGCCCTGTCGGGACGACGATCCTCGACGCGCTGGGCATCGAGATGACGTGGGTCGTCTTCGCCCCCAACCCGCCCGACCACTCCATCGAGCTGGTGGCGGAGATCACCTATGAGGACGGCTCGACGACCACCTGGCGCCCGCCACGCACCGAGCCGTGGATCGGGACCTACCACCAGTACCGCTGGGGGAAGCTGGCCGAGTTCACGATCCGCGGGGGTGATGCCTACGCGTGGTCCAAGGGCCAGCTCGCTGCTGCCCTCGTGCAGCGCTTCGAGCGCGGCAGCGACGTGCCGGTCGCCAGCGTCGAGCTGATCGCACGGAGCAAGCCGATCCCAGGGGTCGGCGATCCGGTGTGGACCGATGAGGTGCTCGTGCGCCACGTGCCCGAGGAGACGCCGTGAGCACGCCGATCCAGGCGGCAGCGTGGTGGCGCCGCTTCCTGTTCGAGCCTGAGCCCGCCACCCCCCTGGCGGTCGTCCGGATCCTCTACGGCGTGATCCTCACGGCCTGGGCGCTGGCGCACCTCGTCGACCTCGAGATCCTCTACGGCCCCGATGGCGTCATGCCCCATCCAGAGCTGGGGCGCGGGATGTGGCCGCTGCTGCCCACGAGCACCCCCGTGCCGGTGCTGACCGGTCTGGTCCTGCTGCTGGTCGTCGCCGGGCTGCTGGTCGCCGTCGGCCTGTGGACCCGTCCTGCAGCGCTGATCGGCTTCCTGGTGCCGCTCGCGCTGCAGCGCCGCAGCCCCATCGCGCTCAACTCCGGCGACCTCCTGCTGCGCGTCATCGGCCTGTCGGTCCTGCTCGGAGACGCCGGGGCCGCGCTGTCGATCGACCGGTGGCGCAGCCACCGCTACCGGTTCTGGATCGCGCCGTTGCGCGCCCCGTGGGCGCTGCGGATGCTCCAGGTGCAGCTCAGCTTCGGCTACCTCATCACCGTCGTGTGGAAGTGGACGGGGTGGAGCTGGCAGCAGGGACTCGCCACCGGGTATGCGCTCCAGCTGGAGGACCTGCGGCGCTTCGCGGCGCCGGAGGTGTTCTGGAGCGAGCTGCTGCTGCTCAACCTGATGACCTATGGCGCGCTCTTCACAGAGATCGTGGTCGCCATCGGCATCTGGCACCCGAGGGCGAGGCGCTACGTCGTGCCGCTCGGCATCGCGATGCACCTCTCGATCGATCTCTTCCTCACCGTCGGGTTCTTCAGCTGGCTCATGTACTGCATGTACCTCGCCTTCGTGCCCCCGGTGCGCGACGTGCGCGACGTGGTGCCGGCGCGGTGGCGGTCGAAGCTGCGCGCCCCCGCTCCAGCCACCGTGGAGCGCGCGGTGTGACCGAGGTCCGCTTGCCCTCCGGCCCTGGTCGTTCCATGATGCGGCCGTGCTCGATACGACCGTAGAGATCCCGACCAGGATCCTGATCCTCGGCATGACCCGCGAGGACGGCTCGCTCGAGGCCGGCGAGCTGCACGAGGTGGCCGAGGCGTGCTCGCTCAGCGTCGATCAGGTGCGGTCCTGCCTTCGCCGCCTGGTCGCCGAGGGGCTCTACACCCGATCCGGCGAGGGGCGCGACGCCCGGTACCAGGCCACCGATGCTGGACGTCGGGCGCTCGGCACGACCATCGAGCGCACACGCCTCGCCTACGCGCAGGACGCAGCAGGTCGTGGCTGGGATCGGCGTTGGCGCCTGGTCGCGTTCGCCATCCCCGAGGCACGGCGCAGCGACCGCGACGCGCTGCGCGACCACCTCCTCGCGCTCGGCGGCGCCGCAGTCCACAACGGCCTGTACGCCTCACCGCATCGCTGGGGCGACGACGTTCGCGGGTTCGCCGCCCGCCTCGGCATCGAGGACTTCGTGACGGTGGCGAGCACCGACGACCTCGTGCTCGGCGGCGAGTCCGATCCGAGCGCCATCGCACGGCGCCTCTGGCGGATCGACGCGCTCGCCGAGCGCTACCAGCGGTTCATCGACGAGTACGGGGGCGTACCCGATGCGCTGGAGGACATGCGAAAGCGCAAGGAGCGGCTGACCGAGCGCGAGTTCCTGCCTGGCGCCCTGGCGATGGCGATGCGCTTCCAGGAGTGCTTCAACGCCGATCCCCTCCTGCCGCCGGAGCTGCTGCCTCGACCGTGGCCGGGGCGAACCGCCCGCGACATCGTCATCCGCAGCCGGCGCCTCGGCGTGCTGGCGCGCGATCGCCACGACCAGCCGTCGCTCTTCCGCACCTTCGACGAGGCCATCGAGGCCATCCCGTAGCTGCAGCGCTCTGCAGCACCACGTCGACCTCTCCAGGGGGATCCCCATGAGCACCAGCGCACCATCCACCGGCGTCGTCGTCACCGGGGGCGGCTCCGGCATCGGCCGGGCGACCGCGCTCGCGCTCGCCGAGATCGGCCGGCCCGTCGCCGTGTGGGACCGCGATGCCGTCGGCGCAGCAGAGACCGCTGCGGAGGCCACCGACCGCCACGGCGTCGACGCATGCTCGGTCGCTATCGACGTGACCGACGCCGAGGCGTTCCCCGTCGCCATCGCCGAGTCGCTGAAGACGATCGGCGCCATCGGCGGCCTCGTCCACGCTGCGGGGGTGGCCGGCCCGATGCCCGTCGATGGCCTCGACGAGGACGCTTGGGACGCGGTGCTCGACGTGAACCTGCGCGCCGAAGCGCTGCTGGTGCGAGCCCTGCTGCCCGCGCTGCGCGAGGCGGGACCTGGCAGCGCGATCGTCGGCGTCTCATCGATCGAGGGGCTGGTGGGATCCGGCTTGCTCCCCGCCTACTGCGCGTCGAAGGCCGGGCTGCTCGGGCTCACCCGCTCGCTATGCCAGCGCCTCGCCCCCGAGGGGATCCGCGTCAACGCCGTGTGCCCAGGAGCGATCCGCACCCCGATGCTCGCCCCCGCTCTCGCCATCAACGGCGTCGAGGACCTGCTCGTCGGCAAGGTGCCCCTCGGGCGCGTGGCGGAGCCCGAGGAGGTGGCGACCGTCGTGCGGTTCCTGCTGAGCGACGACGCTCGGTACGTCACCGGTACGTACATCGTCGTCGACGGCGGCATGACCGCGGTGACCTGAGGCGGTCCGATCCGGACGCGCTACTCGAGGATGTCGACGAAGCCCTCGAGCTGACGGAGGTTGCGGCACTCGTAGACGCCCTCGGTGAAGCTGCCGTACTCGCCGACGATGGAGTCTCCGGTGTCCCAGTAGGCACGGGGCTCGGGGTTCAACCAGTACACGTGGCGCGCCCGGTGCTGCATCTCCTTGAGCACCCACGAACCTGACGCGTGGTAGTTGTTGCGAGCGTCGCCCAGCACGAGGACCGTCGTCTTCGGGCCGATCTCCTTGCCCCAGCGCTGCCAGAACGCCTCGAAGGCGTGGCCGTAGTCCGAGTGGCCGTCCACCCACACCACATCGGCCTCGGTGTTGACCCGGTGCACGGCCTCGGCGATGTCCTCGACGCCCTCGAAGTAGCTGGTCACCTCATCGACGCCGTCGATGAAGACGAACGCCCGGACCTTCGAGAACTGACCGGAGATGGCGTACACGAGGTGCAGGGTGAAGCGGGCGAACGCCGCGACCGAGCCCGAGATGTCGGCGATGACGAAGATCTCCGGCTTGCTCGGCCGGGGGTACCGGAACTTCGGCTCGGCGGGAACGCCGCCGTAGCTGAGCGAGTGGCGCACCGTGCTGCGGAAGTCGAGCGGGCCCTTGCGGCCGTGGCGGCGCTTGCGCGCGAGACGCACCGCCAGTTTGCGGGTGAGCGGCTGCAGCGCCTTGCGCAGCTTGACCTGCTCCTCCTTGCTGGCGTGCATGAAGTCGACGTCCTCAGGCAGGGGCTTGCGCAGCGTCTTGGCCATCGCCTCGATGCCCCGGTCCGCGACGAGGCGGCGGCGGATCTCGGCCTCGATCTCCTTCTTCAGGCGCTCGATGCGGTGCTCGTACTCGTCGCGCTCGAGTCGCTCCTCCAGCGAGGTGAGATCGCCGGGCGCCTCCTCGCGGGCCTGGGCCATCAGCTGCTCGAGCATGCCGTCGAGGTCCAGGTTCCTCAGCGTGCGGTAGAGGTAGTAGGTGCCCCCGACCGGACGCCCAGGCTCCATGCCCGCGAACCGCGTGACCGCTTGGCGAGCGAGCGCACGCATCATCGCCTCGTCGCCGCCGAGCAGCGCCCGCAGGAGCATCTCGGCGAGCTCCTCGGGGGTCATGGACCCCATGGCGCCGCCCTGGCCGGACTGGCCCTCACCCTGCTGCTGACCCTCGTCGCCCGCAGCGTCGTCGACGTCGGACGCCGAAGCATCCGCCTCCTCGATGCCGTACTCCTGGCCCCGCAGGGAGAAGTACACCTCGAAGATGGTCTCGAACGCCCTCCAGTGCGACTCGCTCTTGATGAGCGTGGCGCCGAGCGCGTACTTGAACGTGGCCCGGTCCTCGAGCGGGATGTGCTTGACCGCCTCCATGGCGTCGAGGTTCTCGGTCAGGCTCACCGGCAGGCCGGCCTCGCGCAGCTCGCGGATGAAGCCGGTGAGCAGCTCGAGGAGCGGCGAGGTCGTGCCGGTGGTCATGGACGCACCCCGCTCAGCGCGGGACCTTCGGGCGCAGCGGGTTGGCGCTCTCCGCAGCCAGCTCGCGCGTGGCCTTGGCGATGTCGCTCTGGTACTTGAGCAGGATGTTGATGGTGTCGGTGGTGTCCTTCTCGGTGACCGACTCGATCCCGAGGTGCACGAGCGTCTTCGCCCAGTCGAGCGTCTCGGACACCGACGGCGACTTCTTGAGGTCCATCTGGCGGATCGAGCGGACGATGCGCGCGACCTGATCGGCGAGGGCGTCGGAGATGTCCGGCACCTTGTTGAGGACGATCTCCTTCTCGCGCTCCATGTCGGGGTAGTCGATGTGGAGGAAGAGGCATCGCCGCTTGAGCGCCTCGGAGAGCTCGCGCGTGTTGTTGGAGGTGAGGAAGACGAGCGGGATCTGCCGAGCCACGACGGTTCCCAGCTCGGGGATCGACACCTGGTAGTCGGACAGGATCTCGAGCAGCAGCGCCTCGGTCTCCACCTCGACGCGGTCGACCTCATCGATCAGGAGGACGACCGGCTCCTCGGCTCGGATCGCCTCGAGCAGCGGCCGCGTGAGGAGGACGTCGTCGGAGAAGATGTCGTCCTCGATCTCTCCCCAGCTCGCCTCGCTGCCCCGCTCGGCCTGGATCCGCAGGAGCTGCTTCTTGTAGTTCCACTCGTACAGCGCCTTGGACTCGTCCAGCCCCTCGTAGCACTGCAGGCGGATGAGGCGGGCGCCGGTCATCTCGGCGACCGACTTGGCGAGCTGGGTCTTGCCGGTGCCGGCGGGCCCCTCCACGAGGATGGGCTTCTGCAGCCGATCGGCGAGGTACACGACGCCTGCGATGCCCTCGTCGGCCAGGTAGTCGACCTTGTGGAGCCCCTCGCGGACGGCATCGACGCTGTCGAAGCGGTAGTCCATGAGGGGACGTTACCGCTGCACTTGACCGCGCGGTCAATCGAGTTCGTCGACGTGCCAGGTGGCACAGGTGCCCGATCGACCCGGCCAACCCCCTCGCCGAGCGCCTAGCCTGCTGGCCGTCCGCCACTGGAGGCGCCGTGGCCGTCGTGTCGGTGCACCTGATCGTCTACCTCGTCCTCAACGCGCTCTTCGTCGCGCTCTGGCTGCTGCTCGGTGGCGGCACCGTGGAGGACCTGCGCACCGTGATCGGCGATCCCACCGTGGCGCGCGACCTCGGGTTCTGGCCCATCTTCTCGATCGTGCTGTGGGGTGCCGCGCTGCTGATCCACGGAGGCATCTACTTCTCGTTCAAGATCTTCGGCAGCCGAGCTCGCAAGCGGCGCTGGCAGCGGACCCGTCGCTTCGTGCGCGAGATGCGCCGCAACGAGCGGGAAAAGCAGCGCGACGGCGGTGGCGACACGCCCGGCGAACGTCGCCGAGCCACCGACCGCGAGTGGGTCGTGGTGATGTTCACTGACATCGTCAACTCGACGCCGCTCGCACAGGCGCTCGGTGACGAGGCCTTCCGCTCCATGATCACCGCGCACCGCACGCTCGTGCGAGCGTGCGTGCAGGAGCACCACGGCATCGACGTCAACACGAAGGGCGACGGCTTCTTCCTGCGATTCCACCGCATCACCGACGCGATCGACTGCGCCATGGTGCTGCAGCGCCGGCTCACCGACCTACGCGAGCAGGGCGCGTTCGTTCCCCGCATCCGCATCGGCCTGCACGCCGGCGAGGCGCTGCGCGACGAGGACGACCTGATCGGTCGCGTCATCAACCTCGCAGCGCGGGTCATGGATCACGCTGCAGCCGACGAGATCCTCGTGACCGAGCAGGTCGCCGATCACGCGGATCCCGACATCGAGTTCCTCGATCGCGGCCTGCTGCCCCTCAAGGGGTTCCCGCAGCCCCGCCACCTCCTCGCGGTGCACTGGCAGGACGACGACGAGCGGCCGATGATCGTGCTCGACGACGACCTCGGCGGCCTCACCGCCCCCTGATCCGCGTTCTCGGTGCGCTGGTGAGACTCCCAGTCCACGCAGCCCGCCGAGAAGGTTCGGACAGCGTTCTCGGTGCGCTGGTGAGACTCCCAGTCCACGCAGCCCGCCGAGAAGGTTCGGGGAGGGGTCAGGTGCGGGTGTGGCCGTCGCCGTGGACGACGAACTTGAGCGTGGTGAGCTGCTCGAGGCCCATGGGGCCGCGGGCGTGCAGCTTCTGGGTCGAGATGCCGATCTCGGCGCCGAAGCCGAACTCCTCGCCATCCACGAAGCGCGTCGATGCGTTGACCAGCACCGCGGCGGCGTCGACCTCGCGGGTGAAGCGAGTCGCAGCTGCCAGGTCGCCGGTCACGATCGCCTCGCTGTGGCCCGACCCGTAGGTGGCGATGTGCGCGATGGCGGCGTCGATGTCGTCCACGACGCCGACAGCCAGCTTGAGGTCCAGGAACTCACGCTCCCAGTCCTCCTCCGTCGCTGCACCCATGGCCGGCACCAGCACCTGCGCTCGGGAGTCGCCGACCAGCTCGACCCCAGCGAGGGCAGCTGCGGCCCGTGGCAGGAAGGCGTCGGCGACGTCGCGGTGCACGAGCAGCGTCTCCGCCGCGTTGCACACCGATGGCCGCTGCACCTTGGCGTTGCAGATGATCGCCTCGGCCATGTCCAGATCCGCGGCCGCGTCGACGTAGACGTGGCAGTTGCCGTCGCCGTCGATCACGTACGGCACCGTCGCGTGCTCGAGGATCGAGCTGATGAGCGACGGACCGCCTCGCGGGATGAGGCAGTCGATGCTCTCGCGCAGCTGCATGAAGGACACGGCGGCCTCGCGGCTCGTGTCCTCCACCAGCACCAGCGCATCAGACGGCAGCCCCACCGAGGCGTACGCCTCGCGCAGCGCGGCGGCGATGGCGATGTTCGAGGAGATCGCTCCCGACGACCCGCGCAGGAACGCCACGTTGCCGCTCTTGAGGCACAGGCCCGCGGCATCGCTGGTGACGTTGGGACGGTTCTCGTAGATGATGGCGACGACGCCCAGGGGCACGCGCTCGCGTCGGATGCGCAGCCCGTTGGGGCGGGTCCAGCCGTCGGTCACCTGCCCGATCGGATCGGCCAGCGCGGCGACCTGCCGCAGGCCGCCCGCCATCGCCGCGACGCGAGCATCGGTGAGCCGCAGACGGTCGATCACCGTGGCCGACACGCCGCCGGCCTCGGCCCGCTCCACGTCCTGCGCGTTGGCGGCGAGCACCTCCGCTGTGCGCGCCACGAGCAGCTCAGCTGCGGCGTGCAGCGCCTCGTCCTTGGCTGCGGTCGAGGCGGTCGCAACGACCCGAGCTGCTGCTCGCGCCCGGCGGCCGAGCTCCGCCACCGGAACATCTGCACCAGAGGTGGTTGCGGGCACGGCGCTGCTGGCGAGGTCGCTGCTCATGGCGCCGAGCCTACCGGCAGCCCCTCGGCGGGCCCGAGGCGACCGAGCCTCCGATCGCCAGGCGACGGGGCGCGCTAGGGCCGGACCAGACGGGTGACGATGGCGTCCACCGCGCGCCCCGGCAGCGCCCGACTCACGAACGCACCGGCCCACGCGTCGCGTCCGACGGGGTAGCGCACCCGCGGCCTCGACGCGGTCAGCGCGTGCAGGACCGCCTCGGCCACCTTGACCGGTGCGACGCCACCGGCGTCCTGCATCTCGATGCCCTTCTCGATGGAGGCGATGAGCGGCGCGTACCGCTCCGCTGCCTCCGGCGGGAGCTCGCGGCGCATGCGGTCGGCCTCGGCGCGCCCCTTGTCCCAGATCGCGGTGCGCACCGCCCCCGGCTCGACGATGGCGACCTTGATCCCCGTCGCTGCCAGCTCCATGCGCAGCGCGTCGGCGAGCCCCTCGATCGCGAACTTCGACGCGGTGTAGGGCGCCATCAGCGGCGTGGCCACCTTCCCGCTCATCGAGCCGATGAACACGATGCGCCCCGTCGCTCGACGCAGCAGGGGCATCGACGCCTTCGTCACCGCGACCTGCCCGATCACGTTCACCTCGAGCTGGTCGCGCCACGCCTCCAGCGGCAGGTACTCCAAGGGACCGCCCTTGGCGATGCCTGCGTTGTTGACCACACCCGCCAACCCCGCGGCGCCGACGGCGTCGTCGACCACCTCGAGCGCTCGCTCGACGGATCCCTCGTCGGCGACGTCGAGGAGGAGCGGGGTGCACCGACCCATGACGTGGCGCTCGAGGCGCTCCGCGTCCTGGTCCCGCCGGACGCCGGCGAACACGTGGTGGCCGTGGCCGGCGAGCAGCAGCGCGGTGGCCTCACCGATACCCGTCGAGCACCCCGTGATCAGCACCGCTCCAGCCATGATCGCTCCCCGTCGACGTCCTGGGGCCATCGTACGGACCCGCTCCGGTGCCCCACCGGACCGTCGCCCACGACGTCCGCTGCGCTCGGCACCGGCCCCGGGGCGCTGCGCGCCAGACTGGTCGGGTGCCCGACCCACGCGACGCCGCGCCTTCGCTCGGCGGCGACGGCGACCAATCGACGGCGGGGGCGCCCGATCCCGCCGATGCGGGGATGCTCCGCTCGTCGGCCGTGGTGGCGGTGGGCACCGGGTTGTCGCGGATCACGGGGCTGCTGCGCGTCGGAGCGCTCACCTACGCGCTCGGCACGACCGTGCTCTCCGATGCCTACAACCTGGCCAACACCACACCCAACATCGTCTACGAGCTGCTGCTGGGCGGGATCCTCTCCGCGACGCTGGTGCCCCTGTTCGTGGAGCACCGCGAGCGCGGGGACGCCGAGGCGACCGACGCGCTGCTGACGGTGAGCCTGGTGGCCATGCTGGCGCTCACCGCGGTCGGCATGGTGGCCGCGCCGTGGATCGTCGACATCTACACGAGTCGGCTCCCGGCTGCTGAGGCGCAGGAGCAGGCCGATGTGGCGGTGCCGCTGCTGCGACTGTTCCTGCCGCAGATCTTCTTCTACGGCAGCACCACGCTGGCGACCGCGCTGCTCCACGCGCACCGATCGTTCCGCGCACCGGCATTCGCCCCCATCCTGAACAACGTCGTGGTGGCGACGATGCTCGTGGCGCTGCCGAGGGTGGCGAGCGAGCCCCTCACGACCGCATCGGTGCTCGACGATCCGGCGCTGCTGCTGCTCCTCGGCCTGGGCACCACGGCGGGCATCGCGGCGATGACGATCGCCTTGCTGCCGGCGTTGCGCCGCGCCGGCGCTCGCTTCCGATGGCGATGGGACCCCCGCCACGAAGCCGTGCGCGCCGTCACCCGGCTCTCGGGCTGGACGCTCGGCTACGCGGCCACCAACCAGGTGGCGCTGTTCGTCGTCCTCGCCCTGGCGAACGGCGCCGGCGCGGGCTCGGTGTCCGCGTACACCTACGGCTTCATCTTCTTCCAGCTCCCGCACGGGTTGGTGGCGGTCTCGCTGATGACGACGCTGCTGCCGGCGCTGTCCTCGGCGGCGGGCAGCGGCGACCGCGACCGCTACCGCCTCCACTTCGGCCGCGGCCTGCGGCTGCTGATCGTCGTGATGGTGCCCGCCGCCGTCGGCCTCGCGCTCCTGGGTCGACCGCTGGTCGCATCGCTCCTCGAGCACGGCGCGTTCACCGGCGCCTCGTCATCGATGACCGGCGACGTGGTCATCGGCCTGGCCGTGGGGCTCCCGGCGTTCTCGGTCTACCTCTACGTCCTGCGCGGCTACTACGCCCGGCGCGACACGAAGACGCCGTTCCTCCTGAACGCGCTGGAGAACGGCGTCAACGTCGTGCTGGCCGTTCTCGTGGTGGATCGATTCGGGGTGTCGGGGCTCGCCGGCGCCTACAGCGCGGCCTACGGCGTCGCGGCGCTGGCCGCGGTGATGGCGCTGCACCGCTCGGTGGGCGGCCTGGTCGGTGGCGCAGAGGCCCGCACGGTGGTGCGCACCGCGATCGCAGCGTCAGCGATGGGAGCCGCGCTCGTCGCCCTCGCCGCCTCGCCGATCGCCGACGCAGGGTCGCTCGTGCACCTCCTGGTCGGCGTGCCGGTCGGCATCGCCACCTTCGCTGCGGTCGGCGCCGCGCTCGGTATCGAGGAGCTCGCCGAGCTCCGCCGCGTGGTCGCGGCGCGTGCAGGTCGCGGAGGGTCCTGACCGACGGGCTCAGGCGCTGGAGAGCACGACGAGGTCGTCGCGGTGCACGACCTCGGGGGGCGTGCCGTCGGGCAGATCGTCGCTGCGCCGCCCGGCGAGCGCCGCCACCTCCGCAGCGCCCATGCGCACCAGCCCCTTGGCGAACACCGCACCATCCGCACCGACGATCTCCACCGCGTCCTCAGCGGCGAAGCTGCCCTGCACCGCCACGACGCCGGCGGCCAGCAGCGATCGCCCCTGGTCGACGAGCGCTCGCCGAGCCCCATCGTCGACGGTGATCGTGCCGGCGGCACCGACGGCGAACGCGATCCAGAGCTTGCGCGCCGGCAGACGTCGCTGGTGGGGCTGGACCGTCGTCCCCACGCCGGCAGCGCCCGCCACCGCGTCGGCCAGCACGCCCTCGCGATGCGCGGCGGCGATGACCGCTCGCACCCCGGACCACGCCGCGATGCGCGCCGCGGCGAGCTTGGTGGCCATCCCGCCGCTGCCGCGACTGGACCCAGCACCGCCGGCGAGGACCTCGAGCTGGTGGTCGACCTCGACGATCTCCTCGATCAGCGACGCGGAGGCGTCGAGGCGGGGGTCGCCGGTCAGCACCCCATCGGTGTCGGTCAGCAGCACAAGGACCTGAGCATCGACGAGGTGCGCGACCAGCGCCGCGAGGCGGTCGTTGTCGCCGAAGCGGATCTCGTCGTCCGCGATGGCGTCGTTCTCGTTCACGACGGGCACGACACCCAGGTCGAGCAGACGGCCGAGCGTGGAGCGGGCGTGGAGGTACTGCTCGCGCACCATGAAGTCGAGCGGCGCGAGGAGCACCTGACCGGCGATGAGCGCGTGCCCGGCGAGCTCCCGGTCGTACACGGCCATGAGGCGGCTCTGCCCGACGGCGGAGACTGCTTGGAGCGTGACGGCATCGCGGGGTCGAACGTCGAACTGCATGGCCGGGAGGCCGGCGGCGATGGCGCCGGACGTGACCATCACGACCTTGTGGCCGATGGCGCGCAGGTCGGCGACCTCGCGGCAGAACTTGGCGATGGCCACCTCGTCGATGGTGCCGTCGGCCGCGGTGATCGACGACGAGCCGATCTTGGCGACCACGGTCTGGCCGCGCTCCCCCCCGTTCACTCGACCTCGTAGTCGAACTCGAGCGTGCCGATGCGCACGTTGTCGCCCGGCTTGGCCCCCGCGCGCGCCAGCGCCCGGTCGATGCCGAGGGACTTGAGGCGACGGTGCGCCTCGTCCAGCGCCTCCGCGTTCGTGAGGTCGGACAGGCGCACGGCGCGGATTGCCTCGCGCCCGAGCACCTCCCAGCCGGAGCCGGTCTCGTCCCGCACCACCTCGTAGCCTTCACCCTCCAGTCGGTGCACCACGTAGGCCTCGCGGGCGGGCATGGCCTGACGGGCGTCGGTGACGGCCTGGACCATGCGCCCGACCAGCTGGGGGATGCCGTCGCG
>JBBRAZ010000053.1:0-21973 GCA_038206295.1 Acidimicrobiales bacterium
AACCTCGTCAAGCGCGTGAAGCGCGTCGCGTTCGGGATCACGAACTTCGTCAACTACCGGATCCGCGCTCTGCTCTACGCCGGCAAGCCCAACTGGGACCTACTCGCGACGGTCACACCCCGCTGAAACGCGAAGCGCCGATTCCTGAGCATCGTCGTGATGGTCCTAGTTGTTGTTGCTCATACCGTCAGGGTGGACTTGGAGACTGGCCTTCTACATTGGCAGTCGGCTTGGCGACGCGGCACCGCTTCACTCGAATCAATTCACTCAATGAATGGGCGAACCGCAGGATTCTCAATCGGCTGCATTGCCACAGATCGTGGTCGCATCCTCGTCGAGCACGGCACCTCACCAGAGTTTGCTCAGCTCATTTTGATTGTTGAGGCCTATCGGCGCGGCGAAGAACTTCCAGTTGGTCGAAGTGAGCTCGAAATTCGTCCAACGCGGAACGTTCATTTGCATTGCGGTGCGTCAGATGACGACCACGATTCACCAGCTGAGTAGGGGCCACGGCCGAGCGCGCGGCGCAGCAGAGAGGCCGCTGTCGACTGCGAGCTCCACGCTCCCTCGGTCCTCAATCAGTCCTCAGCCAGTCCTCAGCAGGGTGAGAATGAACGGAATCTGACGGGAATCGCTGGGATCTCGAAATCGCGAAACCGCAGGTCAGCGTGCATTTTGCCCTCAGGTCTCTTGGGGTGGTGGTGAGTCGGTCTGTAGGCGGGGTTCTGTCCAGGAGCCTGTCGCCAGGGTCTCCCTGTGTGACCATCCATCTGTGCGGCCTACCTGGAGGCTGTCCCTTGCGGGACGGACGGGCCGCCCATGCCTCACGCTTGGCCTTGCTCCGGGTGGGGTTTGCCTAGCCGCCCCGGTCACCCGGGGCGCTGGTGGTCTCTTACACCACCGTTTCACCCTTGCCTGTGCCCGGTTGCCCGGGCCATCGGCGGTCTGCTCTCTGTTGCACTGTCCTGCGGGTCGCCCCGACTGGCATCTCGCCAGCACCCTGCCCTGTGGAGCCCCGACCTTCCTCGACGTCGTGACCCGAGGGCCCGGCGCCGCGGTCACCCGACCGGCTCACCACCGCTCGCCATCATGGCAGCGTCAGAAGTCCAGCGCGCTGAGATCTCCGAACCACCCGCGGGCGCGCTCCACCGCGCTCGCCCACTGGGCGCGGTCCAGGGGTGCGCCGGGCTCGACGGTGCGCTCGGGCGCCCATGCCGCGGCGATGTCGTCCCAGCCTCCCCAGGTCCCCACCTCGAGGCCGGCGAGGTAGGCCGCGCCGAGCGTCGTCGCCTCGGGCACCGGCGATGTCTCCACCGGCACCTGCGCCGCGTCGGCCAGCGCCTGCACGAACGTGGCGTTGCGGCTCATGCCGCCGTCGATGCGCAACGTCGGGATCTCCACGCCGGTGTCGGCGACCGCGGCTGCCACCAGGTCCGCGCCGCGGTGCGCGACGCCCTCGAGGACCGCGCGCACGACGTGCGCGCGCCCCGTGCCTCGCGTGATCCCGAGCAGCGTGCCGCGCGCTCCGTAGTCCCAGTACGGCGTGCCGAGGCCGAGCAGCGCCGGGACGTACACGACGCCATCGGCGGTCTCGCACTCGGCGGCGACGGCGTCGGACTCCTCGGCGGTGGCGATGATGCCGAGGTCGTCGCGCAGCCACTCCACGTTGGTGCCAGCGGAGAGCATGATGCCCTCGACGACCCACGTCGTCTCCGCACCCCGGCGCCAGCCCAGCAGCGGGAACGTGCCGCCCTCGCCACGCACCTCGTAGCTGGGGCGCTCCGCTCCGGCGCACAGGTCGAGCATCCCGCCGGTGCCGAACGTGATCTTCGCCATGCCCGGACGCACGCAGCTCTGCCCGATGAGCGACGCCTGCTGGTCGCCGGCGAGGCCGGTGATGGGTGGCGAGCCGTCGAGCGCGGTGGCGGCGCCGATCGCGCCGCTCGAGTCGACGATCGTCGGCATGCACCCGATCGGGATGCGCAGCGCATCGAGCACCCGCTGGTCCCAGCCGCTGCCGTCGAGCGCCACGAGCCCGGTGGTCGACGCGTTCGACGGGTCGGTCACATGCACGTCGCCACCGGTGAGCTGCCAGACGATCCACGTCTCCACCGTGCCGAAGCACAGGTCGCGGCTGCGATCGGGATCGTGCACGTCGAGGAGGTGCTTCAGCTTGGTGGCGGACTGGTTGGGCGCGAATCGCAGGCCCTCGGCTTGCAGCATCAGGCAGTCGCCGACGGTGCGCAGGTCCTGCCACCCCAGAGCGGGAGCGATGGGCACGCCTGTGGCGCGGTCCCACACCACCGTCGAGGCGCGCTGGTTGGTGAGCCCCACCGCGTCGACCGGTCCGCCCGCGGCCAGCGCGGCGCGCGCCAGCTCGAGCGCGGCGTCGGCCATGGCGGTGGCGTCGAACTCGACGAGCCCCGGCGCCGGTGAGTCCGGGAGCAGCGCTCGGCGATGCTCGGCGGTGATGGCGCCGTCGGGTCGCACCACCGAGGCGCGCAGGCCGCTGGTGCCGACGTCGATGACCAGGATGCTCATGTCCCCTCCGATCAGGCTGGGCGCAGCCTGGCACGCTCAGGTGGTCGGCGCCGCCCCGGGCTCGTCGTCCTCGCTGGCCGCAGCCTCGGCAGCAGCGCGCTCAGCTGCGCGCTCGGCGGCGAGCTCGGCCTTGCGCTGCGCCCGCAGCTCGATCAGGCCGCCGATGACGCCGCACGACATCGAGGTGAGGACGAGGAAGATGTACGTCCAGACGTTGAGGGGCTCGCCGCGCACGAGGCGGATGACCGACAGCGGCGCCTGGACCGCGAGGTAGGTGAGGGCGGCGGCAACCGACGCGCTGGCGAGCACCGCGCGCTGCGCCCGCTTCGCGGCGTGGTTCCCCGCCGAGACGAAGCCGGCGATGATCACCAGCACGAACAGCACCCGCAGCAGCTGCGGGAGGTCGTCGGTGAGCGCGGCGCTGAACAGCCCCGCAGGCACCACCAGCAGCAGGCCGTTGCGCAGCCCGACGCCGATGGCATCTCGGTCGAGGTCGCCGCCTAGGGCCACGCGACAGGCCCGAACGGGCTGGGCAGCCCCAGCTTGCCCGGGTTGAGGATGCCGCTGGGGTCCAGCGCCACCTTCACCGACGCCAGCACGTCCAGTCCTGTCCCCAGTGCGTCGCGCACGAACCGCGCCCGGTTGATGCCGATGCCGTGGTGGTGGCTGAGCGATCCGCCACCGGCGAGCACCGCTCGCTGCCCGGCGTCCCAGATGGCGCGGTAGTAGGCGTCGCGCTCGTCGGGTTCGGTCTTGCCGGCGAAGGTGAAGTAGAGGCACCCGCCGTCGGTGTAGGAGTGCGACTGGTGCGCCGAGGCGGCCAGCGTGCCGGGCACCGAGCGCAGCGCGGCGACGGTGGACTCGTACAGCGCGGGGAGGTTGGCCCATCGACCGGTGATCTCCATGGTGTCGACGACGAGGCCACCGGTGATGAGCTTCTCGAGGGCGGCGACGTCGTTGCGTCGCTCGACCCAGTGCTGCACGTGCGCGACGTCCTCGACCTTGGCGTCGAGCGCGGCGCACTCCTCGGCGACGACGCGCATCGTGGCGTCCACCACAAGCGGGTCGCCCTCGTCGAGCACCAGCAGGAGGGTGCGGTCGCCGGTGCCGTAGTTGCGGTCGGCCTCGACGTCGTCGTAGAGCCGCAGCGATGCCGGTGTGGCGCCGCGGCGAAGGATCCGCCGGCAGGCGTCGAGCCCGGCTGCGAAGGAGTCGAAGCTCCACGCCGAGCGCTGCTCGTGATCCGGCGCTGGGTGGGCGCGCAGCCGCACCGACGTCATGACGCCGAGGGTGCCCTCTGACCCCACGAAGAGCTGCGTGAGGTCGGGGCCGACCGCGGCGCGCGGGTGGCCGCCGGTGCGCACCACGGTGCCATCCGCGAGCACCACCTCGAGGCCCTCGACGATGTCCTCGATCTTCCCGTAGCGCGTCGAGTACTGCCCGGCGCCCCGGCACGCGACCCAGCCGCCCACGGTGGACAGCGCCATGGACTGGGGCCAGTGGCCGGCGGTCAGCCCGTGCGTGCCTCGCAGCTCGATCTCGAAGAGGTCGCCGAAGGTGCCCGGCAGCGCCTCGACCACCATCGAGGCGTCGTCGACGTCGGTGATGCCGGCCATCGCCGTGAGGTCGAGCACGACGCCGCCGTGCAGCGGCACAGAGCTGCCGCACACCCCGCTGCGACCCGCGGCGGTGGTGACCGGGATGTGCTGCGCATCGCAGAGCGCCAGCACCGCGGCGACCTCGTCGCGCGACGTCGGCCGGGCGACCACCGATGCCAGGCCGGCGACCTTGTCGTCGAGCGCCCAGATCATCGCCTGCGGCCACCAGTCGCGGCTCGCCTCGGCGAGCACGATCGGCTCGGTGCTCACCTCGGCGCAGGCATCGCGCAGCCTCCGAACCGTCGACTCGGGCACCTCGACGCGCGCGGCGGCGATGGCAGGGGTGACGGCGTCGGTGCGCAGCGCGATCGGCGCCGTCGGCGCGCCTGGACCCGGGGTGATGTCAGCAGCGGTCACGTCAGGCTCCCAGCGCGGCGTCGAGTGCGGTCTCGGGCAGGTCGGCCGCAGCGCGCTCCGCCTCGATCGACGCACGGTAGGTGCTGACCTGGCGGGCCTGCTCGGCGGCGTCCCATCCCAGCTCGGGGGCGAGTAGCGCGGCGACGGCCTCCGCGGCCGCTGCGGTGTCGTCCCGACCCAGCAGGCGGGCGCGGGTGCGGCGGCTGAGCACGTCGTCGACCGAGCGCGCCATCTCCTGGCGCGCGGCGTAGATGGCCTCGGCGCGCACGTAGGGGAGGCGGGCGATGAGCGGCTCGCCGAGCGACGGGTCTGCGGCGATGAGATCGAGCAGCGTGATCGCCTCTCCGCCGTAGCGGTCCGCCAGGTGGCGCACCAGCGCGCTGCGTTCGTCGGTGGCGTCCTGCACGCCCGCGGCGAGCTCGGCGTAGCCCGCAGCGCCGCGTAGCCGCAGCTTCTTCGTCGGCGTCTTGCGGTGCACCAGACCGGGGACGTCGCCGAGGACCTCGACGACGGCGTCGACGGTGTCGGCGGCCATCTCCCTGTAGGTCGTGAGCTTGCCTCCGGTGATCGTGATGACGCCCGACGGCGACGGCGTGACGCGGTGGCGGCGCGAGAGGTCGGCGGTGCGGGCGCTGGTGGCATCGCTCACCAGGGGGCGAAGGCCCGCCCACGTGCCGACGATGTCGTCGACGGTGATCTCGCCCTCGACCGAGAAGTTGATCGCCGAGAGCAGGTAGTCGATGTCCTCGCGGGTGCACTGCGGGTCGTCGATGGGCCCGTCGTAGTCGGTGTCGGTGGTGCCGATGTAGGTGAGGTCGCCCCACGGCACGACGAACACCGAGCGCTTGTCCTTCGGGACGGGGACGACGACCGCGATCTCGTTGCGCACGAGGCGCCACGGCACGGTGATGTGGATGCCCTTGGCCGGGCGGATGCTGTGGGGATGGACGCCCTCGTCGAAGGCGCGCAGGTCATCGGACCAGACGCCGGCCGCGTTGACGACGCAGCGCGCCGCGACCTCGATGGTGCGCCCGTCGGCCTCCACGGTGAGACCGACCACCTCGCCGCTGTCGCCCTTGCGCAGCGCGGTGACCGCAGCGCCGTTGACGACCGCGGCGCCGTGGTCGAGCGCCGCGGTGCGCGCCACGGCGAGCGTCAGGCGGGCGTCGTCGGCCTGCGCGTCGTAGTAGAGGTAGGCGCCAGCGAGCCGACGCCGCGGCAGCGTTGGCATCTGCTCGAGTGCGGCGTCCACCTTGAGGCGGCGGTGCAGCTTGCCGATGCGAGCGCCTCCGGTGAGGTCGTACAGCCACATCGCCCCGCCGAGCGCCCGCGACAGCTCCTTGGGGATCACGCCGCCCTTGCCGAACAGCGGGATGAGGAACGGCAGGATCTTCACCAGGTGCGGCGCGTTGTGCCGCAGCCGCTGGCGCTCGTGGAGCGCCTCGTAGACGAGGCGGACGTCGCCTTGCTGGAGGTATCGCAGGCCGCCGTGGATGAGCTTGGACGACTTCGACGACGTCCCGCTGGCGAAGTCGTCGCGCTCGACGAGCGCGGTGCGCAGCCCGCGGGCTGCGGCGTCGAGCGCGACGCCCACGCCAGTGATGCCGCCGCCGACCACGACGACGTCGAAGTCGGTGGTGCCGAGCGTCTCGAGGGCGGTCGCCCGGTCGAAGCTGCCGGTGCTCACCTCGGGCTGCCGGCGAGGAGGGCGAGGAGGAGGACGTGCATGGGCGCATCCTACGGTCGGGTCCGCTCGCCAACCCAAGGCGCCGCTGCACCCGCCGGCATCGGCAGCATCTAGTCAGCAACAGTTGTTGGTTGGGAACGATTGTTGGTTGGAGTAGGGTCCCGCACGTGAAGGCACCGGATCAGCTCGCCGAGCGCTTCCGCTCCGAGGGCAGGAAGCTGACGCCCCAGCGCGTCGCCATCTTCCACGTGCTGCACGGGAGCCTCACCCATCCCACCGCGGAGTCGGTCTGGGAGGAGGTGCGCGCCGAGATGCCGTCGGTGTCCCTGCGCACCGTCTACCAGACGCTCAACGACCTCGCAGCCATGGGTGAGCTGCTGCAGCTCGACCTCGGCACCGGGTCGCACCGGTTCGATCCCCACCTCGACCACCACGACCACTTCGTGTGCGACCGGTGCGGCGCGGTGATCGATCTCGAGCCCGGATCCGCCGTCACCGACGCAGCTGCCCGCGAGGGCCACCGCGTCGAGCACACCCAGATCGTCCATCGGGGGTGGTGCCGCAGCTGCGTCGCCCGCTCCGGCGGCGGCAATAACAACACCAACACCAACAACTGAACACAGGAGCACCCGCTCATGGCTGAGCTCAACGGAAGCAAGACCCAGGAGAACCTCAAGGAGGCGTTCGCCGGCGAGAGCCAGGCCAACCGCCGCTACCTCTACTTCGCCCAGAAGGCGGACGTCGAGGGCTACCCGGACGTGGCCGCGCTGTTCCGCTCGGTCGCCGAGGGCGAGACCGGCCACGCGTTCGGCCACTTCGACTTCCTCGCCGAGGTCGGCGATCCCGTCACCGACGTGCCGGTCGGCCCGACCGAGGACAACCTCAAGTCGGCGATCGCCGGTGAGACCTACGAGTACACCGAGATGTACCCCGGCTTCGCCAAGACCGCCCGCGACGAGGGCTTCGACGAGATCGGCGAGTGGCTCGAGACCCTCGCCCGCGCCGAGAAGAGCCACGCCGGCCGCTTCACGCAGGGCCTCGACTCCCTCAGCTGACCTCACCCCATCGTTCTGTGCATGGTGGCTTCCGGTGATCGGAAGCCACCATGCACAGAACGGGTGAAGGAACGATCCCGTGACGACCACCTACGACCCGCACCACCCGCAGTACCTCGTGGAGGCCGATCTCCGCGAGGAGCTGACCCGCGTCTACGACCTGTGCCACGGCTGCCGGCTGTGCTTCAAGTTCTGCACGTCGTTCCCCACGCTGTTCGAGATGATCGACGAGCACGACGACCAGGACGCGGCCCGCCTGACCCCGCAGCAGCAGGACCAGGTCGTCGACGAGTGCTTCGGCTGCAAGCTCTGCTACGTCAACTGCCCCTACATCCCCGGCCAGAGCGAGTGGGCGCTCGACTTCCCCCGCCTGATGATGCGCGCCACCCAGGTGCGCCACCGCAAGGGCGACCGCTCGGTGCGCCAGCAGCTCACCGACCAGGCGCTCGGACGCACCGACCTCGCCGGACGAGTCGGCGGTGCGCTGGCGCCGGTCGCCAACGCTGCCATCGGCACGCCCGAGTCGCTGCCGCGCAAGGTCATGGAGCGCACCGTCGGCATCTCGGCCAAGCGCATCCTGCCGCCGTTCGCTCGCGCCCGCTTCAGCACCTGGTTCCGCAAGCGGACCGCGGCGCTCGCACGCCCGGCGCGCGCCAAGGCGGCGATCTTCCCGACGTGCATCGTGGAGTACCAGAACACCTCGGTGGGCAAGGACCTCGTCCGTGTCTACGAGCGCAACGGCATCGAGTGCAGCGTGCCCGACGGGCAGGTGTGCTGCGGCGCGCCGATGCTGCACCAGGGCGACCTCGCCGGCTTCGAGAAGCTGGCCCAAACGAACCTGCCGATCCTCGCCGCGGCGGTACGTGCCGGCAACGACGTCGTCGTGCCCCAGCCGACCTGCAGCTACGTGCTCAAGCAGGACTACGTGGACTACGTGGGCGGCCCCGACGCCGAGCTCGTCGCGGCCAGCACCTACGACGCCGCGGAGTACCTGTGGAAGGTCCACAAGGCCGACGATGACGGCCTCGACCGCGACTTCAGCGGCCACCTGCCCGAGAGCGTCACCTACCACGCCCCCTGCCACCTGCGTGCCCAGAACATCGGCTACAAGGCTCGTGACGTCCTGAAGCTGACCGGCACGAAGGTGGCGGTCGTGGCTGAGTGCTCGGCGATCGACGGCACATGGGGGCTGCGAGCCGAGAACTACGACATCGCCAAGGGCGTCGCCCGAAAGATGGCCGATGCCATCCGCGCTGCGGACAGCGAAGTCATCGCGGGTGACTGCAACCTGGCCAACGGCGGCATCACCGAGGAGGTCGGGCAGGTGCCCGTGCATCCGCTGCAGGTGCTGGCTCGCGCCTACGGCATCCCCGAGGACGACTGACCACGCCGGGAGGCGACCATGAGCAAGCTAACGCTGGACGACATCGCTGATCTGCGGGCCTACGAGCGCGAGCGCGACTCCTTCCGCGCCGAGATCATCGAGCTGAAGAAGCGCCGTCGGGTGCACGTCGGACCGATCGTCACGCTGCTGTTCGAGAACCGCGCCACGGTGCGGTTCCAGATCCAGGAGATGGCTCGCGTCGAGAAGATCATCAGCGACGAGGGCATCCAGGCCGAGCTCGATGTCTACAACCCGCTGATCCCCGAGCGAGGCGAGCTCAACGCCACGCTGTTCATCGAGCTCACCGACGACGAGCAGCTGCGCACCTGGTTGCCGCAGCTGGTCGGGATCGAGCGGGCGGTGTCGCTCGTCGTGGGCGACGGCCCCGACGAGGTGGTCGTGCCGTGCACGCCCGAGGAGGAGCACGAGGCGCGCCTGACCCGCGACGAGATCACCGCGTCGGTGCACTACATCCGCTTCGAGGTTCCCGAGGCGGTGGTGGCGCGCATCGACGCTGGCGAGCCGCTGGCCGTGGCGGTCTCGCTCCCGGCGTACGAGCACCGCACCGTGCTCGGCGACGCCCCACGAGACGAGCTCCTCGGCGACCTTCGGGGCTGACGACCTTCACCTTCGCTGCGTGGTCGTGCAGCCACCTCGGGTGTGCGCCGGAACGATCTGGACAGCCCGCCGGGGTGCCTGACATGCTCCGGTCTCCCCCCGCGACCCGAGGAGTCGATACCACCGATGACGGAATCCTGGCGACGGTGGTCCGCCTGCGGGGGCCTCGATCCGGCGATCTTCTTCCCACCATCCGATGACGAGGCGGGGGAGGCGAAGGCGGTGTGCGAGGGGTGCCTCGTGCGCGACGACTGCCTGGAGTACGCGCTCGCCAACCGCGAGCACGAGGGCATCTGGGGCGGCGCGACCGAGCGCGAGCGCCGGCGGATCATCCGCCGCCGTCGACGCCAGGCGCTGGCCGATCGCCAGACCGCCTGAGCCCCGCGTCCCGCCGCAGCGCCGATCCGCTTCGGCTGCCCCCGGTACGGTGTCGCCCATGGTGATCGACGAGGTCGGAGGCTGGTCGGCGGTGCTCGGGGAGCTCGTGGCGGGTCGTGACCTGCCTCGAGCGACGGCGGGGACCGCACTTCGCTCGGTGCTCTCGGGCGAGGCGACCGAGGCGCAGATCGCCGCCCTCGTCGTGGCCCTGCGCGCCAAGGGCGAGTCGACCGACGAGGTGCTCGGCCTCGTGGATGCCATGGTCGCCGCGGCGACCCCGGTCGCCGTGCCGGAGGGAGCGATCGACATCGTGGGCACCGGCGGTGCCGCCCGCCGCCGGGTCGCCGCCCTGAACGTCTCCACCATGGCCTCGTTCGTCGCCGCCGGCGCGGGCGCGGTCGTGTGCAAGCACGGCAACCGCAAGGCGTCGAGCACCTCGGGCTCATCGGACCTGCTCGAGGCGCTGGGCATCGAGGTCGAGCTCGACGCCGCGGGCGTCGAGCGGTGCCTCGCGGAGGCCGGCATCGGGTTCTGCTTCGCTCGGGCGTTCCACCCTGCGATGCGCCACGCGGCGCCGGTGCGCGCGCAGCTCGGCATCCCGACGGTGTTCAACGTCCTCGGCCCGCTGTCGCACCCCGGTGGGGTCCTGCGCCAGGTGATCGGGGTCGCCGAGCCCGGGCGCGCCGAGCTGGTGCTGGCCGTGCTCGCCGGCCGGGGCGCCCCGCGCGCCATGGTCGTGCACGGCGCCGGCGAGCTCGACGAGCTGAGCACCACCGGCCGCTCCACCGTGCTCGAGCTGCGCGACGGCGCGATCGAGCGCTACGAGGTCGACCCTGCAGCGCTCGGTCTGCAGCCCGCCGCAGCAGCCGACCTCCCCGGCGGCGATCCAGCCGAGAACGCCCGTCTCGCCGAAGAGCTGCTCGGGGGCGCGACCGGACCGGTGCGCGACATCGTCGTGCTCAACGCCGCGGCCGGAATCGTCGTCGCCGGCATGGCCGACGACCTCGCCACCGGCGTGACGCTCGCCAGCGCGGCCATCGACGACGGGCGAGCGTCTGCGGTGCTGGACCTGCTTCGAGCGACGGCGCCTGCGCGTTGAGCGGCGGCGGCCCGTCAGGCACGCCGGGCGCGCTCGGTAGGATCGGGCGGTGATCCCTCGCTACCGCTGCACCCAGTGCGGGAACCTCACCCGCTTCGACGTGACCTCGACGCGCCGCACCCGCTCGTTCCACCACTACTCGGTGGGCGGCGAGCTCACGGTGGAGGACATCGAGGTGCTGGCCGAGGAGATCGAGGACGTCAGCTGCCGCTGGTGCGGCACCGGCGGGTCGGTCGTGGCGCTCGTCGAGGACGAGCGGTCTTGAGCTCCCCGCCGGCGGGTTACCACCCGTCTTGAGTGTCACACCCCCTCCGTAGGGTCCTGGTGGGCGCAGCGCCCGTACCGCCGGCCGACCGGCACCGAGGAGGTCCCATGAGCGAGCCACTGCTGATCGACTGCGACACCTGCGTCGGTCACGGCACCGATGCGTGCGGCGACTGCGTCGTGACGTTCATCTGCGATCGCGATCCCGGCGAGGCCATCATCATCGACGTCGCCGAGGAGCGAGCCCTGCGGGCGCTGGGCGATGCCGGGCTGGTCCCGCACCTGCGGCACCGCCGTCGCATCGGCTGAGCTCGCCGATCCGTGCACGGCGGCTGCCGACCGGCGTGGCGCCAGCGGTCGCCAGCGGGCACGATGCGGTGGTGGGGGAGCGCTCGGTGGTCACCGTCGACGAGCTCCGTCGCCTCGGTCTCGATGCCGGCCTCGCCGCAGTCGGCGTGACCGACGTGGCGCCGTTCGTCGAGGTCCGCCGCACCCTCGAGGCGCGCAGCGCGGCGGGCCTGCACGCAGGCATGCGCTTCACCTACCGCGACCCGGCCGTCTCCACCGAGCCGGCGCGCCTGCTGCCCGACGCCCGTGCCCTGGTCGTGTGCGCGCTGGCGTACGGCCACGAGCGCCCCGCGGGACCCGATGGAGCGGCGGCACGGATCGCGGCCTACGCGTGGCGCGACCGCTACCGCGACCTCAAGGACGCCATGGAGGTGCTCTCGGCGCGCCTGCGCGCCGACGGTTGGCGGTCGCGCATCGTCGCGGATGACAACGCGCTCGTGGATCGCGCCGCTGCGCACCGCGCGGGACTGGGGTGGTGGGGGCGCAACGCCAACCTCCTGGTGCCCGGCGTCGGCTCGTGGGTGGTGCTGGGCGCGGTGGCCACCGATGCGCCGCTCGTCACCGAGGCGGCCACGGTGCCCGACGGCTGCGGGTCGTGCCGCCGCTGCCTGGACGGCTGCCCGACCGCCGCGATCATCGAGCCGGGGGTGGTCGACGCCCGGCGATGCCTGTCGTGGCTCCTGCAGGATGTCGGCGTGTTCCCTCGCGAGCACCGCGTCGCGCTCGGCGACCGCATCTACGGCTGCGACGACTGCCAGGAGGTGTGCCCGCCGAGCCGTCGGGCCGGCGAGCGAGCCGAGGACCAGGTCCGCAGCTGGGTGCAGGTCACCGATCTCCTCGCGCTCGACGACGGGGCGCTGCTCGACGCGGTCGATCGCTGGTACGTGCCCGAGCGCGACGTCCGGTTCGTGCGCCGCAACCTCCTGGTGGTGCTCGGCAACGTCGGCGATGGGAGCGATCCCGCAGCCGTCGAGGCGCTGCGTCGCCACCTCGAGCACCCCGACGAGCTGCTGCGGGCGCACGCGGCGTGGGCGGCCGCGCGGATCGGTCGCCACGACCTCCTCGAGCTCCTCGGCGCCGATCGATCGCCCCTGGTGCTCGACGAGCTCGACGCTGTCGCGACGGGGGCGGTGCGCCCGGCGGAGCCTTGGCCGTCGCCCGCGCCTCCCGGGTAGCGTCCCGATCGATCGCCCCCTCCGCCATGGCCCGCCACCTCCTCGTCACCAACGACTTCCCGCCCAAGGTCGGTGGCATCCAGAGCTACCTGTGGGAGCTCTGGCGTCGCCTCCCCGCCGATGAGGTCACGGTGCTGACCACACCGCACGAGGGCGCGCCGGCCTGGGACGCGGGCGAGCGCTATCGCATCGAGCGCGCCGAGCAACGGGTCCTGCTGCCCACCCGGGCGCTGGCCGCGCACATCGACGCCCTGGCGGCGGAGGTCGGCGCCGAGCTGGTGCTGCTCGATCCCGCGCTGCCCGTCGGGCACCTCGGCCCGCACCTGGAGCGTCCCTACGGCCTGGTGCTGCACGGCGCCGAGATCACCATGCCCGGCCGCACGTGGCCCGGGCGACCGCTGCTGCGCCGCACCCTGCGCGGCGCCCGCCTGGTGATCGCCGCAGGCGACTACCCCGCGGCCGAGGCCCGCCGCGCTGCGGGGTGCGAGCTGCCGACCGTGGTCGTGCCGCCAGGTGTCGACGTCGAGCGGTTCCGCCCCCTCGATCCGGCCGAGCGCGACGTGGCGCGCGCCGAGCTCGGCGTCGCGCCCGACGCCCTGCTCGTCACCTCGGTCAGCCGCCTGGTGCCACGCAAGGGGATGGACGTGCTGATCGAGGCAGCGCATCGCCTCGCGCCGCGCCACCCCGACCTGGTCGTCGCCATCGCCGGCGACGGGCGCGACCGGGATCGGCTCGCCCGCCTCGGCGCCGGGGGGCCCGCAGACGTTCGGCTCCTCGGGCGCGTGCCCGACGCGGCGCTGCCGGGCCTCTACGGCGCAGCGGACGTCTTCGCCATGCTGTGCCGGAACCGGTGGCTCGGCCTCGAGCAGGAGGGGTTCGGCATCGTCTTCCTGGAGGCGGCAGCCAGCGGGGTGCCGCAGGTCGCCGGGCGCAGCGGCGGCGCAGGCGACGCGGTCGAGCACGGCATCACGGGGCTGGTCGTCGACCCGCCCCGCGACCCCGCGGTGGTCGCCGACGCGCTCGGATCGCTGCTGGACGACGGCGCGCGCCGGCGGTCGATGGGCGCAGCTGCCCGACGGCGCGCGGTGGACGAGCTGGCGTACGACGCGCTCGCCGCCCGCCTGGCAGCGGCCATCGACGCCGCGGTGCGATGAGCGACGAGCCCCAGCCCGGCGCGACGCTGGTGCGCGCCTCGTGGGCGGGCACCGTTGCGCTCGTCGCGGTCACGGCGCTCGCGGCCCTGTGGCCCGACGAGCTGGCCGTGCTCAGCGCGGCGGTGTCGCTTCCGCTGTTCGTGCTCGGCAGCGTCGCCATGCTCGCTGCGTTCGCCCGAGCGGTGGAGCGCAGCCGCACCGAGGCCATCGGCATGGGAGGCCTCTACCTCCTCGCCGGGTCCGCTCCGCCGGCGGTGCAGCGCTCGATGATGACCTCGCTTGGCGTCCAGGTCGCGGTCGGGCTCGCCGGCGCGATCGTCCGCCCGTACACCGCGCTCGCGTTCGGCGTCCTGGCCTCGATGTGGGGCCTGGGGCTCGCCGGCCTCTGGGGCGCGCGCCACGGGACGTTCGAGCCGCGAGCGCCCGGGTCCGAGGCCGCCGCCCGCCGTGCCGCGCCGCCGGAGAACTGACGCGGGTCGCCCCGCAGGGCAGAATGCACCGGGTCCCGCCTGGGACACGCAGACGACCGGAGGACCGCACCGGGATGGCTGAGCACGCGACCGAGCAGATCGACATCGATGCGCCGCTGGCGCGGGTGCACGAGGTGCTGCTCGCGTTCGAGCGCTACCCCGACTGGGTGCGCGACCTGAAGGAGGTCGAGGTCCTCGAGCGCGATGCCGAGGGGCGCGGCACCCTCGTGCACTTCCGTGCTGCGGCCATGGGCCGCTCGGTCAGCTACACGCTGCGCTACGACCACGCCCAGAGCCCGCAGCGCCTGCCGTGGGCGCTCGACGACGGCGACATCGTGCGCACGATCGACGGCGAGTACGCCCTGGCCTCGGATCCTGCGGACCCGCAGCGCACCGTGGTCACCTGGAGCCTCGAGATCGAGCTCCAGGTCCCGCTGCCGGGCTTCGTCAAGCGCCGCGCCGAGACGCTGATCGTCAAGGCCGCCCTGCCCGAGCTGAAAGCCTACGTCGAGGCGGCCCCGTGACCGTGCGCGCCGCCCGGTGACGGCCGGCTGGCAGCGCGTCGACGACGAGCTCGGCGCCTAGCGGTGCGCGTCCTGCTGTTCACCGGCAAGGGCGGTGTCGGCAAGACCACGGTGTCGGCGGCGACCGCGGTGCGCTGCGCGGACCTGGGGCTGCGCACCCTCGTCATCTCGACTGACCCCGCCCACTCGCTCGCCGACGCGCTCGACGTGCCCCTCGGCGACCAGCCGAGCCAGCTCGCCGAGCACCTCTGGGGTCAGCAGCTCGACGCGCAGGAGCGCATGGAGGAGAGCTGGGGCGAGATCCAGGCCTGGCTGCTCGAGGTCTTCGACTGGGCCGGCGTCGACGCGATCGAGGCCGAGGAGCTGTCGCTGCTGCCGGGACTCGACGAGGTGTTCGCCCTCAGCGACATCCGAACCATCGCCGCGTCGGGTGAGTGGGACGTGCTGGTCGTCGACTGCGCTCCGACGGCGGAGACGATCCGGCTGCTGTCGCTGCCCGACGTGCTGGCCTGGTACATGGACCACCTGTTCCCGGTCAGCCGGCGCGTGAGCCGGGTGGTGGCGCCGGTGCTGGCTCGGGTGAGCTCGCTGCCGATGGCGGGCGACGACGTGTTCGGGGCGGCCGAGCGATTCCACCGGCGGCTCGACGGCGTGCGGGCGCTGCTGCGTGACCGCTCGACCTCCTCGGTGCGCCTCGTCGTCAACCCCGAGCGGATGGTCATCGCCGAGGCACGACGCACGTTCACCTACCTGTCGATGTTCGGGTATGCCGTCGACGCGGTGATTGCCAACCGACTCCTGCCCGAGGCGATCTCCGACCCGTGGTTCGAGACGTGGAAGGAGGTGCACCAGCGGCACCTGGCCACCATCGACGAGTCGTTCGCTCCGGTGCCGGTGCTGCGAGCCGAGCTGGCGGCGCACGAGCCGATCGGGCTCGCGCACCTGCGGACCCTGGCGTCGGACATCTACGGGGACGGCGATCCCTCCGCGGTGCTCCACGACGCCGAGACCATGCGCGTCGAGCGCGACGGCACCAGCTCGGTGCTGGTGCTGGCGCTGCCGTTCGCCTCGCGCGACGAGCTCGAGCTGGGTCGGCGCGACGACGAGCTCTTGGTGCGCGTCGGTCCGTACCGTCGAGCGGTGCTGCTGCCCGACGGCCTGCGGCGTCGACCGGTGCTCGACGCGGCGCTCGTCGAGGGCGACCTGCGCGTCACCTTCGGCTCCGTCCGCTGAGCGGTGGGGCAGCCACGGCCCACTGGCATCTGGGCTGCGTCCCGGCCATCATCGAGGGGGTGGATGCCACCTCCGACGCCTCGCCGCTCGACGACGACCGCGTCGCTGCGGGCATCGAGCACCTCCAGGCGGCAGCGACCGAGATGATCTCCGCAGCGCGGGCGCTGCTCGACGTCGCCGAGGACGTGGTGCGCGACCCGGATCGCCTCGCCTCGCTGGTGGAGACCTTCGGCGACCTCGCCCGCGGCGCGGGGCGGGCGATGGCCCACGACGCCGGGTCCTCCCGGCCGGCTGCGCCTGGGGTCGAGCACATCCGCGTCGGGTAACCTCTCAACTCCGGAACCCCACGACCGATGGTGCGCGCAGGATGAGGATCCTCCAACTCGAAGCGTCGGCTGGCGGCAGCGAGGTCGTCGACCTGCACCCCCGCCTCTCGGTGGTCCTGGGCTTGGCTCCAGAGGGCCGCGAGCGCGTGCTCGGCGCCATCGCCGGCGTTCCCGCCGGCACGTCCGCCGGCACAGCTGGGTTGATCGAGGCGCACGGCATCCTGCTCGACCTCAACGACGCCAACCTCGACCTGCTCGATCTCCGCACCCCGCTGCACAACGTGCTGCGCTCGGCGGACGTCCCCGGTGCGCTGGACCCCACCGAGCTGCGCCGGGCGGTGGAGCGGCACCTGCTGTCGTGGCCGACCGGGCGCGAGCCGGCCCTCGACGCCGCCCGCACCGCGTACGAGGCGGCGAAGCAGGCGTGCGACGCGCTGCGGGCCGAGGCGACCGAGGCGCGCGAGGCGCTGCACCGCGCCAGTCGCGACCGCGAGGAGGCGCAGGGCCAGGTCGGCCACCTCAGCGCCGATCTCGACCCGTTCTCCGAGCAGAAGCTCCAGCACGCCCGCGACGCCCTGGCGGCGATCGAGGCCGAGCTCGGCCTGCGGGGCTCCGAGCCGCCGGAGTCCCGGATCGCCCGCATCACCCAGCGGATCGCCGAGATCGACGCCGAGCTGGCGGCGCTGCCCACCGGCGACACCTCTGGGGTCGCTCGGGCGCTGGCGCTGGTGAACGATCCGCCCCAGGGCGGCACCGTCGAGGATCCAGACGCGCAGCGCCTCGCTGATGAGGTCGACGCGCTGCAGGCCGACATCGTCCGGTTCGAGGAGTCGCTCGCCGACGAGGGCATCTCGCTGTCCAAGGCGATGGCCGAGCTCGAGGAGAGCCGCGCCGAGCTCATCGAGGCCGAGGCTCGCATGGCGCGTCGCGAGGCGACCGACGAGGAGCGGATCGAGCTCGAGTCGGTCCACGATCAGATCCAGGACCTCGAGCCCAAGACCGATTCCCGCATCGGAGGCGCCAAGGCTCGCAAGCAGGTCGAGGAGCTCCTGGTGAGGGAGCGGGCCATCCTCGACCGCCTCGGCTACCGGTCGTGGACCGAGTACATCATGGGTTCGTCGCTCATCGGCATCGACCCGGAGGCCGAGAACCGCGTCGAGCGCGCCCGCATCGACGTGGAGGTGCGCGAGGGACGGTGGGTGCGGCTCACCGAGCGCCTCGAGTCCGAGCCGGCCTACAAGGAGATGCTCGATCGGCTCGAGGCGGTCTACCTCGCCGCCTTCGACATGCTCGAGGGCCGCGAGCCCGATGACCTCTCCGGCACGCTGCGAGCGTTGACCATCGAGGTGCCGCCGATGACGGCGCTCGACGCCGCCTCGGAGCTGTGGGACGCGCTCGAGGAGGCCGGCGTCGAGCTCGAGGGCGATGAGCTCCCGTTCGAGGCGATCGTCGCCGCCGCGGAGGGCTGGCTGCGCGACGTGCAGGCAGCGACGGTCGCGCGGCCGCGCCTCGAGGCGGAGCGGGTGACGTGCGAGTCGCAGCTCGCGGATGCCGAGGCCGAGCTCGCGGATGCCGAGGCCGGGATCGAGAAGCCCGAGGAGATCCCCGACGATCCGCAGTGGGCCGCAGCGATGGCTGCGGTGAACGGCGCGGAGGCGCGCCACCAGCGGCACCTCGCGACCCAGCAGCAGGTGGCGCCGCTTCAGGAGCAGCTCGACCACGCGAACGAGATCGAGCGTGCTGCGCAGGACGAGGTCGACGCCCGCCAAGCGCGGGTCGACGAAGCGGCGGTGCAGGAGCGCGCCACCCGGGCCGCCCTCGACGAGGTCCTCGACGTGCTCACGCACGACCCAGAGGTGGCCGAGGCCATCGCAGCGGAGTCCGGCGCCGGGCGCGGTCCAGACCGCGAGGAGCTCGAGATGTTCCTCCTCTCCACGCTCACCGGGCTTCGGGCCGCGTCCTACGCAGGATCGGTGCCGCTGGCCATCGACGGCATCCTCGACCAGATCGACATCGGCGATGCGCACGCGATGCTGGCCCGCCTGGAGCGGCTCAGCGACGCGGTCCAGGTCGTCGTCTTCACCGACAGCGATGAGCTGGCGATGTGGGCCGACGCGCTCGGCATCGAGCACGCTGCTGTCGTCGAGGTCGGCCCCGCGCTGTGATCGCCCACGCCTCGGCGGGACTTCTTCCTCTTCGCGCAGGGGCACACGCCTCAGGACGGTTGCGGGGGTCGTGCGTACGATGGCTTCAGAACGACGAGCAGGAGGTGCTGTGACCGCAATCGACGAGGACGCGATCCGCGAGCTGGCTGGCTTCGAGGGATCTGGGCCGGTGACGACCTGCTACCTCGACCTGGATCTCCGCCGCTACCCGGCGCCTCATGACTACGAGCAGGAGCTCGATGCCATGGTGCGCAGCGCCCGGGAGCGCTCGAACGGCACCACGTCGGTGCACGAGGATCTCGAGCGCATCGTCGCCCACGTCAGCGATGGCATCGATCGGAGCCGCACGCGGGGCATCGCGCTGTTCTCGTGCAGCGAGGACGACCTCTGGATGGTCGTGGAGCTGCCGGTGCGCGTCGTGAATCGGATCGTGATCGGCCCCTCGCCTGCGGTGCAGCAGCTCGAATCAGTGGTGCAGACCTACGATCGCATCGGCGTGCTCATCGCGGATCGCCAGTCGGCGCGCGTCTTCGTGTTCGAGCTCGGCGAGCTGCTCGAGCGCTCAGACCTGTTCGAGGAGCTGCCGCGCGACTACGACCTGCGCGGCCACAGCGAGCGAGGCGGGCCGGAGAGCCACGTGGAGGAGCTGGCCCACCAGCACCTGCGCCACGCGGCCGCGGTCGCCTTCGCCATGTACCAGGAGCTGGGCTTCACGCACCTGGTGCTCGGTGGCGCCCCCGAGGTCGCCGCGGAGCTCGAGGGCCACCTGCACCCCTACCTGCGCCAGCGTCTCGCTGGCAGGGTCGACGTCCGCATCGACTCGCGCCTCGAGGCGATCCTCGAGGCCACGATGGCCGTCGAGGCCGACATCGAGCGGCGCCGGGAGCAGGCCAACGTGGAGCGGCTCCGCGCCGCGGTGGGCGCAGGCGGCCGTGGCGTCGTCGGGCTCGGCGACACGCTCGCCGCGCTGCACGAGCGACGGGTCGACCAGCTGCTCGTGTCCGCCGGGTTCGAGGAGACCGGATGGCGGTGCGCAGCTTGCGGACGCCTCGCCCTCGTCGGGCGCGCGTGCCCGTCGTGCGGCGCCGAGATGTCCGAGGTCGACGACATCGTCGAGGAGGCGGTCGAGGAGGCCCTGCGCCAGTCCTGTGCGGTCGACGTGTGCGTCGGCTGCGCGGACCTCGACGTCGTTGGCCGGGTCGGCGCACTGCTTCGGTACTGAGGTGGCGCTGACCATCGGCGTCGACCTGGGCGGCACCAAGCTGCTCGGGATCGCGCTCGATGGGGAGCGCGTGGTCGCCGAGCAGCGCCGGCCGACCCCGCGAGGCGGCGATGCCGTGGTGGCATCGGTGGTCGAGCTGGTCTCTGCGCTCGCCGTGACCGTCGGCGGCGTCGAAGCCGTCGGCTTCGGCGCTCCCGGCCTGGTCGACCGCACGGGCGTCCTGCGGTTCGGACCGAACCTCCCCGATGTGGTCGACCTGCCCTTCGCCGCGGTGCTGGCGGAGCAGCTCGGCCTGCCGGTGGTCGTCGACAACGATGCCACGTGCGCGACCTGGGGTGAGCACACGCTGGGTGCAGGTCGATCTGTCGCCGACCTGGTGCTCGTGACCCTCGGCACCGGCATCGGCGCCGGCATCGTGGCTGACGGCTGCCTGCACCGAGGGCGCAACGGCTTCGCTGGCGAGGCTGGTCACATGGTGGTCGACCCGGACGGTCCGCCGTGCCCGTGCGGTCGACGCGGCTGCTGGGAGCGGTACGCATCGGGCTCCGGGTTCGGTCGCATGGCGCGCGACGCGGCGACGGCGGGTCGCGCCCGTCGCATCACCGAGCTCGCCGGCGGGGATCCCGAAGCGGTGCGTGGCGAGCACGTCACGACCGCAGCGAACGAGGGCGATGAGGAGGCGACGACGCTGTTCGCCCAGTTCGGGTGGTGGGTGGCGCTGGGCATCGCCAACCTCGTGAACCTTCTGGACCCCGAGCTGGTGCTCATCGGTGGCGGCTTGGTGGAGGCAGGCGAGCACCTGCTGCGCCCGACGCGCGCCGCCTACGACGAGCTCGTGCTCGGCGTCGCGCACCGCCCGGGGGTGCGCATCGAGCGGGCGCAGCTCGGTGAGCGCGCCGGCGCGATCGGCGCCGCCGCCCTGGCAGCGCGGGGCTCATCGAACCCGTCAGGGCCTCGCTCGGGCCAGCAGTAGGCTGCGGCGATGGAGTTCCGCCGGATCACGTCGCTCCCGCCGTACGTCTTCACCATCATCGACACGCTCAAGGTGCAGGCTCGCCGCGAGGGGTTCGATGTGGTGGATCTCGGGTTCGGCAACCCAGATCTCGCCTCCCCGGAGGTGGCCGTCGAGAAGCTGGTCGAAGCGGCGCGCAACGCTCGCAACCACCGCTACTCGTCGAGCCGGGGCATCCCGAAGCTGCGCGAGGCGGTCGCTGACCTCTACCAGCGTCGCTTCGGCGTGACGCTCGATCCGGACACCGAGGTGATCAGCACCATCGGGGCCAAGGAGGGGTTCTCCCACCTCATGTGGACGCTGCTGGCCCCGGGCGATGCTGCGCTCGTGCCCTCGCCGTCGTACCCGATCCACATCTACGGCCCGCTCATGGCCGGTGCCGACATCCGCGAGGTCCCGCTGGGCACCGGCAGCGACTTCTTCGAGAACCTGCAGGAGGCGTACGAGTACTCGTGGCCGAAGCCTCGGGTGATCGTGCTGTCGTTCCCGCACAACCCCACGACCACCTGCGTCGATCTGGAGTTCTTCCAGCGCGTCGTGGACTTCGCCCGCGAGCGCGACGTGCTGCTCGTGCACGACAACGCGTACGCCGACCTCGGCTTCGACGGGTACGTGCCGCCATCGATCCTCCAGGCCGATGGCGCCAAGGAGGTGGCGGTCGAGCTGTACTCGATGACGAAGTCGTTCTCGATGGCCGGCTGGCGCGTCGCCTACCTGGTCGGCAACGCGGAGGTCGTCGCCGCGTTGGCCAAGCTCAAGTCGTACCTCGACTACGGCACGTTCCAGCCCATCCAGATCGCGGCCACCGTGGCGCTCAACGAGGCGCCGGACTACCCCAAGATCGCGACCGCGATCTACCAGGGGCGCCGCGACGCGCTGTGCGACGGCTTGGCGCGCATCGGCTGGGAGATGGATCCGCCGATGGGCACGATGTTCGCGTGGGCGCCGGTCCCCGAGCCCTACCGCGACCTGGGGTCGATCGAGTTCTGCAAGAAGCTCGTCACCGAGGCGCGGGTCGCGGTGTCGCCTGGCGTGGGGTTCGGCCCCGGGGGTGAGGGGTTCGTGCGGTTCGCGCTCATCGAGAACGAGCAGCGGATCAACCAGGGCGTCCGCCAGATGCGCAAGGCCCTCGACCGCCTCTGAGCACCGCGCCCACCCGCAGGATCTGGGCAGGGTTTTGAGACTGGGGAGGCCGTTGCGTTAGGGCGGGGCGGTTCAGGCCTGGACGCGGGTGGTGTGTGGCGGCGGCGGGGCGGGCTGGGTCAGACACCCCAGGACCGCAGGTGTCAAGCAGCGATCTCGA
>JBBRAZ010000054.1:0-20685 GCA_038206295.1 Acidimicrobiales bacterium
TCACGCCATACCCTCGCGTTCCGCACCCCGTTCTGCCTCCCGTTTGCAAGCCGTCAGACAGCTCGGAAACGTAAGAGTCAGAGCGGGGTGCACCCGCGGATGGCCCCGACCCCCACCCACGGATATGTCAGGAGAGCCGCACTTTGGTGGGAGGTGGGGGACAACGGCCCTTCCGGGGTGGGGGCGCGGGGAGGATGATCGTGGCGAGCGCACGGATCGGGGGTGTGGCGCGCATGACGACCGACGACGAGTTCCCCGCCCACATGAACGCGGCGGACGCCGTGATGTGGGACATCGAGCGCGATCCGGTGCTCCGCTCCACCATCACCGCGGTCGCGCTGCTCGACCGGGCACCGGATTGGGACCGCCTCGTGGCGCGCCTCGAGCGTGGCGTGCGGGAGATCCCCCGCCTGCGCCAGCGTGTCGTCGAGCCGCCGCTGCGCCTGGGACCTCCGCGCTGGGTGGACGATCCCGACGTCGACCTCGACTACCACCTTCGCCACGTCCGCGTCCCGAGCGGCGGCGGGCTCCGCGAGGTCCTCGATCTCGCTCAGCCGATCTCCATGGACAGCTTCGACCGGGCACGGCCCCTGTGGGAGTTCACCGTGGTCGAGGGCCTCGACGACGGGCGTGCGGCGCTCATCCAGAAGGTCCACCACTCGCTCACCGACGGCGTCGGCGGGATCCGCCTCGCGCTGCTGCTGCTCGACGACGAGCGCGACGTCCCCATCGACGACCCCGACGAGGTGCCGCTCGTCGCCGCGCCTCCCTCCACGCTCGCCCTGGCTGGCGACGCCGTGGCCGGAGCTGGTGGTGGCATCGCGCGCGTCGCGGCGCGCACGCCCGGTGCCGCGGCGAGCGCAGCCGGGCGAGCGCTGCGCGACCCGCTCGGCACGGCCAGGGCGATCGGCGGCTTCGCCGGCTCGCTGTGGTGCTCGCTGCGCCCGGTCACCACCCCCGCGTCGCCGCTGATGGTGCGGCGCAGCGTCGGTCGTCGGTTCGAGACGCTGGAGATGCCGCTCGCCGACCTGCTCGCCGCCGCGCACGCCGCCGGAGGCACGCTCAACGACGCCTTCCTCGCCGGCGTCGTCGGCGGGCTGGCGCGCTACCACCTGCGCCACGACGTGCCGCTCGACCGGCTGCGGATCACGATGCCGATCGACCACCGCGCCGAGGACGACCCGTTGGGCGGGAACAAGTTCGCTCCAGCTCGCTTCGATGTCCCCGCCGACATCACCGATGCCAAGGCGCGCATGCGACGCATGGGCAGGATCACCAGGTCGTGGCGCGACGAGCCTGCGCTGAAGGCGAGCGAGCAGGTGGCGGGCGCTCTCGAGCTGCTGCCGGCGGGCATCACCACCGGCGTCATGGCCGGCATGCTCAAGGCGATCGACGCGGTCGCCACCAACGTGCCCGGCATCGACCGGAGGGTCTACCTCGCCGGCGCCGAGATCACCGATCTGTACGCCTTCGCCCCGCCCGTTGGCGCGGCGATGGCCATCGCCCTGCTCTCGCACGTGGATGACGCCTGCATCGGCCTCGCCATCGACACCGCCGCGGTGCCCGACCCCGACGCGCTGCGCGCCTGTGTGATCGAAGCGTTCGACGAGGTGCTGGCAGTGACCGACGACGGCTCGTCGAGCCGAGCCGAGCGATGACGCTGACGCCCACGCCGACCACCACGAGGGTGGCGGATCTGATCAGCCGGCGGCCCGGCGTCGTGTTCGCTCTCGCGATGGCGGTGACGGCGCTGTGCGCGCTCGGCATCCCGCAGCTCGAGTTCGAGACGAGCCAGGAGTCGTTCATCGGCGAGCAGAGCACCGTGGCGCAGAACAACCGCCGCTTCCAAGCGCAGTTCGGCGGCGAGCCCATGCTCGTGCTCTTCAGCGCAGATGAGGGTCGCAGCGTCATCGATCTGCTGTCGGGAGAGAACCTCGTCGCCATGCGCCGGCTCGAAGCCGACCTGAGCAACGACCGCGAGCTGCACGCGGTGCTCGGACCGGTCGCCGCGCTCGAGTTCGCCCGCGCGCAGGTGCCCATCGGCCTCGAGATGATCGGCATCGCCTCGGCACGCGAGCAGCAGCAAGCCCGCGATGCCGTGCTCACCGACGGCGGCACCGCGGCGGAGTCCGACGACGCCGCCGCGGAGGTGGCCGCCGGGTTCGACGCACGGATCGCCGAGCTCTCCGCCCGTCTCGGCGAGGTCACCGCGGCGGGCGCCGAGCTCGGCCTCGACGATCCGCTCTCGCTGGAGAACCCGGCGTTCGTGCGGTTCCTGCTCTACGAGGACGCTGCGGAGACGACGATCCGCGGCACGCTGCGCCAGAGCTTCGTCGACGACCGCCACGCGCTGATGGTCGTGCGCCTCCCCGGCAACACCGACATCGCGACCGCCGGCGCCAAGGGCGAGGAGATCGAGACGATTGCCGAGGGCACCGAGCTCGTCGGGTTCGAGGTGCTCGCCACCGGCTCCCCTCCCCTGCTCAACGACATCAACAAGTACCTGCAGGGAGGCCTCGCCACCCTCGGCGCGCTGGCGTTCGGCGTCATGGTGGCCGTCCTCGCGCTCGTGTTCCGCGTCCGCTGGCGACTGCTGTCGATGGGGATCGTCACCCTGGGCACGATCTGCGGCTTCGGGATCATGGGCTTCCTCGGCGTGCCGCTCACGCTGATCACCATCTCGGGGCTCCCCATCCTCATCGGCGTCGGGGTGGACTTCTCGATCCAGACGCACAGCCGCTTCGAGGAGGAGGTCGACCGCGACGGCGACCGCGTCGAGGCGCTGCGCCGCGTCATGCGCACCCTCGGCCCCGCGCTCGGCGTCGCCATGGTCGCGGCGGTGGGCGGCTTCCTCGCGCTGCAGATGTCCGAGGTGCCGCTGATCCGCTCGTTCGGCGTCATGCTCGCCATCGGCATCGCGGCCATGTTCCTCGCCGGCCTCCCCGTGGCGAGCGCGGTCCTCGAAGGTCGCGAGCAGCGACGGCCCACCCGCGCCGGCGACGTGACGATGGCGTCGGGAGCGCTCGAGCGGGTGGTGCGGCGGCTGTGCACGTTCGCGGGCGGCGCCACCCTGCCGCTGGTCGCCATCGGGATCGTCATCATCGTGGCGGGGCTCGCCGTCGAGGGGCGCTTCACCATCCAGACCGATCCCGAGCGGTGGGTGCCGCAGGACGGGCAGACGGTGCAGGACCTGCACTCGCTGCGCGCCGGCGCCGGGTTCTCCACCGAGCTGTCGCTGCTGATCGAGGCCGATGACGTCACCGCGACGCCGGTGGCCAGGTGGATGGAGGAGTACAGCGCGGCGCAGCTCACGGAGCACGGCGACGAGCTCGTGCACGGCTTCAGCCTCGCCGCGATCGCCTCGGACGTCACCGGCGCCCCTCCCGGGCAGGAGGAGCTGGACCTGCTGCTGGGCGGAGCGCTCGATGACCCGCCCACCTACGACATGGCGCCCGAGGACATCGTCGAGTCGTTCATCAGCCCCGACCGAACGAAGGCTGCGCTGATCTTCCCGATCACGAACATCCCGCTGGATCGGCGCTCCGCTCTGCTCGACGAGCTGCTCGCGGACCTGGATCCGCCGCCGGGAGCAACCGTCACCATCGCCCCACGCCCCGACGACGTGACGGTCACACCCGCGGGCCTCGTCGTGGTGGGCGTGCGCCTCGTCGAGCTGCTCGAGGCCAACCGCTCGCTGATCACCTGGACGGCGATCGCCGCTGTCGGTCTGTGGCTGCTGCTGTGGTACCGAAGGCTCTCGATGGCCATCTTGCCGCTGTTCCCCGTGCTCATCGCCATCGGTGGCTCGTCGCTGGTGATCTTCGCCACGGGCCTCGAGCTCAGCCCGCTCACCACCGTCACCGGCCCGCTGGTCATCGCGGTGTGCACCGAGTTCACGGTGCTGCTGCTGGCGCGCTACGTGGAGGAGCGCGGCAACGGACGCACGCCGGAGGAGGCCGTCGCGCTGGGCGCGGTGCGCATCGGCCGTGCGTTCGTGGCCTCGGGACTCACCGCCATCGGCGGGTTCGCAGTGCTCGCGCTGTCGTCGTTCCCGCTGTTGCGCGACTTCGGGATCGTCGTAGCGCTCAGCGTGCTCGTCGCCTTGATCAGCGCGCTGGTCGTGCTGCCGCCGCTGCTGATGTGGGCCGACGGCTCGCGCTGGGTGCCGGACTTCCACCCCGGTCGGGGACGCGAACCCCTGTGACGTGCGCTCAGGTGCGCGGACGTCACATGAGGATCAGCACGAGGATGATGATGAGGACGAGGGTGCCGAGGCCGATGTACATGATGCGCTCCGTGGGTGGAAGTTGGTGAACCGAGTTCGCCCTACCCGCCCGGCTTCGATTCGATGCCTGCCGACCTCACCTGGCTCCTGCGCTGGTGCGAGGATGAGCCGATGAGCAGCACCGGCGCCGGCGACCTGACCCCCGAGGCGTGGCTGGCGGCGTTCGCCGAGCGCCTCGGGCTGCCCGCCCCCGATCCCGCAGACGTCGAGGTGCTGCTGGCGCTGGCGGGCACCGCGGCGCACGCCTCCGCACGCACCGCGGCGCCGATCGCGTGCTACCTCGTCGGCCGTGCCGGCATCGACCTGGACACCGCCGCCACGCTCGCTGCGGCCATCGGCGACGCCCGCCGCTGAAGCGCACCGTCCGGTGGCTGCCGCGCCGACGACGCTCGGCTGCGACACTGACCCCATGCGCTACAGCATCGACATCGCCCAGCAACGCCTCCCCTTCGCCGAGATCGTGACCCGCGCCCGGTTCGCGGACGAGGCCGGGTTCCACGGCCTCTGGGGCTTCGACCACTTCCAGCCCATGTACGGCGAGGGCCCCGGCGAGTGCTTCGAGGGCTCGACGACGTTGGCCGCGCTCTCCGGGCACACCGAGCGCATCCGCCTCGGGCTGCTCGTCACCGGCGTCACCTACCGCCACCCGTCGGTCCTCGCCGCGGAGGCGATCACCATCGACCACGCCTCCGACGGACGCTTCGAGCTCTCCCTCGGCGCGGCGTGGTTCGAGCCCGAGCACCGCGCCCTCGGCATCGCCTACCCGTCGACGTCGGTGCGCATCGAGATGCTCGACGAGGCGCTCTCCATCATCCGCGGCCTGCTCACGACCGACGACTTCAGCTTCGACGGTCGCCACTGGCAGCTCGAGTCCGCCACCCTGCGCCCCCGCCCCGTGCAGCAGCCCCACCCCCCGATCTGGATCGGTGCCAGCGGCGAGCGCAAGATGCTGCCGCTGGTCGCCCGCCACGCTGATGTCTGGCACACCTTCGGCGACCCGGCGACCTTCGCTCGCAAGTCGCAGCTGCTCGACGACCTCGCCGTCGACGCTGGTCGCGACCCGGCATCGATCACGCGAGCCACGTCGCTCAGCCTCTCCGAGCCGTGGGACGAGGTGCGCGCCAACGCCGAGGAGCTCGCCGCCGCCGGCGCCCAGCACCTCATCTGCGGGTGGCCCGGCGAAGGCCAGGCGCGCGTCGCCGAGTTCGTCGAGACCGTGCTGCCGACCTTGCCGGGCGACGCCTGAGCGACGCGGGCGCGGCTACGTCGACGATGCCGCCGCCATCGCCCGGCCGTGCGCCCGGCACCGGGCGACGACGATGACCACCATGCCGAAGCCGGGCGCGATCCACGGCGGGAAGATCAGCGACAGGAGCACGGAGCCGACCGCCGCAGCGACGCCGACATGCTTCCGACGCCACATCGCGCCTGCGGCGAGGATCGCCGCAGCGACGGCGAGCTGCATCCCCAGCCCGGCGAGGCCGTGGTCCGCGATGTCGGGCACCGTGGCCGTCGGGGCGTCGCCGTACCCCGCGTCGACGAGCGTGTCGATGACGCGCACGTTGCCGACGAGCACGACCACCTCAGCGGCCAGCCACGCTCCCAGCGCGAGCAGCACGTCGAGCTGGCGCCGGGCAGCTGGGGTCGCCCACAGGACGATCGCGACGATCGAGGTGCCGATGCAGACCGCGGTCGCACTCGAGAGGTGCTCCGCCGCGTGCCCTGACACGTCGTAGCGGCCCTTCACGAGCGATTCGGCGACCAGCCCGGCGGCGATCGCTGCGGGGACCGGCCACCAGCGCCGGACGAGGGTGCGCATGTGTGCGGTCGATGTCATCGCTCCCCTGTCGCGCCCCACGGCCCGAGCGGTTCACCGCAGCGCACGCACGGGCCGCTCCGACCGGGAGATCCGGTGCCCGCGACTCGTTCTGACCCCCGCAGATGGCTGCACGGCAGCCACCCCGACCGCAATGTGGGGGCTCGGCGACGGGATCGAGCTCAGGTGGGGTGGGGGTGGGGGGTGCTCAGCTGGGGATGCGGTCGGGCTGGGCGTAGTCGAGAAGGGCCGCTCGGTCCTCCTCGAGCACGAAGCCGGCCTCGATCGCCTCATCGGCGGCCGCCTCGTACGCCGACTCGTAGTCCGCGCTGGACTCGTAGCGCTCGGCGATCCGCTCGTCGCTCAGCGGCGTCGTCGAGCCCATGAGGATGCAGATGAGGGACTCGTTCGGACCGGGCTCGCCCGACAGCACGTCGACGGGCACGTCGACGGGCGGCGTGCGGATGCCGCCGAGCGCGATGCCGTCGTCGTCGCGCACGTTCGTGGGGTCGTCGCCGTCGGTGACCTCCAGACGAGAGGCCTCAGGCGGGGCCGCGCCGGCGCGCACCCACGTGTCGAGGGCGCGGAGCGCTGCCTTGGCGACCAGATGCATCGGCCCGTCGTTGATGGGCACGCCGCAATCGAGGGTGGCGGCGACCTCGCCGAGGAGGTGGACGTCCGCGTGCGACGTGCCGGTGACCTCCCACAGCCGGAAGGTGTCGGTGTCGTCCTGGCGAGCGGCGAGGGAGTTGAGCAGGCCGATGACATCGCCCTCGGCCTGGAGCTCGAGGACCGGGGCGTCGACGTCCGAGCGCAGCACGACCGGCTCGGGGGTGGTGACCATCGCGCCCGCCAGGTCCGCGAACTCCCCCGGTGCGACCAGCGGCAGTGCGGCGAAGGCACGGCTGTGGATGAGGAAGCCGTCGAAGGCGAGGGTGAGGGGCTGCACGCCGTTGTAGTAGGTGGTGAGCGCGATCGCGGACTGCGACTCGCCGGCGGCGAGCACCACGTCGGGCACCGTGCCGCCGATCGCCGGATCGCCGGCGCGCACCGCGCGCGCCACCTGCGTGAAGATGTCGAATGCGTACCCGTCGCCGGGGTGCTCGAGGGTGCCGTAGCGCTCCGGGTCGAGCGCTGCGAGCCCCTTTCCGACGATGTCCTCGAAGCCCGTCGGTGCGACCAGCACGGGTCCGCCGTCGATGCCGATCTTCTGCGCGGAGACGCCGACCCAGGTGTGGCCTCGGCGGACGATCTCCTCCTCGAGGCTGGCGTAGTCGGGGTTCGCGTCCAGGCCGCCGCTGACGTTGAGCCACTCCACGATCACCGTGCCGCTGGCGGCGGCTGGGTCCTCCGGGCGACGCACGAGCACGCGGGTGCGGTACGGGGCGTCCGTGTCGGGGGCGAAGGTCCACTCGCCGTCGCCGCCCAGCTCGCCTTCGGCGGCGTAGTCGGTCGCGGTGCCCGCGGCGACGTGCTCCTGCTGGACGTACCCATCGGGCACCTCGAGGCCGGTGGCCGACCCGATGAACGGGGCGCCGTCGCCGGTGATCTCCTCGGAGAGGTCAGCCGCTGGGCCCTCTGGACGCACGACGTCGGCGGTGGTGGTCGACGTACCGGACGCCGCAGCGGTCGTGGTGATGGTTGCGACGTCATCGTTGTCGGAGCACGCGACGAGCGCCGTCGTGAGGGCCAGCGTGGCGGCGAGGGCCCGGACGGAAGGTCGGACGGCTGGGCGGAGGGCATCGGTGAGGTGCTGCACGCCGTCACGCTAGGAGGGTGGGCTGGTCGTCGCCATCGTGGCTCGCGTCGACCTCGTCGCGCAGCCGCCGGCGACGATGGCGCGCACGCCTGCGGCGAAGCGATCGACGTCCTCCGCGGTGGTGGCGAAGCTGGTCATCCAGCGCACGAGCGAGGCCGTGCGGTCCCACTCCCAGAAGAACGACCACGCCTGAAGCGGCTCGATCGCCGCGGCGGGCAGGGTGGCGAACATCGAGTTGACCGCCGGAGCCGCCTGGAGGTCGACGCCGGGAACGTCGGCGACGGCATCCGCCAGCCGGGCCGCCATGGCGTTGGCGTGCGCCGCGTTGCGCAGCCAGAGGTCATCCTCGATGAGCGCGGCGACCTGTGCGGCGATGAAGCGCGCCTTCGAGGCGAGCTGCCCGGCCTGCTTGCGCACGAAGGCGGCGCGCTCGGCCAGCTCTGGGCGCAGGAAGACGATGGTCTCGCCGTACATGGCGCCGGTCTTGGTGAGCCCGAGGGTCATGACGTCGACGCCGGTGTCGCGCACCATCGTCGCCAGGTCGCTGCCGGTGGCGACCAGCGCGTTGGCGATGCGGGCGCCATCGAGGTGCACGAGCAGCCCCGCACCGTGCGCGGCGTCGCACACGGCGCCGAGCTGCTCGACGGTGTAGACCGCGCCGAGCTCGGTGGCCTGGGTGACCGACACGACGGCGGGCTGCGGGTGGTGCTCGTTGCCGAGCCACTGGAGGTAGGGAGCGATGGCGTCGGGAGCGAGGCGGCCCTCGTCGTGCGCGACCGGCAGCACCGTGACGCCGGCGAAGCGCGAGAGCGCGCCGGCTTCGTCGACGACGACGTGGGCGCAGTCCGCGGTGATGACCGCCTGCCACGGCTCGAGCACCGATGCCAGGCCGACAACGTTGGCGCCGGTGCCACCCCAGCACGGCAGACTCACGACAGGCGCGTCGAACCGCTCGCGCAGCAGATCCTCGGCCCGCCTTGTCCACTGGTCATCGCCGTAGGCGAGCGCAGCGCCGCTGTTGGCCGCTGCGAGGGCATCGAGGACCTCGGGCGACACGCCGGCTGCGTTGTCGCTGGCGAACGATCCGTCGGGAGGCTGCGGGAGCACACGCCATTGTAGGAAGCGACGGGCGGCTCAGCTCTCGAGGTCGGCGTCGGCGGGCATCGCGACGCGATCGTGGCGGGGGTGCGTCTCGTACATGCGCACCAGCACCACGAGGCCCGATGCAGCGGTGAGCGCGGCGATCGCCCAGATGGCGACCTCGATGTCGAAGGCGTCAGCGAGCACGCCGGCGAGCAGCGCGCCGACCGCGAAGCCGCCGTCGCGCCACAAGCGGTAGATGCCGACCGAGCGCGCCCGCCAGCTCGGGTGGGCGACGTCGCCGATGGCGGCGAGCAGCGTCGGGTACACCATGGCGGTGCCGACGCCGAGCAGCGCCGCGCCCGCCGCCCAGATGGCGAACCCCTCGGTGGCTGCGATCAGCCCGAGCGCTGCGGCCTGCACGAGCATGCCGCCGGCGATGAGCGGCTTGCGGCCGATGCGGTCCGACAGCCCGCCGGTGACGAGCTGCCCGAGCCCCCACACCGCCGGGTAGAGCGCGGCGAGCACGCCGATGCGCGCCACCGAGAGGCCGGCCGCCGCGAAGTAGAGGGGCAGCAGCCCCCACGCCAGGCCGTCGTTGAGGTTGTTGACCAGGCCCGCCTGCGACGCAGAGGACAGCGCCTTCTCCTTGAACGACGTGATGAGGAAGATCTCGCCGGTGGTGAGCTCGCCGTGGAGGTGCGCCGCGCCCCCGCTGTGGGTCGTCGCCTCGTGGCGAGCGTGCTCCCGCGTCTCGCGCACGAAGAGGGTCGAGATCCCGAGGCCGAGCGCGGCGTAGGCGAGGCCGAGGTAGAACGGCTCGGGGCGCAGCCCGTAGGTCGAGGCGATGAACCCGGTCGCGAGCGCGGTGACCGCCACCGCGCCGTAGCCGGCCGCCTCGTTGAAGCCCATCGCCATGCCGCGCTTGGCCGGCCCGACGAGGTCGATCTTCATGATCACCGTCGTCGACCACGTGAGGCCCTGGTTCACGCCGAGCAGCACGTTGGCGGCGATGACCCACCCCCACGTCGGCGCCCACATGAGCAGCAGCGGCACCGGGAGGCCGATGAGCCAGCCGGCGACGAGCACCGGCTTGCGACCGTGGCGGTCCGACAGCGTGCCGGCGAAGAAGTTGGTGGCGGCCTTCACGATGCCGAACGCCGCGATGAAGGTGAGCGCCGAGGTGAACGCGGTGAGGCCGAACTCCTCTTCCGCCAGCAGCGGCAGGACGGTGCGCTCCTGGCCGATCATCCCGCCGACGAGCGCGTTGACGCCGACGAGCAGGAGGAACTGCGAAAGGTTCTCGCGCAGCCCGAGCCGGACCGTCGCCGGCTCGCTCGTGCTGTCCACGCCCACGACCGACCTCCACCAGGCTGCTCGAACGGTGCTCCGAGCCTACGGCCATGCCGACGATCCGATGGGCTGCGCTCCCGGGTCCGCGGCATCCACGCACAACAACGCGCGAGGATCTCCCGCGACACCTGGCGGGAGGGAGACCCCATGTCCGACACGTTCGAGGTGGTGCGCAGCGTCACGATCGCCGCCCCCGCGGCGACCATCCATGCCCTGCTCGACGACTTCCAGGCCTGGACCAGGTGGTCGCCGTGGGAGGACGTCGACCCGGCGCTGGAGCGCACCTACTCCGGTGCCGATGCCGGCGTCGGCGCCATCTACGAGTGGAGCGGCAACCGCAAGGCCGGGCAAGGCCGCATGGAGATCACCGAGGACGTCCCCGGCGAGCGCGTCGTGATCGCCCTCGACTTCCTCAAGCCGTTCAAGTCGTCGAACACCACCATCTTCGAGCTCTCCGAGGACGGAGGTTCGACGACGGTGACCTGGCGGATGGTCGGCCCGAAGACCCTCATGAACAAGGTCATGGGGATCTTCGTCAGCATGGACAAGATGATCGGGCCCTCCTTCGAGAAGGGGCTCGCCCAGCTCAGCGCGGCCGCCACCGCCTGACGCCCCATCCCGTTCTGTGCATGGTGGCTTCCGATAGTCGGAAGCCACCATGCACAGAACGAGCCGGTGGGAGGTGGCGTAGCAGTACGGTCGGGGCATGTCGATCGCCATCTCCTGCGAGCAGGTCGTCAAGACGTTCGGCCCCACCCGCGCACTCGACGGCCTCGACCTCGAGGTCGCCACCGGCGAGGTGCACGGCTTCCTCGGACCCAACGGCGCGGGCAAGACCGTCACGATGCGCATCGTGCTCGGGTTGCTGCGCCCCGATAGCGGGACGGTGCGCCTGCTCGACGGCGAGCCGTGGGCTGACGCGGTGCGCCTCCACCGCCGCATCGCGTACGTCCCCGGCGACACGAACCTCTGGCCCGAGCTGACCGGCGGCGAGGTCATCGACCTCCTCGGCCAGCTGCGCGGCGGACTCGATCCCGAGCGCCGCGACGAGCTCGTCGACCGCTTCGACCTCGATCCCACCAAGAAGGCGCGCAGCTACTCGAAGGGCAACCGCCAGAAGGTGGCGTTGGTCGCCGCGCTGGCGTCCGATGCGGAGCTGCTGATCCTCGACGAGCCCACCGCCGGCCTCGACCCCCTCATGGAGGCGGTGTTCCAGGACTTCATCGTCAAGGCCAAGGCCGATGGCCGCACCGTGCTGCTCTCCAGCCACATCCTCGGGCAGGTCGAGCGTCTGTGCGACCACGTGACGATCATCCGCCACGGCCGCAGGATCGAGAGCGGCACCCTCGAGGACCTGCGCCACCTCACCAGCACCACCATCGTCGCCCGCGTGCGGCGCCCGGTCGATGGGCTGCGCGACCTGCCGGCGGTGCACGCTGTGCGCGTCTCCGGCGACGAGGTCACCCTCGAGGTCGATGGCGTCCACCTCGCGGAGGTGATCAGCCGGCTCGCCGAGTACGAGGTGACCTCGCTGATCAGCCACCCGCCGTCGCTCGAAGAGCTCTTCCTCAGCCACTACGGCACCGAGCTCGCAGAAGCCGGGGTCAGCACCGACCCGTGATCGGCGCCCTGTGATTTCCACACGGCGGAGTGACGCGCTCGTAGGCGTCGGGCGCCTGGTGCGTTTCACGCTGCGTCGCGACCGAGTGCGCCTGCCGGTGTGGCTGTCGGCGATCAGCGCCACCATCCTCTCCTCCGCCGGAGCGCTCCCGCCCCTCTACCCCGACCAAGCGGCATTGGACAGCTATGCGGAGCTCGCCGGCTCGAACCCGGCGATGACCGCCTTCGGCGGGCCGGGCTACGGCATGGACCACCCCAACATCGGGGTGGTGCTCGTCAACGAGACGCAGCTCACGGGCGCGATCTGCCTCGCGTTCATGGCGCTGTTCCTCGTGAACCGACACACCCGAGCGGAGGAGGACGACGAGCGGTCCGAGATGATCCGCTCCAGCGTCGTCGGACGCCACGCGCCGCTCGCGGCGGTGGTCCTGGTGCAGAGCACGGCCATGCTGCTGCTGGGTGCGGTCTGCTTCGCCGGCTTCCTCACCATCGGCTACGACGCCACCGGATCGTTGGCGCTCGCCGCGTCCTTGAGCGTGTTCGGCCTGTTCATGGTGGGCGTCGCGGCGGTCGCCGCGCAGGTCGCCTCCACGGGGCGCGCCGCGCTCGGCTACGGCAGCGCAGCGATCGGCGCGATGTTCATCGTGCGAGCGTTCGGCGATGCGGCCGGATCACCCGTGCGCTGGCTGTCGCCGCTGGGCTGGGCGCAAGGCGGCCGACCGTTCGCGAACGAGCAGTGGTGGCCGCTCGCGCTCTGCTTCGTGGCCGCAGCCGGCCTGATCGTGCTCGCCCACTGGCTGTTCACCCAGCGCGACCTCGGCTCTGGCCTGGTCACCGCGCATGCTGGTCCCGCGCACGCCGCTGGTTGGCTCACCCACCCTGTCGGGTTGTCATGGCGCCTGCAGCGAGGCGCGGTGACCGGATGGGTCGTGGGCATGGCATTGATGGGTGCCGTCAGCGGATCGATCGGCGACGAGATCGCCACCTTCATGGAGGACAACCAGGGCTACGCGGACATCCTCGCCTTGCTCGAGGGCGTCGACGTCACCGACGCCTTCCTCGCCGTCTGGCTGGTGATGCAGGCCCTGTTCATCTCCGGCTACACCATCTCCGCAGCGCTGCGCCCGCGCACCGAGGAGCACGCGGGGCGCGCCGAGCTCGTGCTCGCGGGGCCGATGAGCCGCACGCGGTGGGTGGCGAGCCACCTCGCCGTCGCGCTCGGCGGCACGATCGCCATCATCCTCGCCGGTGGCCTCGGCACGGGCCTGGCCTACGCGGCGGTCTCGGGCGACTCGAGCCAGATCCTGCGCCTCGTCGCCGCGTCGCTCGCATCGCTCCCTGCGACGCTGGTGCTCGGAGCCATCGCGGTCGCGCTCTACGGCCTCGTGCCACGCGCTTCGCTCGGCGCCTGGCTCGTGCTCGCGATGTGCGTGCTCATCACCTACTTCGGCGAGGTGCTCGGCCTCCCCCAGTGGGCGCTCGACCTCTCGCCGTTCACCCACGTGCCCCAGGTGCCGGCGGTGGCGATCGACTGGCAACCGCTGCTGACGATGACAGCACTCGCCGCGGCGCTCACCGGCGCCGGGCTGTGGGGAATCGCCCGCCGCGACATCGCATCGAGCTGACCCCGCCACCTCCCCGCCGCCGCCACCCCCGCGTACTGGGTCGTCGCAGCCTGGGCACCTCACGCTCCCGCTACCCAGGACGCAGAGTTGGGCGCGTAACGCGGGGGCGGGTGGGGCCGATCAGAACGCCAGGCCGAAGTAGGTGGCGCTCGTGGTGGCGACGACGGTGCCACCGGTGTCGACGATCTGCGCGTCGAGCACCCACTTGGCCTTGCCGGCCTCATCCAGCTCGGCGGTCACCCTCGCGATCTCGTCCTCGCTCATGCGCGCATCGACGAGCACCGCCGTGCGTGCCGGCTTCGAGAAGCGGATGTTGACGTCGCCGACGATCGGGTAGAAGCGCGACAAGTCGAACGCCGAGCCGAACAGCACCCCGCCAGGCACCTCGGCGACGGTGAACAGCGCGCCGGCGTACACCATCCCCACGTGGTTGACGTTCGGCTCGAACGGCATCCGCAGCACGGCACGGCCCCGCTCCGCGTGCAGCAGCTCGAGCCCGGCGCGCTCGACGAAGGGGAAGTCCGCCATCGGTCGACCCGGCGCCTCCGGTGGGAACTCCGCGATCAGGGCCTCGTTCGTGTCGGACATGGCGCCGATGATGCCAGGCCGCTCAGGTCAGCTCGACGCGCAGCGTGGCGCGCACATCGGTGGCGGACGCCGCGATGACGAGGTCGTACGCACCGGAGTCGATCACCCAGCCAGCGCTCGCTGCATCCCACCGGCGGAACGCCTCGCCCGGAAACGTGAGGACGACCTCGGTCCTGTCGCCGGGGGCGACGACCACCTTCGTCCACGTGCGCAGCGCCTTGGGCTCGCGCACCACCGGTGGGTCGATCGGTGCCACGTACCCCTGCACCACCACGGTGGCGGCGCGGTCGCCCGCCGCCCCGATCGGCACCGTGACCTCGACGGACTCACCGGCGGCGACAGCGGCCGCCGACGCGCTCGCCACGCCCCACGTCGCGTCGCCGTAGGAGAGGCCGTGTCCGAACGGGTACCGCGGCGCGACCCCGGTGGCATCGTGTCCTCGGTAGCCGATCGAGAAGCCTTCGCCGTAGCGCTGCACCCCGTCGACGGGCGCGTAGCTCACCATCGCGGGTGCGTCCTCGAGGCGCACGGGGAACGTGACGGGGAGCCGCCCGCCCGGATCGGCCACCCCGAGCAGCACGTCGGCGACCGCGTCGCCCATCTCCATGCCGCCGAAGAACGGCAGCACGATCGCCGCCACCTCATCTGCCCACGGCATCGCCACCGGCGACCCAGCGTTCACCACGACGATCGTGCGGTCGTTGACCGCCGCCACCGCTCGCACCAACGCGTCCTGGTCGCCGGGCAGCGCGATCGACGAGCGATCCGCGCCCTCGGTCTCCCACTCGTCGTTGGTGCCCACGACGACGACAGCAGCTCCAGCGTCGCGCGCTGCCGCGACGGCGCGCGCCACCATCGACTCGTCCAGCGGTGGGCGCACCCCGATGCGGATGCCGGCGAACGGTTGCGCCATCCGCAGCTCGACCTCGATGTCGACCGGCTCCCCCGCGATCAGCTCGAGGGTGACGAGCTGCTCGGTCGAGGCGAAGCCGAAGAACGCCTCGCCGCTCGGGAGGTGCTCGCCGCCGCGCGTGAGGTGGTGGTCGCCGATGCGCACCGAGGGACGTCCCGTCACGATGGCGCCCACCTCGTGCGGTCCCGAAACCTCCGGCACGTACGCGCCGCGCACCAGCAGGGTGCACGGACCGGGACCGACGCCGGCGGGCACCGAGCCGAAGTACCGCACCGTGCTCACGGTGGTGCGCGTGACGTGCGCCGGCTCGGCGTCGGGGTCGGTCCCGTTCACGAAGCGGACCTCGAGGCCCGGCTGTCCGTCGGGCCCGACGAGACGGTCGGCGGCGGGCAGCGGCGTGTGCTTGTCGATGAGGCAGCCGACCTCGTGCACGAGGTCCGGCACCCGGTCGCGCAGCGCGTCGAGGATCGAGCGCTGCGGCAGCGGTCGCAGCGCCGAGCTGCCGCCGCCCATCGTCCGGGTGCTCGCTGCGTTCGGTCCGATGACTGCGAGCGATTGCGGCGCTCGATCGCCGGCAAGCGGCAAGGCGCCGCCCTCGTTGCGAGCCAGCACCGTTCCGGCGATCGCCACCTCGCGACACAGCGCTCGCTCAGCCGGATCGTCGACGGACTGCTCGGGCTCGTCGGCTGAGCGGTGCACCGCATCGGTGCGCTCGATGAGCACCAGGACGTCGCGCACCAGCGCGTCGACGGTGGCCTCCTCGACGTCGCCGGCGGCGACCGCGGCGGCGAGGCGCGGCCCGTACACCCGCGGCGGGCCGGGCATCTCGATGGACAGCCCGCCGTTGGCGGAGCCGACCGGGTCGTGCGAGCCGAACCAGTCCGACACGACGAAGCCGTCGAACCCCCACTCGCCGCGCAGCACGTCGACCAGCAACCGGCGGTTCGCTGCGCAGAACTCGCCGGCCACCTTGTTGTACGCCGACATCACGCCCCACGCACCGCCGTCGCGCACCGCGATCTCGAACGGGCGCAGGTAGAGCTCTCGCAGCACGCGCTCGTCGACCTGCACGTCGACGGTGTGTCGGTCCACCTCGGTGTCGTTGGCGACGAAGTGCTTCACGGTGACCGCCACGCCGTGGGCCTGCACGCCGCGCACCGTCGCGGCAGCGAGCGCCCCGCTCAGCTCGGGATCCTCCGAGTAGTACTCGAAGGTGCGACCGCCGATGGGGGTGCGGTGCAGGTTGGCACCGGGGGCGAGCAGCACGTGCGCCGCCTTGCGCCTCGCCTCGCGCCCGAGCAGGTCGCCGATGCGCTCCACGAGCGTCGGGTCCCACGTGGCGCCGAGCGCGATCTCGACGGGCACCAGGACCGACGGCGTGCCGTCTGCACCGGTCTGCTCGCCGCGCACCCCGTTGGGGCCGTCGGACATCTTGATCTCGGGGATGCCAAGCCGCTCGATGGGGTGGGTGCGCCAGCTCGATGCGCCGGCCAGGAGCAGGCACTTCTCGTCCAGCGTCAGCGCGCCCAGCAGCTCGTCGACCGTCGCCACCTCGGTGCTCCCCCTGTCATCCCGGCGCGTCGCCGGACCCGCGCACCCTACGACGATGCACCCGGCCGAGCCGACTGATCCAGGCCACCACGACCTTGCCGGTCTGCGAGCGACACTTGGCGCAACGAGCAATACTCGCTCCGATCACGCACGTCGGCGGCCGGCCCGCTGGCGTGGAGGTAGCACGCGGCGGCCCGAGGAGGTCCCCCATGACGCTCGACCAGCGCCAGCAGCAGCTCTGCGACGACAACCCGTACGACTTCTCGGACCTGTCGGCGCTGTTCATCAACTGCACGCTCAAGCACGCACCGGAGGTGTCGCACACCGAGGGGCTCGCGCAGATCGCGCTCGCGGTGATGGAGGCCAACGGCGTGTCGACCGAGATCGTGCGCGCGGTCGATCTGGACCTCCCACCGGGTGTGCAGCCCGACATGACCGAGCACGGCGCGCCGAGCGACGGCTGGCCCGCGCTCTACGAGAAGGTCATGGCCGCCGACATCCTCGTGCTGATGACGCCCATCTGGCTGGGCGAGAAGTCCTCGGTGTGCACCCGAGTGATCGAGCGCCTCTACAGCAGCTCCGCCGTGCTGAACGACGCCGGGCAGTACGCGTACTACGGGCGGGTCGGGGGCTGCCTCGTCACCGGCAACGAGGACGGCGCCAAGCACTGCGCCATGAACGTCCTCTACTCCCTGCAGCACCTCGGCTACTCGATCCCGCCGCAGGCCGACGCCGCGTGGCTCGGCGAGGCCGGTCCCGGGCCCTCCTACCTCGACCCGGACTCCGGTGGGCCCGACAACGACTTCACCAACCGCAACACCACGTTCATGGCGTGGAACCTCATGCACCTCGCGAGGTTGCTGCGAGACGCCGGAGGCTTCCCCGCGCACGGGAACCAGCGATCGGCGTGGGATGCCGGATGCCGGTTCGACTCCCCCAACCCCGACTACCGCTGAGCGTCGGCATGGATCGCAGGCGCTTCATCAAGGGCCTCGGCACTGCGGGCGCGCTCGCTGCCACGCCGTGGCTGAGCGGTTGCAGCGACGACTCGTCGCCAGCAGCCACGAGCGGGCGGCCGACGACGACCCGGCGACCGACGACGACCACGACCCTGCCGCTGCGACCGATCGAGCGGCCGCCTGGCGATGGCCCCTGGGTGGTGGTGCTCGGCGGCGGCGTCGGCGGGATGTCGGCCGCGCACGAGCTGCGCGAGCGCGGCGTGCCGGTGACGGTGCTCGAGCGCAAGGCGATCCCCGGCGGCAAGGCGCGCAGCGTCGCGGTGCCAGACACCGCGACCGGCGACCGCCTCGCGCTGCCCGGCGAGCATGGCTTCCGCTTCTTCCCCGGCTTCTACCGGCACCTCCCCGACACGATGCAGCGCATCCCGTTCGAGGACAACGCCAAGGGCGTGTTCGACAACCTCGTGCCCGCCGGCGCAGCCACCTTCGCCCGCGACGGCGGCAGGCCCGAGATCACGCTGCCGCTGGTGAAGCTGGACGTCACCATCGACAACGTCACGGGCGTGTTCAACAAGCTCTTCACCGACGTGTTCGGCCTCACCGGCGACGAGGCGCACCACTTCTCGACGCAGATGGGGCTGTTCCTCACGAGCTGCGACGAGCGGCGCCTCGCCGAGTACGAGCAGCTCGACTGGTGGAGCTACGTCGGCGCCGACCAGTTCTCCGACGAGTACCGGAAGCTGCTGGCCATCGGCGCCACGCGCAACTTCGTGGCGTCGCGCGCCGAGCAGGCGAGCGCCCGCACCGTGGCGCTCATGATGGCGCAGTTCCTCAACCAGCTCATCAGTGCGGGCGACCACCTCGACCAGGTGCTCGACGGCCCCACCAACGAGGTCTGGATCGCTCCCTGGCTCGAGCACCTCACCGACCAGGGCGTCGACTACCACCTCGACGCGCACGTCACCGAGATCGCGTTCGAGGACGGTCGCATCACCGGCGCGGTCGTCGACCGCGGCCGCGGACCCGAGCTCGTCGAGGCCGACGAGTACATCTGCGCGCTGCCGGTCGAGGTGGCGCGCACCCTCCTGGTGGGCGACGTGCGCACCGCGGCTCCCGAGCTCGCCGCGCTCGACGCGCTCCAGGTGGAGTGGATGAACGGCATCCAGTACTACCTGACCGAACCGACGCCGATCGTCGAGGGTCACGTGAACTTCGTCGACTCGCCGTGGGCGCTCACCTCGATCAGCCAGCAGCAGTTCTGGCCCGCGCACGTGCTCGAGACGGGCTACGGCGACGGCGAGGTGCGCGACTGCCTGTCGGTCGACATCTCGAACTGGGACGACCCCGGCATCGTGCACCGCAAGCCGGCGCGCGAGTGCACCAGCGAGGAGATCGCCGAGGAGGTGTGGGCGCAGCTGCAGGCGCACCTGAACAACGCCGGCGCCGAGGTGCTGCCCGACCGGATCCTGCACTCGTACCACCTCGACGACTCGATCACCTTCCCGAAGCCGGGAGAGGTGGCCAACGACGAGCCGCTGCTGGTGAACACCGCCGGGTCGCTGTTCAACCGGCCGCACGCGCAGACGAGCATCGAGAACCTGTACCTGGCGTCGGACTACGTGCGCACGACCATCGACCTCGCCACGATGGAGGGCGCCAACGAGGCGGCGCGCGCTGCAGTGAACGCCATCATCGACCGCCACGACCTGGGCGTCGAGCCGTGCGCGACGTGGCCGCTGGAGGAGCCGGCGTTCCTCGTCGAGTTCCGCGAGTACGACGAGGGGCAGTTCGCCGAGGGCAAGCCCAACCTCTTCGAGGAGCTCGGCTTCCCCAGGGGCTGACCCCACCGCCGCCCAGAGCCCTCCTCCCCCTTCCGTGCATAGTGGCTTCCGACTATCGGAACTCACCATGCACAGAACGAGGTGCAGCTGCACCGCCGTGTACGCCGCGTCGCGGGCCGGCGACGTGCTCTCTACGTCACGGACAGACGAGTCGGGTCAATGCACGTCTCGATTGCCCGCCGGCACCTATCGGCTCACCGGGTGCAGCATGCGGCACCAGCGCGGGGACGATGACTGCTACGTCGGCGAAAGCGTCGTCGTCGATGGCGCGGGCGACGTCACCGTGATGGTCGATTGCCCGATGGGTTGACGGCGCTCGGCCGACCAGGACGTTCCGCACACGCGAAGCCAGACAAGACCAGCGACGCTAGGAGTTGCCTCGTGCCGCCAGCTCCCGTATCCAGGTGGGCATCCTCGTCGGGCGGCCGTCACCGCGCACGACGCCGTGCACGGTGACTGCGGTGGCACGCACGTCGCCGTCGACCGAGAGCAGGTAGACGAGCTGCATGGTCGCTCGCGTCACCGCACCCACGTCGATGTGCACGTCAACCACATCGTCGAAGCGCAGCGGCGCGCGGTACTGCACGAACACCTCGACCACCGAGAAGTCGATGCCCTCGTCGCGCAGCGCGGTGTACGGCCGACCGAGGTGTCGTAGGTACGCGACGCGCGCCTCCTCGAGGTAGGGCAGGTAGGAGGCGTGGTGCACGATGCCCATGGCATCGGTCTCGGCGAACCGTGTGCGCACCGCGTGCGCGAACGGGTAGCCCGCCGGATCGGTCGAAGGCTCCACCGAGACACGCACAGCACTGCAACCTACTCACCCCCTCGTTCTGTGCATGGTGGCTTCCGACAATCGGAACTCACCATGCACAGAACGAGGTTGGTATGGTGTCGCTGCTTCCCCCTCGTCGACTGTCGCGGTACCACCGCTGCGACCGAGTCCGAAGGGGACTCACATGCACGATCTGTCTGTTCGGGCGCGCCTCGGCGCCCTGCTCCACGTGGCCACTGCAAAGCACGGCGTGCTGTCGCGCGAGGAGCTGCTGACGCAGGGCCTCACGTCCACCGCTCTGCACGATCTCACCACCGTCGGACTGCTGCACCGACTGCACGATGGCGTCTACGCCCTGCCAGGTGCGGCGTCGACTTGGGGGCGCTTCGCGGATGAGCGGGGTGGGGTGAGGGGCTGAGGGTCCCGGGCGCGGTACAGGGGCTCAACGAGTCTGGAGATGTCTGACGTCTCTAGATCGAGGAGCCCCTGTGTCTTCTGATGCTACGCGCATGTGCGAGCT
>JBBRAZ010000055.1:0-18435 GCA_038206295.1 Acidimicrobiales bacterium
AAGCGGACCGTGCGAGGGTAGACGCTGCGGTGCGCTGGGCTGGCCGGCGATCATCGCTCGGCGAGCCAGGCGTCGGCCTGGTCGCCCACCAGCGTGACGATGTCGCCCATGGCGATGTTCGCGTCGATGATGTGGAGTCCCCACCCGGGGAGGAAGTCACCACCGATGTCGTCGGTCCGCGGATCGGTCGGGTCGCCGGTCACGGTCACCTCGAGGTAGCTGAAGCCGTCGCGATCGATGCACTCGGCCTGCACCAGCCCGGGAACGGCGACGAACGGCGTGGTGATCTCGGCGTTTCGCTCCGGATCGGCGAACCCCATCGCAGCGCTGGCGCGGTAGTAGCCGTGCATCTCGGCGCTGCCGCCGCCCAGCGCCGCGGGGTTGGTGCACAGCACCCCGCCCTCGGCCTCCTCGCCATCCTCCGGCGAGCGCGGGCGACCGAAGAAGCTGCCCTCAGGCGGGGGAGAGGTGCTTCGGAAGCTGGCGTAGCTCACGACGCACCCGGTCTGGTCGTTGCTGCGGCACGCGGGCACGTTGGCGAAGTCGCCCCCGACGTCCTCGCCGATGGGGACGCGCACGCCGCTGCCGAGCAGGTACGCCGCCACGAGGCGTTCTCGCAGGGCCTCATCGTCGTCGATCTCCTCGGCGATGAGCCGGTTGAGGACCCCGGATCCCTGCGAGTGGCCGACGAGCACGACGCCGCGGCCCTCGTTGTCGTTGTCGATGTAGTGCTTCCACGCGTCGAGCACGTCCTCGTAGGCCAGGTCGCGGTCGGGCGCCGCCGCGCCGTCGTCGGCCTCGCCGTTCACCGCACCCATGAGCGCGCCGAGGGTCACCTGGCGGTACACGGGAGCGAACACGCGGCACGCCGAGCCGAGGCGGGCCACCTGGTTGCGCACGGTCCCCTCCTCCTCCTGGCCCGGGACGAGGTCGCTGTTGGGCGTCGCGTCGCTGCTGATGGTCGGGTAGACGTAGAAGCAGTCGATGGGAGCGTCGGGGTCGGCCACGAACGGGTCGGGCGTCAGCGTGCCGTCGGCAGCGACCTCGGTCGCGTCGAGGTCGCCGTCGCAGACGTCGTCGTCGATGTCGGGACGGCAGAGCCACACCGCCGGGTCCTCGTAGATGTCGCTGACGTGGCCGCCGTAGTGCGCCTCGTCGGCCGTGGCCGCGGCGGTCGTGGTCGTCGGCGAGCCATCTCCGGCGGTGGTGCTCGACGCGCTGCTGCCTCCGTCGTCACCGCACGAGGCGCTGACCAGCACCACGGCTGCTGCCAGCAGGATGGAACGTCGCATGGGGCCCCCTTCGATCGATCTGTCGAAGGTAGCGGAGGCGAGGTGGGGCGGCGTTGGTCGCCGGTGGACCGGGGTAGCCTCCGCGCGCTGACCGGCAGCCGCAGACGAGGGGGAGCGATGGGCACCGTGGTCGAGACCACCCTGGGCACGATCGAGGGGCGGGAGCGAGATGGCGTGGCGCTGTTCGCCGGCATCCCGTTCGCGGCGCCGCCGCTGGGTGAGCTGCGATTCGCCCCCGCGCAGCCGCACCCGGGCTGGGAGGGCGTGCGTGATGCCACCGAGTTCGGCCGCGTCGCCATGCAGACCGCAGGAAGCCTCGAGGCGCTGGCGGGCGGCGGCGACCCCGATTGGTCCGAGGACTGCCTCTTCCTCAACGTGCAGACCCCCGCGTGCGATGACGCACGCCGCCCGGTCATGGTGTGGATCCACGGTGGCGGATTCTCCAGCGGAGCCGGATCCATCCCGTGGTACGACGGAACCCGGCTGGTGACCGCAGGCGACGTGGTGGTGGTGACCATCAACTACCGCCTCGGCGTCCTCGGGTGGCTGCACCTCGGCCACCTCGACGACACGCTCGCAGCGTCCGGGAACGCCGGGCTCACCGACCAGGTCGCCGCGCTGCGCTGGGTCCGCGACAACATCGCGTCGTTCGGTGGCGACCCCGGCAACGTCACGATCTTCGGGGAGTCCGCTGGCGGGATGAGCGTCGCCACCCTCATGGGCACGCCGTCGGCGGCTGGGCTGTTCCACAAGGCGATCGCCCAGTCCGGCGCCGCGCACAACGTCGTGCCGGCCGAGGTCGCTCGCGAGGTGACCGACCGGGTGCTCGCGGCGCTCGATGTCACCGATGTCGCGGGACTGCGAGCCGTCGAGGCATCACGGCTCCTCGAGGTGCAGAGCGAGGTCGCGGTCGTCGTGGCGCGCGACCGTGCGCAGCGGGCCGACGGCTCGGCGGGCCTCGGCCTCCCGTTCTCGCCGGTGCTCGACGGCGCCGTGCTGCCACGACCGCCGCTCGATGCGGTGCGCGACGGATCGGCCGCCGGCGTGCCGATGCTGACGGGATCGACCGCCGAGGAGTGGAGGCTCTTCGGCCTGATGCTGCGTTCGGTCACCGACGAGGCGACGATCCTGCGGCGCCTGGGGCGCGTCGTGGAGGACCCCGAGACCCTCGCGACCACCTATCGCCAGCGCGGCGACGAGGTGAGCCACGACGCGATGTGGACGGCGATCATGACCGACCGCATCTTCCGCATCCCAGCCATCCGGCTGCTCGAGGCGCAGGCTCGGCGCCAACCGACGGCAACGTTCGCGTACCTGTTCGAGTGGGCGTCGACCGCGTTCGACGGACGCCTCGGCTCCTGCCACGCGCTCGAGATCCCGTTCGTGTTCGACAACCTCGACAAGCCGGGCGTGGAGCTCTTCACCGGTCCCGGCGCGCCGCAGGAGCTCGCCGATGCCATGCGCAGCGCCTGGCTCGCGTTCGCCCACACCGGCGATCCGACGACGCCGCTGCTCCCTGCATGGCCGGCGTACGACGAGTCGACGCGGGCGACCATGCACCTCGGCGCAACGAACCACCTCGAGCACGACCCCGGCGCCGAGCAGCGCGCTGCCTGGGACGGGATCCTCTAGCTGGCCGAACGCGACGGTGCCCCGGTCCCGTGGCGGGACCGGGGCACCGTGGTGTGCGCCGCAGCGACGCGATGCGTCAGGGCGCTGCGGTGGTCGCCGTGACGTTCTCGAGGCCGACCTCTTCGATGCAGCCCGTGGTGAGCTCGCCGACCTTGGTGTTCTCCGCCTCGGTGAGGTCGCGGCGCTCGTTCATGGTGTCGAGCCCGAACTCCTCGATGGTGGCGTCTGCCAGGCACTCGGCCATGACGGTCGACAGCCCCTCTTCCTCGAACATGGCCACGACGTCCTCGCGGCTGCCGACCTCGTCCTCGCTGCAGGCGGTGCCGAGCACGGCGAGCGCCCCGGTCATGACAAGTGCCCCGATCTTGCGGAATCGCATCGCGTTCTCCCTCTCCGGTGGAGCGCAGCGGTTCCGCTGCACCGGCGGTCACGCTAGACGGCGCGGTGAGCGCGCTGCGTGGAGGGCGGGGGTTTCGGAGAGGCTCGATCAGGATGCATCGGGCGTACCCGGCGTGCCGAGATCGATGCCGTAGGCGGCCTCGATGTCGCCGCGCAGGTGCGCCAGCAGATCGTCCGCCCGCAGCGGTGCGCCGGTCGCTCGCTCGATCAGCTCGGCCACCGGCAGGACGCCGGCGTGCGCGTGGACCTCTCGGCGGAGCCAGTCGAGGAGCACGTCGAGCTCACCGGCGGCGACCGCATCGGTGACCTGCACCGCCCGGTCGGCCGCCGAGTAGAGCTGCGCGGCGAGCAGGTTGCCGATGGCGTAGGTGGGGAAGTACCCGATGGCGCCCATGGCCCAGTGGATGTCCTGCGCCACCCCGTCGGCGACCCCGGCGGGCCGCACCCCGAGCAGCGCTGCGCACGTCTCGTCCCACGCATCGCGCACGTCGGGGACCTCGAGCTCGCCCGACAGCAGCCGCCGCTCGATCTCGAAGCGCAGCACGACGTGCAGGTTGTAGGTCACCTCGTCGGCCTCGACGCGGATCAGCGACGGGCGCACCACGTGCAGGGCCGGCCACAGCGATGCGACGGTGGTGCCGGCGAGCGCCGGGAGCTCCGCGTGCAGCATCGGCAGCGCCCACGACCAGAAGCCCCGGCTGCGCCCCACCTGGTTCTCCCACAGCCGCGACTGCGACTCGTGCACGCCGAGGGACGCCGCCCCGCCCGCAGGCGTGCCGTCGAGCTCGGGCGGGAGGCCCTGCTCGTACAGCGCGTGCCCGACCTCGTGCATCACGCCGAACAGCCCGGGGCGCAGGTCGTGCTCGTCTGCTCGCCACGTGATGCGCACGTCGCCGGGGCCGAAGCCGGTGGTGAACGGGTGCGCGGAGGCGTCGAGCCTCCCGGCGTCGATCGCGTAGCCCATGCGCTCGGCGATGCGGCGGGCGAAGCGCTCCTGCGCGCCGATGGGGAGCTCGCCGCGCACCGCACCGTCATCGATCGCGCCATCGAGCTCGCCGACCGCGGCGACCAGCGGCACCAGCTGCTGCTGGAGGTCGCCGAGCACCACGGCGAGGTCCGCCTCCGTGGCGCCGGGCTCGAACTCGTCGAGCAGCGCGTCGTAGGGGTGGGCGGCGATGCCGGCGTCGACCAGCGCGGCCGCCGCCTCGCGCCGCAGGCGCACCATCTCAGCGAGGTCGTCTGCGAACGCCCCGAGCGCATCGGCGGTGTGCGCCTCCTGCCACGAGGCGAGGCACCGGCTCTGGTGCTCGGCGGTTGCGCGCTCGAGCGCCTGAGGGATCGCGACCGCGTGCCTGACGGCGCGGCGCGCCTCTCGCACCTGGGCGGCGAGCACCGAGCCGGGCAGGGCGCGGGATGCGGCCTCCTCGACGACGTCGGTGAGCGCCGGGTCGCACAGGCGCTCGTGACGCAGCGCGGCGAGGGTGGCGAGCACGCGCCCGCGGCCGCCTTGGCCCCTCGGAGGCATCATCGTCTCCTGGTCCCAGGCGAGCACCGCGCTGGCGGTGCCGAGGTCGCTCACCTCGCCCCAGCGCTCGAGGAACGTGCCCGGTGCGGTGCCGTCGTCCATGCGCGCAGCCTACGAGGCCGCCGATCGGACGACCGGCCGACGCAGGCGGCTACGCGACGTGGATCTCGATCTTGCCGTAGGGGTGCACCGTGCAGATCCCCGTGAAGTCGCCGGCCTCGCTGAAGGTGTGCCCGATGGTCTCACCGGCGCGCACCGAGAACGGCCCCACCGCGTGCGTGCGGTCGTCGTGGTTGACGACCACGATGCGATCGCCGACGGCGAGCTGCAGCTCGGCGGGGATGATGAGCACCTGCTCGCCTGCCTGGAGCCGCTGCCCCGTTCCTGCTGGCACCACGTACGTGTAGACGTTGGGGCCGCCACCCTCGCCGTCGTCGTCGGCCAGGTGCGCGACCACCGCGCCGGCGACGAGCAGCTCGAGCACGACCGCCGCTGCGATCGCCGTCCACCACCGACGACGGCTGCGGCTCGAGCGTCGATGGATCTCGTCGCTGCCGAGCGGCGCGGCGATCGTGGCCGGCGAGTCGGCGGGGTCAGGCACCGTCGCCTCCCGAGGCGACGCGGTCGAGCAGGACGCGCAGGTCGTCGCTCATCGCCGTGTTGCTGGTGCCCACCGGCCACTCGACCAGCACCGTGCCCGCGTCGTCGATCACGTACACCGCAGCGGAGTGCTCGACCTCGGTGTCGCCGTGATCGTGCTCGGTCACCGCGGACTGGGCGACGAACGGCTCCTCGGCGCGCTGCAGCTCGTCGGGATCCTCGGTGCGCACCGAGCGGGCGTCGGGGATGAACCCCTCGACGTAGCCGACGAGGACCTCGGGGGTGTCGCGGTCGGGGTCCGTGGTGACGAACGCCACCTCGACGCGGGCCGCGTCGTCGCCGAGTCGGCCCAGCGCGGTGCGCAGGTCGGCCATCGTCGTCGGGCACACATCGGGGCAGTGCGTGTAGCCGAAGAAGGCGACGAGCAGCTCGTCGGACTCGGCGTGGAAGGCCAGGTCGGTCTCGTTCCCCTCCTGGTCGACCGCCGGGAGCACGACCTCGCCGACCTGCAGCGCCGGGTCGCGCACGATGCCGGCGAGGGACGTCTCGTCGGCGGCGCACGCGGCGGCGACGAGCGTGACGGCGACCAGCAGCGCGGCGAGGAGGCGGGGAGCTCGTGTCGTGGCGACCACGATCGCACGGTAGCGGTGGACGCCCACCGCTCGGACCGGCCGAAGGTCCCGACCTGGGGGACCTTCGGCAGCGCGTCGGGGTCGTCTGCCCGTGCCGCCGGCCAGGGGGCGTTCACTAGCGTGCCGGCCATGCCGAGCCCCGCCGATCCCGACCGCGCCCCGCTGCTCTCGTTCTTCGGTGCCACCGGCACCGTCACCGGCAGCCGGTTCCTCCTCGAGGCGAACGGGGCGCGGATCCTCATCGACTGCGGCATGTACCAGGGGCTCAAGGAGCTCCGGAAGCGCAACTGGGCGCCGTTCCCCGTCGACCCGGCATCGGTCGACGCGGTGGTGCTCACCCACGCGCACGTGGACCACACCGGCTACCTGCCGGCGCTGGTGCGCAACGGCTTCGACGGTCCGGTGCACGTCACCGAGGGCACCGAGCTGCTGAGCCGCATCGTGCTGCCCGATGCCGGACACCTCCAGGAGGAGGAGGCCTCGTACGCCAACCGCAAGGGCTTCTCCAAGCACGAGCCCGCGCTCGCCCTCTACACCGAGCAGGACGCACGCCGGTCGCTGCAGCACCTGCGAGCGGCGTCCTTCGGCGAGCCGGTCGAGCTGCCGGGCGGTACCGTGCTGACGTTCCGTCCCGCTGGGCACATCCTCGGCTCAGCCACCGCGACCTTCGACCTCCCCGGCGGCCGGCGCCTGCTGTGCAGCGGCGACCTCGGTCGGCCGTCGCACCCGGTGCTGTGCCCGCCGGCACCACCCGACAGCGCGGACACGATCCTCGTCGAGTCCACCTACGGGGACCGCGAGCACCTCGACGGCGACGTCATCGAGCGGCTCGGCGCGCTCATCTCGCGGACCGCGGCGGACGGGGGCACCGTGCTCATCCCCGCATTCGCCGTCGATCGCACCGAGGTGGTGCTGTTCCACCTGAAGGCCCTCATGGACGCCGGTGCCATCCCGCGCATCCCCGTCGCGGTCGACAGCCCCATGGCGCTCGCTGCGCTGCGCGCCTACCGCCAGGCGATCGACGAGGGGTGGGACGAGATCCGCCCCGAGATCGCAGCCGGGCCCGACCCCTTCGACACCGGCACGCTGGAGGAGGCCCGCGAGGTGGAGGAGTCCATGGCGCTCGATCGCCGCCGAGGCCCGCAGATCGTCGTGTCGGCGTCGGGGATGGGGACCGGCGGTCGCGTGGTGCACCACCTGGCGGCGATGGTGGGAGACCGGCGCAACGCCGTGGCGCTCGTCGGCTACCAGGCGGCGGGCACCCGTGGTGCGCTGCTCGCCGGCGGCGCACGTCAGCTGAAGATGCTCGGGAAGTACGTGCCGGTGCGCGCCGAGATCGAGATGTTCGACGGCCTCTCGGTGCACGCGGACGGCAGCGAGCTCGTCGACTGGCTCCGCCAAGCGACGCGGCCGCCCGATGCCGTGTACTGCGTCCACGGTGAGCCCGACGCGTCAGCCGCGCTGCGCGACCGCATCGTCGACGAGCTCGACTGGGTCGCTGTCGTGCCGAAGTACCGAGAGCGCGTCCGCCTCGACTGACCGCCACCCCACCGACCTTCTCGGCGCGCTGCGTGGACTGGGAGTCTCACCACGCCGCCGAGAAGATCCCACCGACCTTCTCGGCGCGCTGCGTGGACTGGGAGTCTCACCACGGAGCCGAGAAGGTTCAGTGGGGCGTGGTGCTCACGGCGCGCAGGACCGCGAGGGTGCGGGGCGCGAGCTGCGCCCACGACAGCGGAACCTGCAGCGCCCTGCTGGCAGCGGCCGCGACGTCGAGCTGATCGGCGGTGAGCGCCTCGAGCGCGGCGGCGATGCTCTGCGGTGTGGACCCGACCGGTATCCCGGCGTCGCCGAGCGCCTCGACCAGGAACGGCCAGTCCGACACCAAGGTGGGCAGGCCGAGGCCGACGGCGTCGCCGACGACGCCGGTGGTGAGCATCTGGCCTTCAGGATCGAACGGGAGCGCGAGGGCGTCGAGCGCGGCGAGGCGACGGTCGTAGGTGGCGCGCTCGACGTACTCGTAGGGGAAGCCCACGATGCGCGGATCGTCGGGGACCACCTCGTCCTCGCCGAGGCAGAGCACCACCAGGCCGAGGTCGGTGCGCGCGGTGGCGGCGAAGGCGTCCATGAAGCGCTGCACGTGCTTGTCGCGCCGCGGTGCGCCGATGATGCCGATGCGCACCGCCGCGTCCGGCAGAGCGAGCTCGGCGGCGGCTGCGGTGCGATCGATCGAGCGCGCACCGCCCATGAGGTGGCCCCAGTGCCCGTGCGGGATGACCTCGTGGACGGCGTCGTCGCGATACCTCCAGCGCGCGAGCGCTCGGTCGCGGCCCCACCGGCTGTGGTGGATGACGGCGTCGGCCCGTCTCGCGATCAGCTCGTACAGGGGCTCGTGCGCCGGGTCGTCCCAGTGGGGGATCAGGTTGTGCTGCGTCCACACGAGGGCGACGTCGGCAGCGTCGAGCGCGGCCACGAGGCGGCGGCCGAGGTCGAGCTCGGCGCCGACGAACCACTCGGGCCAGTGGAGGTGGAGCACGTCGACGTCGCGGAGGCGCTCGATGAGGTCGTCGCGCCGCAGGTGGTCCTGGATGATCTGGCGCTCCGACACGGCATCGCCGAGGGCGTCGTACAGCGACCGGTGGTAGACGTGGCCGGAGTCGGTGGCGACCTGCAGCGGCATCGGGGGCGCAGCATCGTCGAGGGTGGGCGCCACGTCGGGGAACCTACCGGGTGCCGTCGCAGCGCCGCGGGCACCGGCACGCGGCCGTCGGCATGCGTAACCTGCGCGCCATGAGCGACACGCCGCAGAGCCCCGCCACCTGGCACCCCGACCCCCTCGGCCGCCACGAGCTCCGCTACTGGGACGGCACCCAGTGGACCGAGCACGTCTCCGACAGCGGCAGGCAGGGCATCGATCCACCGACCAGCCCACCGGTCATGCCCCAGGGCCAGCAGTCCGCCGACAAGGTCCAGGCGCAGGTGGCCAAGGTCGGAGCCGGGGTGGTGCCCGGAGCGATCGGCGCCGATTTCCTCGACCAGCCGATCTTGGTCGTGAACCAGAAGTGGAAGCTGCTCGAGCTGAACAACGAGTACGCGGTGTACGACCAGCAGGGCCAGCAGATCGGTGCCGTGCGGCAGGTGGGGCAGACGGCCCTGAAGAAGGCGGTCCGCCTGCTCACGAGCATGGACCAGTTCCTCACCCACACCCTGCAGGTCGTCGACGCGGGCAGCAACGTGCGCCTCGTGCTGACCCGCCCGGCGAAGATCTTCAAGTCGACGATCATCGTGCAGGACGGCAGCGGCACCGAGGTCGGTCGGGTCATCCAGGACAACATGATCGGCAAGATCCGCTTCCGCATGGAGGCCGGCGGCAACGTGCTCGGCTCGATCAACGCCGAGAACTGGCGGGCGTGGAACTTCTCGATCCGCGACAGCTCCGATGCCGAGGTGGCGCGCATCACCAAGACGTGGGAGGGGCTTGCCAAGACGATGTTCACGAGCGCGGACAGCTACGTCGTGCAGGTGCACGCGCCGCTGGCCGACCCGCTGCGCTCGCTGGTCATCGCCTCCGCGCTGTGCGTGGACACCGCGCTGAAGCAGGACAACCGCGGCCTGAACTGAGCGAGCGGTCCGTCGCGTCTGCTCCGAGGGCGCCAGACCTCCCATCTGGCACCGGAGAAGTGCTCGTATCGAGCGCGCTGGACCGAGATTTCGGAGGAGGGGGTGGCGTGGGGCAGGCTGGGAGGGTGTCGGTCGCCGCGCATCCTCCGATCACCGCGGTTCGAGCGATCGTGGCTCGAGCGCTGGCCGAGGACCTCGAGCCCCTCGGCGACCTGTCCGCGGCGCTGGTGCCGGCCGACGCCACCGCACAGGGCGCGCTCGTGCCGCGCGTCGACGGCGTGCTCGCAGGCTGCCGCAGCGCGGACGAGGTGTTCGTGCAGCTCGGCGGCGGCGTCGCCATCACCTGGCTGGCCGACGACGGCGACGACGTGCACGCCGGCACGCCCATCGCCGACGTGCACGGTCCGCTGGCCACCGTCCTCACCGGCGAGCGCACCGCGCTGAACCTCCTCGGCCACCTCTCGGGCATCGCCACCCTCACGCGCCGCCACGTGGACGCGGTGGCTGCGGCGGGGCACCCCGAGGTCGTGGTGTGGGACACGCGCAAGACCATCCCGGGGCTGCGCGCGCTCCAGAAGGCGGCGGTGCGCGCCGGGGGCGGCCGCAACCACCGCGGCAACCTCTCGGAGTGGGTGATGCTCAAGGACAACCACCTCGCGCACCTCGGGATCACCGCCGGCGTCGAGCTCGCCCGTCGCACGTGGCCGGGGCGCACGATCCACGTCGAGTGCGACCGCTTCGAGCAGGTCGTGGAGGCTGCCGCCGCGGGCGCCAGCGCGATCCTCCTCGACAACATGGACGTCGAGGAGGTGCGGCGCTGCGTCGAGCACGTCGACGGCGCGCCCGGCGGCCGCCGCACCCTGCTCGAGGTGTCCGGTGGGGTCACGCTGGAGACCATCGGCGCGTACGCGTCGACCGGCGTCGACTGCATCTCCGTCGGCGCGCTGACCAACGCCGCGCCGGTCCTCGACATCGGTCTCGACCTCGAAGGGGGCACCTGATGCTTCTGGCCATCGACTGCGGCAACACGCAGACCGTCATCGGCCTGTACGACCTCGACCACCCCGACGCCGAGGCGCCCAGCCGTGCGGACGACGGCCTCGTGCAGCACTGGCGCATCGGCACCATCCGCGACCGGACGTCTGACGAGCTGGCCGTCACGCTCCAGGGCTTCCTGCGCTTCGCCGGGTTCTCCAACGACGAGGACATCGAGGGCATCGCGATCTCATCGGGCGTCCCCCTGGTGACCGCCGCGCTGCGCCAGATGTCGCAGCGGGCGTTCGACCTCGACCCGGTCGTCATCGAGCCCGGCACCAAGACCGGCGTGGCGATCCTCTACGACAACCCCAAAGAGGTGGGCGCGGACCGCATCGCCAACGCGGTGGCGGCGATCGACCTCTACGAGGGGCCGACGATCATGGTCGACTTCGGCACGGCCACCACCTGCGACGCGGTGTCGGCGAAGGGCGAGTACCTCGGCGGCGCGATCGTGCCCGGCATCGAGATCAGCCTCGACGCCCTCTTCAGCCGCGCTGCTGCGCTTCGCCAGGTCGAGCTGAAGCCGCCGCGCAGCGTGCTGGGGAAGTCGACGGTGGAGTCGATCCAGTCCGGCACCATCTACGGGTACACCGCGCTGGTCGACGGCCTGTGCCGGCGCATCACCGCCGAGCTCGGAGACTGCACCGTGGTCGCCACCGGGGGGCTGGCCGACCTCATCGCTCCGCTCTCGGAGATGATCGAGCACCGCGAGCCGTGGCTCACGCTGCACGGCCTGCGCCTCGTCTACTTGAAGAACGTCTGAGGTCGCGATGGGCATGCGGGTGCTGATCTCGGGCTTGGGCAGCGACGTGGCGTCGCGCCTCGCGCTGCGACTCGAAGGCAACCCCGCGGTCGACTCGGTCGTCGGGTTCGACGTCGACCCGCCGCGCCGCCACCTCCAGCGCACCGAGTTCCACCGCATCGACCCGCGCGACCGCCGCCGGCTGCTCTCCTTCCTTCGCGACCAGGAGCCGACGGTGGTGGTGCACCTCGGGGTGTACGAGCCCAACGCCCGCGCCTCGCCGGCGAGCGCGGTGAAGCGCAACGAGCAGGCGGCGGTGACGGTGCTCGGCGCGCTGTGCGAGGTCGGATCGGTGGAGCGGTTCGTCGTGCGCTCCGGTCTCGAGGTCTACGGGCGCGGACGCGATGCGCCATCACGGCCCGACGAGTCGGCGCCCACCGCGCCCACGACGATGTTCGGCCGATCGCTCGCGGACGTCGAGCGGATCGCGGTCGAAGCCGGGCACGTCGCCGACGCACCCGTGACGCTGCTGCGGTTCGCGACGTGGATGGGCCCGCACCTGCCGGCACCGCTGGGTCGGTACCTCCGCATGCCCGTGGTGCCGGTGGACGCGCTCGGCGACCTCCCGTTCACCGTGCTGCACCCCGGCGACGCGGTGGCATCCATCGAGCGAGCCATCGCCGCGGGCATCGACGGCGCGCTGAACATCGTGTCGCCCGGCGCGGTCACCGCTAGCCAGGCGGTGCGGATGGGCGGCCGCATCCCGCTGCCCATCGCAGGCCCTGCATGGCGCCTGGCGGAGGTCGCAGCGCAGGCCGCGGGGTCCCCGCTTCCCGACCACGTGCGCGAGGTGCTCATCCGTGGCCGTGTCGCCGACGGCGGGCGAGCGGCGTCGACGCTCGACTTCGTCGCTGAGCAGAGCACGTCGGAGGTCATTCGCGGCCTCTACGAGTGGAGCGACGTGAGCTGGGTGTCGCCGGGTGCGGAGGTGGCGCCGTGAGCGCCATCGACCGCGTCGCCCGTCGACTCGCCGGTGCGTACGACGTCGATCCATGGGGCCTCGACGGCGACCTCGTCGATGCCATCGCGCCCGTCGCCGCGCTGCGATGGTCGATCACGGTGCGCGGTGCGACGAGCATCCCGGCGATCGGCCCTGCGGTGGTGGTCCTCAACCGCCGCGTCGGGCTGACCGAGCCGATCGTCGCGACCGAGGCGGTGCGGCGGGAGACCGGCCGGCGCCTGCGGTTCGTGGGTGCTGCCGATCTGCCCGGCGTCGGCACGGTGCTGCGGTCGCTCGGGGCCGTCCCCGGCGGCGCCGGCGAGCTCGAGGGCCTGCTGCGCCAGGGTGAGCTCGCCGCGGTGCCGCTCGAGCGCCACGTCCGCCACCGCCACTTCGCCGGTCGGCTCGACCCGGCGATGATGGGCCCGGTGCTGCGCTTGGGGGTGCCGGTGGTGCCCGCCATCGCGGTGGGCTGGGAGGTCGGTCGCCGCTGGCGCGTCGTGCTCGGGCGGCCGCTGGACGCGCCGGCGCGCCGAGGCCCGCTGGCGGAGGCGGACTGGGCCGACCGCTGCCGCCGCGCGGTGCAGGAGCTCCTCGACGAGGCCTTCCCCCCACGCTGGCCCTTCTCCTGACCCACGCCTCCCGCTTCTGGGCGCGCTGCGTGCACTGGGAGTCTCACCACGCCGCCGAGAAGGTCCCACCGACCTTCTGGCGGGCAGTCACAGGTGGTGGCCAGAGGGCCGCGCTGGGCGGGCGTACGATGCGGGATGGCCACGACCACGGCGGGCGACGGCACGAAGCTCGCGTACGAGGTCTTCGGCCGGCCCGACGGCGAGCCGCTCCTCATGATCCAGGGGCTCGGCGCCGATCGGAAGGGCTGGGTGCGCCAGCGCCAGGCGCTCGGTGCCCGCTACCGCTGCATCGCGCTCGACAACCGCGGCGTCGGGGGATCGGACAAGCCGCCGGGCCCGTACGACCTCGAGGTCATGGCGAACGATGCCGTCGCGGTGCTCGACGCCGTGGGCGTCGGCTCCGCGCACGTGATAGGTGCGTCGATGGGCGGGGTGCTGAGCCAGATCGTCGCCGTTCGCCATCCCGAGCGCGTGCGATCGCTGGTGCTCAGCTGCACGGCGTGCCGCCACCACTCGTGGCGCAAGGAGCTCCTCGACGAGTGGGCTGCAGTCGCCCAGGCGCAGGGGATGGGCGCCGTCGCGCCGCGCGCCATGCGGTGGCTGCTCGGGCCTCGGTCGGTGCGGCGGTTCCGGCCGGCGCTGCAGGTGCTGGGGCCGATGGCGATGGGCGGCGCTCCGCACGCGTTCGTCGCGCAGGTGCAGGCCATCTTGGACATGGACGACACGCTGCGCGTCGAGCTGCCCGGCATCGCCGTGCCGACGCTGGTCATCGTCGGCAGCCAGGACATCCTCACCCCGCTCGGCGACTCGGAGGAGCTGGCGTCGCTGATCCCCGGCGCACGGCTGGCCGTCGTGCGCGGTGGCGCACACGGGTTCCTCTTCGAGCAGGCGAACCAGTTCAACCAGGCGGTGCTCGCGTTCCTCCGTGAGGTGCCATCGGTCCCCGCCCTCCGGCCGCATCGCGCGGTCTGAACCCGGGCGGCCCTCCTTCAGCTGGCGGCCCGCCACAGGCCGCCGATCCACGGCTTCGGCTCGAAGGTGCCGAACCCGCCCCGATCGCGCGCCGGGTTGAGGCCGCGAACGTCGAGCCGCGCGACGAGTGCCGCGGGCGTGTGGAACAGCCACACGTGGCTCAGGTCGGCGTTGAGGGTGCGGACGATCTCCGCGTAGTCGGCCTTGCGCTCCTCCTCGGTGCGCGCCTCCTCGCGGACGTGGTCGAGGAGGCGATCGAGGACCGGGTCCTTCATGTGGGTGAAGTTGATGCTGATCGCGGGCGGCTCGGTGGTCTGCTTGGAGTGCCAGAAGATGTAGTCGAAGTCCGGGTCGGTGTAGCCGTAGTTGCGGAACCACGCCGCCTGGTAGCCACCGGAGATCGTGTCGACGATGTACTGGGTCTGCTCGACGGTGCTGAGCGACGCCTCGATGCCCACCTGGCGCCACTGGTCGATGAGCGTCTGGTTGAGCCGCACCGCGTCGCCGTCCGGGACGCTGGTCAGCTCGAAGGCGAGTGGTCCGCCGGTCGCCTCCTCGTACGCGGCCACGGCCTCGGCAGCGGCCGCGGGGTCGTGCTCGGGCCAGCCGGTGTCCCCGTCGTACCAGCGATCGCCGGGGGCGAAGGGGCCCTCCGCTGGCACGGTGATCCCAGCGCCGATGTTCTCGTTGATCGCAGCCTGGTCGGTGGCGAGCACCACGGCGCGCCGGGCGAGCGGGTCGTCGAAGGGCGGACCGGCCTCGTTGAGCATGATGAAGGTCTCCTCAGCACGGAGATCCTCGATGAGCTGCACCTCCGGGTCCTCGCGGAACGAGGCGATGTCGTCGGGGCTCGTCGTCATGATCACGTCCACGTCGCCGCTGGCGAGCGCGTCGGAGCGCGCGAGCGGATCGACCAGCACCTTGAAGGTCATCGAGTCGAGGTAGGGGCCGTCGCCCCAGTAGTCCTCGTAGGCTGTGACGCTCAGCGCATCGTCGCGGATCCACCGCTCGAACTCGTACGGGCCGGTGCCCACGGGGTTGCTGCCGCCGTCGGGTGAGGCGATCATCGCGGGCGATCGCATGATGCCGGCGGGACCGGTCAGCGAGACCTGCCAGTTCCGCCACGGCTTCGTCAGCGTGACGCGGACGGTGAGGTCGTCGACGATCTCGACGGTCGGGGCGTACTCCTTCTGCGCCAGGCCGGTGAGCTGGGCGTCGACCGCGTCCTCGAGGTTGATCTTGAGCGCCTCGCTGTCGAGGACCGTGTCGTCGTGGAAGGTGATGAACGGCTCGCCGTCGTCGTCGCTGCGCAACGTGATGGTCCACACCGTGCCGGTGTCGTCGCTCTCGACGGACTCGGCGAGGTGGGGGACGAGGACGCCGTCTGCGTCGAAGCTCAGCAGCGGCTCGAGCATCGACGAGCCCACCAGGTTGCCGGCATCGGCCCACCTCGAGCCGTTCGGGTTCCAGCCGTCGGTCTCGGCGTTCACCGCGATGACCATGCTGCCGCCGGTGCGCGGCTCGCCCTCGTCGACCGGGGTGCGGCCGTTCTCGACGATGCCACCGGTCGCGGTGGCACCGGCGGCGGTGGTGGGGCTCGTCGATCCGCCATCGCCATCGCCACCGCCGCACGCAGCAGCGGCGAGCGCCAGCAGCGCGACGAGCGCGGTCGTGCGCACGGGGCGCGGTGTGCAGCGCGTGCGACGCTCCATGGCTGGTCCTCCCTCCGGCACCCGCGACACGCAGGCACTCCCACGGATCGACCGCTGCAGGCCCGTCCTTGAGACGGACGTCACCCGGCTCGACCCAGGCTCGTTGTACCCGACCGCAGATCGCGGCGCAAGGAAAATCTGACGCACCGTCAGAGATGCGCTGCGATCAACCTCTCGAGCACCAAGAAGTGCACGCGGGGTGCACGCCTGGCCACGTAGAGCGCTCGTGAGAACGGCGGGATCGCCGCTGGGGGCGACCGTCGAGCCGGGCCGCCGCTCAGGCGGCGAGCTGCTCGACCGACGCCAGGAGGTGGCGCGCCGCCGCAGCCAGCGCGTCGGCAGCCGGGGTGCCGAGCAGGGGGTCGAGCTGGGTGACGGCGTCGGCGGCGTGCTCGCGAGCGGTGCCGAGGGCGGACCCGATCGCACCTGATGCCCGGATGGCATCGATGGCCGCGGCGACCTCGTCGGGGGTCGGCCGGCGACCGAGCAGCGCCTCGACCGCCGGGCCTGCGCTGGTGCCGCGCGCCCGGATCACCGGCAGGGTGTAGACGCCCTCGATGAGGTCGTTGCCAGCCGGCTTGCCGAGCTGCTCGCCGGTGGCCACGACGTCGAGCACGTCGTCCACGATCTGGAAGGCGAGGCCGTAGCTGAGGCCGAACCGCGTGAGGCGGTCGATGTCGTCGCGCTCGAGGCCTCCGACGATGGCGCCGATGCGACACGCCGAGGCCAGCAGCGACGCGGTCTTGCCCTCGATCGAGGCCAGGTAGGCAGCTTCTGTGCGCCCGCCGTCGTACGCGCTCTGCAGCTCGCGCACCTGGCCCTCGCACAGCCGCCCGATGGTGGCCGCCAGCAGCCCGGCGACCTCGGTGCCCAGTCCCGCCGCGATCTCCGATGCCTTGGCGAGGAGGAAGTCGCCGGCGAGGATCGCGCGCAGGTTGCCCCACCGGCTGTTGACGCTCTCCACCCCGCGTCGGGTCGTCGCCTCGTCCATCACGTCGTCGTGGTAGAGGCTGCCGAGGTGGACGAGCTCCACCGACGTGGCGCCGAGGATGGTCGCCTCGGTCGCAGCCCCCGGCACGTCGGTGCGCGCCAGCGATGCGGCGATCGTGAAGGAGGGACGAACCCGCTTGCCGCCGGCCTCGATGAGGTGGCCGGCGATCTCGGTGAGGTACGGGTCGTCGGAGTGCACCGAGGACCGCAGCGAGGACTCGACGCGCGTCAGGTCGGCCGGCATGGCAGGGAGGTCGAGCAGAGGGTTGGGCAGGCCCACGACCCGACCCTATGCCGCGCGTCGAGGAGTTCCACAACCGTCTCGGAGCGCCGGCCGGGTACGGCGGTGTGGATCGGGAACCCCCGGGTACACTCGATGCACCAGCGGACGGAGGCAGTCAGTTGTTCGAGAGATTCACCGACCGGGCCCGCCGAGTGGTGGTGCTGGCGCAAGAAGAGGCACGGCTCCTCAACCACAACTACATCGGCACGGAGCACATCCTCCTCGGGCTGATCCACGAGGGCGAGGGCGTCGCCGCGAAGGCGCTCGAGTCGCTCGGCATCTCGCTCGAGGCCGTGCGCTCGTCGGTCGAGGAGATCATCGGCCACGGCGGCGCGTCCCCCAGCGGCCACATCCCGTTCACGCCGCGCGCCAAGAAGGTGCTCGAGCTCTCCCTGCGCGAGGCGCTGCAGCTCGGGCACAACTACATCGGCACCGAGCACATCCTCCTCGGCCTCATCCGCGAGGGCGAGGGCGTCGCCGCCCAGGTGCTCGTCAAGCTCGGCGCGGATCTGTCGCGCGTGCGCCAGCAGGTCATCCAGCTCCTCTCGGGCTACTCCGGTCCCGGCGGCGGCCAGGAGAAGGCGGGCGCCACCACCGGCCCCGGCACGCAGCAGGGCGCCGAAGGGCAGTCCGGCTCGCTGGTGCTCGACCAGTTCGGTCGCAACCTCACGCAGCTGGCGCGCGAGAAGCAGCTCGACCCGGTGATCGGCCGCGCTCGCGAGACCGAGCGCGTCATGCAGGTGCTCAGCCGTCGCACGAAGAACAACCCGGTGCTGATCGGCGAGCCCGGCGTCGGCAAGACGGCCATCGTCGAGGGCCTGGCGCAGTCCATCGCCAACGGCGACGTGCCCGACACCATCAAGGGCAAGCAGCTCTACACGCTCGACCTCGGCGCGCTGGTCGCCGGGTCGCGCTACCGCGGCGACTTCGAGGAGCGCCTCAAGAAGGTGCTCAAGGAGATCAAGACCCGCGGCGACATCATCCTGTTCATCGACGAGCTCCACACCCTCGTGGGCGCCGGCGCAGCGGAGGGCGCGATCGACGCCGCGTCGATCCTCAAGCCGATGCTGGCGCGAGGCGAGCTGCAGACCATCGGCGCCACCACCATCGACGAGTACCGCAAGCACCTCGAGAAGGACGCCGCGCTCGAGCGCCGCTTCCAGCCGATCAAGGTCGAGGAGCCGTCGGTGGCCCACACCATCGAGATCCTCACGGGCCTGCGCCACCGCTACGAGACGCACCACCGCGTCACCATCACCGACCAGGCGCTCGTCGCCGCAGCCAACCTGGCCGACCGCTACATCTCCGATCGCCAGCTCCCCGACAAGGCCATCGACCTCATCGACGAGGCCGGGTCACGGCTGC
>JBBRAZ010000056.1:0-17948 GCA_038206295.1 Acidimicrobiales bacterium
CTGGGCAACCGACTCGTCGGCATCCTCCACGGCTGCCTCCGAACCCACACCCCCTACGACGAACACACCGCCTGGGGACACCGCAACGACCACCCGATCGAGATCGCTGCTTGACACCTGCGGTCCTGGGGTGTCTGACCCCGCTCTACCGCCTTGCGGTCTCGACCACGTCGATGGTGCATCGTGGCCCGGGCGTTGCGGCCAGGCGAGCGTCCGCGGTGAGGAGCGGCGCATCGCACGCCTCTGCCAGCGCGACGTAGGCCGCGTCGTACGGCGTCAGGTTCGAACGGAGCTCCCAGCACCGGTCGAGGAGCAGCACGTGCGACGCACGCTCGATGGGCAGATTCACGAGGTCGCGCAGCGCCTGGCCGGCGCGCGCGGGCGACATGTGCTGCGCAGCGACGAGACGTCGCAGCACCGAGATCACCTCGAGGTCGATGATTTCGGGGGCGGCCAGTCGCGCCCCACGCAGCAGCGATCGAACGAGGCTGCCATCGTCGCCGTCGTCTGCGAGCGCGGTGACGACGACGCTGGCATCAACGACGAGCACGATCGTCCGCGAGCATCGCTGCGACGTCGTGCAGGCGCGCTGCACCGCCGTTGCGGTAGCTGACCCGGTCGAGGACCTCGTCGAGCGTGGGCGTGCCCGCCTCGGCGATCAGCTTGCTGCGGAGGTACTCCTGGAGCGACTGGTGGGCCATCGCCGCGCGCTGGCGCAGCACCGCGTGCACCTCGTCGGGCACGTCCTTGATCTGGATGCTCGGCATGGCGCCATCTTGGCGCCAACAGCGCCGAACCGCAAGCACCTGCTGACGAACGTCAGTCGCGCGTCAGCTTGTCCTTGACCGCGTCGACCGTCTTCTCGACCGCGTCCTTCACGTCCTCCACCTTGTGCTTGACCGTGGCTGACGCCTGATCGAGCTTGCCCTCGCGCTGGAGGTCCTTGTCGTCGGTGAGATCGCCGACGGCCTCCTTGGCCTTGCCCTTGATGTCATCGGTCGTGCCGCTCATCGCTGCCTCGCTCTCGTCGTGGCGTCCACCTGCTGGACCCGTGACCACAGCATCGCCCCGAGGTTGCAGCGCTCAACAGGGCCGATCGGCCCTCGAGATGGGACCAAGGCCACCGCTCACTGCTGGGTCATGAGCCGCGTCATCTCGGCCTCGGGGTGCACCGACAGCTCGCCGGTGACGTCGAGGACGACCTCGTGGATCGTCGCCGTGCAGGTGAACGGCGCCTCGAAGCGCGACGGGTCGACGCTGTCGTAGGCCGCGTACCCGCACGACAGCCCGACGACGCCGAACAGGTTGGGCACGGTGTACGGCAGCTCGCCGACGCCGACGACCGCGCCGTCGACCAGCAGGTGCACGAGGTACGGGCTGCCGTGGCCCTTGGAGAAGTCCGGCGGCCCGGTGGGCGCCAGCTCGACCGCCACCTCGACGTCGCCGCTGGGCACCGGCGTGGTCGACGACACGGTGAAGCGCGCCAGGCCGAGGTGGTTGTGCACGTGGTGCAGGTGGCCGTCGAGCAGGTACAGCGCGTACCCGCCGTGTCGGCTGCCGTGGGTGAGCAGCACCCCGGTGGCGCCCTCGTCGGGGATGGTGAGGCGCGCGGTGATGCGGTGCGGCCGGTTGTAGGGGCGGGGCGCGGTGATGAACGGGACCGGCGAGCCGCCCGGGTGGTAGGTGAACACCTTGCGGTGGCCGCCCACGGCGGGGCGACGCGAGAGCAGTCGGGTGATGTCAGCGGTGGCGATGGGCAGCACGCCGGTGCGCTCGGCCTCCGACCACCACAGGGCGACGAGCTCGGCGAGGCGCTCGGGTTGCTCGGCGGCGACGTCGTGGCACTCGGCGGGGTCGGTGGTCAGGTCGTAGAGCTCCCAGTCCTCGGCGTCGAGGCGATCGAGGATGGCCTCGGTGAGAAAGGTGCCGAACGGGTGACCGCGCTCGGCTCCCTCCGCCAGGCTCGGCCCCGGATACGGGCACACCGCCTTCCAGCCCTCGTGGTAGATGGAGCGGTGGCCGAACATCTCGAACAGCTGCGTCGTGTGGCGGCTGGGCGCATCGGGGTCGTCGAAGGTGTGGGCGAGGCTGACGCCGTGCAGCTCGGACTGCGCCACGCCGCGTATCTGCGTCGGCGGCTCGATGCCGAGCACCTCGAGGAGCGTGGGCAGCACGTCGATGGCGTGGGCGTACTGGTGGCGCACCTCGCCACGCGCCGCGATGCCTGCCGGCCACGACACGATGCACGGGTCGGTGATCCCGCCGCGGTAGGTCTCGCGCTTCCAGCGGCGGAACGGCGTGTCACCGGCCCACGTCCAGCCCCACGAGTAGTGGGGGAAGGTGTCCTCGCCGCCCCACTGGTCGATGACCTCGAGGTTGTCCTCGAGGGTCTCCGGGGCGAGGTTGAAGAACAGCCCCTCGTTGCGGGTGCCGTGCGCGCCGCCCTCGGCGCTGGCGCCGTTGTCGGAGACCGCGATCACGATGGTGTCGTCGAGCTCGCCGAGCTGCTCGATGGCGTCCAGCACGCGGCCGATGTGGTGGTCGGTCTGGCTCATGAACGCCGCGTACACCTCCATCTGTCGGGTGTACATGCGCTTGGCGTCGTCGCTGAGCTCGTCCCACGGCTCGACGTCGGGGTCGCGCAGGGACAGCTCGGTGCCGTCGGGCAGCAGGCCGAGCTCGCGCTGGCGCTCGAAGACGATGCGGCGGTACTCGTCCCAGCCCATGTCGAACGCGCCCGCGTAGCGGTCGATCCACTCCTGCTCGACCTGGTGCGGGGCGTGGCCCGCGCCGGTGGCGAACCACAGGAGGTACGGCTTGTCGGGCGCGCTGGCGTGCGCGTCGCGGATGCAACCGATGGCGCGATCCGCGAGGTCCGCGTTGAGGTGGTAGCCCTCGGCGGGGGTCGCGGGCTGGCGCACCGAGCGGTTGTCCTCGGTGAGGTCGGGGTGCCACTGGTCGGTGTCGCCGCCGAGGAAGCCGTAGAAGCGCTCGAAGCCGCGGCCGAGCGGCCAGCGGTCGAAGGGACCGGCGGGGGTGGTCTGCTCGGCGGGGGTGAGGTGCCACTTGCCGATGGCGAAGGTGTTGTAGCCGTTGGCGACGAGGATCTCGGAGAGGAAGCCGTGCTCGAATCCCATCGTGCCGTTGAGCGCCGGGTAGCCGAGCGAGAGCTCGGTGATGGCGGCGAGCCCGAGGGTGTGGTGGTTGCGACCGGTGAGCAGGGTGCCGCGCGTCGGCGAGCAGAGCGCGGTGGTCTGGAAGTTGCTGTAGCGCAGGCCGCGATCGGCGAGGCGGTCCAGGTTCGGGGTCTCGCACAGCCCGCCGAACGCGGACAGCTGCCCGTAGCCGACGTCGTCGAGCACGATCACCACCACGTTGGGTGCACCCGGCGGCGGCGACGGACGCTCGGGCCACGCCGGCGTCGAGGTCTCGAGCGTGCGCCCGATGGTTCCCGGGAACGGCGTCCCCGGTGGGTACTGGATCAGATCGTCGGCCATGCCGACCCCCCTGTGGTTGCTCGGCGACGCGGGCGTCAGCCGTCGATTCGCTGGTAGGTGTTCTGCAGGTCGTCCTGGATGACCGTGGCGATGCCGTCGGTGCTGAGCACGTCGAGCTGCTCATCGAGGGTGTGCGAGGCGAAGGTCCAGCCGTCGGGCAGGTCGAGCTCGTCGCCGAGGCCGCTGAGGCGTGCCGCGTCGAGGGTCGGATCGATCGCCTGGCTGAAGGACTGCATGACGTAGGTCGTGCCGTCGGGATCGGTGAGCTCGTGCACCTCGGTGCCGCCGCGGAAGCGGAAGGTCGTCTCGCGAACCACCGAGCGCTCGGTGTACGGCGTCTGCGACGGGAGCTCGTCGCCGAGCTCGACGGTGGCGGCCAGGAACATGGCCATGCCACCGAAGGCGGTCTCCTCGGCGCCGTCGCGGATGTCGGAGAGGATCGTGTCGAGGGTCCAGTAGCGAGGGCCGTTCTTGAGTGCGAGCAGCACGCTGCGCTCCTCGGTGATCGCAGCAGCGTCGATGGCGTCCCACTGGTCCTGGGGGCAGTCGTTGAGGCCGAGGGTGTTCCAGACCTCGGCGACGAAGCCTGCACCGGTCTCCGAGAGGAGGAGGACCTCGCAGTAGCGGACGCCGCGCAGACCATCGGGGAACGCGTCGTCGCTCGACGGCATCGGATCTGCCGGTGCTCCGGTCGTGCTGCTGGTGCTGGTGGTGCTGATAGCGGTGGTCGTGTCGTCGTCGCTGCAGGCGCTGGTGAGCAGCAGCAACGCGAAGAGTGCAGCAGCGCCTGGGAGCATCTTCTGTCTCGTCATATGCCAATAGATGGTAGAACATCTGCACGGGTCGTGTCCGACGACCAGCACCGCAGCACCGCCACGGGGGACCTGCCATGACCGAGACCACGCGACGCGTCGCCATCCTGAACGACGCCCGGGCCTACGTGGGGCCGGCGATGGCGCGCGAGCTGGCACGCCGCGGCCACGACCTGGCGCTCGGCAGCCCGAGCGGCGAGCTGGTCGCTGAGCTCGAAGCCATGGGCGCCGCTGTGGTGGCCGTCGACGGCGTGCGCGACCTGTCGGTGCCCGAGGCCGCACCAGCGCTGGTGGCCGCGGCGATCGAGCGCTTCGGGCGCATCGACGCCGCCTCCGCGTTCACGGGGCAGATCGTGGGCGGCCGGTTCACGAAGTCGACGCTCGATGACCTGCAGCAGGTCGTGCGGGGGTGCCTCGAGGCGCCGTACCACTTCCTCAAGGCGGTGACGGCGCCGATGATCGAGCAGGGCTCGGGACAGGTCGTGCTCATCACCAGTGCAGCGGGAGCGCGGCCGACGCCCGGCGCGCCGCTGTACTCCGCGGTGCGCGCCGGGGCGACGATGCTGGCGCGCAACGTGGCGGCGGAGATCGCTCGGAGCGGCGTCCAGGTCAACGCGCTCGGCACGAACTTCATGGACTTCCCCGAGTTCCACGCCGCGGCCGGCACCGACGACCCGGAGGTGCGCGCCGCGTACGAGGCGCAGATCCCGATGGGCCGGTTCGGCACGGTCGAGGAGTTCGCCGCCTTCTCGATGGCGTTCCTCGACGGAACGAGCGGCTTCACCACCGGCCAGTTCGTCGCCTATGCAGGCGGGTGGGCCTGACCGACCAGCGAGCGCAGCGCCCGCACCAGCACGCGGCGGGTCTCGGCACCCGACAGGGAGCGCTGGCGCCGGAGGTGCTCGAGCGCGTCGAAGCCGAGCAGGACGTCGAGGGCCACGGCGATCTCGCGGCGCTCAGCTGCCGGGAGCGCAACGAGCTCGGGGGCGAACATCGCTTCGACCTGCTCGCGCAGGAGGCGACGGTTCTGCTCGAGGCGGCCGCGCACGACGTCGTTGGTGCGGGAGCGCAGCACCGTGGCGCGCACCATGGGGGCGGTGGCCTCGTAGAGGCGGAGGCGGCCGGCGACCATGCGCTCGATGCGGTCCTCGAGGGGACCGACGCCGAGGTCGCCGATCTCGAACAGAGGTTGCACGCGCTCGAGGTTCCGGGCGATCGCGGCGCGGGCGAGTGCGTCGCGGTCCTCGTAGTAGCGGTAGACGGAGCGCAGGGAGACGCCGGATCGCTCTGCCACCTCCGCGGGTCCGGGCTCGAGGTTGTCCTCGCTGAACAGCTCGAGCACCGCGTCGAGCACGGCGAGCCGGTTGCGATCGCGCCGCGCCGTGCGTCCGTCGGCGTGCTCGGCAGGTTCGCCTCGGTCGCTGCGCTCCGCGCCAGCAGTGCCACGCCGTGCTGCCGTGCGACGGTCGCTCGCCACATCTGCTCCGATCGCTCGCTACCGCTGACGTGGATGTCTTGTCACACTACCCGCCACAACCGCACCCCTCCGGTGGGACCAGCGCGTCGCCATGCGCGATCGGTCCCACCAGAAGGTGGGGGCGGCGGCGATCAGCTCGACGACGGCTCCTCGCCCTCGGCCATGAGCCCGTTGTAGGGGCGTCCGGCGTCCGTCCACTCCTGGTACAGCGCGAAGAACTCCGCGCCGAACGGATCGGTGCCGACCAGCGGCATCGCCGCGCGGCGGATGGTGAAGTCCATCGGCGCCAACGCCACGGCTCGCTCGAAGCGCGCCGCCGCCTCGTCGACCCGTCCCGTGCGGCGCAGCCAGGCACCGACGCGGAACCACAGGCGGGCCTGCTCCTCATCGTCGGTCAGGTCCTCGACCCCGCCACCATCGGCAGGCGTCGCCTCCACCTCGCCCGTGCGGGCCCAGCGAGCGATGGCGTCCTTGTGCGGCCCCGAGGCGACGCCGGTGAAGTCCTTGAACGTGTCGGTGCCGAACGCGACCGTGTTCGGGCGAGCGATGCGGTCGCGCTCGTCGATCCACACGACCGTCGGGACGTTCGAGATCGCGTAGAGATCGGTGAGCAGGTGCTCGCGGTCGAGCAGGACGGGGAAGGTCACGCCCTCCACCCAGGGCAGCACGTCGTCCACCGACTCGTCGATGGCGACGCCGATCACCTGGAGGTCGTCACCGAGCTCGTCCTGCAGCGCCTGCCACCCGGGCAGGTCGTAACGGCAGCCTCACCAGGAGGCGAACGCGATGAGCAGCTTGCGCTTCGTGTGCCACTCGGCGAGCGAGCGGGGGTTTCCCTCGAGGTCCGGCAGCGTGAACGGGGGCGCCTCGTGCTCGGCGACGCCTCGACGCCGCTCGGCGCGATGCGCACCGAAGGCCACCACCCCGGCTTCGGCATCGACGACCACCGGGCGGTCGAGCGCTGCACCCACCGCGACCAGGTCGACGGCTCCGTCCACCTCGAGCCCGGTGCGGTCGCGCACCGGCACGCAGACATCGCCCCGGCACAGCCCCTCGGGTCGCAGCTCCCAGCCGAGCGCTGCGGGGAGGTCGTCGAGCGCGATCAGCGCCCGACCGTCGGCGTCGAGGCGACCCTCGACCGAGCGCTCGTCCTCGGCGAGGACGGCGAACGTGGTGGCGGCCATGGACACGTGACGGTACCGGCTCAGCTCTTCGACGCGCCGCGGATGACCTCGAGCGCCCGTGACGTGTGCGCCGTCGCCCGCACCTGCGAGCTGAACGTGTCGCGCACGACGCCCTCGGGGTCGATCACGAACGTGACGCGGCCCTCGATGATGCCGAGGGTCTTGCGCACCCCGAACGCGGCGCGCAGCGCTCCGTCGTCATCGGACACGAGGGTGAACGGCAACCGGTGCTTCGCAGCGAACCCGTCGTGCGACGACGCCGAATCGCCGCTCACGCCGATGACCACGGCGCCGGCATCGGTGAAGTCCTCGTACGCGTCGCGGAACGAGCAGGCCTCGGCGGTGCACCCGGGAGAGTTGTCGGCTGGGTAGAAGTAGAGGACGACCCAGGAGCCGCGGTGGTCCGCCAGCCGGGCAGATCCAGCGGAGGTGGGCAGGGCGACATCGGGCGCGACGTCGCCCACGCGGATGCTCATGGCCGGTGCAACCGCCGGCGGCGCCGTCTGCTTCCCGGACGCACCTACTCCCCCTCGAGCCCCTTCGGCGCTGTCCCGGGCTCAGCTCCCGGCGTGGGCTCGGATGCGGGATCGGGTTCGGGTTCGGTGATGACCTCGCTGCCGATGCTCTCGAACTGCCCGAGCATCGGCATCTCGTCGAACGCCTGGTCGAGGCAGATCGATAGCGCATCGCCCTCCACCAACCCCCCTTCGCTCCCCGATGGATGCGGAGCAGCGAGGTACTCGTCCAGGCACGCCAGCACAGGGCTCGTCGTCGCGTCGACCCCGTTGTCCAGGAGGCAGTCGTAGAGCTCCTCGACGTCGGTCACCGAAGGCGTCTCCGGTCCATCGGATCCGATCGCCATGGCGCACGTCACCATCGCGCTCATGTCCGACCCCTCCGGGAAGAGGTCGTCCAGCGCATCGACGCCCAAAGGATCGAGCTCGCCGAGGTCTTCCTCAGCAGCGGATCCCTCCGGGAAGGTGGCGTCGCCGAAGCACTCGTCGACGGCGTCGGCCGCCGCCTCCCACTCCGCGTCGGTCGCGTCGTCACCGAGCTCGTCGTACGGCGCGAAGCACGCCTCATCGATGGGCTCCCCTATTGAGCCACCAACTGGGACGAACACCTCCTCGCTGGCGGAGGTGAAGAAGCCCTCGTCGCCGAGGAACCCGTCGAGGAGCTCCTCGAGGTCGGCGGGCTCGAGCCCCTCGAGCATCGAGAGCATCGGCTCGAACAGCGAGCGCGTCGGGCTCACGTACCACGCGCCGTCGACCTGCACGACACGCAGCGCGAACGACGACAGGAGCTCCGACGGATCACCGAACAGCTCGGAGGTGAACCCCCACTCCGACTCCTCCATCGGCTCGCCGTCGACGAGCATCTCGCCACCCTCGCACCAGCTGAGCTCGTCGGTCTCCAGGGTGGTGCCGCCGTCATCCCGCCCGTCGTCATCCCACGTGTAGGACTCATAGGTGATCTCGAAGTCGATGCACCCGTCGCCGTAGGCGAGGTGCACCGAGCTCTCCTCGTCGCCCAACGTCACGTCGAGGGCATCGATGACCACCGTGCGGACGTCGCCGCCACCCTCCGCGTGGAGCTGCACGTCGCTGAGCTGTCCGGTGAAGCCCTCCGCTCTCACCTCGGCCGCTGCCTCGTCGGCTTCGTCCACGAACAGCGGGCCGTAGTCGTACAGGACGCGCATCTCGTCGGGTGGGAGCATGCCGATGACCCCACCCAGGTCGAGGTCCACCGCGGACTGCAGCAGGCCCCGCACCGCACCCTCGGGCGAGTCGGCGCCGATCGCCGGCAGGCCGTTGCCGAAGTCCGGCGGCGAGCCTTCGCCGGCGCGGGCGGCCTCGGCGATGGAGTAGAAGAGGCTCACGTGCCAGCCGTCGCCCTCGCGCACGGTGACGATCTGCACGTCGCTGTCCGCGAGGTCGGAGGTATCGGTCTCCGCGTCGGCCTCGGCGAGCTCCTCATCGAGGAGGTCGCGCACCGTGTCGCCGAGCGGCAGGTCGCCGGGGCGCACCGTCGAGGTGATCGTCCCCCCGGTGATCCGCACCGCGCTGACGCCATCGCCGAGGCCGGTGCTGGCGAGCTCGAGACCCTCGACGTCGAACTCGAAGCCCGGGGTGCTCGACTCGTCGAAGTCGGCGAGGATCTCGAGGCGCTGCAGCTCGTCGATCACGTCCAGCATCGGGTCGCCGATCGCGGCGCGCTCGCTGGGCGGAAGCACCTCGAGCAGCCCGACGATGTCGTTGTGCTCAAGGGCGTCGAACAGCTGCTCCACCGCGGACTCCGGGGTCGACGCGCCATCCGATGCGTTGGCGGCGATCACGGCGAAGCCGCTGGCGCAGAGGAGCGCGAACACGCTCAGCACGACGCCGAGACCCCGACCGCTGGGGCGGCGCAGCACCTGCACCTGCTCAGGCGTCGCGTCGATGGGCGTGGGGCCGCCCGCGCCCATCGGCAGCGGGGTGAGGATCGGCAGCGGCGGGGGTGGAAGCGGGGGCGGTGGAGGTGGAGGAAGGGACGGATCGCCCTGGTCGTCGGCTGGTCGATCGTCCACCGCTGCACCCCACCCGTCCCGGCCGCAGGTGCGGCTCCATCTCCAGGCACGCTAGCCACCGGCGACCGTCAGCGGCGGACCGTCAGGTTCCCGGCGGGTGGCAGCTGACGCAGGTGCCGTGGTGGCGGGCGTGGAGCGCAGCGCCGACGGCGAGCACCGCCGACCCCACCAGGCATGTCACCGGACCCGCGCCGACGGGCACCGACGAGCGGACCACCACCAGCGCGCACCCGCTGGTGAGAAGCACCGTCGCCGCCGCGGCCACCGATGCGAGGCGCACGTGGTGCAGCGCGAGGCCGACGGTGATGAGCGCGGCGGCGACCGGGACGAAGAACCACGCCTGCAGGACCGCGGCAGTCACGTCGGAGGTGGCGACGTCGAGGCGCTCCGCAGCCTGCATCGATGCGTAGCTGTTGCGCGTGGCGGTGCCGCTGCGCACCCACGGGAGGAAGGTGCCCGCGATCAGGATCGCGTCGCCGGCGAGCACCAGCAGGGTCGCTGACGTGAGCAGCGACCGGTCCTCACCCGCGACCGCCGCCACGAGCGGCCGCTCAACCTCCATCGCACCCTCCACTGTCGACCAGCATGCCAGAGGGCACCCTCGCCGAGGTGCTCGTCGAGGGTGAGCACGACCACCGGGATGGTGCGGGGGTTGCCCTCCCGGTAGGGCTGGTAGGTGACGGCCGCGTGGCGTCGAGCGCATCCGCCCGTAGCGTGTCCGGGTGAGCAGTCCCCAGCAGATCGTCGTCATCGGCGCGACCGGCTACGTCGGCGGTCGCCTGGTCACGAAGCTGCTCGACGCCGGGCACCACGTGCGGGTGCTGGCGAGGTCGCCCCAGCGAGCGGAGCGCTACTCGTGGTCCGACGACGTCGTCCTCCTGCAGGGCGACGTGCTGCGGCCCGAGACGCTGGCCGCAGCCGTGGAAGGCGCCGACGTCGTCTACTACCTCGTCCACTCGATGGGCGGTCCGGGGGACTTCGCCGAGGCGGACGCCCGCGCCGCCGCGCACGTCCGCGACGCCTGCGACGCCGCCGGCGTGGGACGCATCGTCTACCTGGGCGGCATGGGCGACGACGACGCCACCAGCGCGCACCTCGCCAGCCGCCACGAGGTCGGCCGCATCCTCGCTGCCGGTCGCACGCCGACGACTGAGCTGCGCGCCGCGGTGATCATCGGATCGGGGTCGCTGTCGTTCGAGATGCTTCGCTACCTCGTCGAGGTCCTGCCGGCCATGGTGACCCCGACGTGGGTCCGCAGCCGGTGCCAGCCCATCGCGATCCGCGATGTGCTGCACTACCTCGTCGCAGTCATCGACGACGCGGAGCCCATCGACCGCGTCCTCGAGATCGGCGGCCCCGACATCGTCTCCTACGAGGAGCTGATGCAGCTGTACGCCGAGGTGGCCGGGCTGCGCCGCAGGATCATCGTGCCGGTGCCGGTGCTGAGCCCGACGCTGTCCGCCCGCTGGATCGGGCTCGTCACGCCCCTGCCCGCGGCGACGGCACGGCCGCTGGTGGACTCGCTCCGCCACGAGGTCGTCGTCACCGATCGCGCCATCGACGACCTGTTCCCGCACGAGCCGCTCGGCCTGCGCGCCGCGATCGAGCTGGCACTGCGTCGCACCCGAGCCGAGGCCGTCGACACGCGGTGGTCCGACGCCGGGTTCACCCCGGCGGACGTGATCGAGGGCGACCCGCCGTGGGCTGGTGGCGCGACCTACACCGACCACAAGGTCGTGACCACCAGCGCCTCCCCCGACGCGGTGTTCGAGGCCTTCAGCCGCATCGGCGGCGACAACGGCTACTACGTCGTCGACTGGGCGTGGCGCCTGCGCGGGGCGATCGACCGGTTGCTCGGCGGCCCCGGCCTCCGGCGAGGCCGTCGCCATCCCGTCGAGCTGCGACCCGGCGAGTCGCTCGACTTCTGGCGCGTCACGCTGGTGGACGAGGGACGGGAGCTGGTGCTGCAGGCCGAGATGAAGGTGCCCGGGAAGGCGTGGCTGACGTGGCGGGTCGAGGGCCCCGACAGCGACGGGGTGGTGACGCTCCACCAGCTGGCGTCGTTCGCGCCCCGGGGGCTCTTCGGCCGGGCGTACTGGTTCGCGATGCTGCCGTTCCACGGGATGATCTTCGCCGGCATGGCGCGCTCCATCGCCCGGCGAGCGGAGGCTGGACCCCGCTGAGCACTCCCCGGCCCCGGCTCAGCGACGGGTGAGCACGACCACGGGGATGGTGCGCGGGTTGCCCTCCTGGTAGCCGGCGAACTGCGGCATCCGCTCGACCATGGCCGAGTAGAGCTCGGTCCGCTGCGGTTCAGGAGCGACCGAGGCGGTCGCCTCGTAGGTCGATCTCGGCAGCGTCGTGAGACTCCCAGTCCACGCAGCACGCCGAGAAGCCTTGTTCAGAGGGCGTCGGAGGCGAGCTCGACGGCGGCAGCGATGACGAGCTCGCGCATGGAGCGGGCCCACTCGTTGTCGCGCGTGCACACCCACCCGGCGTAGGTGGCGGCGCGCAGCGCGAGGAAGAGCGGCAGCAGAGCGAGGTGCTCCTCGGGCAGCGGACGCACCGAGCGGTAGCCCTCGAGGAACGCCGCCTCGAGCGCCTCCTCGTCGGGCTGACCCCACGCCCCCACGAACGACGTGGCGATGTCGAACAGGTGCCACCCCCACCCGCTGTCGTCGAAGTCGATGAGCGTGAGGCGCTCGCCGTCGACGAGGACGTTCTCGGGCAGGAAGTCGCCGTGGATCAGCCCGAAGCGCTCCGGCGGCTCGCCCAGCGCGGAGAGCTCGCGGCGGGCGTGGTCGCGGAACCGCTCGAGCACGGCGCGGTCGTCGGTCGACAAGGCGTCGGTGTCCCAGAAGCGGCCCCACAGGGGCGCGTCGCCGAGCATGCCACCGACGTCCCAGCGCGGGCGCACGAAACCCGCCGGCGGCGTCCACGCCGCAGCGTGGTCGTGCATGGAAGCCATGAGCGCGCCGAGCTGGCGGTAGCGGGCGACCGCATCGAGGGCCATGGCACCGGCGTCGGTCACGTCGCCCAGCGGCTCGCCCGGCACCCAGCGCACCGCCGTGATCTGGAGCGGCTCGGCGCGCCCGGGCACGAGCACGCGGGCCACGACGTCGCCGGCGGGCGTCGGGACCGACTCGGGGGTGGCCACGACGCCGTCGGTGCGAAGGGCCGCGGCCCACGACTGCTCGGAGCGCAGCTCGTCGTCGGTGCGGTAGCCGGGGCGGTGCACGCGCAGCACGAGGTGCTCGCCGCCCGCCGGCTGGATGCCGAGCACGAGGTTCTCGCGCTCCTTGAGCACCGTGCACGCCACGTCGTCGGGGAGCCCGAACGCGGCAGCAGCTGCGGCCGCGATCACATCGGTGGCGACGCCGAGCTCGTCGCTCACGACGCCCTCTCCGCCTCGACCGCGACGAGCGCGTCGCCGAGGATGGCGAGCGACTCGTCGACGAACGCGTCGTCGGCGAGCAGGCCCGGCTTCCACTGCAGCACCGAGGTGTCGAACCCCGCGAACATCGCCCACAGCCCGCGGTCGTACAGCGCCTTGCACATCCGCAGCGCACCACCGCGTTCGGCGAAGCGCAGCCCCATCACGAGGCCCTGCTGGCGCACCTCGGCGAGGTACGGGTGGTGCGCGGCCAGCTCGGCGAGCCCGGTTGCGTAGCGCGCTGCCAGCGCCCGGGCGCCAGCGAGCGCCTCCGCTGAGGTCGACAGGTCGAGCGCCGTGCAACCGACGACGCAACCCAGCTCCGAGCCGCCGAAGGTGGACACGTAGCCCCAGCCATCCTCCTGCAACCACGCGCCCATCCGGTCGCCGAGCAGCACGGCGGCGATGGGGTAGATGCCGCCCGACAGCCCCTTGCCCGTGACGAGCGCGTCGGGCACGACCCCCCAGCGATCGAGCGCCCACACCGAGCCGGTTCGCCCCATGCCGGTCTGCACCTCGTCCGCGACGAGCATCGTGCCGTGGCGGTCGCACAGCTCGCGCACCGCTGGATAGAAGTCGTCGGACGGGATGAGGAAGCCGCTGGTGGCGGGCAGCACCTCGGCGAGCACCGCGGCCACGTCGCCGCTGGCGAGGGAAGCCTCGAGCGCGTCGAGGTCGTCGAAGGCCACGGTGGTGAAGGCGTCGGGCTGGTCGCTGCCGAACGCAGCCGCGTTGGCCGGGTCGCCCGCCAGGCTCGAGAGGCCCGAGCGACCGTGGAACGCTCCGGCGAAGGCGACGATGCGGCGGCGGCCCGTCGCCCGCCGTGCCGACCGGATGGCGGCGTCGATGGCCTCCGAGCCGCTCGGCGTGAAGACCACCGACGCGAGTGCGCCCGCCGGCGACACCGCCACGAGGCGAGAGGCGAGCTCCGAGCGAGCGGCGGAGGCGAAGTGGTGGTTGCCGATGTCGACGGTGGCGAGCGCCTCGGTCAGCGCGGCGATCACCTGCGGGTTGCGGTGGCCGAGGTTGAAGGTGCCGCCGTTCAGGTGGAGGTCGAGGAACGGGCGGCCGTCGAGGTCCCAGAACCGGTAGCCCTCGCGGCGCCCCATGACGAGGTCGACGCCGAGCATCTCGAAGGTGGCGACGCGGTTCGGTGCCAGGTGCGCCCGGGTGCCGGCGACCGCGTCCGCGCGCTGGACGGCGTGCTCGTCTCCGACCTGATCCCCCACGCCGCGAGTCGAGCACGCCAGCAGCCGCGCAGCAAGGCCGCGCAGGTGATCCGAGCACGACGATCCGAGGACTGGCATGCTCGCCCCGTGGGAGGCATCAGGGAGCTGATCGAGAAGGACCATGCGGACGTGCTCCTGCCCGGCGAGTCGGTTGTCGCCGCGGCCCGGGTCCAGATCAAGGGCGACCTGCAGGACCTCACGACGCGGGCGGTGGACGGCACCGAGGCGCTGCTGCCTGACAACCTGGTGATCGCCTGCACGCAGCGACGCCTCCTCGTCTTCTCGACCGGAACCGTCATCGCCCGCCACCCCCGACACCTCTTGGCGACGGCGGCGCTCGGCGACGAGATCGGCCCGGGGCGCCTCCTGGACACCGCCCGCGCCGGCAGGGGCAAGGCCCGCCTCGAGGTGCAGGTCCTCGGCGCCTCGCTGCTGCTCGAGGGCAAGCGCGCCGACCTCGAGGCCTTCCCACCGGCGCTCGTCGCCCCGCCCGTGCCGCCTCCTCCTCCGCTCGCGCCGCACGCGCCCCAGGTTCCGGCAGCGCCACCCGCGACTGCGGCGTTCGGCGCACCAGCGGTGCCCGCCGCTGATGGCACCCCGATGCAGCACGCCGCACCCGCCCTCGTGCGCGACCGGCCCATCGCCCGCAGGCTCCGCCGTCCGATGGTCGCCGGCGCGGCGATGCTCGGCGCCGGCGTCGTGTACGCGATCGCCATCGGCATCCTGCCCACCTTCGTCATCATCGACACCATCCTCGCGGTGCAGCTGCTGCGCGGTCGGCGCTCGGTGGTGCCCTTCATCGTGGCGCGCGCCGTGCTCACCATCGCCCTGCTGGGGTGGGTTGCGACGGAGACCGCCGGCGACAGCCGCTTCCAGATCGGCGCCATCGCGGCCACGCTCGCCGTGGTGATCGTGCTGGTCGGCCAGGCATCGACGCTGCGCCTCGCAGGTGGCGCCGCCGTGTTCGTGCTGGCGGCAGCGGTGATCGGGGTGACCGACGCCGAGACCGACCAGGTCACCGAGCTCGCCGTCGGGGAGTGCGCCGGCGATCCGGGACTCGGGGGAAGCACGTCGATGGTGCAATCGACCGGGATCGTCGAGTCGGCGAGCTGCGACGAGGAGCACGTGATCGAGATCGTCGCCGTGCTGCCGGTCGGCGGCGAGGCCTTCCCGGGCATGGCCGAGCTCGGCGACCGGGCGATGCAGCGCTGCCCCGAAGCGCTGACCGACTACACCTCGGCGCCCTACGGCGGGTCGATGCTCGACATCGGCTTCTTCGTGCCCGACGGCGTGCGGTGGAGCAGCGGCAGTCGCACCATCACGTGCTTCGGGATGCGCCTCGACGGGAAGCCGCTCACCTCGTCGCTGCGCGACGCCGGCGACCAGCACCCGCTCCCCTGCTTCGACGACGTCGGCGCCGACACCCCGTGCAGCGGCCCCCACCTCGAGGAGATGCTGTCCTTCATGCTGCACGAGGCATCGTCAGATGCCGAGTTCCCCGGGGTCCAGGACCTGCACCGATGGGCGGAGGACACCTGCACCGCGGCATTCGCCGCGGTGGTGGGCATGGATCCGGTCGAGACCGAGTACGACCTCCTGTGGCTGGTGCCGAGCATCGACGAGTGGCGAGCCGGCTCACGGGTGGGGAGCTGCCACGTCACCGGGATCGACGGGGCGCTGCTCGAAGGCTCGATCCGCGACCCCGACGCCTGAGCGACGACGGTCCGGAGCCAGCCGAGGTCAGCGAGCGGCGACGGGAGCGGCGCCGCGATGCGCAGGCTGCGCGCCACGAAGGAGGCGGCCGGGGCGCTCGCCGGTGTCCTGGTCGTGGTCGCGCACGACGACGCCGGACTTCACGGTGGCGATGTAGCCGCGGGCGCCCTGCACGAGGCGCTTGCCGCCCGCGGGCAGGTCGAAGACCATCTCCGGTCGATCGAGCGCCAGGTGCGCGTGGTCGATGACGTTGAGGTCCGCCAGCATCCCGGGGGCGAGCAGGCCGCGATCGAGGAAGCCGTAGAGCTCGGCGGTGCGGCGCGTCTGGTGGGCGACGATCGCCTCCAGCGGCAGCCGGTCGCCTCGTGAGCGATCCCGTGCCCAGTGGGTGAGCATGAACGTCGGCAGGCTGGCGTCGCACAGCACGCCGCAGTGCGCACCGCCGTCGCCGAGGCCGAGCACCGTCGAGGGGTGCGCCAGCATCTCGGCGATGGCGTCGAGCCCGCCGCCGGCGTAGCCGAGGATCGGCAGGTACAGCATCTCGTGGCCGTCACGCTCGAGCATGACGTCGTACATGACCTCGGCCTCGCTGCGACCCTCGCGCGCAGCGATGGCCTTGACGCTGTCGTCGGGGCTCGGCTCGTAGTTCGGCGGGTCCTGCAGCGGGAACACCTTGTGGGTCGCGGCGCGCACCATCGACGCGCCCGCGCGGGTGCCCGGGTCATCGGCGAGGATCGCGGCGCGCACCTCCGGAGTGCGCAGCGCGGCGATGCGCTCATCGAGGGGCAGATCCGCGATCGCCTGGTACGACGGGCAGTCGATGAAGGGATGGAACGACGACGCCCACCCGACCATGATCGACGCCGGCTTCCCCGCCACCTGCGGCACCAGCCAGGCGCCGTGGCGGTTGGCGTCGAGCGCGGCGTCGATCCACGTGCGCCACAGGTCGGGGGCGAAGTCGGCCTGCACCACCTGGAACGTGACCGGCACGTGCGCTGCGCTGCTTATGGCAGCCATCCACGCCATCTCGCCGCGGAGGTCCATGAGGTCGCTCGCCACGGAGAAGACGCGGTGGCCGGCATCCGCGAGCGCGGCGCCGATCCCGATGAGCTCCTCGGCCGCGGCGGTGGTGCCCGCCGCGAGCTCGCCGTCCTTCGCCCGGTGCAGCATCGTGCGGGTGGTGGAGATGCCCATCGCTCCGGCCTCGACGGCCTCGCGCGCCAGGCGCCGCATCTCGTCGATCTCCTCGGTGGTCGCCGGCGCGTTCGCGCGACCTTCGCCGAGCACGTAGGCGCGCAGCGCGCCGTGCGGCAGCAGCGCGGCGACATCGAGGACGCGCGGCATGCGCTCCACCTCGTCCAGGTACTCCGGGAAGCTCTCCCAGTCCCACGTCATGCCCTCGGCGAGCGCGGCACCGGGGATGTCCTCGACCCCCTCCATGAGCTGGATCAGCCACGCTCGGTCGCTGGCGCGAGCGGGCGCGAAGCCGACGCCGCAGTTGCCCATCACGATGGTGGTCACACCGTGCCAGCCCGACGGGCTGACCACCGGGTCCCACGTGACCTGCCCGTCGTAGTGGGTGTGCACGTCGACCCAGCCGGGGGTGACGATGCAGCCGGTGGCGTCGATCTCCCGCCGACCCTCCACGTCGACGACGCCGACGGCGGTGATGGTGTCGCCGTCGATGGCGACGTCACCGACGTAGCCCGGCGCGCCGGTTCCGTCAACGATCGTGCCGTTGCGGATCACGAGATCGGCCATGGTCCCCCCAGGGTGCTCGAGCCCCGCCATCATGCCCCTCCCCGCGCCCCCTCGCGTTCTCGGTGCGCTGCGGGTACTCCCAGTCTCACCACGACACCCAGATCGCCCATTTCGCGTTCTCGGTGCGCTGCGGAGACTGGGGAGGCCGTTGCGTTAGGGCGGGGCGGTTCAGGCCTGGACGCGGGTGGTGTGTGGCGGCGGCGGGGCGGGCTGGGTCAGGGGCTTCGCTGGTGGAGGATGGTGAGGTTGTGGCCGGTGAGGATCCAGTGCCACTCG
>JBBRAZ010000057.1:0-17465 GCA_038206295.1 Acidimicrobiales bacterium
CCTGGAGCTCGACGCCATGTGCCTCGAACAGGTGCCGGAAGTCGTTCGCCTGCAGCAGCATGTAGCTGAACTCGGTGAAGCTGAATCCGGTCTCGCCATCGAGACGGGCTCGCACCGACTCCTTGCCCAGCATGGTGCTGACGGGAACGTGCTTGCCCACATCACGAAAGAACTCCAGGACGCCGACAGGCTCGGTCCAGGTTCGGTTGTCGACCAGCTCGGCCTGGGTCGGACCGGAGCCGAAGTCGAGGAGTCGGACGAGCTGGGACGAGATGGCGGCGAGGTTCGCGTCGAGGGTGGCGCGATCGAGGAGGTTGCGCTCCGACGAGCGGCCGCTGGGGTCACCGATCATGCCGGTCGCTCCACCGGCGAGCGCGATGGGCCGGTGGCCTGCGAGCTGGAACCGACGCAGCAGCAGGAGCGGCACCAGGTTGCCGATGCCGAGGCTGTCGGCTGTCGGGTCGAAGCCGCAGTACAACCGAACCGGCCCTGCATCCAGGCGGTCGCGCAGTGCGTCCAGGTCGGTGTGGTCGTGGACCAGGCCACGAGCGGCCAGGTCGTCGAGCAGCGCGTCGGTCACGGAGTGAAGCCTGACGTGGGGCACCTGCCGCCGTCCAACCCCTTCTGGCGATGTGCCTCTCCCAGGTGGGCTCGATCGACGAGAATGGGGCCGTGCGCCGACTCGTCCTGCTGTGCGTCGTCGCCAGCGTCATGGCGAGCGCGTGCTCCTACCGCACCGAGGAGCTGCCTCCGGCGCTGCCGGCCAACGCTGAGAACTCGCGGATCTTCGCCACCGACGGGACGCTCATCACCGAGCTCCACGCCGAGGAGAACCGCCGGAACATCGCGCTGGCCAAGATGCCGCAGGACTTCAGGGACGCGGTCGTCGCCATCGAGGACGAGCGCTTCTGGGAGCACAGCGGCGTCGACCTGCGTGCCGTGGTGCGCGCGGCGCGGGTGAACGCTCGTGCCGGCCAGATCGAGGAGGGAGGCTCCACGATCACGCAGCAGTACGTGAAGAACGCGCTGCTCGACGACGAGAAGACGGTGAGCCGCAAGATCGAGGAGGCGTCGCTCGCGCTGCAGATCGAGCGGCGCTACAGCAAGGAGCTCATCCTCGAGCTGTACCTCAACACCATCTACTTCGGCCAGGGCGCCTACGGCTGCCAGGCAGCCGCGTTCGCCTACTTCGGCAAGCCGATCAGCGAGGTGACCCTCTCCGAGGGTGCCCTGCTGGCGGGGCTGATCCGCACCCCGAGCCGCGACGATCCGTTCAAGGACATGGATGCTGCGGTCGTGCGACGAGACCAGGTGCTGGAGCGGATGCTCGACCTCGAGCTGATCACGGAGAAGGAGCATGACCAGGCCGTGACGGAGCCGGTGGTGCTGCAGCTGCAGGAGCGCGAGGTCCAGGAGGAGTACGAGGCCGGCCACTTCATCGAGGAGGTCAAGAAGTGGATCCTCACCGACAGCCGCTTCGGCGCCACCCCGCTGGAGCGGCTCAACCTCCTCTTCGGCGGTGGGCTGCGCATCGAGACCACCATCGATCTCGAACTCCAGCGCCGCGCCGAGGCTGCGGTCGCAGCCATCCTCCCCGACCCGACCGGCGATCCGTCTGCTGCAGTCGTCGTCGTCGAGCCCGACACCGGCTACATCCGCGCCATGGTCGGCGGGCGCGACTTCTGGGGCACCGACCAGACCGCCAAGTTCAACCTCGCCACCGACGGTGCGGGCCGCCCGACGGGCTCATCCTTCAAGCCCATCGTGCTCGCGGCGGCGCTGGAGGCTGGTATCCCCCTTCGCTCGATCTACAGCGCTCCTGGGCGAATCACCATCCCGGTGGCGGACGGGCCGGACTGGGAGGTCTCGAACTACGGCGGTGGTGGTGGCGGCGGCGAGGTAGACCTCGTGGAGGCCACCGTGCGCTCGTACAACACGGTGTACGCCCAGCTGATCATGGATGTCGGCGTCGAGGCCTCGATGCGCGCCGCGGAGCGCTACGGCGTGACCAGCGACCTGCTGCGCTACCCGTCGGCGGTGCTCGGCGCCAACGATCTGCACGTGACCGACATGGCCGCTGCGTTCGGAACGTTCGCCAACCGAGGCGTGCGCGTCACCCCCACCGCGATCACCCGGGTGACCAGGCTCGACGGGACGGTGCTCTACAACCACGAGATCCAGCCGGTGCGGGTGCTCGACGCAGACATCGCGGACGCCGTCACGTGGGTGCTCGAGCAGGTCGTCGAGCGCGGCACCGGCACCAGGGCCCGCCTGGACCGGCCCGTGGCGGGCAAGACCGGCACCGGACAAGACTGGAAGGACGCGTGGTTCGTGGGGTACACGGCCGACCTCGTGGCCGCGGTCTGGGTGGGCTACCCGACCGAGGGCATCCCGATGACGCCGCCGCGGACTCCGCAGGCGATCACCGGAGGCTCGTGGCCGGCGCAGATCTGGCACGACGTGATGGCGATCGCCCATGAGGGGATCCCCCCGAGCGCTCTCCCTCCCCCACCGGCGCTCATCGATGACGCTCCCCCGCAGCGCGATCCCGAGGAGCTGCTACCCGGCGAGCAGCCGGTCGCGCCGGCGCTGCGACCGGTCCCAGCGGTCGTTGGCACCCAGGCCCGCGAGGCTGCAGCGAGCCTCCGAGAGGCCGGATTCGTCCCGAGCGTGATCGCGATCAGCGGCACCGGCGACGACGTCGGCCTGGTGATCGGACAATCGCCGCCCGGCCGGAGCCTGGCTCCGCCTGGCACGGTCATCGTCCTCGAGGTGGCGACGTAGCACGGGCTTGCCGCCGCCGACTGCGCAGCGCGAGGGTCATCCGGTGACCGACGGCTCCATGGCCGAGCCTGACCGGCTCCCTCCGCGCACGGCGCGGGACCGTGCTGTGCGGGCGCTGCTCGCGCTGCTGGTCCTCGCTCTGGCGGCGATGTGGATCTACGCCTGGGTGTTCGCTCCGCGCGGCGACCCCGACCGCATCTCAGACCAGGCCTGGGCAGATGCCGCCGAAGCGCGCTGTGCGATCGCCAGCGAGGTGGTGACCGCAGTGCCCGTCGAGCAGGACGACGCGCAGCGACGAGCCGATGACGTCGACGCGGTGACCGGCGCGCTCGCAGCCATGGTGGACGACCTGGGCGCCACGCTTCCGAAGGATCCCGACGACGCAGACACGGTCGCTCGCTGGCTGGACGACTACGAGATCTACCTCGACGATCGGCGCGAGTTCTCCGCCGGCCTCCGTGAGGACCCGACGACCCGCTTCGAGGTCACGGCGGTGGAGAACCGCCAGATCACCGCTGTGATCGACCGCTACGCAGACGTCAACGGCATGCAGTCGTGCATGACACCCGGCGACGTGACCTGAGGAAGAGCTCAGCCCACCCGAGTGCGGTCCGCCGACACGCGCGCATCGAACCGCTGGAGCTGCGCTGCGACCGCTTCCGGCCCGGCGCCGCCGCGCGTCGTGCGACGGGTCACCGACACGCCGGGTGCAAGCAGCGCTGCTGCCTCCTCACCGAGTGCTGAATGTGCTGCGACCGCCGCCACCAGGTCCGTTCCGTCGTCGACTGATGCACGGACCAATGAGCCGATGACGGCGTGTGCGTCACGGAACGGCATCCCCCGCGTAACGAGCAGCTCAGCCAGGTCGGTTGCACCCGAGGTGACGACATCGGCGGCCGCGGCCATCCGCTCGTGGTCGAAGGTGGCGGTGCGCAGCAGCCCGGTCACCGCGCCCAGCGCCAGTGAGATCTGGTCGACGGCGTCGAACAGGGGCTCCTTGTCCTCCTGGAGGTCGCGGTTGTAGCTCAGCGGCAGCGACTTCAGCGTGGCGAGCAGGCCGGTCAGATCGCCGATGAGTCGCCCCGCCTTGCCGCGCGCCAGCTCGGCGATGTCGGGGTTCTTCTTCTGCGGGAGCATCGATGACCCGGTCGAGTACGCGTCGTCGAGGCGCATGAACCCGAACTCCTCGCTCGAGAACAGCACCACCTCCTCGCCGAGGCGCGACAGGTGGATGCCGACCAGCACGAGGTCGAAGAGCACCTCGGCCACGAAGTCGCGGTCGCTCACCGCGTCCATGCTGTTGTCGAAGGTGCGGGCGAAGCCGAGCTCGGCGGCGGTCGCCTCTGGGTCCAGCGGCAGCGACGAGCCCGCGAGCGCACCTGCGCCCAGCGGCGAGACGTCGAGGCGATCGAGCGCATCGAGGAGCCGGTCGACGTCGCGGGCCAGCGCCCAGCCGTGCGCCAGGAGGTGGTGCGCGAGCAGCACCGGCTGGGCTCGCTGGAGGTGGGTGTAGCCGGGGAGGTACGCGTCGCCAGCTGCGACCGCCCGGTCGTGCAGCTGCTCCTGGAGCGCGAGGACGCGCCGTACGACGTCGGGCACCACGCGCTTGCAGTAGAGCCGCAGGTCGGTGGCGACCTGGTCGTTGCGGCTCCGGCCTGTGTGGAGCTTGGCCCCAGCAGCGCCCGCGATCTCGGTGACTCGCCGCTCGATCGCGGTGTGGATGTCCTCGTCACTGGCGACGAACGCGAACGAACCGGCGGCCAGCTCGCCCTCCACCACCGCCAGTGCGTCGAGGACCGCTGCGGTCTCGGCCGCATCGAGGATGCCGGCCCGCTCGAGCCCGCGCACGTGGGCGCGGGAGCCCGCCACGTCCTCGGGAGCGAGTCGCTGGTCGAACGGGAGGCTGACCGTGTACGCGAGCAGCTCCTCTGCTGGGCCGCCCTCGAACCGACCGTGCCACAAGGTGCTCACGGCCGCCTCAGGTCCCCGTTGCGCCCTGGGTCGCCGCCCAGGTCTGGATGCCGAGGCCCCAGAGGCGCACGAAGCCCTCGGAGTCCTGGTGACGGAACGAGTCCGCCGCGTCGTAGGTGGCCAGGCCGTAGTCGTACAGGCTGTGCGGCGAGCGACGACCCACCACGTAGCACCGCCCCGGCTCGAGCTTGAGGCGCACCTCGCCGGTCACGAAGCGCTGGCTGGCGTCGATGAACGCGTCCAGCGACTCCTTCAGCGGCGAGAACCAGAGGCCGTCGTACACGAGGTCCGCGTAGCGACCCTCGAGGCGCTGCTTCTCATGGTGCAGATCGCGCTCGAGGGTGATGCTCTCCAGGTCCTGGTGCGCGGCGATGAGCGCGAGGGCGCCTGGCGCCTCGTAGGTCTCCCGGCTCTTGATGCCGACCCGACGGTTCTCGACCATGTCGAGCCGGCCCCAGCCGTAGGCACCGACGATCTCGTTGGTGCGCACCACGAGCTCGTGCAGCGGCAGGTGCTCGCCATCGAGCGACACCGGCGTGCCCTGCTCGAAGGCGATGGTGAGCTCGCGCGGCTCGGTCGCGGTCTCCACCGTCATCTCCCAGACGCCGGCGGGCGGCTCGGCCCACGGGTCCTCCATCTCACCGCACTCGATGGCGCGGCCCCAGAGGTTGTCGTCGATGGAGTAGAGCTTCTCGGCGGATGCCGTGATCGGGATGCCGTGCTGCGCGGCGTAGGCGATGGAATCCTCGCGGGTCATGCCCCAGCCACGCACCGGCGCGACCATCTCGAGGTCGGGTGCCAGCGCCTTGGTGGCCACCTCGAAGCGAACCTGGTCATTGCCCTTGCCGGTGCAGCCGTGGGCCACGCCGTCCGCGCCGTGCGCTCGGGCGGCGGCGACGAGGTGCTTGACGATCGCGGGCCGACTCAGCGCAGAGACCAGCGGGTACTTGCCCTCGTAGAGCGCGTTGGCGCGCAGCGCGGGTCCGACGAAGTCGCGGGCGTACTCCTCGCGCAGGTCGACGATCTCGCAGGCTATGGCTCCAGCACCGAGCGCACGGGCGCGCAGCGCGTCCCAGTCGCCGCCCTGGCCGACATCCGCGCACAGCGCGACGACCTCGACGCCCAGCTCCTCGATCATCCAGCGCACCGCCACGGAGGTGTCGAGACCTCCGCTGTAGGCAAGGACCACTCGCTTCGCCACGTTCTGCCTTCCTCGATGCTCAGGGGTGCGCTCGGCACCCACGTCGTGCCAGCCTGACCGATGGGTCAGAGGCCTGCCAGCCCGCGCAGCTCTGCGGCCAGCGCATCGCCACCGGTCTCCTGCGCTGCGACCACCAGCAGCGTGTCGTCACCCGCGACCGTTCCGATCACGCCGTGCAGCGAGGCGCGATCCAGCGCAGAGCCGACCACGTGGGCCGATCCCGGTGGTGTGCGCAGCACGACGATGTTCGCTGAGCTCGCCACCTCGACGACCCAGTCGCCGAACACCCGACGCAGGTGCTCGTGGGGCACCACCTGCTCGGTGGGCAGCTCAGGGATGGCGTAGACGGTGGAGCCTCCCGGCACCCGGACCTTGATCGCGCCCAGGTCCTCGAGATCGCGCGACACCGTCGCCTGGGTGGCCGTCACGCCATCTTCGGCGAGCAGGTCGACGAGATCGCCCTGGCTCGTGACCGCGTGCTCCTCGAGCAGCCGAGCGATGCGGTGCTGGCGCTGCGCCTTGCCGATGCGACTCACGACGCCTCCCCCAGCAGCCACGCCAGAAGACCGCGCGCAGCGTGCATGCGGTTCGCCGCCTGCTGCCACACCACGCTGCGCTCGCCGTCGACCGCCGAGGCACTGATCTCCTCGCCGCGGTGCGCGGGCAGGCAGTGCAGCACGACGCCGGTGCTGCCCATCGCTGCGACGACGGCATCATCGATCTGGTAGCGGGCGAAGGCGTCGCGCCGCAGCTGGGCCTCGCCCTCCTGCCCCATGGACGCCCATACGTCGGTGTAGACCGCATCGGCCCCTGCGGCAGCCTCGACCGGGTCGTCAACGACGACCAGGGGCGTGCCGAGCCCGGCGATGCGCTCCATCGTGTCATCGTCGAACCGGTAGCCGACCGGGCACGCGGCGCGCACCGAGGCGCCGACGAGAGCGCACGCGAGCGCGAGGGACCGCAGCACGTTGTTGGCGTCGCCGACCCACGCGACCTGGAGCCCCTCGAGGCGGCCGTGCACCTGCTGGAGGGTCAGCAGGTCCGCCAGCGCCTGCATCGGGTGGCCGTCGTCGCTCAGCAGGTTGACGACGGGCACGACGTCGAGCGCCGCCATGCGCTCGAGCTTGGCGTGCTCGAAGACGCGGGCGCCGATGACGTCGTGGTAGCAGGCGAGCGTCCGCGCCACGTCCTCTGCGCTCTCGCGCACGTCGATGCCGACGTCCTCGCCACGCACGGTCACGGGGTGCCCACCGAGCTGGACGACCGCCATCTCCATGGAGTGGCGGGTCCGCGCTGAGGGCTTCTCGAACAGCAGCGCTGCACCGCGCCCCTCGAGCACGCGAGGCGGGATCGGCTGCTCAGCCAGCGCAAGGACTGCGGCGACCTCATCGGACGTCAGGTCATCGATCTCGAGCAGGTGGCGCATCAGGGGGCCTCCTCGGCCAGGACCTCGGCGATGGCGCCCACCGCGAGGTCGATCTCGTCATCGCTGATCAGCAGGGACGGCGCGAGGCGCAGCGCTGTGGGGGTCACGGCGTTGACGACCACCCCGCGGGCGAGCAGCGTGCTCGCCACGACGCGAGCGTCGATGCCGGCGAGCTCGACGGCGAGTAGGAGCCCCAGCCCCCTCACCCCGGCGACGCCGGGCAGCGACGCCAGCGCCTCGGCGAAGCGCTCGCCGGCGCGCTCGGCGCGACCGCAGACGTCTTCGCGCTCCATCACGTGCAGCACAGCGCGCGCTGCCGCGCTCACCAGGGGATTACCACCGTACGTCGTGGCGTGGTCGCCGGGCTCGAAGGATGCGGCCACCTCAGCTCGCGCCCAACAGGCGCCGATGGGCACGCCGTTGCCAAGGGCCTTGGCCATGGTGACGACGTCCGGGCGCACGCCGGCGTGCTGGTGGGCGAACCACCGGCCAGTGCGGCCGAGCCCGGTCTGCACCTCGTCGAAGGCGAGCAGGATGCCCCGATCGTCGCACAGCGCGCGCACGGACTGGAGGTAGTGGGTCGACGCGGGGTTGACGCCCCCCTCCCCCTGGACCGCCTCGAGCAGCACCATGGCGACGGTCGGATCGAGCGCCGCCTCGAGCGCTGCGACATCGTCGAAGGCGACGTGCCGGAAGCCCTCGGGCAGCGGCTGGAACGCCTCGTGCTTCGCTGGCTGCCCCGTGGCGTGCAACGTGGCGAGCGTCCGACCGTGGAACGACCCAAGAGCGGTGACGACGTTGTGGCGCCCCCGACCGCCGAAGCGCCGCGCGAGCTTGAGGGCGCACTCGTTGGCCTCGGCGCCGGAGTTGGAGAAGAACACCTGCCCCCCGCCGCCCAGCAGGCGGTCGAGGGTCATCGCCACCTCGGCGGCGGGCTCCGATCCGAAGAGGTTCGAGACGTGCACGAGCGTTCCTGCCTGCTCGGCGAGCGCCTCCTGCACCTCGGGGTGCGAGTGCCCGAGGCTGGTGACCGCCAATCCCGAAAGCAGATCCAGGTAGCGGGTGCCGTCGCGGTCCCACAGCCACGGGCCGTCACCGGCGACGAACTGCACGAGCGGCGCCGGGTAGGTGGGCATGAGCGGACAGCGCTTGAGGGTCGCGTCGGCGCCCATCGCCTCGCTGTGCGCGCTCACCGCTGGTCTCCGGCGATCATCGTGCCGATGCCCGCGTCGGTGAAGACCTCGAGGAGCACCACGTGCGGCACCCTGCCGTCGAGGATGTGCGCTGCACCGACGCCGTGCTCGACGGCGTGGACCGCGGCGGCGACCTTGGGGATCATGCCGCCGTCGAGGCTGCCGTCGCCGAGCATGGCGTGAGCGTCGTCGATGCCGAGGCGCGCCACGAGGGTGGACGGGTCGGCGACGTCGGCGAGCAGGCCCGGGACGTCGGTGAGGTAGATCACCTTCTCTGCGCCCAGCGCCTCTGCCACCGCGCCCGCCGCGGTGTCGGCGTTGATGTTGTAGGCCTGCCCATCGGCGTCCGAACCGATGGTCGACACCACGGGGATCAGCTCCTCGGCCAGCAGCCGCTCGAGGATGCCGGGGTTGACGCTGGTGACGTCGCCGACGAAGCCGAGCTCGGGGTGACGAGCCTCGGCCAGCAGCAGGCCGGCGTCTTCGCCCGACAGCCCGACGGCGAGCGGTCCGTGCACGTTGATGCTGCCCACGATGTCGCGACCGATCTTGCCGACCAGCACCATCCGGGCGATGTCGAGGGTCTCGGCATCGGTGACCCGCAGGCCGTCGCGGAACTCAGGCACCTTGCCGAGGCGCTCCATGAGCGCGCCGATCTGCGGTCCCCCGCCGTGCACCACGACCGGTCGGAGGCCGACGGAGCGCATGAGGACCACGTCCTGCGCGAACTGCGCCGAGAGCTGCGGGTCGACCATGGCGTTGCCGCCGAGCTTCACCACGACGGTCTGACCGAAGAAGCGCCGGATGTACGGGAGCGCCTCGACGAGCACCGACGCGCGATCGTCGGGCGTCAGCGCGGCCACTGCGGCCGATGGCTCGGGCGTGCTCATGAGGTCCCCATGTTCTCGTCGACGTACGCGTGGGTCAGGTCGTTGGTGAGGAGGTGGGCGGCGTGCTCACCGAGGCCGAGGTCGACCTCGATGTCGAGCTCGCGGCCGGCCATGTGGGAGCGCACCGCGGCCTCGTCGTGCTCGATGGTGATGCCGCCGGCGGCGACGGTCACCCCGCCGTAGGACACCGCGAGGCGATCCTCGGAGAACGCGGCGCCGCAGGCGCCGGCTTCGCTGGCGAGGCGGCCCCAGTAGGGGTCGCAGCCGTACCAGGAGCACTTGCAGAGCGCGCTCTCGGCGATGGCGCGGGCGACCAGCTCGGCGTCAGAAGCACTCGCGGCGCCGACGACACGAAGGGTGACGACCTTGGTGGCGCCCTCTGCGTCCCCGGCCATCTGGCGGGCCAGCGACGTGCACGCCTCGGCCACCGCCGCCCTCAGCGCGGCTGGGTCGACCGCGCCGGCCCGGCCGCTCGCGAGCAGCAGCACCGTGTCGTTGGTGGACTGGCACCCGTCGGTGCTGAGTCGGTTGAAGGACGCCGCCACCCCCTCTCGCAGCGCCGATGCCAGGACATCATCGGGGGCGGCCGCATCGGTGGTGAGCACGGCGAGCATCGTGGCCATGTTCGGCGACAGCATCGCCGCGCCCTTCGCCATGCCTCCGACGGCGAACCCCTCGGCGTGCACGACGACCTCCTTGCGGTGGGTGTCGGTGGTGCGGATGGCCTCGGCGGCGTCGACGTCGCCGTCGGGCCGGCGCGCCGCGACGAGGGGGGCCAGCGCGGGGGTGATCACGTCCATCGGCAGCGGGATGCCGATGAGCCCGGTCTGGCAGATGAGGACCTCGTCGGCAGCGCAGCCGAGAGCCTCTGCCACCCCGTGGCAGATCGCCTCGGCGTCGGCTCTTCCTGCGGCTCCCGTGGCGGCGTTGGCGTTTCCCGAGCTGAGGACGACCGCCGCGGCACGCCCACCGGTTGCCTCGAGGTGGGCGCGGGTGATGCGCACCGGGGCTGCGGTCATCAGGTTGGCGGTGAAGACTCCGGCTGCTGCCACCGGCTGGCCGTCGTCGGTGGCGACCAGCGACAGGTCGAGGTCGCCGCTGGCCTTGATGCCTGCGGCGTGTCCCGCGGCGACGAAGCCCGCTGGTGCGGTGATGCTCACGGGAAGACCCCCACGGGGCTCAGGCCGGTGCCCTCCGGCAACCCCAGGGCGAGGTTGGCGCACTGCAGCGCTTGGCCGCTCGCCCCCTTGACGAGGTTGTCGAGCGCGGCGATGGCGATGACCCGCCCCGTGCGCTCGTCGTGCCGAGCGGTGACGTGCACGGCGTTGGAGCCGAGCGTCGCCTTGGTCGAAGGAGATCCGTCGATCGCTACCACGAAGGGCTCATCGACCCACCGCTCCCGAATCAGCGCGAGCAGACCGGCGGTGTCCGGACACGACCCGGTCGGCGTCGCGTAGCAGGTCGCGAGGATGCCCCGACTCATCGGCGCCAGGTGCGGCGTGAACAGCACGCTGGCTGTCGCCCCGCCGACTGCGGCGAGGTTCTGCTCGATCTCCGGCGTGTGGCGGTGCGACAGCAGCCCGTAGGCGGTGAAGTCCTCATCGACGGCGCAGAACGTCGTCGTGGGCTTGGGTGGCCGACCCGCTCCGGATGCGCCGCTGGCAGCGTCCACGATGATGCCAGTCGACTCGATCAGCCCGGCCTCCAGCAGGGGCGCCAGCGCCAGGGTGGCGGTCGTCGGGTAGCAGCCCGGTCCGGCGATCAGGGCGGCACCGTGCAGCTGCGAGCGAAACAGCTCGGGCAAGCCGTACACCGCATCCGCCAGCAGCGCTGGAGCGGCGTGCTCCTCTCCGTACCACTCGGGGTACAGCGCGGCGTCGTGCAGCCGGAAGTCGGCGCCCAGGTCGACGACGTGCGGCACGCAGCCGAGCAGGTCGGGCACGATCTCCTGCGAAGCGCCATGCGGCAAACCGAGGAAGACGAGATCGAGGCCGTCGGCAGCACCCGGCGTCCACGGCGCGTAGACGAGCGCGGGGTAGGCACCAGCGAGGCTCGGGAACAGCTCCGCCACCGGCGTGCCAGCCTGCGAGTCTCCCGTGGCGAGCACGAGGTCGAGCTCGGGGTGACCGGCGAGGAGACGCAGCAGCTCAGCACCCGTGTACCCGCTCGCCCCGATGACCCCGACCCTTGCCATCGCAGGATCATACAGATTGTCGAATGACTATGCAACCAGCTGCGCTGCAACGTAGGGGCCCAGCAGCACCCGGGTGCATCCGGGGCACGCTGCAAGTCCCCGGGCTCGCTGATGGTGCAGTCCTCGCTTCCCTCCGGGCGGCCCGAGACGTCGTCATGGCGGCCACCCGATGCAGCATCATGGAACATGGCTCGCCCGGTCGCCGTCCGACAGTCGGCGTGGCGAGATGCCTGGTGGCTGCTGCGAGCGGGGCTCTCGCCGGAGCTCATCGGCACCCAGTACTCGTGGCCTGAGGTGCCGGTGCAGCTCGTGATCGCTCCCCTGCGCGCGCTACGTCGACCCGGCGGTCCGTCGTGCATCATCGAGGTCGGTGGGCGTCGAGCCGGGTTCATCGGGAGGAACCCGCTGTCAGGCAACCTCGAGTACTGGCTGCAGCCGTGGGCGCGCGGCGGCGTCGGCAGAACGGCGATCATCGCCTTCCTCCGTGAGCAGCGCGTCGGCGACAGAGCCCGCCGCTTCCACGTGTCGTTCCGCAACGAGCGCTCGAAGGCGGCGCTGCTGAGCGCCTTCGGCGAGCTGGGCTGGCACTCCGGCGATCAGTTCGAGGTGATCGATGGCCGCCTCGGCTGGGAGATCCACGTCGGTCCCGGCTAGAGGAGATCGACCAGTCGCCAGATCGCGACCGGCACCGCGACCGCTGCGGGACCGACCAGCGATGCCACCAGGAGCAGAGCGACGCCGCGGCGCCATCCGGTCGTGCGAGCGGCGCCGCGACCGAACTGGCCGAACCCCTCGATCTCACCCTCGATCGTGAGCGGCGAGTGCTGCATCACCGGCCAACCCGCTTCGATACCCGTGCCAGGCTGGATCAACGGCACCGCGTCGAGCGCCTCGCCATCGTCGGATTCCTCGACCACACTTCCACCCTAGGGAATCCAGGCAGGGAGATCTGTTGACGTGGCTGACGACCCCAAGCAGAGGAAGGGCGGCACGGGGTTCGGCGCCCTCAGCGGCATCGAGATCGTCGCCGCATCGGTTGCCGCAGTCGCGCTGGCCGGGCTTGCAGCGATCGAGCCCGACATCGTCGGCGCTCCACTCCAGAGCCAGGAGGCATCCGCTCTCACGTTCGGCGGCGGCGCGCTGGCGCTCGCCGTCCTCGTGGCCATGGTCCGCATGCGCGTGCCTCCCCCCATCCGCCTCGCGGTCCTCGGGGTTCCATTCGTTGCCGTGACCTGGTGGCTGCTCTCGCCCTTCTTCATCGACGAGACCGTCGACGAGGAGTTCGTGGTCTCCATCGAAGAAGCAGCCCACGGCCAGCAACCCCCACGGACCACGCCTGCGACCACGGTGCTCGAAGGAGCGCTCGAGGAACCGGCCAGCGCCGGCGACGATGCGGCCAGCTCCATCGTCCCTCCGACGACGACCCGAGGTGGCCCCGCGCTGCTGGGCAGCGGCTCGTTCATCGGGCTGGCTGGCCACGACGGCACGGGACATGCCGGCGTGTTCCGCCTCGAGGATGGCTCGCAGGTGCTGCGCCTCGAGAGCTTCGACATCGACAACGGCCCCGACCTGAAGATCTACCTCGTGCCCGGCGCCGATCAGACGCAGCCCCTCGAGGGGTACCAGAACCTCGGCCCGCTGCGGGGCAACGTCGGCGATCAGACCTATGAGATCCCTGCTGGCTCCGAGCTGACCTCGGGGCCGTGGACGGTGCTGGTCTGGTGCGAGCAGTTCGCGGTGGAGTTCGTCGCCGCCACGCTCACCGTCGCCTGAGCGTCGTTCTGTGCATGGTGGCTTCCGGTAGCCGGAAGCCACCATGCACAGAACGGGTGGGGGTCGGTCGATCAGTCGTCGGGGAGGTCGATGCGGGCCAGCCACAGGCCCGGCGCGTCGATCTCGTTGGGTGTCGGCAGCTCGCGCGCCGAGCGCCACAGCCGCTCGAGGCCCTCGGGCCCGGCGCGCTCCACGACCCCGCCGATGAACGCCGCACCGCGGTCGAAGCGCTCCTGGGTGAGCTCGAGGCCGAGCAGCCGCTCGACGAATCGATCCGCCGGCGACGCCTCGACCCGTCGTCGTCGCAGCGCCTCGGTGACCGCGGGGTAGGTGCCGATGAGCCCGGAGCCCACCGCGTCCATCAGCCAGTCCACCCACCCGGCGATTGCGGCGATGAGCGCGTCGAGCTCGGGGCGCAGGGCGCGCTGCTCATCGGAGACGATGGCGCCCAGCACGAGGTCGGGGTCGCCGAGCACGCCGGCCAGATCGGCGCCGGGCATCCCCGTCGTCGGGTCGATCTCGAGGTCGATGCCGAGGGAGCCGAGGCGGTCCTCCAGCACGGTCGGGTCGGGCTCGAACGAGCGGACGTAGCGCTCGAGCAGCGACTCGAGGCGCAGGCGCACGTGCGGCTGGCCGAGGATCGCATGGTGCGCCACCTCGTGCAGGCACACCCACAGCTCGACGTCCTCAGTGGGCAGCGACCACTCGTCCGCGAAGGTGGTGATGGTGGCGGGCACGACCAGCAGCTCGTCGCCCGGGCGGGGGATGGGCAGCTCGTACTGCCCGAAGCACCGCTGCGCGAGATGGCCGACCATCGTTCCGGCCGACACCGTCAGCATCATCGGACCGAGCAGGTGCAGCAGGGGGCCGAGCGCCGCGAGCTGCGGGTCGTCCTCGTCGAGATCCATCGGCGGCTGCTGGAGCGAGCCGGCCAGGGCCTCGAGCAGCGGGCGGTAGGCGTCGACGGTGACCTCCGCCCACCTCGATCTCGTGACCGCGCTGATGCGCAGCGGGGCGCCGCTGGTGCTGAGCGGTCGGCCGACGACGTTGGCGACGTGCAGCTCCGCGACCCGGCCGAGCTCCTCGATGCGCATGCGCACCGTCGGCTCGACGTTGTGCTCGGAGGCGCCTCCGGTGGCCACCTGCTGGGCCAGCTGCTTGGCCGCCACCCACGGATCGCCGCCGCTCATCATGCGGGCCAGGTCGCCCAGGAAGGCGAACCCGCCGAGGGGATCGTCGCCGAGTGGACCGGAGTCGCTCACGGGGGCATCGTATGCCCATGACCTCCTGTCCCCACCCGGCCCGAGCGGCGGCGCGGTGAGCACCGTCGTGCTCACCGGGGCCGGCGGGTTGCTCGGACGCCGCGTCGCATCGCTGCTCCTCGCAGATGCGCAGATCGAGCTCGTGGCGGTGGACGAGGCCGCCTCCAGCGACGGCCCGACGCCGGTGCAGGCGCTCGGCGCCGAGCCCAAGCGGGTGCTCGAGGGGGCGACGACGCTCGTGCACCTCGGCGCCACGCTCGGCCCGGTGCTCGACGGCACCGGGAGCTCAGGCGTCGACCTCGAGCGGACCCGCTCGCTGCTGGAGGCCGCAGGCGACGCCGGCGTGCAGCACCTCGTCGTCCTGTCGACCGCGATGGTCTACGGCGCGTGGGCCGACAACCCGGTGCCGCTCACCGAGGACGCCGCGCTGCGGCCCAACGCCGAGCTGGCGTTCGCGGTGCAGAAGGCCGAGGTGGAGCGCCTGGCGGGCGAGTGGCGCGACGCGCACCCCGGCTCGACGGTCGCCATCCTTCGTCCGGTGGTGGCGGTGTGCGAGCAGATGAACGGGTGGATGGCGTCGTCGTCGTGGTCGCCGAGAGCGGTGCAGTCCGGCGACGAGGAGCCGCCGATGCAGGTGGTGCACCTCGACGACGTCGCCGAGGCGCTGGTGCTCGCCGCCCGCCGGCACCTCGATGGCGCGTTCAACGTCGCGCCGGAGGGCTGGCTGCCACCCGAGCGCGTGGAGGAGCTGGCCGGGCCCGGGCCGCGCCTGCGCTTCCGCGCCCGCACCGCGCGGCGCATCGAGTCGCTGCGCCACCGGGTGGGGCTCAACCCGACGCCGCCCGAGGTGCTCGCGTACACGCGCTTCCCGTGGGTGGTGTCAGCCGATCGGCTGCGCGCCGAGGGCTGGGAGCCGCAGTGGACCGTCGAGGAGGCGTTCGTGGCCGGCCACCCCGCCAGCCCGCTCGATGGCCTCAGCGCCAAGCGCAAGCAGGAGCTGTCGCTGGTCGTGACCGGGTTGCTGCTCGCCGGCCTCGCCGCCGGAGCGTGGGCGCTGGTGCGCAGGCTGCGTGCCCGCATCGACGCGGGCGCCTGACCACCCCGGTGCTCGTGGTTCAGCCGGCGAAGGACGGTGTCGCTGCCACCGGCTTCGCTGCTCTGGCGGGCACGTCGACCGTGGGTGGGACGGTGGTCGGCACAGCGGTCGTCGTCGTGGAGGTGGTGGTTGCGGCGGTGGTCGGGGTCGGCGCCGGCTCGCCTCGCACGTGTGGCCAGCCATCCGCGCTCCACTCCAGCGGGTGCAGCCCGAGCACGCGACCCGGTCCAGCCTCGGTCGCCTCCCAGTGGTGGAGGAGCCACCAGTCCCCAGCCGCGTCCTGGTGGACGTCCTGGTGGCCGGGGCCGACCCGCGCACCCTCGCTGCGCAGCAGGATCGTGCCGCCGTCCTCCAGCATCGGATGCCCGTCGACGTCGACGTATGGACCCTCGAGGTCGCGCGACCGCCCGACGCGGACGTTGTAGTTGCTGCGCTCGCCGAGGCAGCACCAGTCGAACGACGCGAACAGGTACCACCACCCATCGCGGTGCACCAACGACGTGGCCTCGAGGCCGGCCCACCAGGCGGGTCGACGAGCGAGTGCGATCCGTGGCGCTGAGGCCTCGAGCAACCCCGTCGCCGGGTCGATCGTCTGGAGCACCAGCCCCTCGCGGTAGGAGCCCCAGGCCAGGTGGGGTGCACCTGCGTCGTCGAGCACCACCTCGGCGTCGATGGCGTTGATCAGGTCGAGCGGCTCGGAGCGGAGCACCATCCCGTGGTCGATCCAGCCGTAGGACGGATCATCGGGGTCGAGGGTCGGGCTGGTCGCGTGACCGATCACCGATGTGGATCCGGCCACTGGATCGGCGTCGATGGTCACGCGACTGACCGCGTAGTAGAGGTGCCACTCACCGCCCCAGTAGGAGAGGTCCGGCGCCCACACGTCATTCGCTGTCGGCACGGCTGCGAGGGCCCACGGCGGCACGTCCTCGACGAGCGCCCGGCCAACCAGCTCCCAGGTGACGAGGTCGGTGGAGCGGCGAATCGGGATGCCCGGTCCCGTGGAGTAGAGGTACGTCACGCCGCCTTCGACGGCCACCGTCGGGTCTCCCACACCCGCGATGTCGCCTGCGAGCGGCACCTCGGTCGGGGTTGCGGTCGCGACCATCGATGACGCGACGAGCACGATCGCCGCCGTCAGCGCTCCGAGTCCTCGCCGACGTCCCGCCACTCAGTGGACTGTACCTGCCGCTTACGTCGTCCTCCCGTGTGCTCGGGGGCCGGACAGGCCGCGCGCCGTGTCCGCAGATGTGCGCATGCACCTCCCCGGCGCCTGATCTCGCCGCATCGCCGGACCCAGAAGCGATTCGGTGCGCGGCTGCGGACCCTTCCTCGGGGAGAAGGGCCTGGGGTCGGTTCGCAGATGGCTGGGCCGTCTCGCTGTGGCGAGCCCGGGACGCAAGGTGCTCCTCGTCCTGGGGCTGGCACTCGGCGGGGCGTCGGGCCCGGGGCGGGGCCGTGAGGACCGGTCCCGAGGCTGGGGTCCGCCGCTCGGGCTAGCCGCCTGGTGGTGGTCGTCCTGCGGTGGTGAGGAGGTCGCGGAGTCGCAGGGGGCGGGGGTTGCGGGGCTGGTCGACGCCGTTGAACATCACGATGGGGATGCCGTTGGGGTCGGTGCGGATGGTCCAGCCGGTCTTGCGGTGCATGAGGCGGTGGTGGCGGCGGCACAGCAGGG
>JBBRAZ010000058.1:0-16687 GCA_038206295.1 Acidimicrobiales bacterium
AACCTCGTCAAGCGCGTGAAGCGCGTCGCGTTCGGGATCACGAACTTCGTCAACTACCGGATCCGCGCTCTGCTCTACGCCGGCAAGCCCAACTGGGACCTACTCGCGACGGTCACACCCCGCTGAAACGCGAAGCGCCGACTTGGGAGCACAAGCTGCGCGCCGCGTGCTTGGTCGGAGGGCACGGCTTCAGCTCGCACCGGGCGGGTCTGCTCACCTGGGGCTGCTCGTGGATGGAGCGCGACATCCTCGAGATCAGCGTGCCGCGCCCCAAGGGCCCCGCTCCCGCCGGCGTCATCCGTCACCGCGTCCGCGACCTCTCACCCGAGTGGGTGACCGAGCGCAACGGCATACCCGTCACCACCATCGAGCGCACGCTGGTCGACCTCTCAGCCGTTGCCGGACCGGTCGCGCTCGAGCGCGCCATCGAAGAGGCGTTGCTGCTGAAGCTCACGACGGTGCCCGAGCTGTGGCTCGCGCTCGAGCGCCTCGCGAAGCGCGGGCGCACCGGCGTCCGCCAGTTCCGCGCCATCCTCGCTGCTCGCGCCCTGGGCGACGACGTGCCCGAGTCCATGCTCGAGTCCATCTTCGCCACGATTCTGGCCAGATCCGCCGTTCCGCTACCTGTGTTCCAACATCGCGTGCGGTTTGGCGGGCGGTGGAGACGGCTCGACTTCGCCTATCCCGACCTGAAGATCGCCATCGAGATCGATGGGTACTCGATCCACAGTCGCCGCGAGGTCTTCCTCGATGATCGTCGTCGCCAGAACGAACTCGAGCTAGCCGGATGGCTGGTGCTTCGCTTCACCTTCCACGACCTGCGGGCTCACCCCGAGCGCGTCGCCTCCCAGGTGCGCACCGCCCTCCAGCACCGTTCTGTGCATGGTGAGTTCCGATAGTCGGACGCCACGATGCACAGAACGCAGGGGTGTTGCTGCTTGCGTGGTCAGCGGTCGGGGAGGTGTGCCGTGGGACGCCAGTGCGAGACCTTCAGGTGCAGGCCACTTGCCGGTGAGAAGGTGTCGAGGCGCGGCCCGAGCTCGATGTTCGCAGACCCATCGGCGGCCGAGAGCCGGGCGAGCACCAACGATTCGGGGTGGTAGGCGACCTCGACGTGACGGTCACCGGCCGCGAGCTGCTCCTCGAACCGCACGAGCTCCTCAAGCAGGTTGCGGTTGGCGCCGAACCACCGCACCTCGCCTGGTTGCACCTCGATGGCGACGGGAACGCCGCCGAGGCTGGTGTGTCGTGCCGGCTTCCGCGTCAACCCACGCCAGCTCCACGATCCCCGATACCGGCCGCTCGTCTCGACGAGCGGTGCAGCGAGATCGCTTCGCAAGCTGCGCGTCGCGTCGAGCCCCCACCTGGCCGCCGACGCTGCGCGCGCCGAGCCGGCGAGAAGGATGAGTCCGAGTCCAGCGAGGAGCACGGCGAGCACCGCGACAGCCGCTGGCTCGAGGCCGCTGCTTTGCGTCGTGTCTGACGTGGACGGCTCGATCTCGGCTCCGTCCACAATCACCGCCTGCAGCTTGCCCACCCCGGTTCGTCGGACGATGACCACGTCGCCGGCCTCGAGACCCGGGTCGTCGTCGAACCACACCACCCACCGGCGGTCAAGCAGCACCATGTGCCGCTCGACACCTGCCTCGGGAAGCGGGCCCGCGACCGCCGCGACGCGCCTCGGGTACTCGAGCACCCGGCCTGCCTCTTGGGCGCTGAAAATCGAGATGCTTGAGATGAGGAGGAGGCCGAGCACCAACCTCAGCCCTACCCTCGTGTGAAAACGTGCTCTCACCAACGCAGCTGTGGAGACCTCGCCCGGCAGCAACCCCAGTCGGGCACGCCACCGCGTGCCGAGCCATCGCCACCGCGGGAGGCCCGCCAGATGACCGGCCCCTGCCCGTACCTCCGCGCTCATCGGTCCGGCAGCTCGGGGTGCCGTCGCCGCAGCCGCTTCACGAGGCTCAAGCCAGTCGTCTGGGCAAAGGCGTCGACCGCGTGATCGAACGTGACCGATGCGCCTCCCTCGGTGGCGTCGAGCCTGCCGATCGCTCTGGTCGTGGGGTGGTAGGTGACGGCGACCTGCCGATTGCCATCGGCGATCGCGGCCTCGAATTCGGTCAGCGCATCGAGCAGGCGCACCGGTGCAGCGAACCACGTGAGGTGTCCCGCGTCGTCCTCGATCGCAACCGGCACGCCAGGCAGCGGCGACGTGAGAAGCGAGGGGGTCGAGGTGGTGCCCGCCAGCGCGCGCCAGACCCACGACCCCAGGTAGTGGCCGGTTGCCGTCGTCGTGGGCTCTTGAAGGTCGCGCTCGATGCCACGCACGACGATGTGCGCCCGACGCGCCCTGATCCCTCCAGAGAGGCTCACCGAAGCGCCAAGTCCAACGGCGAACACGATCATCCCGATCTCTGGACCAGTGTCCCGGTTCGCCGCCTCGACCAGCGCACCGTCTCGCACCAGGCCGACGTGGTCCAGCGGCGAGTGCGACTGCAGCACGACCAGGTCGCCGCGCTGCACGCCGGGATCGCGGTCGAAGTCGACGACCTCGCCGCCGTCGAGGACCACGCGGTGGATGGTGCTCTCGTCGCCAGGCTCGGGCGCAACGACCGACACCACGACGCGTGGCACCTCGTCGAGCTCGTCCGGCAGCAAGGCCAGTCCACTCAACACAACGATCAGGATCACGCCGGCCACCACAATCCAGAGGGCCGCAGTCCTCTCGGCTCGTCCGGCCAGCAGCGCCGCGGTCGTGACCTCGCCGGGCACGAGCCCGGCCCTGGCGCGACGGCGCAGCCAGAACCACGACCAGCGCGAGATCGGCAAACGCTGCGGTTGTCCCGCCGCTGAGTCCGTCGTGTTGACGTCGACCCCTCCCACGACAGGCAGCATCGCGCACTGCCTCCGCCCCGAGCCTGCGACTTCGGGTGCCCTACCACCGTTCTGTGCATGGTGAGTTCCGATGGCCGGAAGCCACCATGCACAGAACGAGGGGAGGGTGAGGGATCAGCGAAGGTCGAAGCGGTCGAGCTCCATGACCTTCACCCAGGCGGCGGCGAAGTCCTGCACGAGCTTCTCCTTCGAGTCCTCGCACGCGTACACCTCAGCGAGGGCCCGCAGCTGGGAGTTCGAACCGAAGACGAGGTCGACCGCTGTGGCGGTGCGCGTCACCTGGCCGCTGGCGCGGTCGCGTCCCTCGTAGACGTGCTCAATCGACGACACCTTCCACTCGGTGCCCATGTCGAGCAGGTGCACGAAGAAGTCGTTGGTGAGCACACCTGGTCGGTCGGTGAACACCCCGTGGCTCGAACCACCCGCTGTGGCGCCCAGCGCCCGCAGGCCGCCGACGAGCACGGTCATCTCCGGGGCGGTCAGCGTGAGCTGGCTGGCCCGGTCCACCAGCTGCACCTCAGGCCGCCCTTTGAAGCCGGCGCGCACGTAGTTGCGGAAGCCGTCGACACGTGGCTCGAGCGGCGCGAACGCGTCCACGTCGGTCTGCTCGGGTGTGGCATCGGTGCGACCGGGTGAGAACGGCACGCTCACCGTGACGCCGGCGTCGCTCGCCGCCTTCTCGACCGCGCCGCAGCCGCCCAGCACGATGAGGTCGGCCAGCGACACCTTCTTGTCGCCGGTCTGCGATGCGTTGAAGTCGGCCTGGATGGCCTCGAGCGTCGCCAGCACGGACGCGAGCTGCGCCGGATCGTTGGCCTCCCAGTCCTTCTGCGGTGAGAGGCGCAGGCGCGCCCCGTTGGCGCCGCCGCGCTTGTCGCTGTCGCGGTAGGTGGAGGCTGAGGCCCACGCGGTCGCAACGAGCTGCGACACCGTCAGGCCCGACGCCAGCACCTTCTCCTTCAGCGCGGCGACGTCGGCATCGTCGACGAGCTCGTGGTCGACGCTGGGCACCGGGTCCTGCCAGATGAGCTGCTCGCTCGGCACCTCGGGGCCGCGGTAGCGCGCAATGGGTCCCATGTCGCGGTGCGTCAGCTTGAACCAGGCGCGTGCGAACGCGTCGGCGAACTCCTGCGGGTTCTGGTGGAAGCGCTTCGAGATCGGCCCGTAGATCGGGTCCATGCGCAACGCCAGGTCGGTGGTGAGCATGACCGGCGCGTGCCGCTTCGACGGATCGTGTGCGTCGGGCACCGCGTCGGCCGCCGCGGGGTCGGTCGGCACCCACTGCCATGCGCCGGCCGGGCTCTTCACCAGATCCCAGTCGTACGCGAACAGCGTGTCGAAGAAGCTGTTGTCCCAGGCGATCGGCGTCGGCGTCCAGGCCCCTTCGAGCCCGCTGGTGGTCGTGTCGCTGCCCTTGCCGCTGCGGTAGGTGCTCGTCCAGCCGAGGCCCTGCTCCTCCAGGCTGGCGCCCTCGGGCTCACGGCCCACGTACTCATCCGCGTCGGCCGCGCCATGGGTCTTGCCGAAGGTGTGGCCGCCAGCGATGAGGGCAACGGTCTCCTCGTCATCCATGGCCATGCGCGCGAACGTCTCGCGGATGTCCTTGGCGGCGCCGAGCGCGCTCGGCTCGCCGTTGGGCCCCTCCGGGTTCACGTAGATGAGGCCCATCTGCACAGCACCGAACGGGTCGGCGAGCTCTCGGTCACCGCTGTACCGCTCGTCGGCGAGCCACGTGTCCTCGGGCCCCCAGTAGATGTCCTCCTCGGGCTCCCACACGTCCTCGCGCCCGCCGCCGAAGCCGAACGTCTCGAACCCCATGGTCTCGAGTGCGACGTTCCCGGTCAGGATCATGAGGTCGGCCCAGGACAGCTTGCGACCGTACTTCTGCTTCACGGGCCACAGCAGGCGACGTGCCTTGTCGAGGTTGGCGTTGTCGGGCCAGCTGCCGAGGGGAGCGAAGCGCTGGGTCCCTGAGCCCCCACCGCCGCGCCCGTCGTGGATGCGGTACGTGCCGGCGCTGTGCCAGGCCATGCGGATCATCAGCGGGCCGTAGTTGCCGTAGTCAGCGGGCCACCAGTCCTGCGAGTCGACCAGCACCGCATCGATATCGGCCTTCACCGATGGGAGATCGAGGGTCTCGAACTCCGCGGCGTAGTCGAAGTCATCGCCCATCGGATCGATCTCGCGCGCGTTCTTGTTGAGGAGCCGCAGGTTCAGCTGCTCGGGCCACCAGTGCTGGTTGGCCATCGAGCCGGTGGCCGCGTGCGTGTTGTGCAGCACCGGGCACTTGGCCGACGGTGCGTCCTCTTCGTCGGTCGTGGTGACCGCTCCAGTCGCCTCTTCGCTCATCGTCTTCCTCGCTTGTAGGTGGTGGGTGTGAGTTCAGTTGCTTCGGTCGTGATGGCAGGGCCGACCGCGTCGTCTCGACAGTCGGGGCATCGACCCCAGTAGACGACCTCGGCCTCATCGATCGCGTAGCCCTGGTCGTCGGCAGCGGTGAGGCAGGGTCGCTCGCCCACCGCGCAGTCGACGTCGACCATCGCGCCGCAGGCGCGACAGACGAGGTGGTGGTGGTTGTCGCCGACGCGGTCCTCGTAGCGAGCAGGCGATCCAGCAGGCTGGATGCGGCGCAGCGCGCCACGCTCAGCGAGCGTGCCCAGCGCGTCGTAGACGGCCTGGCGCGAGACGGAGCCCAGCTCGGATCGCACCGAGGTGTCGATGTCATCCGCCGTGGCGTGCGGGTGTGCCGTGACGGCGCGCAGCACGGCGAGGCGTTGCGCGGTCACGTGCAGCCCGAGGCTGCGCAGCAACCCTGCTGGGTCCGTGGGCGCCTCCGGTGACATGCCGGGCAGCCTATCCCTCAAAATCTGGACTTGATCCAGAAATTCGCGGACACGCCCAACGTTCTGTGCATGGTGACTTCCGATAGCCGGAAGCCACCATGCACAGAACGGGTGTGGTGGGGCCTGGGGTCAGGGCAGCGTGGTGGTGGTTGTCGATGTAGTCGAGGTGGACGTCGAGGACGTGGACGAGGTGGTCACGCTGACCGGGGGCTGCGGGACCGGGACGGGCACCGGGATGAACGACGGATCTGGCGCCGACGTGGAGGTGCTCGTCGTGGAGCTCGTGGTGCTGTCGGTGGTCGTCGTGGTGTCAGGAGCTCGCTCCAGCCTGACCTCGTTCAGCGGCCGCTCAGAGAGCTCGACGGGCTCGGGAATCGGGAGGTCGAGGATCAGCATGGGCTGGTCGTCGGCATCGGTGAAGGTGAGCCGAAGCGTTCCCGCATCGCCGGGGAACGCGCCAGGCCGAACCGCCAGCACGCGCTCTCCATCGTCACCGAGCTCATCATCGACGTTCGCATCGACCTCGGCATCGACCTCCGCCTCAACATCAACGTCGGCTTCGGCGTCAACATCAGCGTCAACATCAGCGTCCGCATCAACATCAACATCGGCGTCCGCATCAACATCGGCGTCCGCATCGTTGTCGGCTCGATCGCGGTAGAGGTCGACCGGCACGCCCTCGACGTCGAGGTCCGGCGGCGAGCCGTCCTCGGTCGGAGCGAGGAACGCTGCAGACGTGAGCGCGAGGTCGTCCACCGATTCGATCACGAGGTACTGCACGGATCCATCCAGATCACGGTGCGCCATGTCGAGCAGCGCGAGCGACGTCGGCTCGGGCTCGTCTGTCGTCGAGGTCACCTGGGTCGTGGGCGCCGTCGTGGGCGCAGTCGACGTCGTGGACGGGTCCGGATCACGCTGATCGAGCGCGACGGTCGCCTGCACGCCGTCGTGATCGGTGATGAGCTCTGAGATCGGATACGGCGAGTCATCCATGCGGAAGTCGTCGACGCTCAAGCGGTCCGCACTGCGGGTGAAGGACAGGTCGGTGATGTACCAGGACTCCGGTGCCTCATCGAGGTCCGCGGGCAAGGTGCCGACCGCGAGGCCCGGTGGCCTGTGCTGCAGCTCGACGAATCCGGTCGCCTGCACGGCGCCCCCGTCCTCTGCGTCGGTGACCGACTCGATCGCAACGGTCACCTCGACCGACGGCGCGGCCGTCATCTCGAAGGTGGTGCCCTCGACCTCGTCGATGCCGTTCACGCTCGCCGCCCAGTGCAGCAGGTCGAGCGCCGCGCCAGTCGATCGATCCGCGGCCTTGTCTAGATCGAGCACGGCGTACGCCTCGAAGTACTCGACTGCGGCCGCCCGTGCCTCGGCTTCGAGATCGTCGATGCCGCTCTCGTCGTTTCCGAGCTCGTCGGTTCGGTCAGGGGCGACGACCGCGTCGTCGCCGTCGTTGCCGCAGCTCGCCACGAGCAGGCAGGACGCCGCGAGGAGCGCTACCGACGCTCGATGGATTGCAGTCATCAGATCCTCCAGGGATGGTGTGGGTCCGCTTGTACCCATCCACACGCGATCCAGACGTGCGGTTCGTGCAACGTCGAGACCCCCACTCACCTCGTTCTGTGCATGGTGGCGCGCCGGCCTGCATGGCGCGGCTCCCAGCTGCCTGTCGCTCATCGCAACCGGCGCGACACGTCAGCTGACGTCGCTCAATCGTCGCGTCGCTTCTCTCGCTTGTCGTCGCGCTCGTCATCCCGGTCGTCGCGGTCCCCGCGCCCACCGCCCTCGTCATCATCCCGGTCGGTGCCGCGGTCGGCCTCAGGCCTCGCCTGTGGTCGCGCTGCGGGAGGAGCTGTGGGGGGAGGTTCCACCGCCGTCGGGGCCACGACCGATGCCTCGATCGGAAGCGTCGTGAGCGGCTCAGATGGCTCCGCATCGCCATCGTCGGCGGCGATGAGTCCTCCGAGGACGAAGGCGGCGAGTCCGGCGAGCACCGTCAGACCCAGTAGCAGTCCACCCCGTGACGACCTGGCAGGAGGTGGGATCGCAGGAGGAGGCGACGGTCGCGTGCGGGGCGCCAGCTGCATCGGGGCCACCCGCGTCCGCCCGACGTCAACCGCATATTCGCCGGTCGGTTCGCTCGCCACCCGAGGATCCCCGGCGTTCCCATGAGTCCTGCGCTTCACGTGCACGGCCCTACCCACCCGTTCGCGAGATAGGTCAATGCTGTGGGATTGGTGCGCTGATGGCCTCGCGATGAGGCGACTTCTCGCGCCGACCGCTTGCGGGTAGAGGCCGACCAAGGAGGAGTCGACACCTGGGAGGTCACGTGCAGAGCGGAGCAGGACGAATACCGGCGGGGAGATGGATGGGACGACGCGTCGCCGCCGTCGCCGTGCTCGCAGCCGGTGCGCTCGCGGCCGTCGGGTGCAGCAGCGACGGCGACGCCCGCCAGGAGACGCAGCCGGCTCCCCGAGGTAGCACGTTCGAGCTGGGTGCCTTCGACGAGCTCCCGCGGCTACCCCGCAGCGAGCCGCTCGGCGTTCGCAGCGAGAAGGACGGCATCGTCACCCAGAGCTTCAGCACCGTCGGCCGCACGCCGCAGCAGGTGCTCGACTACTACGCCCGCGAGCTCGGTGAAGCCGGATGGGAGTCCGCAACACCTGTCCACAGAGCGGACACCGGCGCGGTCGCCGACTGGATCACCGAAGGGTTCCGACTCGAGGTGAGTGCAACCCAGATCGAAGAGGACCATCGCTCACCTCAGTCAGACGCCTACGTGGTGCAGTACAGCCTGGTGCTCCGGCCGCGCTGACGAGCCGTCGCACCAGAAGCCGAGGACGTCGAGGACCGGTTGCCACCGCCCTCACCGCGGGGAGGGGCCTGGCGGGTCAGGGGGACCAGATGAGCTCGAGCTGGATGTTGTCCGGATCGCGGAACACGACGGTCGAGAAGGGCATCGGCACGGTGATGTCGCGGATGGCGGAGTGCGCGACGCCCAGGCCGTCGAGCTTGGCCACCCAGGCGTCGAGGCTCTCACGAGTGGGAACCTGCAGGCCGATGTGGTCGAGACCTGTGCGGGCCTCATCGAAGGCCTCGCCGTCGTTCGCCTCGTTGTGGTGCAGCCCGATCACCAGACCCGACACCGGCTCGATGAGCAGCACGGCGTAGCCGGTCTCCTCGCGCTCGTGATGCGGGAACGTGATCGGCACGCGGATCATCGAGAGCACCTGCTCGTACCACGTCGCGCTTGCCTCGACGTCGGTGACCGTCGGGGAGAAGTGGTGGATGCCGGTGATGGTCGCGTCGCTCTGGTCGCTCACGGCGACGACCCTAGCGAGGGCGATCGGACGGTGAGTCGGCCGTGCTCGGCATGCGGTTGACCGACCCGTCGGAGCGTGGAGACGCGGTCGTCGTTGGACCTCAGTGGGCGAAGTGGATCCTGGGAAGGATTCGGCCGAGCCAACGAGGCAGCCACCAGTTGCGCTCACCGAGCAGGCCCATCACCGATGGCACCAGCATCATCCGCACGACCGTGGCGTCGAGGAGGACGGCCAGCGCCAAGGTGACGCCGAGCTCGGTAGGCGGGATCGGCCCGGTGATCCCGAAGGCGATGAACACCACGATCATGATCAGCGCCGCGTTGGTGATCGGCCGGCCGGTGCGGGCGATGCCCTCGCGGATGGCGAGCTGCGTGTCGCCGGTCTCCTCGTAGCTCTCGCGGATCGCCGCCAGCAGGAACAGCTGGTAGTCCATCGACAGGCCGAAGAGCAGGGCGAAGAAGAACAGCGGCGCCCACGCATCGACGAAGCCCTGGTGCTCGATGCCCAGCAGCCCCGCACCCCACCCGTGCTGGAAGACGAGCGTGGCGAACCCGAAGCTGGCCCCGACGCTGATCAGGTTCAGCAGGATCGACGACACCGCGATCGTGAGGCTGCGGAAGACGACGAGCAGCAGCACGAAGGCGACGAGCATGATCAGGCCGATGGCGACCGGTGCCTTGCCGGTAAGGCTGGCGGTGAGGTCGCGGTTCTGCGCCGCCGGCCCGCCCACTGCGGCGGCAGGTACGGCATCGCCGATGGAGGCACGCAATCTGCCAACCATGTCCGAGGTCGCCTGGTCGTCGACAGCTGTGGTGCCGACGACGCGCACGACCGTGCGTCCCGACGCGGCGGGCGCAGAAACCACTTGCGCGGCGACGACGCTCTCGTCTGCCAGCGCGAGGTCGACGACCGTCTGAGCCTGCTGTGCGGGGACGGTCACGAACAGCGGCGCAGCCGCCCCAGGACCGAACGACTCGACCAGCAGCTCGTACCCGTCGCGACTCGAGCGACCTTCGTCCACGACGCGGGCGCCGGGCATGCCGAGCTGCATGCCGACTGCAGGCGCCGCGAGCAGCAGGAGAAGAGCGAGCCCCGCGGCGAGCGTGCGCCCGGGGTGCTCGAGGGCGCGCCCGGTCCAACGCGCCCATCGACCCTCGGCCGCGCGGTCGAGGTCGTCCTCCGGCTTGGCGACGAGCACGCGGTCGCCCAGCGACACGAGCACCGCGGGCAGCAGGGTGAGCGAGGCCAGGGCGACCGCTGTCACCGCGAGGATCATGCCGAGCGCCATCGAGCGGAACACCATGACGGGCACGACGAACACCGCAGCGAGCGACAGAATCACCGCGAGCGCCGACAGGAACACAGCCTTGCCAGCGGTCGAGAGGGTGTTGGCGATCGCGTCCTCGGCGTCGTTGCCGTCTTCGCGCTCCTCCCGGTAGCGCGAGACGATGAACAGGCTGTAGTCGATGCCGACGGCGAGTCCGATCATCATCGAGAAGTTCATCGACCAGACCGACAGCGGTGTCGAGCTGCCGAGAAGGTGCAGCGCCGCGAACCCCACCGCGATGCCCGCGAGGGCGAGCATGAGCGGGAGGCCCGCCGCGATCACGGACCCGAACGCGACGAGCAGCAGCAGGATCGTCGGGATGCCAGACAGCAGCTCGGCCCTGTGCAGGGCCTCCTCGTTGCTCTCGTTGAAGTCGCTCCACACCGCCCACTCGCCGGTGACCTCGGCCACCGCGCCGTCGGGCAGCGCTGCGGCATCGACGTGTTCGATGAGGTGCTCGGCAGACACGGGCAGCTCGGCATCGGAGGTTGCGTCGAGTCGCACCGGGATGAGCACGGTCCTGCCGTCGGGCGAGACGAGACCGGCCTCGGCCGGCCGGCTCAGCGGGTCGACGACCGCTGCAGCGCCGGGGGCGCCCTGGAGGTCGGCGACGAGCGCCGCCACCCCGCTGGGGTCGTCGCTGATGGGGTCGGCCTGTCGGTAGACCACGACCGCTGCCTCCGCGCCCAGCTGGGGGAAGTCCCGACGCAGCTCGTCGCGCACGTGCACCGAGGTCGATCCCTGCGCCTCCCACCCTGCGCCCGAGAGCGCGCCGGTCAGCGTCAGCGCGAGGGGTGCAGCCCCGAGTGCCGCAACCAGCCAGACGACCATCACGAAGCGGCGCCTGCGGGCCGAGAAGCGCGCCAGCCTGGCGAACCACTCGTCGTCGTGACCGCTCGGTCCCTCGTCGACGTGCGGGTCGTCGACGACGGGTAGATCGGGGGACGGGGCGGTGGTCAGGGTCACGATCGGGCCTCGCATCGTCAGGTGGACAGGTACCCCAGGGGGTATCCATGCCACCCTAGGGGGCCCCTACCGCGATGCCAACCCGAGCAGCGACTCGGCCTCCTCGACCGCGGCCGCGACGCCGTCTGCGCCGGCGATGTCCTTCGCGAATGCTCGAGCTCGGGTGTCGAAGCCGTTCGAGGCTCCGAGCACTCGCTCGAGGGAGCCGGCCACGTCGCCACGCCTGCGGACCCACACCCCCGTGCCGAGCTCGTCTTGGCGCCGCGCGTGCACCACCTGATCGAAGAGGCAGGGCACGACGACCGACGGCACCCCCGCGAGCAGCGCGAGGCTGTTCGTTCCGTGCGCTCCCGAGTGGACGATCGCCCGAGCGTGCTCGAGCAGCGGCTCAAGGGGAGCGAACGGCCGCACCAGGTGGCGGCCCCCCGCCTTCCTGCCAAGCCGCTCGGCCAGCTCCTCCGTCGAAGTGAGGAGCACGCCGCGCAGGCCGAGGCGGTCGAGCGCAGCGATTGCGGCGTCGAACACCTCGGGGCGGGCAGTCGCCGCGCTGGTGCCGAGGGTCACCACGACGGGCGGGTCGCCGTCATCGAGGAACGCACCGACCTCGTCGTCGACGTGTCCGCCGTCGGGTCCGCTCCACGGCGTGAAGCCGACGAGCCGGTAGTTGTCGGGCCAATCCGGCTGGCGCTCGATGTAGGTCGGCGGCACGAGGCCGAGGTTCGACGTCGACGAGAGCCGCGCGCCGAGGATGTTCCACCCATCCACCGACAGGCCGAGGCCGCGACGGAAGTCGCGGATCCCCGCTGCGCACGTCATCGGATCGCTGAACGTCGAGGTGGCCATGCGGATCATCGCCCGGTTGAAGCGCCGGCCGAGGTAGGGCGCACCCGCCATCGGTGCGAACTCCGACAGCAGCAGCATCGGGAACAGATCGCCGACGAGCACGGGGACGTCGTGACGCTCCGCCGCCATGTTGCCGATCACCGCCGCCGCCGGATGCGAGATCAGCAGGTCGGCGTCAGCCACCTCAGCTTCGATCGCGCGGTAGAGCACGTCGAGGTGGGGAACGGTGAACACCCCGAAGAAGAGGCGGAGCAACACCGCGCCACCGAGCTTGTTGCCCCAGCGATTCACGAAGGCGGCGTGCTCGTCGAGGGCCTTCGGGGCGAAATCGGTGCCGGAGTGCACGCACCGGAACGGCTCGGCCGCGAACAGCGGGTGGTACTCGCGCGGCACCACGAACACGACGTCGTGCCCGCGCTCAGCCAGAGCGGTCGCGATCGGGACGTACGGGAAGACGTCCCCGCGATACGCCATCGAGTGCACCACGATCTTCTTCGCATCCACCACGGCCTCCGATCAGCATGCGGCTCCGCCCAGCCTGTCGCGCAACGAGCGCCACCTGGTTCTGCGGAGCGCGCAGCGCTGGGCTGCGACGTACGATCGGGTCATCGCCGATGGGGGGAGCGAACGATGCCGCTGGAGTTCCACGAGGGGCAGCGAGCGCTGCAGGACCGCTTCGACACCCGACGCCTCGCCGACCGCCTCGCTGAGACCGCCGGCGACCAGGTCATCGCGTTCCGTGGCTTCATCGAGTCACTCGACACCTTCTTCCTGGCGACCGTCGATGCGCTCGGCCAGCCGCAGTGCTCGCACAAGGCCGGGGACCCCGGCTTCGTCCGCGTCATCGACGAGCACACGCTCGCCTTCCCGAGCTACGACGGCAACGGCATGTTCCTCAGCCTCGGCAACCTCCTCGCCAACCACGCGGTGGGGATGCTGTTCATCGACTTCGAGGGCGGGAGCCGCCTTCGCGTCAACGGCACCGCCAGCATCGACGACGACGACCCCTTGCTCGCCGAGTTCCCAGGAGCGCAGCTGGTCGTGCGGGTGCGCGCCGAGGCCGTCTTCCCGAACTGCAAGCGCTACGTCCACCCCCGCCAGCGCGTCGAGCGCTCGCCGTTCGTGCCCGACGGGGAGGAGCCGCCGCCGGTGCCGGATTGGAAGCTCTCTCCGTGGTTCGAGGGCACGTTGCCGGCAGGCGATCCGGCCACCCTCCCAGATCCCGATGTCGCGCCCGCCATGCCCGAGTACTGACCCCGCGCACCGCTGCTCACACCCACACTCCGGAGGCCCCATGACCGAGCAGGCATTCACATCGCTGCGCTACGAGACCGGTGACCGCAAGGCCACCATCACCCTGAACCGCCCGGAGCGGCTCAACGCCATCGATGGGCAGATGCCCCGCGAGCTGCGCGAGGCGGTCGAGCTGGCGAACGACGACCCGTCGGTGCACGTCATCATGCTGCAGGGCGAAGGCCGCTCGTTCTGCAGCGGGTACGACCTCAAGGCGTACGCCGAAGGAGGGGTCGGCACCCAGAGCGCGGTGTGGGACCCGATCAAGGACTACCGGTTCATGAAGCGGAACACCGACGACTTCATGAGCCTGTTCCGCTCGCTCAAGCCGACCATCTGCAAGGTGCAAGGCCACGCGGTCGCCGGTGGCAGCGACATCGCTCTGTGCTGCGACCTCGTGGTGATGGCCGACGACGCGCGCATCGGGTACATGCCGGCACGCGTGTGGGGCTGCCCGACGACTGCGATGTGGGTGTACCGCCTGGGTGCCGAGCGGGCGAAGCGGATGCTGCTCACCGGCGACACCATCGACGGCATGCAAGCAGCTGAGTGGGGCCTCGTGCTCGAGTCGGTGCCCGCCGACCAGCTCGACGCCCGAGTGGCGGAGCTGGCGGACCGCATGGCCGGCGTGCCGATCAACCAGCTCGTGATGCAGAAGCTCATGATCAACCAGGCGTACGACAACATGGGCCTGCACGGCACGCAGATCCTCGCCACGGTGTTCGACGGCATCACCCGCCACTCACCGGAGGGCCGCTGGTTCCAGGAGCTCGCCGCCGAGGAGGGCTTCCACGCCGCAGTCGAGTGGCGCGACTCCGGGCGCTGGATCCCCGAGGGCGGCCGCACCGACGACCGATGACACCGCCCGCTCCTCGCCTCGATCAGGTGCTCTCAGCAGCCTCGGCCGTGCGCGACGGGAGCCGCGCGACCACCACTGCGACGGCGCTGCCGACGGCGATGCCGAGCACCGCGGACGCCAGCGTGTTCACGAGCCACGACACGACCCCGCCGACGGCACCCTCGTGGGGCAGCGCGCCCTCGAGGTCGTGCACCAGGTCGTACGGCGCGTGCCAGCCGAGCTCGGCCGCGCCGACGAGCAGGATGTGCCCGCCGACCCACAGCATCGCCGCGGTACCGACCACCGAGAGCCCGGCGAGCAGCTTCGGCATGGCTCGCACCAGCGCCCGCCCTGTCCGCTGCGACGACGGCGACTCCCGAGCGGCCATGGCCAGGCCGACGTCGTCCATCTTCACGATGAGCGCCACGATCCCGTAGACGATCATCGTGATCAGCACCGCGACGACCGCCAGGATGATCGCCCGCGAGACCACCGGCTCGTCGATCACGTCCTTGAGCGCGATCACCATGATCTCGATCGAGAGGATGAAGTCCGTGCGGATGGCGCCGACGATGGTCGACTCCTCGGCATCGACGCCCTTCAGGACGGCGGGGACGTCGTGCTCGTGGTCGTCGTGCTTGATGGCGTGGATGACCTTGTGCGCGCCCTCGTAGCAGAGGTAGGCGCCGCCGCACATGAGGATGATCTCGACGAGCTTCGGCGCGACCGAGCTCAGCGCGATGGCAGCCGGGAGGATGAAGAGCAGCTTGTTGCGCAGCGAGCCGACGGCGATGCGCTTGATGATCGGCAGCTCGCGCTCGGCGGCGAGCCCTCGAACGTAGGTGGGGGTCACCGCGGTGTCGTCGACCACGACCCCCGCCGCCTTCATGCTGGCCTTGCCGGCAGCGGCGCCGATGTCGTCGACGGAGGCCGCGGCGAGCTTGGCGAGCGCTGCGACGTCATCGAGCAAACCGACCAGACCGGCAGCCATCTGTCACCCTCACGTCTAGGCGGAAGCAGCGGCCGAGACTACCCAAGTGCGCGCCGAGGCGGAGGAGCTGCCCGGTGGCTACGGTGCCGCGATGGACTTCGCGACGGTGCGGGTGGCGGCGGTGCAGGCGACGCCGGTGGTTCTCGACGTCGAGGCCACCATCGACCGAGCGATCGAGCGGATGGTCGACGCTGCTGCGCAGGGCGCCACCCTCGTGGTCCTGCCGGAGTGCTTCGTCTCGCTCTACCCGAGCGGGGCCTGGGCTGCGGCCGCAGCGACGTGGTCCGCAGGCTGCGACGAGCTGTGGGAGCGCATGTGGGCGTCGAGCGTCGACGTCGGCGGCCCACAGGTGGCGCGCCTCACCTCCGCCTGCGCCGACCTCGGTGTGCACCTCGCCATCGGCGTGAACGAGCGAGAGGAGCAGCGCCCGGGATCGCTCTACAACACCCTCCTGGTGATCGGACCGGGCGGGGTGGTGCACCGCCACCGCAAGCTCATGCCGACGATGCACGAGCGGGTGTTCCACGGCGTGGGCGCCGGCGACGACCTCTCGGTGGCCGACCTCCCCGGCATCGGGCGGGTGGGTGGCTTGATCTGCTGGGAGAACCGGATGCCCCTCGCCAGGTGGGCGGTGTACCAGGGCGGCCCGCAGATCTGGTTGGCCCCGACCGCGGATGACAGCGACGGGTGGCTGGCGTCGATGCGCCACATCGCCATCGAGGCAGGCGCCTTCGTCGTGAGCGTCCCGCAGTACATCCCGACCGCGGCGTTCCCCGACGACTTCCCGCTGCCGCTACCCGACGACGTGCCTGTTCTCGGTCGTGGAGGCGCCTGCGTGGTGTCACCGACTGGCGACGTGATCGCCGGACCGCTCTACGACGAGGAGGGCATCGTGGTCGCCGACTGCGACCTGCGCGCCACGTTGCACGCCAAGCGCGCCTTCGACGTCGTCGGCCACTACGGCCGAACCGACGTGCTGGCACCCCGGTCGACGACGCTCCACGACGGGATCGCACCCCTGATCGCCGCTGATCAGGAGTAGGCGTCCTCAGCCACGAACGCAGGCGGAGCGATGTGCACCGGGGTGCGCCAATGGTCCGGCCGGAGGTTTCACTCGCCAACCTGCCGCACGGTAGCGGCACAATGCCGGAAACTTGCTGCTAGATTCCGTGGCGTCTTGGACTAGCTCCAGGCAGCGATGCACACACCATCTGCCCTGCGGAAGGAACACACGATGTTGATCATCGGAGTCGCCGTGGCGGCACTCGTGAGCATCTGGGCGCTGGTCGTGCGCCGCTCACGCCCCGACACGATCGCGGTGAGCCGCCCAGCGGGCGCCTTCCTCGCCGCCTCGGTGCTGGCCGT
>JBBRAZ010000059.1:0-16042 GCA_038206295.1 Acidimicrobiales bacterium
CCAGCCATCGAAGTCCCCTCACCGACCGACCGGCGCACGATCTAGATGTAGAGCTCGACGCTCTGCGAGAGAGAGTGCTGACCGGCCGGCGGCTCGGAACCATCCTCACCTTGAACAGCGAGGAGGTCGACCCCCATTAGCTGACCCTTCTTGGCGCGTTGCGTGGACTCCCAGTCTCACCCCGCTGCCGAGATCGATGGTGGAGCTTCTTGGCGCGTTGCGCGGACTGCCAGTCTCACCCCGCTGCCGAGATCATTGGTGGAGCTTCTTGGCGCGTTGCGTGGACTGCCAGTCTCACCATGCTGCCCAGAACAGTGATCGCGGTTGTGGCCGGCGGGGCTGCCGGGGGCAGCGTGCTCAGCTGTGGGAGGTCGGACCCCAGCCCTGACGGCGAGCCTCGTAGAGGGCGATCGACGCGGCCGTGGCGACGTTGAGCGAGCCGATCTTGCCGGTCTGCGCGATGAACACCGCACCATCGACCTCTACGAGCACGTCCTTGCGCACGCCGTGGTCCTCGTTGCCCACCACAAGGCACACGTCGCCGCGCAGGTCCGCCTCGTGGATGGCGACCGCTTCGTCGGTGAGCTCGACCGCCAGCACCCGGTAACCCGCCGCCTTCGCCAGCGCCACGGCGTCCAGCGCCTGGTCGCACACCGTCCACGTCAGGTAGCGCTGCGCGCCGAGCGCCGTCTTGCCCGTCTTGTCTCCCTCGGGGGGAGCGGTCTGGCCGCCGAACCACACGTGATCGACGCCGAGCGCAGCCGCGGTGCGCAGGATCGCACCCACGTTGTAGGGGCCCTGCACGCCGTCGACGAGCAGCCCGAGCCGACCTTGCGTGCGCCGACGCCACGTCCGGTGCAGGCGCTTGAGGCCAGTTGGATCGAGCGGCTTCACGTTCGGGCCGCCACCTGCAGCACCCGGTACGCCTGGCGCGATGCCAGGCGCTCGGTGGCGAAGCCCTGGTCGGTCAGCCAGCGTGCCAGGGAGTCCGACCCGAGGTGCTTCTGCACCACCAGCAGCGCCCGGCCGTCGGGTTCGAGGAGCGGCAGCCAGCGGAGCAGCAGCTCGTGCAGCGCCGCCTTGCCGATGCGGATCGGTGGGTTGGACCAGATCTCGGCGAAGCGCACGTCATCGGGTACGTCGTCGGGGTCGGCGACCTCCACGTTCTTCGCATCGTTGGCGATGGCGTTCGCGGTGCACAGGGCCCGCGCCCGCTCGTTCACGTCCACGGCCCAGATGGTTGCGGCCGGCGAACGCAGCGCGAGCGTGACCGCCAGCGGTCCGTAGCCGCAGCCGAGATCCAGCAGAGCGCCGCCGGCCGCGGGGGCGGGTCCCTCCAGCAGCAGCACCTTCGTGCCGGTGTCGACGCGATCGGCGGCGAACACCCCGGCGTCGGTGCTGAGCTCGAGGGTCCGGTCAGGTAGCACCAGGCGCACGGTGCGCGGTGCGCTGGGCGCAGCGGGCGTCGCGCTGAAGTAGTGCGCGGGTTGAGGCTCGGCCACGGGTGCGACGGTAGCCTTGGGGCCATGGCGTCCCACACCATCCGCATCGTGGGCGACCCGGTGCTGCGCCAGCGCGCCCGTGAGATCGCCGACATCGACGCCGCGCTCGTGCGCCTCGCCGGTGACATGGTGCAGACGATGTACGAGGCCCCCGGGCTCGGTCTCGCCGCCACCCAGGTCGGTGTCCAGCAGCGGCTCTTCGTCTACGACCTCGGCGACGACACCGGCCCGCATGCCATCGTGAACCCGGTTATCGAGGAGTCAGCGGGGGAGTGGGCCTACGAGGAGGGCTGCCTGTCGGTGCCGGGTCTGTCATGGGAGATCGTGCGCCCCAAGGTGGTGCACCTGACCGGCCTCGACCTGGACGGCAACGAGGTCAGCGTCGAGGCTGACGAGCTGCTGGCGCGCCTCTACCAGCACGAGCTCGACCACCTCGATGGCGTGCTGCTCATCGACCGCCTCGACGAGGACCAGCGGCACGAGGCCAAGCGCCTCGTGCGCGAGCTCATGCTCGAGGCCTCCGAGCAGGACGTCGACGACGCCGTCCTGCGCCTGCGCTGAGGTGGCCGGCGCGCAACCACCGACGGGTCGGCCCCGTCGCCTCGTCTACCTCGGCACGCCTGCGATGGCGGTGCCTCCGCTCCAGGCGCTTGTCGCCGCCGGGTTCGACGTCGCGCTCGTGGTGAGCCAGCCCGATCGCCGCCGGGGGCGTGGCACCGCGACGACGCCGAGCCCGGTGAAGGCCGCTGCGAGCGAGCTCGGGCTTCGCACCAGCGACGATCCGGCCGACGCGGCGACCGTCGGCGCTGATCTCGGCGTCGTCGTCGCGTATGGCCGCATCCTGCGAGCGGAGCTGCTCGCTGCGCTGCCGATGGTGAACCTCCACTTCTCGCTCCTGCCACGGTGGCGGGGCGCGGCACCCGTCGAGCGAGCGATCCTCGCCGGCGATGCCGAGACCGGCGTGTGCGTCATGGAGGTCGTCGAGGCACTCGACGCCGGCGACGTCTACGCCATCGCCCACGTGCCGATCGGCGCGCGCACGACAGCGGACGAGCTGCGCGCCGAGCTGGTCGCCGTGGGCACCGAGCTGCTCATCGGAGCGCTCGCCGACGGCCTGCCGAGCGGTGTGCCCCAGCAGGGCGAGCCGGTCTACGCCCACAAGCTCGTCGCCGACGACCTCCGCCTGCGGTGGGGCGCGTCCGTGAGCGAGCTCGACGCCATCGTGCGCGTCGGTGGCGCCTGGACCACGTTCGACGGTGCGCGCTTCAAGGTGTGGGACGCAGCACCTGTCGAGCGCGCCGACCTCGCCCCCGGGCAGCTGGATGGCACCGTCGTCGGCTGCGGCGATGGAGCCCTCGACCTGCTCGTCGTCCAGCCAGAGGGCCGCGCTCGTCAGGCCGCCGCCGCGTGGTGCCGTGGCGCGAGGCTCGACCCCGACGCGCGGCTGGGCTCGTGAGCGCAGCGCACCGTCGATCGGCGCGACGGGGTGGGGGAGCGGACGCTGGCGCGGTGGCCGACAGGACCGATGGCCGGCCGGCGGGCGCTCCCGGCGTCGCGGCGCGCAAGGTCGCCGTCGAGGTGCTCGGCCGCATCGAGCGCGAGGGCGCCTACGCCAACCTGGCGCTCGGGCCGGCGCTCGAGCGCTCGGGGCTCGACGCTCGTGACCGCGGCCTCGTCACCGAGCTCGTCTACGGCACCACGCGCATGCGCGCCGCTTGCGACTGGCTCGTCGACCGGTTCGTGAGCCGCGAGATCGAGGACTCGGTTCGCACCGTGCTGCGCCTCGGCGCGTATCAGCTCGTGTTCCTCGGTGTGCCGGCCCACGCTGCGGTGTCATCCACCGTCGCAGTGGCACCGGGCCGGGCGCGGGGCTTCGTCAACGCCATCCTGCGGCGCGTCGCCGAAGCCGGCCCGCCCGATGCCTGGCCCGACGAGGCGACCGAGCTCAGCGTCCCCGCGTGGCTGCTCGCCCGCCTGGTGGCAGATCTGGGCCACGACGACGCGATCGCTGCGCTCGAGTCGATGAACCGCCCCGCCACCATCGACGTGCGCGAGGACGGCTACATCCAGGACCGCGCCTCTCAGTGGCTCGTCGATGCGCTGCCGCTGGAGCCCGGCGACGTGGTCGTGGACCTGTGCGCGGCACCTGGCGGCAAGGCGACGGGCATGGCGGCGCGCGGTGCCGCGGTGCTCGCCGTCGACCTCGCGCCGCACCGCGCCGCGCTGGTGGTCGACAACGCTCGGCGCACCGGAACCGGTCCGGCGTCCCTCGGCGTCGTGGTCGCCGACGGCACGTGCCCGCCGGTGCGCCAGGGCGCGGCGACGCTCGTCCTGGTCGACGCGCCGTGCAGCGGCCTGGGCGTCCTCCGTCGGCGCGCTGATGCGCGCTGGCGGATCGACGAGGAGGACATCGATCGCCTCGTCGCTCTCCAGCGTTCGCTCGTCGATGCGGCCGTGGCGCTCCTCGCTCCCGGGGGCGTGCTCGCCTACAGCGTGTGCACGCTCACCGCAGCGGAGACGGTCGGCATCGATGAGCACCTCGGCGCCGCGCACCCCGAGCTCGACGTCGTCACGCCGCCGCCGGCTCCGTGGCGGCCCCGGGGCCGTGGTGCCGTGCTGCTGCCCCAGGACGCCGACACCGACGGGATGGCGCTGCTGCTGCTCCGCCGTCCGCGCTGAGCTGCGCTCGGTACGCTCCCTCGATGGCCGACGTCCAGCAGGAGCACGAGGCGACCGGTCTGCGGGCCAAGGTCGTGACGGTGTCCGACGGTGTGGCCGCCGGCGTGCGCGAGGACCGAGGCGGCCCTGCGGTCGTTGCCTACCTGCGCAAAGCGGGCTTCGACGTGGTCGCCTCGGACACCACCGCTGACGGAACCGAGGAGGTCGCCGCGGCGCTGAAGGCAGCGTGTGGTGGGTTCGCCGGTCTGATCGTGACCACCGGGGGTACGGGCTTCTCGCCGCGCGACCTCACCCCCGAGGGCACCGCGCAGGTGATCGATCGACGCGCGGACGGGTTGGCGGAGGCGATGCGCGCCACCAACCCCCTCGGGCGGCTCAGCCGTGGGGTGGCCGGCACGATCGGCCCGTGCCTGGTGCTCAACGTGCCCGGGTCCCCCAGCGGCGCGGTGGAGTGCCTCGAGGCAGTCCTGGACGTCATCCCCCACGCACTGCGGCTGCTGGAGGACCGCTCCGCGGGTCACTGAGGCCATCGTGGCCGGCTTCGATCGAGACGGACCGGCCCCGTACACTTGCCCACCCGGTGCGGGCGGCTCTGCTGCGCGCACCCACGAGGACGAGGCGACGATGAGCGAGCGGAGCGACGAGGAGCTGATGCGCCAGGCGATGGACCTCGCCGCGGGCGCTCGCAGCACCACCTCGCCTCGTCCCTGGGTCGGCGCCGTGATCGACCCCGGCGGCTTCGGCGGCGCCACCACCGGGCGCACCGGCCCGCACGCCGAGGTCGTCGCCCTGCAGGCCGCCGGTGGCGCCGCTGCTGGCGCCACGCTCGCGGTCACCCTCGAGCCGTGCTGCCACCACGGCACCACGCCGCCGTGCACCGACGCCATCATCGCCGCGGGCGTCGGTCGTGTCGTCGTCGGGGTCGAGGACCCGGACCCGCTCGTCGCCGGTCGGGGGATCGCGGCGCTGCGAGCCGCGGGCATCGATGTCGTGACCGACGTCCTGGAAGCGCAGGTCGCCGACCAGCTCGCCCCCTACCTGCACCACCGCCGCACCGGGCGACCCTACGTGGTGTGCAAGCTCGGTGCGACGCTCGATGGCCGCACCGCGGCACCCGACGGCTCCAGCCGCTGGATCACCGGTGCTGCGGCCCGCGCCGATGGGCACCGCATGCGCTCTGAGTCCGACGCCATCCTCGTGGGCGCTGGCACCGTGCGTGCCGACGACCCCGAGCTCACCGTGCGCCTCAGCGAGGACGACGCCGAGGACCACGACCCGTCGCACGACCCGCTGCGCGTCGTGCTGGGCGAGATCCCCGCCGGCGCGCGCATCGAGCCCGCGCTCAGCTGGACGGGGCCGCTGGACGCCCTGCTCGACGAGCTCGGAGGGCGAGGCGTCCTGCAATTGCTCGTCGAGGGCGGCGCCACCACGGCCGCAGCGTTCCACGCCGCCGGGTTGATCGAGCGCTACGTCTTCTACGTCGCTCCCGCGATCTTCGGCGGCGACGACGCCCACCCGATGTTCGCCGGTGCCGGCGCGCCCGACATGGAATCGCTGTGGCGCGGCCGCATCGTCGACGTCCAGCGCCTCGGCGAGGACATCCGCATCGAGGTCGCGCCACGGCCCGGCGGAGAGGGCTGATGTTCACCGGCATCGTCGAGGAGCTCGGCACGGTAGAGGCCCGTGACGGTGGACGGTTGCGCATCGGCGCCCGGCGGGTGCTCGAGGACGCCTGCACCGGCGACTCGATCGCCGTCAACGGCTGCTGCCTCACCGTGGTCGACCAGGGCGACGGCTGGTGGGCGGCGGACGTCACCCAGGAGTCCTTCGATCGCACCACCCTCGGGTCGCTCGAGCCCGGCGACGCCGTCAACCTCGAACGCCCGGTCCGCCTGGCAGATCGCCTCGGAGGCCACCTCGTGCAGGGTCACGTGGACGCCGTCGGCGAGGTGGTCGATCCGGCGCCGTCGCTGCGCGTGCGCACGCCGCGCCACCTCCTGCGGTACGTGGTGGAGAAGGGCTCGATCACCGTCGACGGCGTCAGCCTCACGGTGGTCGACGTGCTCGACGACGGCTTCACCGTGGCGCTCATCCCACACACCGGCGACGTCACGACCCTCGGCCGACGAACGCCGGGGGAGCGGGTCAACCTCGAGGTGGACGTGATGGCCAAGTACGCGGAGCGGCTGCTGGCCGGCCACCTCCCCGATCAAGGAGACCGACCATGAGCCTGCCCTTCGCCAGCGGGAACCGCATCGAGGACCCGTCCCACCCGTTCTCGTCGGTGGAGGACGCCGTGGCGGCGATCGGTCGTGGCGAGATCGTCGTGGTCGTCGACGACGAGGACCGGGAGAACGAGGGCGACCTCATCATGGCTGCGGAGGCGGCCACCGCCGAGACGATCGCCTTCTTCGTGCGCCACACCTCCGGGGTCATCTGCTCGCCGCTGACCGGGCCGCGACTCGACGAGCTCGACATCCCGCTCATGGTCCACGACAACACCGAGGCGCAGCGCACCGCCTTCACCTACAGCGTCGACTTCCGTCACGGCACGAGCACCGGCATCTCCGCTGCGGACCGAGCCGCCACCATCCAGGCGCTCATCGACCCGGCCACCCGGCCAGGCGATCTCGCTCGCCCCGGTCACGTCTTCCCGCTGCGCGCAGCGGAGGGCGGCGTGCTGAAGCGCGCCGGCCACACCGAGGCCGCCGTCGATCTCGCCCGCATGGCCGGGATGTACCCCTCCGGCGTCCTGTGCGAGATCGTCAACGACGACGGCACGATGGCGCGCCTGCCCGAGCTCATCGACTTCAGCAACGAGCACGGGCTCCACCTCATATCCATCGCAGACCTGATCCGCTACCGGCGCCAGAACGAGAAGCTCGTGAAGCGCATCGCCGAGGCGCGCATCCCCACCCAGTGGGGCGACTTCACCAGCTACGTCTACGAGGCGATCCTCGACGGCCAGCAGCACGTGGCCATGGCCCGCGGCGCGGTCCAGGGCGAGGACGACGTGCTCGTGCGGGTTCACAGCGAGTGCCTCACCGGCGACGTGTTCGGCTCGCTTCGGTGCGATTGCGGCCTGCAGCTCGACAGCGCGCTGGCCACCATCGCTGAGGAGGGCCTCGGCGTGCTCGTGTACCTGCGAGGCCACGAGGGGCGCGGCATCGGCATCGGACACAAGATCCGGGCGTACGGACTCCAGGACAAGGGGCGCGACACCGTGGACGCGAACCTCGACCTTGGACTGCCGGTCGACAGCCGCGAGTACGGCATCGGCGCGCAGATCCTCGTCGACCTGGGCATCACCACGATGCGCCTCATGACCAACAACCCGTCCAAGTACGGCGGTCTCGACGGCTTCGGCCTCGAGATCACCGGCCGCGTGCCGCTTGAGTCGGTGCCCAACCCCGAGAACATCGAGTACCTCCGCACGAAGCGCGAGCGGCTCGGCCACCTGCTCCCCGGCCTCGACGATCACGGCGAGCCTGCCGGGTCGCCGGCCGTCTGAGCACGACCTCCCAGGAGCACCCGATGTCCAGCAACTTCCGCGCCGCCAACACCGGTGACGAGCGACCCGATGGCACCGGCGCCCGCGTGGCGGTGGTGTGCGGCCGGTTCAACGACCTCATCACCGGGCGCATGCTGCAGGGCGCCCTCGACGGCCTCGAGCGCCTCGGCGTCGACGGTGACGACATCACCGTCGCGTGGGTGCCGGGGTCCTTCGAGCTGCCGCTCGCAGCGCACCAGCTCGCCGGATCGGGCACCGTTGATGCGGTCATCGCCATCGGCGCGGTGATCAAGGGCGACACCGACCACTACGAGCACGTCGCGACCGCCGCCACCCAGGGCCTCCAGCGAGCGCAGCTCGACACCGGTGTCCCGGTGGTGTTCGGCGTCCTCACCACCGAGACGCTCGAGCAGGCGCTGGTGCGCTCGGTGCCCGAGGCGGAGGCGGCCGACTACGAGGTCGACAACAAGGGCTACGAGGCCGCGATCACCGCGCTGCGCATGGCGGCGCTGCTGCGCCACCTGCCCGGAGGCCGCTGAGGCGCATCCACTCGCCCCGACCGCCTTCGATCGGGTGCGGGAGCGGTCGGCCCCGTTCGCTACCGTGGCCGCCATGCTGCACCTGGTCCTGCCCAAGGGGTCCCTCGAGAAGGCCACCTTCGACCTGTTCGACGACGCCGACCTGGGGGTCCAGCGCGACTCCACGGTCAGCTACAAGGCCACCATCGACGACCCGCGCGTGATCGACGTGCGCATCCTGCGCCCGCAGGAGATCCCGAGCTACGTGGCTGACGGCCTGTTCGACCTCGGCATCACCGGTCGGGACTGGATCGAGGAGACGGGCTCCGAGGTCGTGTCCCTCGGCGAGCTCCGCTACTCGAAGGCCACCAGCCGCCCGGTGCGCATCATCGTGGCCGTGCCGCAGGACTCGCCGGCCGACACCGTGGCCGAGCTCCCGCAGGGCGTGCGGGTCTCCTCGGAGTACCCCGAGCTCACCAAGCGATACTTCGCCGACCAGGGCATCGAGGCCGACATCCGCCTCTCCTACGGCGCGACCGAGGCCAAGGTCCCCGACATCGTGGACTGCATCGTGGACGTCACCGAGACGGGCCGTGCGCTGCGCGCCGGCGGGCTCAAGATCATCGGCGAGATCCTCACCTCCTACACCGAGCTGGTGGCGCACCCCGTCGCATACGCGGACCCGGAGAAGCGACACGCCATGGAGCAGATCCACACGCTGCTGCAGGGTGTCCTCGAGGCCCGCGGCAAGGTGCTGGTGAAGATGAACGTGGCGGCCGGCGCGCTCGAGGATGTCATCGGGCTGCTGCCCACGATGAAGGCGCCGACGGTGAACGAGCTCTACGGCGGCCAGGGCTACGCGATCGAGACGGTCGTGGCGAAGGCCGAGATCAACATCCTGATCCCGGCCGTCAGCGACGCGGGCGCCAGCGACATCATCGAGCTGCCGATCTCCAAGATCGTCCACTGAGGCGCGGGACGGCACCGCACGTGCGCACCGCCATCCATCTCGCCACCGTCGCGGCGTTCGACGAGCCGCGAGGGCTCGGCACGTTGATCGATGACGTCACCGGTGCCGAGGTGCCGTTCCACTGCACCGCCATAGCGGACGGCACGAGGCGCATCGAGGTCGGCGCTGCAGTCTGCTACCACCTCGTCGCCGGCCACGGCGGTCGCTACGAGGCTCGCGACCTCACCCCCCGCTGACGAGCGCCGCCGCAAGCGGGTCCTTACGCGGCACGCCGATCCTCGAACCGGGCGGTTCAGCTCCGTAGCGCCAGCGCCAGGACCGCCGGTTCGAGGGATGGGTCAGTCGGAGGCGGCGACGTAGGCCTGCTGGAGCTGGGTGAGCGCGTGGCGCAGCGGCACGGTGCTGTCGCCCAGTCGGTCGCCTGCCGCGTCCAGCAGCCCGGCAAGCGCGTCGATCGCGAGGCGCGCCTCGTCCAGCGCCGGGGCCGGCTGCGAGAGGTGCAGCGACGCCAGCTGGTGCAGGCCGACGGCGTGGCTCGCCACGTGCGAGGCGACCGGCTCCTCCATGAGCCGCTGCTGGCTGGCCGCCAGGCTGTTCAGAGCGAGCAGGTGCCGGGCGAGGTCGTCGTCGGACAGCGAGCCCGGGTCCTCCACGCCGAGCGCGGCGAGCGTGTCGAGCAGCACCGTGCGCTCCTCGGCGGGCATGTGCTCGATGGCGGCTCGAGCATCGGCGATCAGCGCCGCCTCGTCGTCGAGGAGCTCGTCGTCGTACCGGTCGGGCTGCTGGCCGCCGCGGTCGCGCTCGATGGGATGCTCACCGGAAGGGGTCCACAGGCTCATGGGCGCGATGCTCCGTCTCGCTCGGGGGAGGGATGCCTCCGGCGGCTTTGCACACCGGCGGCGCTTCCTTGGTACGCTAGCGCCTCACAACTGAACGGGAAGCGGGGCCTCGCCCCCACCCGGCCACCGCTGCAGTTCTGATGGTGCGCCGGGTCGATGAAGCACCACGAGCCGGATGGCTCGTCGCGGACGTCGGCTTCTGGCGTCCGCGTCGTGCGTTCTGCGCCCGGCTCGGACGGTCGAAACCCGCGCCGACGAGAGGAGTTGCGCACGCATGAGGAGTGACGGGCGATAGCTGCCCCCAGCAGCAACGACGAGCCTCGCATCAACGAGCGCATCCGCGCTCGCGAGGTCAGGCTGGTGGACCCGAAGGGCACCCAGATCGGCATCCGGCCGCTTCCCGAAGCGCTCCAGATGGCGCGGGAGCTCGGTCTGGACCTGGTGGAGGTGGCCGACAAGGCCGATCCGCCGGTGGCCCGGATCATGGACTACGGCAAGTACAAGTACGAGCTGGCGCAGCGCGCCAAGGAGTCACGCCGGAAGTCCACCGCCGTCCAGGTCAAGGAGATGAAGTACCGCCCGAAGATCTCGAGCGGCGACTTCGACACCAAGACCAAGAAGGTCGAGAAGTTCCTCGGTGAAGGACACCGGGTGAAGCTCACGATCATGTTCCGTGGACGCGAGACGCAGCACCCCGAGCTCGGCAAGCGCATCCTCGACCGGGTGGCCGAGGTCGTCGCCCACGTCGGCAAGGTCGAGATGGTGCCCCGTCTCGACGGTCGCAACATGACCATGGTGCTCGTGCCCGACTCCTCCAAGAAGCCGAAGAAGGACAAGGACGAGCAGCCGACCGCTGCAGATCAGCCAGCACCGGCGCAGCAGCCCCAGGCCGCGGCACCCGCCGAGGCTGCTGCGGAGCCGGCAGCTTCAGAGCAGCCCCAGGCCACCGAGGCCTGACGCACACATCGAACATGCCCGGTGCCCGCACCGGTGACGAGGAGAACCTGCCATGCCCAAGATGAAGACCCACTCGGGCGCCGCCAAGCGCTTCAAGGTCACCGGCACCGGAAAGATCAAGCGCCGCAAGGCCTACAAGAGCCACATCCTCGAGGAGAAGTCCCCGACCCGCAAGCGCCGCCTCAGTCGCGCCACGGTCGTCTCCAAGGCCGACACCCCCGCAGTCCGCCGCCAGCTCGGCATCTGAGCGGCGACCCCAAGAAACAGGAGCACACGATGGCACGCGTCAAGCGGGGCGTCACCGCCCGGAAGCGACACAAGGCAACCCTCGAGCAGGCGCGCGGGCACTACGGCAACCGCAGCCGCAGCTACCGCGCCGCCAACGAGTCGGTCATGCACGCGGGCGCGTACGCCCACCGCGACCGCCGGGCACGCAAGGGCCAGTTCCGGCAGCTGTGGATCCAGCGGATCAACGCCGCCTGCCGGCTCAACGATGTCAGCTACAGCCGGTTCATCGCCGGGTTGAAGGCGGCGGAGATCGAGGTCGATCGCAAGGTCCTCGCCGACCTCGCCGTCAACGACCCCGCGGCCTTCGCCAAGCTCGTCCAGGTCGCCACCGCCGCGGGCTGAGCCCCGAGCAGGTGGATCAGCCGCCGCCCCTGGCGGCCCGCAACCAGCACGTGCAGGCGCTGCGGCGCCTCTGCACCAGTCGTGCCGAACGTGACGCCACCGGTCTGGTGGTCGTGGAGGGGCGCGTGCTTGCTGCCGAGGTCCTCGCTCTCGCGGGCGTCGGTGGCGGGGCGCACGTGTTGGCCGTCTATGCCGATCCGGCGCTCGACGTGGCCGTCGAGCTCGCACGTGCCGCTGAGGCGCTGGGGGCGAACTGGCACGCCGTCGACACCGGAATCCTCGACCGCGTCGGCGACGCCGCCACATCCCAGGGGATCGCGCTCGTCGTGCAGCGGCCCTCGTGGTCGGCCCACGACCTCGGAGCCGGGGGTCTCGTGCTCGCACTCGACGGGCTGGCCGACCCGGGCAACGTCGGCACCGTGCTGCGCACCGCGGCTGCCGTCGGCGCTGCAGGTGTCGTGGTGGCATGTGGCGCGGACCCGTTCGCACCCAAGGTCGTCCGCTCCGCACGGGCGGTGCAGCTCAGCCTGCCGACGATCGAGGTCGACGACCTCGCTGCAACGCTCGCAAGCGGGCTCGCCGGCGCGCGCCAGGTGGCGATCGCTGCAGCCGACGGTCGACCGCTCTGGGCTGAGGCGCTGGCGGAGGACCTCGTCCTCGTGATCGGCAACGAGGCGGACGGCGTCAGCGAGGCGCTCCAGGCCATAGCGCAGGACCGCCTCGCCATCGCCATGCCCGGTGGCACCGAGTCGCTGAACGCCGGCGTCGCCGCCTCGGTCCTGGCCTACGAGTGGCTCCGCTGCCGCCACGACGCGTGATCGCCCCGTCACCCACCCGCCCCGCACGGCGAACCGGTGGGATCTGGGCTCGCTGCTTGAATCCGCGGGGTCGCATCCCCGCCGGTGCGCGTTCGCGTGGGCTCGAACGAGGTCGTGCGGCTTCGTCGGCGTCGCGTACCCTGAGCCGGCCATGACCACCGCGAGGGAACGATGAGCGACGAGCTGGGCGAGGTCGAGCGCGAGGCCACGAGTCGCATCGCTGAGGCGACGACCCTCGATGTGCTGGCTGCGGTCACCGCAGAGGTGCTCGGCAAGAAGGGCCCGCTCGCTGCGATCAAGGCCGGCCTCGGCGCCATGGATCCTGATGCGCGCCGCACCCTGGGTCAGGCCCTCAACGAGACGACCAAGCGCATCGACGCAGCAGCGGCCGAGCGACGCAGCGCGCTGGAGGCTGCAGAGCGCTCGGCGCGCCTAGCCGGAGAGCGCCTCGATCTCACCGAGGCCGTCGGCACCGTCGAGCGGGGCCACCGGCACCCGACCACCCAGGCCTGGGAGGCGCTCGAGGACGTGTTCGTGTCGATGGGGTACGCGGTCGCCGAGGGCCCGCAGGTCGAGACCGACTGGTACAACTTCGAGGCCCTCAACATCCCCGCCGCTCACCCGGCGCGGGGCATGTGGGACACCCTCTACGTCGAGCTGGGCGATCCCGAGACGGTGCTGCTGCGAACCCACACCTCACCGGTGCAGATCCGCGTCATGGCCTCCAGCGAACCGCCCATCGCCATCGTCGCGCCAGGTCGCGTGTTCCGGCGCGACACCGCCGATGCCTCGCACCTCCCGGTGTTCCACCAGATCGAGGGTCTCGTCGTCGATGAGGGCATCTCGTTCGCCGACCTCGCAGGCACCCTCGAGGCGTTCACCACCGCGTTCTTCGGAGGCGCGATCCACTCGCGCCTGCGCCCCTCGTACTTCCCGTTCACCGAGCCCTCCGCCGAGTACGACATCACCTGCGTGATCTGCGAGGGCGTCGGGTGCCGCACGTGCGGCCACACCGGATGGGTCGAGCTCGGCGGCTGCGGCATGGTCCACCCAGCGGTGCTGCGCGCGGTCGACATCGACCCCGAGCGCTACACCGGCTTCGCGTTCGGGTTCGGCATCGACCGGCTCTTCGCGATGCGCCACGGCCTCGACGACCTCCGCGAGCTCATGATCAACGACATCCGCGTGCTCGAGCAGTTCTGATGGAGGCGCACCGATGAAGGTCCTGCTGTCGTGGTTGCGCGAGTTCGCGCCCTTCGACGACGACGTCGATCGCCTCTCCGGCGAGCTGAGCGACCTCGGCCTGGCGGTCGAGTCAGTCGAGCGACGGGGCGAGGGGCTCGGGGGGATCGTGGTCGCTCGGGTGCTCGAGCTGCGACCGCACCCGAAGGCGGATCGCATCCAGCTCGTCGATGTGGACGCCGGCGACGGCGAGGCGTTGCAGATCTGCTGCGGCGCCTTCAACATGGCGGTGGGCGATCTGGTTCCGCTCGCCACCATCGGCACCACGATGCCCGGCGGGATGGAGATCGCTGCGCGGACGATGCGCGGCGAGCGGTCCAACGGGATGCTCTGCTCGGCCGCCGAGCTCGGCCTGGGCGACGGCGAGGCTGGGATCATGGTGCTCGACGGCGGGGTGGTCCCGGGCGCCGACCTGCGCGAGGCGATCGGCATCGCTCCCGACGTGCTGTGGGACCTCGAGGTCAACCCCAACCGCCCGGACGCCATGTCGGTGGCTGGCGTCGCCCGCGACCTCGCAGCGCGGCTCGGTCTCCCGTTCGCCATCCCCACGCCCACGGTCGCGGAGGGTGGGTCGGAGGTTGCGGACGCAGCCTCGATCGAGATCGTCGACGCTGACCTGTGCGGCCGCATGCTCACCCGCGTGCTGCGCGACGTGTCGCTCGGCCCGACGCCTCCAGCGATGGCCGACCGGCTCCGTGCTCTGGGCATGCGGCCCATCAGCCCGATCGTCGATCTCTCGAACTACGTCATGCTCGAGCTCGGGCAGCCCAACCACACCTACGACCTGGCGCGGGTCCCCGATGGGCACCTCCGGGTCCGCTGGGCTCGCGACGGCGAGCGTCTCGTCACCCTCGACGGGGTCGAGCGGAGCCTCATCGCCGCCGATGGTGTGATCGCAGATCGTGATGACGCAGCCATCGGCCTCGCCGGTGTGATGGGTGGCGCGTCCACCGAGATCGGTGAGGGCACCACCGATGTGCTGCTCGAGATGGCGTGGTGGGATCCGATGTCGATCGCCCGCACCTCGCGACGCCTGGGCTTGCGATCCGAAGCATCGATGCGCTTCGAGCGCGGCGCCGACCACGAGATCCTGGCCCTGGCCGCTGACCGCTTCTGCCAGCTCGCCCAGGAACGGAGTGCCGCCGTCGCGGTGGCGCCGGGGGTCGTCGACGTCGTCGGAGAGCTGCCGCTCCGTCCCGCCATCCGCCTGCGCACCGCACGCGTGGCTCGGTACCTGGGCAATGAGATGGCCCCCGACGCGATCACCGCGCTGCTCGAGCCGATCGGGTTCGCCACCACGCCGGTCGAGGACGACCTCGAGGTCACCATCCCGTCGTTCCGCTACGACTCGGCATCGGAGACCGACGTCATCGAGGAGGTGGCGCGCACCTACGGGTACGGGCGCCTCCCGCGGTCGGTGCCCCACCCGCAGGTCAGCGGCGGGCTGTCGCCGCACCAGCAGGGCCGACGACTGGCGCGCGAGCTCCTGCTCGGCCTCGGCTGCACCGAGATCCTTCCGCTGCCGTTCCTCGCTCCCGGCGAGCTGGCCGCCGCGGGGGTGCCCGCCGACGCCGTGGTGCTCGCCAACCCGCTCGATGCCAACGAGTCGGTGCTTCGCACCGCGCTGCGCCCCGGGGTCCTCAAGGTGCTGGCCTACAACGCCTCGCACCGCCGCGCCGGGTTGTCGGTGTTCGAGGTCGGCACCGTGTTCCTGTGCGACGGAGCGAACCCTCCGCTGCCCGACGAGCCCGAGCGACTCGCCGTGGCTCTCGGCGGACGCGATGCGCACGATGTGGTGCGGCTCTGGCGAGCGCTGGGCGCCGCGCTCGGCGTGGACGTCAGCGTGACCAACGAGGCGCACGACGGGCTGCACCCGGGTCGTAGCGGCGCCGCCCTCGTGGCCGGTGCGCCCGTCGGGGTGGTGGGGGAGATCGATCCAGCCGTGGCCGAGACGTTCGGCGTCGACGAGCGCGTGGCCTTCCTCGAGGTCGATCTCGCCCCTCTGCTCGCCGCGCGCTCGCCGCGGACCTACGCCGCGGTGAGCCGATTCCCCTCCAGCGACATCGACCTGGCGTTCGTGATCGCCGACGACGTCGCCTCGGACCAGCTGCAGACGGCGATCGGCGACGCCGCCGGCGACCTCCTCGTCGACATCTCCCTGTTCGACGTCTACCGAGGCAGTGGCGTGCCCGACGGCTCCCGCAGCCTGGCGTTCGCGCTGCGCCTGCAGGCGCACGACCGCACCCTCACCGACGACGAGGTGGGCGCGGTGCGCACTCGCGTCATCGACGCCGCCACCGCCACCGGCGCCACCCTCCGCTAGCAACCCCTCCTCGGTCTGTGCATGGTGGCTTCCGGCTACCGGAAGCCACCATG
>JBBRAZ010000060.1:0-14737 GCA_038206295.1 Acidimicrobiales bacterium
GGTGCCCTCAGCGCGAACAGCGACCTGACGATCACCAACAGCACCATCGCCGGCAACACCTCCGCCGTCTCCGGTGGAGCGGTGTTCGGGCGCGACTCGATCCGGCTCACCTATGTGACGATCTCGGGGAACTCGACCGATGAGGACTCGGCCAACGTGCGCACGTTCGACGACCTCATCACCTACGGCTCAGTCATCGTCGACCCTCAGGGTGGGCCGAACTGCCAGGTGAACGGCGACGTGATCAGCGAGGGCTACAACCACTCCGATGACACCTCGTGCGGCCTGGCCGACCCGACGGACACCCAGGACGGACCCGATCCGCAGCTCGGTGCGCTCGGCGCCAACGGCGGGCCGACCTCCACCATGCTGCCGGCGAGCGGCAGCCCGCTCGTGGACGCCATCCCGGTCGGCGATTGCCGGCCCGCGCTGACCACCGACCAGCGAGGCCTGTCTCGTCCATCCGACGGCGATGCTGATGGCACGTCCGCCTGCGACATCGGTGCCGTCGAGGTCGCAGGTGCTCCGCCCGCTACGACGACGACTTCACCAGCCACTCCGACCACCGCACCAGCCACCCCGACCACCGCGCCGCCGTCGCCCCAGGTCCCGACGGCGCCGGTGGCCACACCCGTCCAAGCGCAGGCGAGGTTCACCGGCTGAGCCCGTCGCCCCGACGTGCACGTCCGGGCGGTCACTCCAGCGGTGCGACGAGCGGTTCGTGCTCGACGTCGCTACGACAGACTCCGGAGGTGGTCGTGGCCGACCGGGACGCGTGGGAGCATCTGCATCCCTGCAGGGTCCGATTCCGGGAGCAGCCGTGACGTCCATCCATGCGACCTCCTCGGGCGCCCCAACGCACCCGTGGCGGCAGTTGCACGGGGGGCGACGCCCTCATGGCACCTGAGCCGCGGTCGACCGCAGGTGGGGCCGACGTGCCGGCCGTGACCGCCGACCGATGGGTGCTCACCGGACGTGAGGAGGAGCTGCGCTTCGCGCTCGCTGCGCTGGACGACCCGTCGCGACGCGGCGTGGTCGTCCGCGGTGCTCCCGGGGTGGGCAAGACGCGGCTCGCCGCCGAGGTCGTCGCCGCCCTCCCCACCGACCGCGCCATCGAGCGGGTGGCCGCCGTCGCTCCGATGATCCCGTTCTCGCCCTTCGCGCACCTCCTCGGTCCGGATGCCCGCTCGACGCTCGACGACCGCCGGCTCGAGCCTCCCGACTTGCTGTGGGCGCTGCGTCGAATCCGAAGTGCGTTGATGGATCGCGCAGCTGGCGCACCACTCCTGCTGGTGCTCGACGACGCCCACCGACTGGACGATCCGAGCGCCGGTCTGCTGCGCCAGCTCGTGCTCGCCGAGGAGGCCGAGGTGCTTGTCACCGTGCGTGCCGGCGAGCCTTGCCCAGCGGACGTGGCGGCGCTCTGGCGCCAGGACACCTGCGCGCTGCTCGAGCTGCAGCCGCTGTCGCGAGATGAGGTGGGTCAGCTGACGGCTGCGGTCCTGGGGAGATGGCTCGAGCAGGACAGCCTCGACCGCCTCGCGGCCGTCAGCGCGGGCAACCCCCTCCTGGTCCGCGAGCTGCTCGCCGATGCAGAGGCGGCAGGAACGATCAGCGCGCACCGGGGGCTCGTCCGCTGGGGTGGCCCAGGCGGCTCGACCCGGCTGGATTCTCTTGTGGAGGCTGACCTGGGACGGCTCGGCGCGGCCGCGCGGGACTTCGTGGATCTGCTCAGCATCGGCGAGCCGCTGCCGGCGCCGGTGGCGCACCAGCTGGCCACGGCCGAGGCGCTGTCAGAGCTGGAGCAGGCAGGTGTGATCGTCGTCGACGACCTGGGCGACCGCTGCGTCCGCTTCGGCCACCCGCTGTTTCGTGAGGTCCGGCGGGCCGCACTCGGGCCCCTGCAGACGCGGACGCTCGAGCGACGTCTGGCCGATGCCTTCGCAGCGTCGAGTGCGCCGGCCGTCGGAGGGGACGACCTCCGGGTGGTGTGCTGGCGGCTCGACGCGGGCGAGACGGTGCCGGAGCCGGTCATGCTGGCCGCAGCGACCGAGTCCTGGCGTCGGGGAGACGCGGCACTCGCGGAGCGGCTGGTTCGCACGGTCCTCGATCTCGGACCAGCGCCGAACGCCCAGCTGCTGCTCGCAGAGCTGGCTGAGCTCGGCGGTCGACCTGAGGAGGCAGCTGCGCTGCTGGACGGGCTGGCTGATCGCCTCGACGATGACGCGGCGAGGGCGCGCGCCATCGCCACCCAGATCCGGGTGCTGGCCCACGTGCTCGGACGGCTGGACGATGCCGCCAGCGCGGCTGCGGCAGCTTCCTCCGTGGCAGATCCAGCGTGGCGTGGCTTCGTCCAAGCTCAGTGGGCGACCACCTCGGCGATGCTCGGTCGCCTGGACGAGGCCGGAGCGCTGGGGGAGGCGCTCTTCACCCATCCCGACGAGCGGGTTCGGCTGCGAGCGCTCCCAGCCGTGAACCTCCGCCGCTACATGGCCGGTCAGCTCGACGACGCGCTGGCTGCTGCCACCTCGATGATCGGGCCAGCGCTTGCCCACCGCGACGATGTGCCCGTGGGGGTGAGCCTCGTCTTCTCGTCACTCGCTCTCGACCTGTTGCTGCTGGGCCAGCTCGACGAGCTCGACCAGCTCGTCGAGGCGGCCGCCGACCCAGTTGCCATGCTTCCCGCCAGCAGGGCGTACGTGCTCCTGGTGCGGGGCTACTCGGCGCTCGAGCGGGGGCGAGTGGATGAGGCTCGCAGGCTTCTCAGCGAGTCGATCGAGCTGTTCGGCCAGACCGATCCGCAGGGCTACCGGGCCGCGACCGCCGCGCTGCTGGCCGAGGCGTGTGCCGCGGTGGGCGACAGGGTCGCGGCTGCGGATGCGGCCGCTGAGGCCGACGCCATCATGGTGGCCCGACCCGCGCGACTCATCGACGCTGACAGCCGACGGGCGTGTGCTTGGGCCCTGGTGGTCGACGGGGACCCAGCCGGGGCCCGGCGCGACCTTCGCTCGATCGCTACTGCGGCACGTGAGGCTGGGCTTCGCACCCTGGAGCTCCGTGCGCTGCACGACGCGGTACGGCTCGGAGCAGGGCGCACCGCCCAGCGCCGCCTCCTCTCGTTGGCGAGGGAGATCGACGGCGTCCGGGCCGCCGCCATGGCAGCCCATGCCGATGCGCTGCTCCGCAACGATGCCCGGGCGCTGGTGTCCGCCGGCGAGGGCTTCGCGGCGTTCGGTGCCCTCCTGGTCGCCGCCGAGATCATCGGTGAGGCGTCGCGGCGACTTGCCGCGGAAGGCCGGAGAGACGCGGCAGGCAGAGCCGCCAGCAGGTGCCTCGCACTACTCGCGCTCTGTCCGGGGGCAACCTCGGTGGCAGGCCTCCCTGCTGCAGGGCGTGCGCTGACGCCACGAGAGCTGCAGATCGCCCGCCTGGCTGCGGAGGGTTGGACCAGTCGGGCGATCGCCGAGGAGCTCGTGCTCTCGGTGCGCACGGTCGACAACCAGCTGGGCCGTGCCTACACGAAGCTGGGGGTCGGCGGCCGCGCGGAGCTGGCCGATGCGCTCGACGAGCGCGGCTGAGTAGCGGACTGCTCATGACGAGCGTGACCCATGTGCCAGATGGTGGCGTCATGGATCTCGTCGATGCGCTCGATGACCTACCGCCGAGCTACCGGCAGCTGCTCGGCCTGCTGGGCGCTGGTGTTGCCCCAGCGGACATCGCCGCCGAGCTCGGCGTCGAGGAGGCGGGGCTGCCAACGCTGGTGGAGCTCGCCAGCGCCAAGCTCAACGCTCGCCTCGCTCCCCCCGGTCCCTCTCTCGGCTCCGGCTAGCCGCCACTTCCACGAACGTGATCGTGTGTCTGCTCCATGGCCAGCCAGACCTCTGGCCGCACCCCCGAGATCCCTCCTTCGATGATGTCGGCCAAGAAGTCGACGAGCGCGTCGCGGTTCCACGTGGCGTCGTCGAGGCACAGCAGGATCACCTCTTCCGCCATGGCGAAGAAGAGGCGGGCGACGACCTCGGCGCCCACGTCGATGGGTGTGCCTGCGGTGCGCGACTCCCGTCGGTAGTTGGCCGCCATCACCTCCACGAGGCGATCCCGCATCGCTCGACCCGCATCGGGGTCATCGTCGGGCCACGAGTAAGGAGCCCGGACCAGCAAGCGGAACGAGTCCGGGTGCCGCTCGGCGTGGTCGACGGCTGCGGCGACCCGTCGACGGGTGCGCTCGGGGCGCTCGAGGTCGGCGGTCTCGGCGTTCACCACCCGGAAGTTGTCCCGGAGCGCCTCCACCGCCTGGTCGACGCAGGCACGGAAGAGATCGTCCTTGGAGCCGAACAGCTCGTAGATCGCCGGCTTGCGCACGCCGGATTCGGCGGCGATGTCGTCGACGGAGGTGCCAGCACGCCCGCTGCTGGCGAACTGCCGAGTGGCGACGTCGAGCAGTACGGCCCGGCGCAGGTGCACCGGCAGCTTTGGTGGCCGCCCGCGGGGTGCGCTCATCGGTCGCCAGCTGAGTTCCGAACGCGCCGGTAGACCACGAGCGCAGTCTATCCAGCGCTCGCCGCACCGACCCTTGACGATTTCCGAACTACTCAGTACGGTCTGCTCATGGCCACCACCCTCCCTGCGGTCCATGGCCGCATCAACGACCTCGACAGCCACCTGCAGGTGCCGATCTCGCGCTGGGGTGAGGTGTTCGGCGACGCCACCGCTCACTTCGGCGAGCGCTTCGCCGGCATCCCCCTGTTCGATGCCACCGACGAGCCCGACCTGAGCGCCGAGTCCGTGTGGACGACCAAGGGCACCGCGGCCCCAGGTGCGTCCACGCCGGAGGGTCGCCTGGCCGCCATGGACGTCATGGGAATCGAGCGCCAGCTCATCTTCCCCCAGGTGGTCCTGGCCCAGCCGGCGTGGTCGGATCACCCCAGCGCCGAGGCCGTGCTGCGCGAGTACAACGACGCCGTGCTGCGCTGGACCGCAGTGGGCCAGGGTCGCCTGCGCCCGACGGCCCTCCTCAACCTGACCACGATCGAGGGTGCGATCGCGGAAGCCGAACGGGTCGCGGCCGGCGGCGCCCGCGCCGTGTTCATCCGGGACGGCGTCGCCCCCGGTGGGCACTCGCCCGCTGCACCCGAGCTCGACCCGCTCTGGGCCCTGCTGGCCGAGGCGGAGATGCCCGTGACCCTCCACATCGGCGGCCAGGACGGCTTCCTCGGTAGTGACGCCTGGCCCGACGCCGAGCTCCTGCGCCCCGGCAGCTTCTCGACCGGCGAGCCAGTCGGCCCGCACATGCTCGCCACCATGCACCTCGCCGCGCACAACTACCTTGCCGCCATGCTCTACGGCGGCGTGTTCGACCGGCACCCCGGCCTGCGCATCGGCGTGATCGAGCTCGGCGCCATGTGGGTCGGCCCGTTCGTCGACCTCCTCGAGGACCGCCTTGCGCTGTCGCGCCGCCTGCGAGACGGCCTGCAGCGCCGCCCGACCGAGGTCTTCGTGGATCAGATCCGCGTCACCCCGTTCTTCTGGGAGCGCACCGCCCGCCAGATCGAGCGCTACGGCATGCCGGAGATCTACGCATTCTCAACGGACTTCCCCCACCCCGAAGGCGGCACGGATCCGATCGGCCGCATGGCCGCAGACATCGAACCCCTTGGCGACGACGCCATCGAAGCCTTCTTCGTCCGCAACGCCGAGCTGCTGCTCCCCGCCTGAGGCGAGACCCCGAGTGGCCACGAACCGCGTGACGAAGCACTCGCGCCTGACCTTCCACCTCCCCAGCGGCTCGCTCCACGCTCTGGCCGAAGCCGGCCCGAACCTGTCCAAGCCAACCGGCTGCACCACCGAGCCAGTGATCGATGCCCGAACCGAGGCCTGTCAGCTCCATCGCGAGTGGAGCTGATGGGACTCGAACCCACGACCCCCGCCTGCAAAGCAGAACAGCGAGCGTCAGACCACACGCGATAGGTGTCGACTCGTACAACTCCGTGCTGTCGAATCCGGGGTGAAGCCGCAGGTCAGCAGGGGGTCGAGCATCCGACTGGTGTCGCCCTCTGCGGCCGGGTGCAGTCGTTCGCAAACGTGATGCGATCGCGTGATCCGAGGGCCTCCGGCTACGTTTCTGGCTACGTCGCATGACCCCCTGCCGTTGCGTAGACGATCACGAGGTCTGCAACCCAGGTCCCCGCAGCATCGTCGAGCATCACGCCGACACATACGGCGGCGATGATCGCCCGGATTGCGTTGCACCTCGACTGGGGTCCGTTCGAGTCGCGCATCGATGCCGCCGACGTACTGTCGCTGCGTGGAGAAGGTGCGTGCGGCGCAGGACCACTGGTCCGCCATGTCCCCTGTTGAACGCGCAGCAGCCGGGCCATCGGTCATCGCTGCCTGTGGCGATGCGCTGCGGGAGCTTCGGGACCGCCTGCTCGACCTTCAGTTCCCCGTCGAAGATGTGCTCCATGCCTGCCCGGACCTTGCAGCTGAGATACGAAGGCTCGAGTTGCACGGTCCGCCCGTCCCCCCACCGCTGCGCGCCCTGTGGGAGGAGGTCGGATCCGTGACGTTCGTGGAGATCCCCGGCTACTCCCACGTCCAGTTCTGGATCGACCAGGGCATCCAGTTCATGGACCGCTCCGGTCGGATCGACGTCCTGCCGCAGTTCTGCGACGGAGTCCGCGTGGAAGCACCGTGTTCGGCGGAATGGATCGACTACCAGCTGGACGAGTTCACGCTTCAACGCGAGGCGGGCGACACCCTCGCCTACATGATCGCCCCAGACGGCTACCACAAGGACGACATCAGCGGCGGAAATCCCTACGAGCTCGCACCGTCGGAGGATGACCCGTGGGCGCCCCGACTCAAGGGGTTCGAGTGGGCGGGGCCGCAGCGGCCGACGACGGTGCAGCAGGAACCGCCATGCTTCGTGAGCTACCTGAGAGCGTCGATCCTCGAATGCGGTGGCTTCCCTGGTCTGTACGGGAGCCGGGACTACGAACCTCTACGCCTCCGACTGATTGACAACCTTCCCGTGTTCTGACCGTAGCAGTGGTGTCAATGGCCGTGCAGCTGTTTCGCCGATGGCTTGGGCTCGAAGCGAAGGCTTCGATGCCCTGCAACGCCGAGTCGATGCTCCGGGCGGTGCGCGCAGCGGAGTCATAGACCTTTCGAGCGTTTCAGACCCAGCGATCCAAGCGACGTGTCGCGCGGCGTGATGCGCTGGCGAACGACTTGGTTCGCGCGGCCCGGAGCGTGGACTTCGACTCCGCCGCTCGCGTGTAGACGAGGAGCGACGGGCTGACTCGCCGCTGCCAGCTTTCCAGCAGGAGATCGGCTCGCTCGCGCCGCACGCCGAGGACGAGCGGAACCGAGTGGTAGTCGACGACCTTGCGACCGAGCGGGTTTCGACCCTCGCGTACGAGGAGGTAGCGCGGGTTGTCGACCTCGCCGAGAAGCTCGCCGATCGCGTCAGCGAACAGCGAGCGCTCGTAGAACGTCCCGCCGTCGAGGTGGATGAAGACCGAGCCATCGGGGGCGGCGTCCGTCCGGACCTCGAGCTGCCTGATCGAGGTCTGGACGATGTCGGCCGCGCAGAGCGCGTCGAGGAGGGCGCGTCCGATCTGCAGCACGGATCCGTCGACGGGGAGGTGCAGGAGCCACAGCCGCGCCGCCTTCGCAAGCGGCCACGACGCCGCCAGCGCGGCAAGCAGGAGCAGGGTCGTGAGCCCGCGCTGCGAGGCACTCGCGTTGCCACCACCTCCGGAGAGCAGCACCGTCCAGAAGAGGAGTGCAGCAACTCCGACGAGGTACGCGAGGGTGTGCTTCAGGTGGTAGCCGGCGATCCGTGGCGCCCCGGCTGCCGCGATCTCGGGGACCATCCGGCCGTACTCGGCGCCGGCGACAGCCCTGCTCCACCCTTCCGCCACACGCTCGATCTCCTCTCGGCGGACCACCATCTCCTCGTTGGATCGCTCGAGTGCCGATCTGGCGGTGAAGTGATCCTCGTCGAGCCTCCTGCCGTGCTCGCCGGTGACGCGGTCGCGCTTGTGCTCGGAGTAGGGAAGCCGCAATCGATCGAGGCCGGTGGTGATCGTGCCGGCCGCCTCGTCCAGGCCCGGGAACGTTCGGAACCTGAGCGTCAGATCGTGGTAGTCGGCCAGTCCGGGCTCGTAGATCTCGCCAGGCCAGAGCGCCTTGGCGAGATCGCCAGCTCGACGGTCGAGAGCGAAGGCCACGATGTGCCAGATGCTCGCAACCTTGTCCGGATGCGCCTGGTGCGTTCGTATTGCACGGCCGCGCATCTGGTTCGTGAGCATGAACGAGCCGACCGAGCTGGCGAGGACGAGCGCGTTCACGCACGGTGCGTCCCAGCCCTCACCCAGGAGCGCGCGGGTGCCGACCAGCACGCGCACATCGCCCGACTCGAGGAGGTGGGTGAGTCCGGTCGTGAGGCGATTCGTGGGCGCGATCACTCGCACGAAGCTTTCGATCGCTGGAACCTGCTCGAAGGACACGCCGTCGCCCCCGATGCTGGCCTCCAGCGCATCGACTCGGGTCTCGTGAACCATGCAGACGCGGCCGGTGAGCAGAGCCACGTCTGCGATATCGGCGGCGCTCGAGGCGCCGAGGAGCGCGCGGAAGATGGGCACGGCCCCGAGTGTCGCGGGGTGGTCCGCGGTCGGCTCCTTCAAGCTGTCGTCGCGGATGAAGTCGGTGAGGACCACCAGGCGGAGGTCGCGTCCACGGTTGCGTCGTTCGACTTCGTGGATCGACACGCATGCATCGACCTTCGCGGAGCTCTGCGTGAGCTGACGCTTCACCAGACGAGACGCCGACAGGCGCAGCTCGCGTCCACTCAGGAGCCCCTCGAACCTGAGGTGCGAGGCGAGGGCGCGCCGGTGTTCATCGTGTGTCGCCGGATCAGGCCATCTTCGGCCGAAGAGGTACTCGGCGACCACCCGCTGCCAGTCGGAGACGGTCGGACCCGCTGCTTGCTCGTCATCGATCTCGAGCGCCGAGGTGAGGTGCTCGAGCGGGCGGATGTCGAGCGAGGCTGCGAGGCAGTGGAGGCTGAAGGCGAGCGGGAGGTCCTCGAGCACGGCGTCGGGGTCGCTCCCCGAGGCGAGCCAAGGATGATCAGCGAGTGCGTCGCGGAAGGTCGTGTCTGCACGTAGCGATTCGATGGTGGCCTCGACCGACGTCGCGTAGTCGGCGATCACCTGCGACTCGGATTCGAGTGGCACGACGGTCCACACGTAGTCCTGATGCGGGCACAGCGTTCCCGCCTTGACGAGCTCGGGTACGGAGATCTCCTCATCGATCGCACCGCACAGCTCTTCGTAGCGAGCCCACTCGAGGGGGATCGCGTCGTAGGGCGGCGTACCTGTCAGCGACACCACGACCAGGTCGTCGATCGCGTCGACGACCTTCTGCAGCGCGACCCACCACTCTGCTCGGAGGTGGTGTGCCTCATCCAGGATGAGCGTCCCGATCCCCGCGGCGGCGACGAGCGCAACGACCGCCGAGATCTCCTCGCTGTTGGGAGCAGCGATCGCCGTCGAGCCAGTCGACTCCAGCTCATCGACGACGTCGTCTGGTTCATCGGCATCGGCATCGGCATCGGCTGCCGACAGGCGGTGCTTCGTGTGCAGCGCCTGGTACGTCACCGACGTCAGAAGACCAGGCGAATCCAACGACGTGCTCGCCCAGCTCGGGGGGAACGGCGCATCGTCCTCGATGAAGTCACGCAACCGGCTGGTCCACTGATCGCGGATGGTGCGCGTCGGTGAGAGCACGAGCGCAGGTCGTCCGAGGAGGCGGAAGCACTCCAGGCCGAGCGTCGTCTTGCCGGCGCCCGGTGCAGCCACCACGTGGAGACGCTTGTCCGCGAGGTGCAGCCGCATGCCGGTCAGGACACGTGCCTGCGATTCGCGCCACTCGTGACGGAAGCGGAGGCTCTCGAAGACCGAGCTCGAGTCCTCGCTGCCGGTCACCTCTTGCAGAATAGGCGTGTGACTTGAAGGATCGAAGGGACGTCGAGGTCATCCAGCGTGATGCGTCCACGCGTCAATCGGACGTTCGGCGGTAGACCGTGATGAGGTCATCGACGAGGCCACGGGCATCGGCCGCGGCATCGTCGACGGTGACTGGTTCGGCGTCGTCGAGCGTCGCCGCCCACCTGGGTCCCGTGTGTGGAGGGGTCTCGAAGCCGCGCGTCAGCAGATCGGCACCTTCGAGGGACGGTCCAGCTGCTCACGCGCAAGTCCCGCTGCGCTGAGGATCGCGGACTGATCTACCAGGGGTCCACCGAGTTATGACATACTTGTCTTCGAGGATTTGGAGATAGACAAGTATGTCATATCCACTGTTTCACCCGGCGCGCCTCGGTGAAATCCCGATGATGCTGACCGCTGCTGAGTTCGAGGCGGCGTTCACCGGCGAGGGCGAGCTGATCGAGTTCAAGCAGGGAGTGTCGCCGAAAGGTGTGCAGGAGGCAGCGGTGGCGTTCTCCAACGCGCTCGGGGGCGTGCTCATCGTCGGTGTCGCCGATGACGGTCACATCGTCGGCGTCACCCAGCCCGGCGAGAAGACGAAGGACCTGCACCAGGCCCTCCGCGACGTTCGAGACCCCGGTCGCTACGACGTGCGGGAGCTGGTCGTCGACGGCACGACGTTGCTCGTCCTCTCGGTCGATCGGCGACGCGAGGGGTTCGCCCAGACCTCTGCAGGAGCGGTCCTCGTGCGGCGCGGCGCGAGCAACCTGCCGCTGCTCGGAGCGGATCTGTCACGGTTCCTGGCAAGGCACGCGTTCGAATCGTTCGAGCTCACGCCCACCACGATCGCCGCCTCCGACGCCGACCCCGCGCTGCTCGGACGCCTTCGCGCCGCCTACGGCTGGAGCGGCGACGGCGACATCGAACCCAGCCTCGAGGAGGCGGGCTTCATCGCACCCGAGGCAGGCCAGCAGGTCCTGACCGTCGCCGGGACCTTGGTGCTGCTGGCGGAGCCAGCGACAGCCGGTGGTCGCCCCTACATCGATGTCCGTCGGTATGCAGGTGACGAGCCCGACCCCGACAAGGTGTGGGAGGTGCGCGGGCCGGTGGACCATCAGGTCGAGCAGGCCACGACCGATCTGCTGGCAGAGCTGGGCCACGTGAGCGCCATCGTGGGTGTGCAGCGGGTGGACATGCCGAAGCTGCCCGAGCGCGTCATCCGCGAAGCGATAGCCAACGCAGTGGCCCATCGGTCCTATGAGCACGCGGGCACCGCGATACGCGTCGACATCCGCCCGACGCAGCTCACGATCACCTCACCCGGAGCGCTTCGCGAACCGGTCACGGTGGACAACCTCCGCTATCAGCAGGCGGCCCGCAATGATCGTGTGCTCGGCGCGCTGCGACGGATGGGACTGGCCGAGGACCTCGGCAAGGGCATCGATCGCATGGAGGACGACATGGCTGCCGAGCTCCTCCAACCCCCCGAGTACGAGGACGACGGATCCTTCTTCACGGTGCGTCTCCGCCTCGGCGGAGTCGTCACGCCGCGTGAGCGCGCTTGGGTGCGCGGGCTCGTCCAGTCAGGCCGGGTGGATGCCCGGGCTGCGGTGGTCCTCGTGGCCGTCGCCCGCGACGGCACGACCAGCAACAGCGCGGTTCGTGCACTGCTGTCGGTCGACAGCGTCGAGGCCCGCTCGATCCTGCAGACCCTCGTCGCCGAAGGCCTCCTCATCCAGCTAGGCGAGCGCGGCGGTGCCCAGTACCTCATCGCGCCCGAACTCGGCATCCCTGCCCGCATCCGACACACCGACGACGAGCTCGACGCGATGGCGCTGTCGCTCGCGCAGGACGGCCCGGTCACGAACGCAGTGCTCCGTGAACGGAGCGGCTTGGACCGCCACGAGGCGCTCGCAGTGCTTCGCCGATTGGTCGATCGAGGTGACCTGATCCAAGTCGGAGAGAAGCGCGGCACGAGGTACGTCGCACCGCGACCGGGCGGCACCGCGACGTAGCCACCACGTGGCTACGTCCAGCCTGGCTACGTTGGGCAGATCGAGCCGGTCGCCTGGGGACTGCACCCCCTCTGAACTGCGGTGATGTGGTGGAGCTGATGGGACAGCTTTCAAACCAAACGCTTGTTCGGTAGACGCGCGTTTCCCCAGGCCAGCGGCCTGTCGGGAATACGTCATGGCGACCGAAGCCGACTGCTTGCCTGCGTCTTCTATTCGGCCCGAGGTGAACCTGAGGCTCGGCCCGCCGCGGGCGGACAGAAGTGCGAGCAGATGGCAAATGTGCTGGGCTGGCACCATGCGAGGCGAGACGGATCTGACCATCGTTGTGGCTTGCGCCGCGTGGGCTCGGTCGACCCGTAGAGGACGGTCACCGAGATCGCACCCCCGTGGTTGCGTGGCGGACCGGCGACGCCGCCAATGAAGTACATCACCGGCTACTTCGACGATGACGACGTCGAGTTCTACTTCGAGGTCGGAGACGATGATGGTGTGAAACGTCAGGTCGAGCGCGTCAGATCGACGGGGGCATTCGAAGCCGCGGCGAGCCTCGAAGAGTGGGCTGACGCCCTCCAGAGTGGACACGTGGCCGACTATCAAGCTCGATTCGGGGGCATTGCTGACGGAGCCGTATCCCAATGGGACCCCGACGCGCCGCTCTCTGACATCTCGAAGTCGGCCTTCGAGGCACTCTGGCAAGATGCTCGGGCGGAGCTCGGGGAGCAGGAATGACGGAGGGGGTACGACGCCTAGTTGTCCGTTCCGTGTTGCGCCCCTCGTGCCAAACGCTCTCAAGGTCATGGACTCGATGAACGGAACCTTCCACCCCTGTGCGGTTCCATGGCGAATCTGGCCGTGGGGCCTGACTTTGCATCACGAGGACACCGACGTTCTGCCCGCGTGCTCGGTTGAGTTCGGCGTACTCATGCAACCTGGAGTGCCTTCCGAAGAGCTTTGGGTGCGCGTCGATTTCGAGGCTGCGGCATTCGCCTCGGCGAGCCCGCATCGAGACGACGAGGACCTGGCCGACGTCACCGGCTACGACATCGTGCCTCGCCGGACGGTTGACGGCCCTGCTGAACGGCAGCTTGAGGAAGAGGAGTGGAATCGAACCGAGCTGTGTCCCGACCCGGGCTTCTACTTCTCGACGGACTCCGCGTGGCTAGACAGGAGTCGGCGCTTGTGGGCAGACCGGCAGAGAATGGACCGATCGCCCCAGGATGCGGTTCATTTCCTGATGGATGGGCGCGACGGGTATCTGGAGATCCTCGCCTCCGGATTCACTTGGAGAGCCTGGTATCAAGGCTGTCCGATCTTGAGCGCCGTAGAAGGAGAGCCGGTTCTAGGCGGCGCATGGAGCGAGCAACCAGCCCGGGCTGAGAAGTCAGACGGGCAGCTCGCGTGAATGAGTCTCGTCCCGAGCCGAGTGCCCCGGGGGCAGGCGAGCCGCCGATCGTGGGGGATGGCCACACCTTCGACGTTTGGCGACAAGGTGATCGAGGAAACGCCTTCACCGTCCTCGTCGTCGACGACGGCGAATCTGGCGAGTGGGACCTCACACCCCAGCAGGCTAGGCAACTCGCCTTCCGCCTTGTGTCGGAGGCGGCAGCAGCCGACTTCCTGGACGAGGAGCATCGGGCTACTTCGGCCCTGTCGAAGCAGCGGTGGGAGAACTCGCTCTCGCGAGCAACGGCTGTGCTCGTGGATCTCGGCTTCTCGGCTTCTCGGTGTCGACGTTCACCCGCGGAGCCGGTGCTGGTGTGCGGGGACGGATGCCCGACGGTTGTCACTTCGTCCTCGATCTCGACCAGGAGGCCAGGGCGACGCTCCGCGTTGAGGAGCTCGACGGCAGCAGCTCAGAGTGGACGTTCGAGCCAGAGCTCGCCGGTGAACGCCACGTTCGCTGGGTGATGCCTCACACGGCGGTCGTCATCCTCGAGGAGCTATGCGAGCAGCGCACGACTCAGAACGGAGGATGACCAGCCGCCGGCGGGTCGAGGTCGCCTCGTGGTTTGAAAGAGCGTCGTTAGGTCTCGGAGCGACGGAACGGGTCACGTGCCCTCTGACCTGCACGAACGTTGTAGAAATCACAACGGGTGGAGCTGATGGGACTCGAACCCACGACCCCCTGCTTGCAAAGCATGAACCCAACACCGCTCTGACCAGGCGTTCTACGCGAAAGGGCAGGTCAGGCGGCTGAAATCGTGGCCGCCCATGACATGCCAGTGACCGCCAGCGCGCGTTGTCGAGGGCACGAGGTAGGCACGTCGAGGTCCTGAGCGGCGCCGGCTCCAGCTGCCTGTTGTCGGAACGAAAGGTGCCACGGACCCCCTGCCTATAGGGCAGCGGATCGGTAAGCCAGGCCTCCTTCCGGAGGTGCGGCCACCGTCGACTATCGACCCGGCCGAGGGGTGTCGCCGAATTGCACTTCGGGGACACGTCGATCCACCTCGGCCTGCCAGCGTCGGAGTGTGGCGTGAAGTCCGAGACTGCCTGTACCACGATGCGGTGCCTATCCCTATCGCCGACGAGGGAACATGTCAGCGGGTCCGATCCGGCAGCTCTCGTGAACACGCTCCTGGGCTACCGGGTATCGGGCGCTTCGCGTTTCAGCGGGGTGTGACCGTCGCGAGTAGGTCCCAGTTGGGCTTGCCGGCGTAGAGCAGAGCGCGGATCCGGTAGTTGACGAAGTTCGTGATCCCGAACGCGACGCGCTTCACGCGCTTGACGAGG
>JBBRAZ010000061.1:0-14603 GCA_038206295.1 Acidimicrobiales bacterium
CCGGCAGCCACTCACGCACATCGGGCGGCAACAAGAACTGCTGATCGAGGTCCACCACACGGAATCGAGGCTCCATCCCCTGATGATGAACCAATCCCGCTCAAATCGCGAGCACTAACGAAACAGCCTCTGGGAGTACCCGTAGCGCACCCAGAAGGTTCGGTGTGGTGGGGCCGGTGGGTGGGCTAGAAGCCGACGTGGGTCCACAGCGCGAGCGTCCACACGGGACCGGCCACGATCAGGGTGTCGATGCGCCGCAGCGCGGGCGCGCGAGCGTCCGCCCGGGGGAGCAGGATCGATGCGCACATCGGACCGAATGGCGCCAGCGCGCCGACTGCGACCCCGAAGAAGACGAGGCTGAACCCCTCGAACGGCGGGATGCCGATGAGCTGGTCGAACACCGTCAGGCTGAAGGTGATCACCGCCACCGCGACGATCCCCGACACCGGTCCCTCCAGCACGTTGCCCGATCCTGAGCCGACGACGAAGTCGCCGACCTCGTAGGCGCACACCAGCACGACGAGGACGACCGCTGCGCCGAGCTGGACGCGACCGGCGAGGATCGGCGAGGCGGCGGCGAGCCCCGGGAACAGCGCGCACTGCAGCGTGAGACCGGCGTCCGCCATCACGTCGCCCGCGGCTCGCCCGCGATCCGATGCGGCGGTCGCGGCGCTGGAGGCGACCGCCACCACGGCGATCCCGATGATCGCGACGCCGAGCGCACCGACGCCCAGACGAGCTGCCACCACGAGGAGCGCTGCGCCGCCACCTGCGACGGCCTGGGACGGCTGCCGGTGACCGAACCAGCGCCACGCACCCGATGCCTGCAGCCCGGCCACCGCTGCGACCACGGCGTACACGGCCGCCAGCGCGGAGAGGCCGAGCAGCAGCGAGCCCCCCAACAGCACCCCCCACAGCACGCCGAGGCGAACCTTCGGGCCGTCGATGTCGTAGATCGGCGAGTGGCGCGCCACCGGCCGCGTGGAGCTGGACAGCGCCGGCTTGCGATCTCGACGCGGCCGGTGGCGACCCGAGGTCGCCGCGCTGTTGATCGCGGTCACGTTGCGCCGCCCGACACCGGGGGCAGCACGGCGACCTCGTCGCCGGCGACGAGCGCGTCACCGCGGTCGACAGGATCGCCGTTGCGCCACACCCGCGCCTCGGCGAGCACCGCGGCGAACCCTTCACCGAAGCGACCGACGGCGGCGTCGAGCACCTCGGCGACGGTGGCGCCGGGGAGCTCGACCGACGAGGTCCCCGCGGCGTCGCGGGCCTGGGCGAAGAGGCGGAGGGTGGGCATGAGATGAGCCGCGTGGCGGTGGGCGCAGGGTAGTTGCGACCGCGCCGGAGGGTCGCGGCGGGCCGCTACCGTGCCCCCCGTGCCCGTCGACCTCCTGCTCGTTCGACACGGCCAGTCGGAGTGGAACGCGCTCGGTCGATGGCAGGGGCAGGCCGACCCCCCGCTCTCGGAGCTCGGTCGTCGACAGGCCGCGCACGCCGCGACGGCGCTGGGCGCCGTCGACGCGATCATCGCGTCGGATCTCGAGCGCGCGCACCACACCGCAGCGGTGATCAGCGAGGCGCTCGGCATCGGCCCGGTGCTCGTCGACCCACGTCTCCGAGAGCGCCACGCCGGCGAGTGGCAGGGGCTCACCCGCGGCGAGATCGAGGAGCGGTGGCCGGGCTACCTCGACGAGCACCGCCGCCCACCCGGATGGGAGCCCGACAGCGACCTGCTGATTCGTGCCGTCGCCGCCATCGACGACGTCGTCGAGCAGGTCGGTGATGGCACGGTGCTGATCATCACGCACGGCGGGCTCATCTACGCCGTCGAGCAGTCCTTCGGCGCGCCGTTCGAGCGCATCGGCAACCTCGTGGGTCGATGGCTCACCGTCGACGGCGCGCGCCGGTCGCTCGGCGAGCGCCTCGAGCTGGTCGATCCCGCAGCAGCCTCCACCCCGGGCCAGATCTGAGATGGCCACCGCCCCTCCGGCGCAGCCGATCGCCGCCACCGATCGCCGAAGCCCCAGCGGTCGGCCCGTCCGGGTGGTGCGCAGCAAGAAGCGCAGGCGCACGATCCAAGGGCGCCTGACCGACGGCGTGATCGAGGTGCGGATCCCCTCCTGGTACAGCGCCGCGGACGAGGACGAGGCGGTGGCGGCGATGGTGCGGCGCGTCGAGACGTCGCGCACGCTCGACGACGGCGACCTGCAGCAGCGCGCCCTGCGCCTGGCCCGACGCTACGCCCTACCCGAGCCCGCAGAGGTGCGGTGGTCGACGCGCCAGCACCAGCGGTGGGGCTCGTGCACACCGTCAACGCGAACCGTCCGCCTGTCGGCGAGCATGGCCACCTACCCGACGTGGGTCGTGGACTACGTGCTCGTGCACGAGCTCGCCCACCTGGTGCACGCCGACCACGGACCGGACTTCCAGGCGATCGTCGACCGCTACCCGCGCGCCGAGCGCGCCCGCGGCTACCTCATCGCCAAAGGCCACGGCGACGACCCCGACGCCGAGACGGGGCCCGAGCCCTCGGCATCGACGACCCCGGAGACCGACGAGCTCAGCTGATGGTGCCGGGCAGGTGGCCGGTGCAGAAGCGCGCCACGGGATCGATCGACAGCACGGCGTCGCCGAGCGCGTCGCCGCACACCTCGCACGTGCCGTAGGTCCCGGCGTCGAGGCGAGCCAACGCCGCGTCGATGGCGGCGAGGTCCTGCTCGATGGGACCGGCATCGACCCGCTCCGCCCCGACGCTCACCGACGGGGACACCGCGGACGACGAGGACGACGCGTCGGATGCGGCGGGCGGGCCGGCTGTCGCCTCGACGATCGGCCCGGCGGTCGCCCCGATGGGCGACGGAGCAGGTGGTTCGGTGCGGAGGTGGTCGGTCACGTCGTCGATCGTAGGAGGCGCCGAAGCACACCGCCGGGCTCTACCCTCCTGCGCCGGGGCCCTTAGCTCAATCGGCAGAGCACCGGACTTTTAATCCGTGGGATCAGGGTTCGATCCCCTGGGGGCCCACCACCGAGCAGCGGAGCAGACGTTGATGACAGCACCCACCACCCGGCGAGCGATCCGGGCCGATCTCGGGCAGCTCGCGACCACCTTGACCGCTGCCTTCTGGGATGACCCGGTGCAGGAGTGGCTGTTCCCCGACACCGATCGCCGCACCGCGCGCCTCACCGCCGCCTTCCGTGCCGAGCTGCGCTGGTTCCTCAGCGTCGGTTGCACGACGACCACCGCCGACCGCTCGGGCGTCGCGGTCTGGACGCCGCCGCACGGCCACAAGATCCCGCCGCTGGCGAAGGCGCGCATCGCGGTCGCGTACCGCTCGCTCGTCGGGCCCCGCCTCCTGCCCGCGGTCCGGCTCCTCGAGGGCATGGAGCGCAGCCATCCGCGCGAAGCCCACTGGTACCTGGCCATGCTCGGCACCGACCCTGCGCACCAGGGACGAGGCATCGGCGCCGCGGTGCTCGAGCCGACGCTGCGACGGTGCGACGACGAAGGTGTCGGCGCCTACCTCGAGTCCTCGAAGGAGGAGAACATCACCTGGTACATGCGCCACGGCTTCGAGGTGACCCGTGAGCTGACGCACCCCAGCGGGCCGTCGCTGTGGCTCATGTGGCGCGATCCGCGGCCGCGCTGACCGCACGTCACCGCTCCACGGCGAGCGTGCCGCGACCCGCCTGGCAGCCGCCAATACCCTGCGGGCGATGACCCCGCTGTCGCGCCGAGCCTTCCTGGCCATGGTGGCCGCGTCCGCGGTGGCGTGCAGCGACGACGGCGACGGCCCGGCCGTTCGTCCGACCGGGCGCACCACCCCAGCACCGACGTCGTCGGTGCCCGGCGCCACGACGACCATCCCGGTGCCGGAGCTCCCTGGGCCCCCCTTCACCCTCGGCGTGGCGTCGGGTGACCCGCTCACCGACTCGGTCATCCTCTGGACCCGCCTGGCACCCGATCCGTCCGCCGGTGGCGGCATGCCCGAGCTGCTGGTCCCGGTGCGATGGGAGGTCGCGTCCGACGAGGGCTTCAACGAGGTGGTCGCGGAGGGCATCGAGATCGCAGATGGCGCACGCGCGCACAGCGTGCACGTGGACGCGACCGGCCTCACCGCAGGATCGCGGTTCTGGTACCGCTTCCACGTCGGCGAGCACACCAGCGCGGTCGGCCGCACCCGCACCCTGCCCGCGCTCGCCAGCGCGCCCGAGCGGGTGCGCTTGGCCGTGGCGTCCTGCCAGATGTGGGAGGACGGCTTCTACGGCGCGCATCGCCACCTCGCCGAGGAGGACCTCGACGCCGTGGTGTGGCTGGGGGACTACATCTACGAGTCGCCGGCGGGAACGGCCGGCGTGCGCTCGCACCGCGGCCCCGCAACCCGCACGCTGGCGCAGTACCGCGACCGCTACGCGCTCTATCGCAGCGACCGGAACCTGCAGGCCGCGCACGCAGCGCACCCGTGGCTGGTCACCTGGGACGACCACGAGGTGGCCAACAACATCGCCGGCGACCTCCTCCCCACCGGCGAGCCGAGGGCCTCCGTGCGCGAGCGGCGGGCGGCGGCGTACCAAGCGTGGTGGGAGCACCAGCCCGTGCGATCCCCCGCTCCCGGCGGCACGTCGCTGGAGGTCTACCGGCGCTTCACGTGGGGCACGCTGCTGCAGCTGCTCGTGCTCGACGGACGTCAGCACCGCACCCCCCAGCCGTGCGTCGTCGACTCGTCCGGCGCGTCGGAGCGCTGCCCGGGCGACCACGACCCACGAGCGACGATGCTCGGCGACGACCAGCGCGGCTGGCTGCTCGAGAACCTCGGCGAATCGACGACGCGCTGGGATGTGCTGGCGCAGAACGTCCTCATGGCACCGATGACCGACGGGCCGTTCATCAACACCGACCAGTGGGACGGCTACCAGGTCGAGCGCTCCCGCTTGCTCGCCGCCATCGCCGAGCGCGACGCCGGCAGCACCGTCGTGCTCACCGGCGACCTCCACAGCTTCGGCGTGGCGGACCTCCCAGCGGATCCAGCTGATCCGGCGTCACCGGCGGTGGCGACCGAGATCCTCAGCGGGTCGGTGACGTCGCGCATCGGCGGGAGCTTCCGCGATGACCTGGAGGCCGCGGCCGCGTCGACCGGCGCGATCCGCGATCTCGACGCCGATCACCACGGCTACGTGATGCTGGACATCGATCCGAACCGGGTGCAGGTCGAGCGCCGCTCCGTCGCCACCGACGACGCAGCAGCGCCGGTCGCGACCATCGCGACGCACGTCGTGCGCCACGGTCAGCCAGGTGCGGTGCCGGTGGCCGGCGGCTGAGCCGAAGTCGTCGTCGAGGCCTCGGCGTCCACCTCCGCCTGGTTGGCGTAGGTGACCCCGTCGAGGTCCACGTCGTGCAGCGAGCAGGAGAAGGTGAAGGCGACGCGCGCCTGATCGTCGGTGAGCCCCATGGCATCTCGGTACCGGATCTGCTCCGGCGTGAGCGGCGCGACGGTCGATGCGGTGCTCGCCGCCGGCGTGCTCGTGGAGGGCTCGGTGCCGTCGGACGCCTCGGTGCCGCAGCCGCCGAGCACGAGCACCCCCGTGATCGCTGCGGCCACCCCGATCACCATCGATCTGCACCACATGGCGCTCCTCCCGGATCCGGTGCGCCCACCACCGACCGGTGCCCCGACCTCGAGAGGCCGAGACACCGGAGGGCAGCGGGAGCGACGGATCAGCCGCCGATCGGGGTCACCCGACCGTCGGCCTCGCGATCGGGCACCTCGCCGGCCTGGAACAGCCCGAGGGCGCCCTTGCCGACGTTGGAGAACTTGTGGGTCACGATCGGGTACAGGCCCGCCTCGTCGAGGGTGAACTCGACGAACCCTCCCTGCGCCGGCTGCAGGTCGAGCGCCTGCGCACCACCCAGCGTCGGCCCCGGCTGCAGCCGGTAGGCGCCCTCCTTGAACACCGTGTCGAAGATCGTGCCCACGATGTGGAACGACGAGTTCTCCGACGGGCCGGTGTCGAGGACCCACACCCGGACCCGCTCGCCCACCTCCACGCGGATCGGGGCGAACTTGTACTGGTTGGCGTAGCCGTTGAACACCACGGCATCCCAGTCGTCCTCGATCATCTTGCCCAGGTCGGCGACCTCTCCCTGCTCCCCGGTGTAGATCTCGCTCTGCACCAGCACGTACTCGCGGTCGACCGCCGGCAGTGCGGGCGGGTCGATGATGACGCCGCCGAACATGCCGTTGCCGATGTGGTGCAGCACCGGCGCGGTGCCGCAGTGGTACATGAAGATGCCCGCTGCGGTGGCCTCGAACCGGTAGACCAGCTGTTCGCCCGGAGCGATCGAGCGCATCTCGTCATCCCATGCCACCTTGCTGGCGTGGAAGTCGATCGAGTGCGAGACCTCGCTCTCGGCGGGGTTCACCAGCGTGATGTCGAACACGTCGCCGACCTTGCCCCGCAGGGTGGGGCCGGGCACCGTGCCGCCGAAGGTCCACGACTTCTGCGTGACCCCGGGAGCCACCTCGAGCTCGAGCTCCTCGATGGTGAGGGTGATCTCGTGCACCGCCACGTCGTCCGCGACCGGGGCCGTCGGGTCGCGGGGCTCGAAGCCCTCTGACGCCTCCGCAGCGAAGTCGATCTGCGCGCCGGTCGCGACGTCGCCACCGCCGGCATCGCTGCCACCACCACCGTCGCCGGTGACGACGATCTGCATCTCCATCCCGCCGTCGCGGTGTCCGGGCACGGTGCACCACGCCGAGGTGGACGCCTCGATGGAGCCGAGGTCGACCGTCTCGCTCGCACCGGGGTCGAGCATCGCTGTGCCGACGGTGCCGTCGAGCTTGAGGTCGTGCGGCATGGTGCCGTCGTTGGTGACGACGACGGTGAGCTGGGTGCCGGGCGGTACCTCGATCGAGGCGGGCTCGACGCTGAGGCCGCCCTCGCCATCGATCAGCGAGACCTCGACCGTCTGGGGCGCGGCCGACGCCGCACCACCACCCTCGTCGTCGGCGACGAGGCCGACGAGCGCGAGGGCGAGGGCGAGCACAGCCAGGACAGCGGTGACCGCGATGCCGGTGGCGAGCGCTCCGCCCGAGCGTTGTGGGGACTGTTCCATGGGACCTCTCCTCCCAGCTGCCGAACGTTCGGCAGCCAACCGTAGGAGTACGACACCGATCGCCAGGGCGGCAGGGTCCTAGTACCCGATGGAGTCAGGACGAGGTCAGATTCCGCATCTAGCCGACGGTGACGTCGACCTTCGACGCGTAGGCGTCGAGGCCGCGCACCGCGGCCTGCGCCCGCACCGCGAGCGCGTCGGCGAGCCGCTGCTCGAGGGGCACGGACGAAGCGATGGCGATGCGCAGCTGGTTGGTGCTGCGGTGCACCTCGATGGCGACGGCAGCGGGATCGATGCCCTCCTCGCGCAGCAGGTCCTCGACGCCGCGCACCGCCGCCTCGCCGTGACGCGGCAGCGGCGCGGCGGCCGCGGCCTCGACCGTGCCGACGATCTCGGTGACGCCCTCGTGGACCGCAGCGGCCCAACTCTCGTACGGCGACCCGGCGGTGGTGCCGGCGAGCACCAGTGGGATGTGGCGGCGCAGCGCGCAGCGCACCCCGTCCTCACGGGCGGACAAGGATGGTGACAGGTCGCCTCGCACCACGAGCGCGACGTCCACGCCTTCGCCGTCGAGCGGGCAGCTGTGGCCTTCGACCATCCCCTGGCACGGGAACGAGTCGGCATCGCGGTCGTGACACCGCGACACCTCGTGGCCGGCTTCGTCGAGCTGGCGCATCACCTCGTCAGCTGCGCCTTGCTCCCCTTCGAGCACCAGAACCTTCATCTCGGCCCTCCAGTCGAGATCGTCACCCCGGCGAACTCCGGGGTCCCCACCTCCACCATCGTGCTCCTGGGCCCGCGATCGGGTCAGAGCACCACGACCGCAGGCCATGGGACCTTGGTCCCAAGCCCGGTTGCCGTGCGTCCCTTGTGATCCATCGCACGAGCGCGGGATGATGTGCCCGGTCCCGCCGCGCGCGCGGCGGGCATGACCCCTGTGCAAGGAGCGCCCATGTCCCGCGAAGAGCGGAACAGCATCCTGGTCGGCTTCGCCGTGCTGACCTCGGTCGCTGCATTCCTGTTGGCTGCCGTCGGGGTGATCGTCTCGGTCACCGACGACGGGGGAGGCGGAGGAGGAGGCGGCGCTGCCGCGTCGGCGCCCGTCCCCGTGGCGCTGAGCGAGTTCGCCATCTCTCCCGACCCCATCCAGGTCCCCGAAGGCAACGTGCAGCTCGCGCTCAGCAACGAGGGCAGCCAGGCCCACAACCTGCAGCTCGAGGACGGCCCCGTCTCGAGCGACCTCGCCGCCGGCGCCAGCGAGACGCTCGACCTGGGCGAGCTCGAGGCCGGGAGCTACACCGTGTTCTGCGCCATCCCCGGCCACCGCGATGCCGGCATGGAGGCGCAGCTCGCCGTCGCCGCCGCTGGCGAGGCACCGCCGGAGGGCGAGGCCGAGGTCATCGACTACGACACGCTGGATCGCAACATGGAGGAGTCGATCGTCAACTTCAGCGCTCTCAACCCCGACTTCGCCACCGGCGTCTCGGGCAACCAGGTGCTGGAGCCGGCCGAGGTCGAGGCCGACGGCACCAAGGTGTTCGAGCTCACCGCAGCGATCACCGAGTGGGAGACCGAGGCCGGCCGCACCGTCGAGGCGTGGACCTACAACGGCATGGTCCCCGGTCCGTGGCTCAAGCTCGACGTCGGCGACAAGGTCAAGGTGCGCCTCACCAACGACCTGCCGATGGGCACCGACATCCACTGGCACGGGCTCGACACCCCCTTCGAGCAGGACGGCGTGTCGCCGCTCACCCAGCCTCTGGTTCAGAAGGGCGAGTCGTACACCTACGCCTTCACCGCCTCGCACCAGGCCGTGGCGATGTACCACCCCCACCACCACGGTGAGATCCAGCTCCCCAACGGCATGTTCGGCGCCATCACCGTCGGTTCGCTCGGCAACGAGCTCCCGCTTCCGACCGGTCGCACCATCGGTGGCGTGGCGCTCCCAGACACCATGCCGATCAGCCAGGAGCTCCCGATGGTGCTCAACGACTCCGGGGTCATCGGGCTCTCCCTCAACGGGAAGTCCTTCCCCTCCACCGATGCCTATGCGGGCAACGTGGGGGACTGGATCGCGGTGCACTACTACAACGAGGGAAACCAGATCCATCCGATGCACCAGCACCAGTTCAACCAGCTGGTCATCGCGAAGGACGGCAACCCGCTGGACCAGCCGTACTGGGTCGACACCCTCAACGTCGCCCCTGGCGAGCGCTACACGGTGCTGTTCCAGCTCACCGACCCGGGCGCCTGGGTGTGGCACTGCCACATCCTCACCCACGCCGAGCGTGAGTCCGGCGTGTTCGGCATGCTCACCGCCTGGATCGTCGGCACCCCCGGCGAGGACTTCGATATCGGCGGCACCGGCTCCGCCGAGTGATCTGATCAGCGAGACGACGACGGGTGGGTCCCGCGGACCCACCCGTCGTCGCGTGCAGGCAGCGGTCCCCTCGTCCACCGACGCTGGGGCATGGGGAACCGCCTAGGGTCGGGGTCAGAGAACACGGGCACGTCCCGAGGAGGCGCACATGGGCAGGATCGTGGTCGGCATCGATGGCTCGGAGGGGTCGAAGGCCGCGCTGCGCTGGGCCGTCGACCACGCGCGACGCATCGGCGACGAGGTCGACGCCGTCTCGGCGTGGGAGTACCCGGTGCTGATGACGCTGCCCGCGGCCTCCACGCTGCCACCGGCCGAGGAGATGGCGCAGGAGACGCTCGAGCACCTGCGCACGGTGATCCACGATGCCGGCATCGAGGATCCGGGCGACGTACCGATCCGCCACCACGTGATCCGCGGCGGCGCTGCGGAGGCGGTGCTCAAGGCGGCGAAGGACGCGGAGATGGTGGTCGTCGGCTCGCGTGGCCTCGGCGGCTTCGGCAGCCTGCTGCTCGGGTCGGTCAGCCAGCAGGTGGTGCACCACGCGCCGTGCCCGGTTGTCGTCGTGCCGCTGCACCCCGAAGCGAGCAGCTGAGCGGGTCCGGCTACTCGCCGGTGCGGCTGCGCCGCTCGTTGAGGCGCGCGGCGTAGACCGCCGCCTCGGTGCGTCGCTGCATGCCCATCTTGGCCAGCAGGTTCGAGACGTAGTTCTTGACCGTCTTCTCCGCCAGGAACATGCGCGCCGCGATCTCGCGGTTGGTGAGGCCCTCGGCGAGCAGCTCGAGGATCTTGCGCTCCTGGTCGGTGAGCCCGGCGAGGCGCTCGTCTTCCTCTGTGCCGCGGCGCAGTCGATCGAGCACCTGCTGGGTGACCGATGGGTCCAGCAGGGATTGGCCCGCCGCCACGCGCCGCACGGCGTCGACGAGCTCGTTGCCTCGGATCTGCTTCAGGACGTAGCCCGCGGCGCCGGCCATGATCGAGTCGAACAGCGCCTCGTCGTCCGCGTAGGACGTGAGCATCAGGCACGTGAGGTGATCGTCGTCGGAGCGCAGCTGGCGGCAGACCTCCACCCCGTTGCCATCGGGCAGCCGCACGTCGAGGACAGCGACGTCGGGGCGGGTCGCCGGCACTCGCCGCAGCGCCTCGTCTGCGGTGGACGCCTCGCCCACCACCTCGATGTCTCCCTCGGCCTCGAGCAGCTCTCTCAGGCCACGGCGGACGATCTCGTGATCGTCGAGGAGGAAGACTCGGATCGGCACCGGCACATTGTGCCCGCTCCCGCCCCGCGGTGCGTGCAACGGGGCACATCCAGTCGATATCGCACGTAGCATGTGCGCCGATGGCCCTGGAGAGCACCGCCACCCCGGCGCAGATGCGACAGCTGCTCGATGCGGTCGTGAGCATCAGCGCCGATCTCGAGCTGCCCAGCGTCCTGCGCAAGGTGGCCGAGACCGCCACCGACCTGGTCGACGCGAGCCACGGCGCCCTCGGCGTGCTCGACGAGACGAGAAGCCACCTGGCGGAGTTCATCACCGTCGGCCTCGAGGACGACCTCGAGACACGGATCGGCGAGCGCCCCAAGGGCAACGGCATCCTCGGGCTCCTCATCGTCGATGCCACGCCGCTTCGCATCGACGACCTGACCCAGCACCCGCTCGCCCACGGGTTCCCGCCAGAGCACCCCACGATGACGAGCTTCCTCGGCGTGCCGATCGTGGTGCGCGACGTGGTGTTCGGCAACCTCTACCTCACCGACAAGCGCGGCAGCGGTTCGTTCACGCAGACCGACGAGGAGCTGGTCGTCGCGCTGGCAGCGGCCGCCGCCATCACGATCGAGAACGCGCGGCTGCACGGACGGATCGGCCGCCTGCGGGTGATCGAGGATCGCGAGCGCATCGCCCGCGACCTCCACGACACCGTCATACAGCGGCTGTTCGCCACCGGCCTGTCGCTGCAGCGGGTGGCGGGATCGGTCGATGACGAAGACCTGCGCGTCCGCCTCGAGGACGCCGTGGACGACCTCGATCGCACCGTGCGCGAGATCCGCTCCACGATCTTCGATCTCCAGCGCCGCCGGATCCCCGGCCGCAGCCTCCGCTCGGAGGTGACCGAGCTCGTGGCGGAGTCCTCCGACGCCCTGGGCTTCCGCCCGATCGTGCGCTTCGACGGCGCCATCGACATCTCGGTGCCCGACGACCTGGCCGCCAACGTGCTGGCGGTGCTGCGTGAGGCCCTGGCCAATATGGCCCGCCACGCCAACGCCAGCGTCGGCGAGGTGGCGCTGCGCATCGACGGCGGTCGACTCGACCTCACCGTGTGCGACGACGGCGTCGGCCTGCCCGTCGAGCGGCGAGCCGAGGGCCAGGGGCTGCGCAACCTCAGCGACCGAGCCGAGGAACACGGTGGGACCTTCACCGCCGCGCTCGACGGCGAGCTCGGCGGCACGTGCGTGTCGTGGTCGGTGCCCCTGCCCCGCTGAAGCTCGTGAGGCGCTACTCGACGTGGGTCACGTCCACCGCGCCCACCGCCGGTGCGGGGTGGACCACCTGGCGACCGCTCACCACATCGAGAGCGATGGCGACGAAGCGGTCCCGTGCGGGATCGACCTCGGCCCACCGGCGCAGCGGGAGGCTCTCGGCGTGGCGCCGCTCGTCGTCGCTCGTCAGCTCGCGCGAGGAACCGGTGACCACCACCGACCAGCCGGTGTGGTCGACGGGATCGAAGCTGTCGGCCTCGAAGGCGACCACCGTGTTGTGGATGGCGGCGTCGTACTTCGAGCCCCGCACCGTGCGGATGATGATCTCGTCGCCGTCGAGGACGAAGTTGACCGGGAGGACGACCGGAAGAGCCCCTGAGGTGATGCCGACCCTGCCGACCGGCACCGTCGCCAGCAGCTGCAGGCACCGATGCCGATCGAGGACCTCGAGGCCATTCCGATCGAACTCCACGGGCGCCATCGTGCCCGCCCCGCGTGCCGGGTCCTAGGGTCCAACGTCCCTGATCGCCGGGACCTGCACGCCTTCCCGTCCGTGCTGCACGGCGGGCAGCGCGCGATGCTTGGCCGGTGGCCGACGCCGACCTCCCGATCCGCCTCACGCTGCCCGCCCGCCACGAGTACGGGCGGGTGGCTCGCCTCGCGACGTGGAGCCTTGCGGTGCGCCTCGGCTACAACCACGCCGCAGTCGGAGACCTGAGCCTCGCCATCGATGAGGCGATGATCTACCTGCTGCGTCCAGAAGGCGCTCCGGGACGCATCTCGCTCATCATGCGCCCGCACCCCGACAGCCTCGAGATCGTCGCCTCCACCTCCGCCGGCGCCGACCAGCACTGGGATGATGCTGGGGCGCGGGCCCGCTTCGAGGCGCTGGTCGACGCCACGGTCGACGAGTGGTCGCTGGACCCCGACGGCAGTCGGGTCCGCCTCGTGAAGCTCCGGCCGGTGGCTTGAGCGGGCTCTCGGCGATGCTCAGGTCGATCTGACGCCGGTGGAGCCGAAGCCGCCGTCGCCCCGCTCCGTGCGGTCGAGGACATCGACCGGCACGAGGTGCACCTCCTCGACGCGCTGCACGACGAGCTGTGCGATCCGATCGCCCCGCTCCACCACGTGCTCGGTGGACGGATCGAGGTTGACCAGCAGCACCTTGATCTCGCCGCGGTAGCCGGCGTCGATGAGCCCCGGCGTGTTGAGGCACGTCACCCCGTGGCGCGACGCGAGGCCGCTGCGAGGCTGCACGAATCCCGCGCACCCGTCGGGGAGCGCGATGGCGATGCCGGTGGGCACCAGCGCTCGCCCGCCGCCGGGGGCGAGCACGGCGCGCTCGGCGGCCACCAGGTCGAGGCCGGCGTCGCCGGGCCGCGCGTACGCCGGGAGCGGGAGGTCGGGATCGAGTCGCTGCACCTGCACGTCGAGCACGCCGGCGACCCTACCGCCGGCCACCTCGTAGGATCGCAGCGTGCTCGCCTGGATGGACCTCGAGATGACCGGCCTGGACCCACGTCGCCACGTGATCGTGGAGATCGCCACGCTCATCACCGACGACGACCTGAACCTGATCGCGGAGGGCCCGGACCTCGTGATCCACGCCACCGACGCCGAGCTGGCTGAGATGGACGAGGTGGTCGTCGAGATGCACACCAAGAGCGGCCTGCTCGAGCAGATCAAGGCCTCGACGGTGACGCTCGAGGAAGCCGGCGCCGCCACGATGGCGTTCCTGCGCGAGCACATCGCCGAGGCTCGCACGGTGCCGCTGTGCGGGAACTCCATCGGCACCGACCGCCGCTTCCTCGACGCCCACCTGCCCGAGATCGAGGAGTACCTGCACTACCGCTCGGTCGACGTGTCCACGCTCAAGGAGCTCATGAAGCGCTGGAACCCGAAGCTGCTCGGCAAGCGGCCGGAGAAGGCGACGGGGCACCGGGCGATGGACGACATCCGCGAGAGCCTCGACGAGCTCCGCTACTACCGCGACACGTTCGTCGTGCTGCCGACGCAGGGACCCGCCGCCACCGCCCCGACGCCCGCTGCCGTGGCCGACGCTCCCGCCACCCCCTGACACCCCCGACCTTCTCGGCGGCGTGGAGAGACTGGGAGTCCACGCAGCCCGCCGAGAAGCCAAGCGAACGATCTCGGCGGCGTGGTGAGACTGGGAGTCCACGCAACCCGCCGAGAAGCCCACGTGCAGAGGTGCTAGGGGTTGGCGGAGCTGGCGCGGAGGCGGAAGGTGGCTGCCACGTCGTCGCCGTCGAGCAGCCACGCCTCGAGACCACCGGCGAGGTCGCCGCGATGCGCCAGGCGCAGCGCACCGCTCGCGTCGATCGCGCGTCGGTGCTCCACCTCGGCACGGAGCGGAGCGGTGACCTCGACCCCGGCCAGGAGCTCCTCGATGACGGTCCAGTAGGCGGCGTTGTTCACGTGCTGCAGCACGTCGAGGTCGGTCGTGCGCAGCGCCCAGGGGAGCACATCGACGTCGTCGGGCACGACGGCGTCGTGCAGGAACCGCGCCCGCACGGTGCGCCCGGCGGCGGCCTCCGAGTACACGTCGAGGAACGGCTGCGGCAGCTTGGCGATGGCGCCCGTCGACGGGCGGAGGAAGACCCACAGCACCGCGGCCT
>JBBRAZ010000062.1:0-12840 GCA_038206295.1 Acidimicrobiales bacterium
CGCGCCGAGTGGCACTGGATCCTCACCGGCCACAACCTCACCATCCTCCACCAGCGAAGCCCCTGACCCAGCCCGCCCCGCCGCCGCCACACACCACCCGCGTCCAGGCCTGAACCGCCCCGCCCTAACGCAACGGCCTCGTAGTCGGAAGCCACCATGCACAGAACGGTCGGCCCGGCTCAGACGAGGAAGTTGCGCTCCATCCAACCCGCGCCCCGGCGGCCGTCGGCGGCGGTGACCGCCAGCAGCGCTCGGGGGAGCAGGGCGCGCCGCCCATCGGGCGCGTCCATCGCCACCGGTGACCACGCGGTGGGCGTCAGCTCGAGGTCCAGGTCCGCGATCGCGATGTGGACGGGTCCGTGCAACCCCTCGGGCCCGGCGGACTCCTCGATGCGCACGCCGTCGCGGATCTCGGTCGCGGTACCGTCGGGGCGCTGGACGTAGCCAGCAGCCCAGTCGAGGCCCTCGAGCATCGGCACCGACGCGTGCGCCCGCGTGCCGTCCTCGAGCCGGACCGCGAACCACACGTGGCCGAGCAGCCACCAGTCGCGCACCCCCCACGAGTGGTCGCGCTGCCCCCATCCGTCGACCTCGATGCGGCGATCGCCGACGAGCACCTCGCCGTGCACCCGGCACGGGATCTCGTAGCGCTCGAGCGGCACCGGGTAGCGGTAGGGCGCGCCGTCGGTCTCCCACTCGAGGTCGAAGCCGAACGCCACCTGGTCGCCGCGCGGCGTGGCGACGTAGATGGCCGTCGGGTCATCGAGGCCCAGTGCGAACGACTCCAGGCCGAGCGACCACCGCTCGAGCGGCTCCTCGGCGTTGTGGTCCGCCCACAGCCCGCCGGCACGCAGCTCGAGGCCGGAGGTGGGCAGCGGCACGTGGTGGTCGACGACGGTCACGAGCTGGCCACCCGGCTCGACCACGCACGCCCAGTACCACGTGACCCCCAGGTTGGGATAGAGGCCGATCCGCACGTAGCCGCCGAGCTCGCCATCGGGCTGGAACCAGTCGAAGTACCAGGACTCGTTCCACAGCGGCTCGTCGCCTCGCTGGTGGAGCCCCTCGTCGGCGGGATCAGGTGCCGGCAGCGTCGTCATGGAGCCAGCATCGCAGAGCCGCTCGAGCGAGGTTGCTCGAGAGGGGAGCAAGCGGCCGAGGGGACGCCGCTAGCCTCGGTGCCGTGCCCGCCTTCCTGAGCGACGAGTGGCTGGAGCGCCTGGGTGGATCGCTCGCACAGCTCGGCGTCCACCCGGACCCATCTGCGGCCACCGTCGTCGTCGAGCAAAACGTCGTCGGCGACGGGGGCGACGTCAGGACCTACCACCTGGTGCTCGGTCCCGGCGGGGTGCAGGTGCAGCCGGGCGCTGCGGACGCCCCCGATGTGGTGCTGCACCAGGCGCGGGCCACCGCTGCTGCCATCGCCCGAGGTGAGCTGGCGCCCCGCGCTGCGCTGGCCGACGGACGCCTCACGATCGACGGCGACCCGGGCCACCTGCTCGGGCACCTCCCGCTGCTCGCCGCGCTCGACGCGGCCACCGCCGAGCTGCGCGCCGAGACCACCTTCCCCGCCGGCTGATCTCGTGCCCGAGCTGCCCGAGCTCCAAGCGCACGCCGAGCGGCTCGACGCCGCGCTGCGCGGCACGGTGCTCGAGCGCTTCGAAGCGCTGGCGTTCACGGCGCTCAAGACCGCCACCCCGGACCCGGTGCTGGCGAGCGGCCACGCGGTCACATCCGTCGGTCGGCGGGGCAAGCACCTGCTGCTCGCCATCGGCCCGGTGACGTTCGTCGTCCACCTCATGCAGGGCGGACGCCTGCGCATCGACCCACGCAACGATGCGCGCCCGCGGGGAGCGCAGGCGCGCTGGCACCTCGCCGACGGCACGACTCTGGTGCTCACCGAGCCCGGGCGGGAGCGGAAGGCCGGCGTGTGGGCGGTTGCCGGCGACCCGTTGGTGCAACCGCCGCTCGACCGTCTCGGTCCCGACGCCGACGGGCTCGACGTCGCCGCGCTCGGGGAGATCCTCGCCGCCGCGGGCGGCGCCCGCCTCCACGGGGTGCTGCGCGACCAACGCCGCGTCGCTGGCATCGGACGGCTGCTCGCCAACGACCTCTGCTTCGCCGCCGGCCTCTCGCCGTTCGCCACCGCCGGGCGGCTCGACGCAGACGAGGTCGCCCGCCTGCACGCGTCGCTGCACGAGGTGCTGGACGCCGCGCTGGCCCACGAGCGCGCCGGCGACGACCTGGGCCCGGCGGCTGAGCGACGCCGCCTCGTGCACGGTCGGTCAGGCGAGCCCTGCCCGCGGTGCGGCGGAGCGCTGCGCTCCGTGACCTACCGGTCGCACGAGGTCGTCTACTGCGCTGCGTGCCAGACCGGCGGCCGGGTGCTCAAGGACAACACCACCAGCCGCTTCCTCAAGTAGCGCTGCGCACCGGGTAGCGGGAGCCTGAGGGGTCCACGCTGCGGCGACCCAGAACGCGGGGTTCAGATGAGGCCGAGCTCGGCGACGGCGTCGCGCTCCTCGGCCAGCTCCGCGACCGAGGCATCGATGCGGGCCCGGGAGAAGTCGTCGATCTCGAGGTCCTGCACGATCGACCAGCGGCCGTCGGCGCACGTGACCGGGAACGACGAGATGAGGCCCTCGGGCACGCCGTAGGAGCCGTCGGAGCACACCGCCATCGACACCCAGTCACCATCGGGCGTGCCGAGCGACCAGTCGTGCACGTGGTCGATGGCCGCGTTGGCCGCGGAGGCCGCCGAGGACTGGCCGCGGGCCTCGATGATCGCCGCGCCACGCTGCTGGACGGTGGGGATGTAGGTGTCGGCGATCCACGCCTGGTCGCCGACGGCGTCGATGGCGCTGCCGCCGCGCACCTGGGCGTGGGAGAGGTCCGGGTACTGGGTGGCGGAGTGGTTGCCCCAGATCGTCATGCGGGTGATGTCGGTGACCGCGGCGTCGGTGCGCGCCGCGAGCTGCGCCATGGCGCGGTTGTGGTCGAGGCGGGTCATGGCGGTGAACTGCGTCGGATCGAGCGTGGTCGCGTTGCGCTGGGCGATGAGGCAGTTGGTGTTGGCCGGGTTGCCGACCACGAGCACCTTCACGTCGCGTGACGCGCTGTCGCTCAGCGCCTTGCCCTGGACGGTGAAGATGGCGCCGTTGGCCTCGAGGAGGTCCTTGCGCTCCATGCCCTTGGTGCGGGGGCGGCTACCCACCAGCAGGGCGACGTCCGCGTCGCCGAACGCCACGTCGGGCTGATCGGTCTGCACGACGCCTGCGAGCAGCGGGAAGGCGCAGTCGTCGAGCTCCATCGCCACGCCGCCCAGCGCGCCGAGCGCCGGGGGGATCTCCAGCAGCTGGAGGATGACGGGCTGGTCGGGACCGAGCAGCGAGCCGCTGGCGATGCGGAACAGCAAGCTGTACCCGATCTGGCCGGCTGCGCCGGTGACGGCCACGCGGACGGGATCGTTGCTCACATGCGCTCCTCGGGGTGCCGGTGGGTTGCGAGGGCGAATCTAGTCAGCCCCGCAGCGCCACCCCAAAGGCCCGCACCGCCCGCTCCAGCCCCGTCGGCGAGCTCAGCGGGAGAGGTTCGACTCGATCGCAGCGACGACGGCGTCGCTCGTCGGCTCGTCGGTCGGGGCGAAGCGCGCCAGCACCTCGCCATCGGCCGAGACGAGGAACTTCTCGAAGTTCCACCGGATGTCGCCGCTGTGCCCGGAGGCATCCTCGACTGCGTTGAGCGCCGCGTAGAGCGGGTGCTGGTCGTCGCCGTTGACGTCGATCTTCTCCGACATCGGGAACGTCACGCCGTAGGTGGTGGAGCAGAACGACTGGATCTCCTCGGCGGTGCCGGGCTCCTGGCCGAGGAACTGGTTGCACGGGAAGCCGACCACGCCGAAGCCCCGGTCGCCGTAGCGCTCCTGGAGCTCGACGAGCCCCTCGTACTGCGGGGTGAGGCCGCACTTGGAGGCGACGTTCACGAACAGGGACAGGGTGCCGGAGCGACCCGCCAGGAGGCTCGGGGTGCCGTCCAGGGCCGCGATCTCGACGTCGTACAGCGACACGGTGCTCTCCTCACGTGGAGCCTCCGCTGGCCCCGCCGGTGCCAAGGATGCCAGGCCGGAGACGCGGATCCACCCTGCCCACGGCGGCCAGCCCGCCGGGCTCGGTCAGGTCTCGCCGAGTCCCAGGTTGGCGTAGATCTCGCGGGTCGCGTTCGAGCGGTTCAGCGTGTAGAAGTGCAGGCCCGGGACCCCGGCGTCGAGCAGCTGCCTGCAGATCTCGGTGGCGTGGTCGACGCCGACCTTGCGGACCTCGTCGGGATCGCCGTCCGCCGCGTGCAGCCGATCGAGGAACGCCTGCGGGAACGACGCTCCCGACATGGCCGCCATGCGCTCGACCGATGCCACGTTGGTCACCGGCATGATGCCCGGCAGCACCGGGGTGGTGCAGCCGAGCGCCGCGAGCTCGTCGATCATCCGCAGGTGGTGCTCGGCCTCGAAGAAGAACTGGGTGACGCCGAAGTCGGCCATCTGCAGCTTGTCCGCCAGGTGGCGGCGATCTGCCTCGCGGTCCCCGGCGCTTCGGGGGTGCAGCTCGGGGTGCGCGGCGACACCGATGCAGAACTCCCCCACCTCGCCGATGAGCTCGATCAGCTCTGACGCGTAGGTGAGGTCGCCCAGCGGCGCGTCGGGGTCGGTCGGCGGATCGCCAGCCAGCGCCAGGATGTTGACGACGCCGGCGGCCACGTACTCCTCGAGCAGGGACGTGAGCTGCTCGCGCGTGTGGGAGATGCACGTGAGGTGCGCCATCGCCGGGAACGGCTGATCGCGCTGGATGCCCACCACGATGTCGCGCGTGCGATCGCGCGTGCTGCCCCCTGCGCCGTAGGTGACCGACACGAACGACGGCGACAGCTCCTCGAGCTCGACGATGGTCTGCTCGAGGGTGCGCTGCGCCTCGTCGGTCTTCGGGGGGAAGAACTCGAAGGAGAACGTGCGCCCGGCGGCGAGGAGGTCGCGGATGTAGGTCATGAGCGAGCCAGGCTACGCGCCCGGCGCAGCGTCCGGAAGCCTGATCGCCGCTTCAGCCTCGTGGGAGGACGCCGAGATCGCGCTGCAGCATCGTCTGCGTCGACACCGCCACCAGCCGGTCGCCGGTCCACAGGTCGGTCTCGGCCACCACGTGCCCACGCCCCACCCAGCGCGCCCGGGTGTCGCCGAGCACCCACTCCTCGGTGGGGTCGTCGGTGAAGTGGATGCTCATGTCCAGCGACAGGCCGCCGGTGATCGCGCCGTCGGGTTCGCAGCGCACCCACAGCGCGGGACCGGGCAGGTCCGCCAGCGGGATGAGGCCGATCGGGTCGAGCGTGCCGTCGGGGCGACGCGGCGGCTCGTGCCAGCGGTACCAGCGGCCGTAGCGCGCCGCCTGACCCGGCGTCCACGCGGCCTCCCACGGCAGCGACCCGAGCACGCCGCGCTCGTCGAGGTGGGTGAACAGCGGGGGCACGGCTCCCGACGGGCCCCGCGCCACGCGATCGGCGAGCGACTCGCTCGCATCGGGGCGATCGACCGTCGGCGGGGCTGCGTCGAGCCAGCCGGGCCGCTCGCGATCCGCGGTGAGCACCGCGGTGACCTCACCCGCCGGCGTCGCCGGGTCGCCGCCGTGCAGCACGGCGCGCACGAACGCGCTCGATCGACCGCGTCGCAGCACCGCCACGTCCGCGACGAGCGCACGTGGGGGCGGCTCGAGGAACAGCACCCGCAGCGTCCGCATGACGAGCGCCTCGTCGCCCACCTCGGCGAGGATCGCTCGGGCGCCGACGGTGCCGAGGAAGCCGCCGTGCACGCCCACCGGCGTGTCCCACCCCGGGTCGAGCGATGCGTGCCACCGGCCGGCGACGCCGTCGTCCGCTCGCACCGCGGTGGCGGCGAGCAGGTCGTGCTCGCCCACCTCAGGCCGCCGCGTGCCGCTCTGCGGCGTCGACGGTGTTGACCAGCAGCATGGCGCGGGTCATCGGCCCGACGCCGCCGATGCGCGGCGAGAGCCACGAGGCGACCTCCGCCACGTCGTCGTGCACGTCGGAGACGACCTTGCCGTCGACGAACGTCACGCCCGCGGCGACCACCACCGCTCCCGGCGCCACCATCTCGGCGGTGATGAGCCCTGGTGAGCCGGCGGCGGCAACGATGACATCGGCGGTGCGGGTGTGCGCGCCGATGTCGGCGACGCCAGTGTGCACCACGGTGACCGCGGCGTTGAGGCCCGGCCGCTTCAGCGTGAGCAGGTTGACCAGCGGGCGACCGATGGTGAGGCCCCGACCGACGATGACGACGTGGCGGCCGGCGAGGTCGATGCCGTGGTCGGCGAGGAGACGCACGATGCCGTTGGGGGTGCAGGCGATCGGCGCCTCGACGCCGAGCACGAGACGCCCGAGGTTCGTGGGGTGCAGCCCGTCGGCGTCCTTGGCGGGGTCGACCTGCTCCTGCAGCGCCTCGTAGTCGAGGTGGGCGGGGAAGGGGTGCTGCATGAGGTACGCGTCGACGCCGGGGTCGGCGTTGAAGCGGGCGATCGCGTCCTCGACCTGAGCGGTGGTGGCATCGGCGGGCAGGTGCTCGTGCACCGACGCCATGCCCAGCTCGGCGCAATCCCGGTGCTTCATGGCGACGTAGTTGGCCGACGGCCCGTCGTCGCCGACGAGGATCGTGCCCAAGCCCGGGGTGACGCCGCGGTCCACGAGCGCCTCGACCCGAGCCAGCAGCTCCGAGCGGATCTTCGCCGCCACCGCCTCGCCGTCGAGCACCTGTGCTGTCATCGCCACCTCCACCTCGGCTGCCGCACCTCACCGCCCACGATCCCACGCCACCCCCAACCCCACGAAATTGCGGTGCTGAGCGCTCGCATGGAGCCATTCTCGGGGGTCAGATGGCGCGTCGGGCCACGCTCAGTGGCGGAAGTGGCGCTCGCCGGTGAGGACCATGGCGAGCCCGGCCTCGTTGGCGGCTGCGATCACCTCGTCGTCGCGCATCGAGCCGCCCGGCTGCACGACGCACGTGGCGCCGGCCTCGATGGCGCCGTCGAGCCCGTCGGCGAAGGGGAAGAAGGCGTCGCTGGCGTACACGCCGCCCGCAGCGCGCCCGTCGGCCTTCTCGCACGCCAGGCGCCCGGCGTCACGACGGTTCTGCTGCCCGCAGCCGATGCCGACGGCCTGGAGGTCCTTCACCAGGACGATGGCGTTGGACGTCACCTTCGCCACCACCTGCCACGCCATGGTCACATCGGCCAGCTCGGCCTCGGTCGGCTGCCGCTCGGTGACGACCTTCCACCCGGCGCGGTCGACCGACACCAGGTCCGGGGTCTGCACCAGGTAGCCGCCGTCGATGGGGCGCAGCGCGAGGCCCGGCGCACCGGGCACCGAGGCCTCGAGGATGCGGAGGTTCTGCTTCTGCTGGAGGACCGCCAGCGCCTCGGGCTCGAAGCCGGGGGCGACGACCACCTCGGTGAACACCGGCGCCAGCGCCTCGGCCATCGCGACGGTGACCGGTCGGTTGACGGCCACGATCCCACCGAAGGCGGAGGTGGGATCGCACGCGTGCGCCCGCTCGTAGGCCACCGCCACATCGTCGGCGAGCGCCGCGCCGCACGGGTTGGCGTGCTTGATGACCACCGCGGCGGGGCCCTCGCCGAGCGACCACGCCAGGCGCCACGCGGCCTCGGTGTCGTACACGTTGAGGTAGCTCATGGCCTTGCCGCCGTGCAGTGTGGCGTCGTCCCACCAGCCCCGCGCTCCGGTGGTGCGGTAACGGGCCCCGACCTGGTGCGGGTTCTCGCCGTAGCGCAGCACCTCGGCGCGCTCGAGCGCGAGGTGGATGGTCGGCGGCAGCGATCGCTCGGCGTCGTCCGCGTCGACGGGGAGCGCGGCGGCATCCTCCGTGTCGAACCAGTCGACGATGGCGGCGTCGTACGCGGCCGTGTGGGCGAAGGCGCTGCGGGCGAGGCGCCGCCGGGTGGCGTCGGTGAGCGCGCCGCCGCTGCGCAGCTCGTCGAGCACCGCGGGGTAGTCGGCGGGGTCCACCAGGATGCCGACGTGCGCGTGATTCTTCGCCGCGGCGCGCACCAGCGTCGGTCCACCGATGTCGATCAGCTCGATGCCGGGGTCGCTGGCGAACGGGTAGAGGTTGGCGACCACCAGGTCGATGCCGACGATGCCGTACTGCTCCATGTCGGCCAGGTGCGTCGGGTCGGAGCGATCCGCCAGGATGCCGCCGTGCACCTTCGGGTGCAACGTCACCACGCGGTGCCCGAGGATGGCGGGCACCCCGGTGAGCTCGGCGACGTCGGTGACCGGCACGCCGGCCTCCGCGATCGCCCGCGCGGTGCCGCCGCTCGAGATCAGCTCCACGTCGAGCTCGTGCAGCGAGCGGGCGAGCTCGACGATGCCGGCCTTGTCGTACACGGACAGCAGGGCCCTCACGGGTGCCTCCTCGTGGTCTCGGTGGGCGCCGCGGTCACTGGACCCGGCCGCGCGCCAGGATGTCGCGCAGGGTGCGGACGTAGAGCTCGCGCTCGGCCACCTTGATGCGCTCGTGCAGCGTCTCGACGCTGTCGTCGTCCTCGACGGTGACGCACGCCTGGGCCAGGATCGGCCCGGCGTCGACCTCGAGGGTGGCGAGGTGCACGGTGCAGCCCGTCACCTTCACGCCGTAGGCGAGCGCGTCGTGCACCGCGTGCCAACCCGGGAAGGCGGGCAGCAGCGCCGGGTGGGTGTTGAGCACCCGCCCACCGAAGGCGTCGTACATGGGGTGGCCGAAGATGGTGCCCCACCCGGCCATGGCCACCAGCTCGATGTCGTGGCGCTCCAGCAGCTCCACGACCCGGTGGGTGTAGTCGGTGCGGTCGAAGTCGGGACCGAACGTCTCGCGCTCGACCAGCTCGGCGGCGATGCCGTGACCGGCGGCCCGATCGAGCGCCGGACAGGGGCGATCGGCAGCGACGAGGGCGATCGGGAGCCCGGCTGCGACCATGGCATCGAGGATGGTTCCGGTGCCCGAGACGAGCACAGCGAGGCGCACGATCGGAACCTAGCAGCCGTTCCGCGGCGCCCCCCACGGGGTTGCGGAGCACGTCCCGGTGAGGGGGAACCGCGGCCCGCAGCGTGGGTTGCACTACCGTTGACCCGTCGCTCTGCGGCCAGGACTCGTCATCCCCCCAGGGAGGGACCCATGGATCTCAGCAAGCTCAGCCTCCAAGACAAGATCATCCTCGGAGCCGCAGCGCTCCTGACCGTTGCGATGTTCTTGCCCTGGTTCAAGTTCGAGGCGTTCGGCTTCTCGGCCACCGCCAGCGGGTTCGATGTCGGCTTCCTGTTCTCGTGGGTCCCTTGGCTGCTCAGCCTGGTGATGGCGGGCCAGGTTGCGGTCACGAACTTCAAGCCGGAGCAGGAGGTCCCCGACCTCCCCATCCCGTGGGCGCAGGCGCACCTCTACGCCGGTGGCGCCGCCGCCGCGCTGGTGGTGCTGAAGCTCCTCATCGGCGAGAGCGAGCTCGACCGCTCCTTCGGCTTGTTCCTGGCGGTCATCGCAGCCGGCGGCCTCGCCTACGGCGGGTTCCTGAAGAGCAAGGAAGAGGACGGCGGCACCGCCGGCGCCCCGCCTGCTCCCCCCACCGAGTTCTGATCCCCTGCGGTCGGCGCTCCTGCTGACCGCAACCTGACAGCGAACGTCCGAGAGGGCCCGCCCCGGTGGGGCGGGCCCTCTCGCGTACCAGCAGCGCAACCGGATCCTCCGCACGAGCCCGCCGCCCGTCCGTCGTGAGCCCAGCAGACCGCGCCACGACGCCCCGCGCTGTGACGCGGCAGCGGAAGTACCCGTGAGCAGCGTGGTGGGTGCGGGGCCCCTCGCCGTGCCCAGACGCGCCTCGGCGGGGAGGACCGAATCCTCCCCGCCGAGGCGAGCGGCCCGTGTGGGCCCGTGTGCTGGTGCGCAGCCCCCCGCTCGGGTGACCGCTGCGCCCGACCTACCGGTCGAGCCAGACCTGGTACAGCGGGACGTTGGTGCCCAGCTGCGGCTTCCCCGTGCCACCATCGGGCAGCTCCCACGCCGTGAGGGACCGCACGTCGGTGCGAGACACGATGGCCGACTTGGTGTGCACCATCCACAGGTACGGAGTGTCGGCGGCCAGCGCCTCCTGCAGCTTGGCGTACCACTCGAACTGCTCCTCGCGGTCATCGGTGGTGCGCGCCCCCTCGAGCGCAGCGTCGACATCCGCGTTGGCGTACCGGGGGAAGTTGAGCGACGTCTCCGAGGACGTCGGGTCGTCCGGGATCGACGAGCTGTGCAGGAACGGGTACATCCGGTCCGGGTGCGGCACGTTGAAGATCTGGGCGAATCCCGTCGCCTCGTACTGCCCGGAGATCGCCCGGAGGATCAGCTGCGTCTGCTCGATGGTGTTCAGCTCAACGTCGACGCTCACCTCCGACGCCAGGTCCTTCATCAGCTGGCCGATGCGCAGCACGGACGGGTCCGGCGGGATGTTGGCCTCGAAGGACATCTGCCGGCCGTTGTCCAGCTCCCACTTCTCGATGGCGGCCTTGGCCGCTGCTGGGTCGTACGGCGGGTACTCGGTCTCCGCGTACCACTCCGAGGACGGGGCGATCGGACCCCGGGCGGGCACGAAGACGTCGTCGTACACGTTCTCCGCGACCGCCGCGGTGTCGATGGCCTGGATGGCCGCGCGGCGCAGGACCGGGTCGTCGAACGGCGGCTTCGTGGTGTTGAACATCACGAAGTTCTCGTCGGTGTCGCCCTCATCGGTCAGGTAGATCTGGTAGTTGCCCTTCTGCGCCTCGCCGAAGAAGTTGAGGATGACGTCGGACTCGACGGCCTCCATGAGGTCGAGGTCGCCCGACTGCATGGCCGAGGCCCGGGCGCCGCCGTCGGTGATGACGCGAAACTCGATCTGGTCCAGCTTCGGGAAGCCCTCGCGCCAGTAGTCGTCGTTCTTCTCGACGAGCAGGCTGTTGTCCCGGGTCCAGGACACGAACTCGAACGGGCCGGTGCCGATGGGATCTGCGTCCTCTTCCGGGGGCGTGGCAAGGTAGCCCGGCGAGGCGATGGAGCCCGTCTGTGCGGTGAGCATGTGGGGGAACGTCGACCAGGGAGCGCTCATCTTGAGCACCGCGGTCATCGGGTCAGCGGGATCGACCTCGATCGACTCGATGAGCCGGAAGATCGGCTCGGTCAAGATCGCGGCACGCCCCGCCTCCAGGTTGGCGCGGATCGCCTCGCCGTCCAGCGGCGTGTCGTCGTGGAACGTCACGCCCTCGCGTGCGGTGATGCGCCACTCGTCGAACGTGTCGTTGCTCTCGATGGCCGAGGCCAGGTACGGCTGCGGGGTGTTGTCCTCGTCGTACATCGCGAGGCGGTCGTAGAACGTCTGCGAGATGAGGTTGCCGGTGCCGGCCCACTGGCCGCGCACGGGGCTCCAGCTGTTGGACTCGGCCACGACGCCGAACACCACGGACCCGCCCGAGGTGGGCTCCGTGCTCGGCTCGTCGAGCGCGACGGTGAAGACCTTGTCGCTGTTCGCGTTGGGCGGCGCGGTCGCCGTCGGCTCCTTGCTGGTACCCCCGCCGCACGCGGCAGCGATCATCCCCATACCGACCAGGAACACGACCCCGGTCCGACTGCGCGCAGTCCTCCGCATCACGGCTTCCCCTCTCCGACGCGGCTGCCCGGCGGTGGCCGGACGCTCTCCAGGCGCAACCCTAGTCACCGGTGACCGCCGTCACCGCCGCGCGCGGTCCGTGGAGCGCTCGAGCGCCGTCACCGGTGCCGATCCGACGGCTGGGCAGTAGACAGTGGCATGGCCCCTCCTCCCCACCGCGCCGAGCGCGAGCGCGCATGCGACCTCCTGATCGAGACCGGCCCGGATGCGCCGACGTTGTGCGAGGGGTGGACGACCGCGGACCTCGCCGCCCACCTGTACGTGCGTGAGCGCAGCCCGCTGGCCGGTCTCGGCATCATCCTCCCGCCGCTCGCCGGCTACGCCGAGGGGGCGATGCGAAGGGCGCTGGAGCGCAACGGCTACGTCACCGTCGTGGAGCGCATCCGCAGCGGCCCCCCGCTCGGCCCCATGAGGCTGGCCGACTCGACGGTGAACCTCAACGAGTACGCGGTCCACCACGAGGATGTGCGTCGCGGTACGCCGGGCTGGTCGCCACGACCCGCCGCCGAGGTCGCCGATCTCGAGGATGCGCTGTGGGCGTCGCTGCGCCGAGGTGCGGGCTTCATGACCCGCGGCCTCAAGGACATCGGCCTGGTGCTGACCTGGCCCGGCCACGACGAGCACGTGGTGCGCAGCGGCGAGGCCACCGCGACCGTCACGGGCCGGCCGATCGAGCTGGTGCTCCTCCTCAACGGCCGCAGCGCCGTCGAGGTCGAGATCACCGGCGACCAGAGCGCAGTCGACCGCCTGCACGCCGCCAACCTCGGCATCTGACCCCCACCGCGCTCAGCCCGCGGCGACGAGCGCGTCGTGGACCGCGGCCAGCTGCGCCGCAGCCGCCTGCCGGCTCACCGGCGACGTCGGACGGAACGACCCATCCGCGAAGCCGCCCGTGACACCCACCGCCTTCGCCCACGCGATCTCACCGCAGAACTGGTGAGCGACCGCGACGTCGGTGAACGGCGCCACAGAGCACACCGGATCTACACCGTTCGGCGACCCCATCGCCCGATACAGCACCGCAGCCGCCGCCTGACGACTCACTGCATCGGTCGGACGGAACCCTCCATCCGCGAACCCGCCCGCGACCTCTTCATCAGCCGCCCACCCCACA
>JBBRAZ010000063.1:0-12411 GCA_038206295.1 Acidimicrobiales bacterium
CGCCGTAGCCCGTCGTCGTCCCCAACAGAACCAGCTCCGTGATCGCATCGACGAACGGCGACGACGCCGGCACATCACCGAACGACACCTCCCGCAGCTCCCACCGAACCGCCCGCCGCACCCCACCCGGCACGTTGCGCAAGGACCCTGCCACACGGCCGCCGTCATCGATCGAAACGGGCCGCGACTCCCAACCGTCCAGGTGGTGCGTCGTGGCAGCGATCCGATCGATGACCCACCCCCTGCGCCTGATCGGGGATTGCAGCTGCGTGGTGCCGACCACCCGCCCCGCATCGTCGAGGTTCTCGGGCTCGCTGCTGCTCGCAGGACCGATGTCGAGCAGGGTGACCGTCCCGTCGACATCGCGGAGGAACACCCGTCCCACCGAACTGACCTGGACCAGGCCGACGATCGCCCCGAGGTCGGTGATCGATCGGGCATAGGAGTTCTCTCCGGGGATGTCCAGAAGGAGCTCTGGAGCGGCGCTCACACCCGACCATCGCGCCGAGCGACCGCTCGATCCGTCGTCGGCCATGCCCACGATCGTTCCGTCGTCGTTCACGTCGTACGCGGCATTGAACCCAAAACCGAAGTCGGGCAGCCCAGCCCACGTCTGCTCCGGTGCCGGCCAGGCGATGGCGAACCATCCTCCGTCAGGCCCCAGGTCGAAGCGATCCCCCACCACCAGTCCTGAGCCGTTGATCGAGAACACTCGCGCCCCGGTGGCGCCGACAGTGTCGAGCGCGACCTCCGAGCCATCGACACCCCAGATGACCGGAGCGCCATACGGGCCGCCAACCGCTGTGCCATCGTCTCGCACACCCATCGCTAGCGATGGACCGCCCGCCAGGACCTCGATCGAGCTGCCTGCAGCCGGCCAGCGCGCAGCGACGGAGTGCCCGGCCTCGGAGTCGAAGACCTGGCCGACCACCCACCCGCTCCCGCTGCCGTCCTCGACCCAGGCGTCACCGCCGAGGTCTGGCAGGCCGACCGGCACGTAGCCCATGCCGTCGATCACCGGCATCGGCGTCAGCTCCAGCACCGTCGGTTCAGCAGCAGCACCCTCCTGGCCGAGCGCGGCCGATGGGGGCAGCAGCACCGCCGTGAGCGCAGGCACGACGACGAGCAGCGTGCTGCAGCGGTACCTCACGTCCGCATCGTCCCATACGCCCCCTCTCCGAGGAGCCAGCCCCGCACCACGAGGGCTCGCCCTCGCGGACCAGCAGCGGTGGGTGGCGCCGATTCCAGCGCACGACCACGCGCAGCGAAGCGAGCATGGTCGGGAGCGCATCGGCGACAGGACCCGTCGCTGCGGTACCCGCGCCGTGCCCGAGATCGCTGGGCGATCAGAGGTTCTTGACGATGTCCACCATCAGCTCGCCGGCCTCGGTCGGGTTCAGCCCGACCTGCACGCCGGCCGCGCGCAGCGCGTCCATCTTCCCCTGGGCTGTGCCCTTGCCGCCCGACACGATGGCGCCGGCGTGGCCCATCTTCTTGCCGGCGGGAGCGGTCACACCGGCCACGTACGACGACACCGGCTTGCTCATCGACGAGGCGATGAACTCGGCCGCCTCCTCCTCCGCCGAGCCGCCGATCTCGCCGATCAGCATGACGGCCTTGGTGTCGGGGTCGGCCTCGAACGCCTCGAGGCAGTCGATGAACGACGTGCCCGGCACGGGATCGCCGCCGATGCCCACGCAGGTGGTGACGCCGATGCCCTGGAGCTTGAGCTCGTAGAGCGCCTGGTAGGTGAGCGTGCCGGAGCGGCTCACGATGCCGACGGGGCCGCCCTCCTGGGCGATGTGCCCTGCGGTGATGCCGATGTTGCACTTCCCCGGGCTGATGATGCCCGGGCAGTTGGGGCCGAGCAGCCGCACGTTGGGGAAGTCGCGCTTGAGGGCGTTGAAGAAGTGGGCCTCGTCCTGTGCGGGGACGCCCTCGGTGATGCAGACGATGAACTCGATGCCGCCCTCGGCCGCCTCCATGACCGCAGAGCGCACGCCAGGCGCGGGGATGAAGATGCACGAGGCGTTGGCGCCCGTCTCGGCGACCGCCTCGGCGACCGACGCGTAGATCGGGATGCCCTCGACGTCGGTGCCGGCCTTCTTCGGGTTGGTGCCCGCCACCACGTTGGTGCCGTACTCGCGGTTGCGCAGGCCGTAGAAGCGGCCCTGCGAGCCGGTGAGGCCCTGGTAGAGGACCTTGGTGGTCTCGTCGACGAAGATGCTCACTTCGAACCTCCTGCCAGCTCGACAGCCGCGCGGGCTGCTTCGAGCATCGTCGGCTTCGAGATCAGGGTGTCGGACAGGTGGGGCTCGAGGATGGCCCGGCCCTCATCGGCGTTGGTGCCGTCGAGCCGGATGACGATCGGGGCGTTGATGGCGACGCGGCCGAGCGCCTCGACGATGCCGTTGGCCACCTCCTCGCCTCGCGTGATGCCGCCGAAGATGTTGATGAAGATGCTCTTGACCCGCGGGTCGTTGTTGATGACCTCGAGCGCCCCGGACATGACGTCCGCGTTGGCGCCGCCACCGATGTCGAGGAAGTTGGCCGCCGAGCCGCCGGCCTGGTTGACCACGTCGAGCGTGCTCATGGCGAGGCCGGCGCCGTTGGCGATGATGCCGACGGTGCCGTCGAGACCGACGTACTGCAGGCCCTTCTCATGCGCCGCCTGCTCGCGCTCATCGCGGTGCTGGGTGGCCTCGTAGTCGGCCCAGTCATGGCGGAACGAGGCGTTGTCGTCGACGGTGACCTTGGCGTCGAGCGCGTGCACCTTGCCCTCGGGGGTCAGGATCAGCGGGTTGATCTCCACGAGGTCGGCGTCGCCGTCGACGTACGCGGTGTACAGCTTCTGGAGGATCTCGACTGCGCCCTCGGTGGCTGCCGGGTTCAGCTTCGCCGCCTCGACCCACTCGCGCGCAACCGCCTCGGTGAGGCCGTCGACCGGGTCGACCCAGATCTTGGCGATGGCGTCGGGGTTGGAGACCGCGACGGTCTCGATCTCGACGCCGCCCTCGGCGGACAGCATGCCGAGGTGCTTCTTGGCGGAGCGATCGAGCGTGAACGAGGCGTAGTACTCCTCGGCGATGTCGCTGGCCACCTCGATCCACAGCCGTCGCACGATGTGGCCGTTGATGTCGAGGCCAAGGATGTTGCCTGCGTGCTCGCGCAGCTCGTCCACGTTCGCGGCAAGCTTGACGCCGCCCGCCTTGCCCCGGCCGCCGGTGTGCACCTGCGCCTTGATGACGACGGGGTAGCCGAGGCGCTCGCCGGCAGCAACGGCGTCATCCACCGTCTCCACCGCCTCGCCTGGCGATACCGGGATCCCGAAGGACGCGAAGAACTGCTTGCCCTGATGCTCGAAGAGGTCCACGGCGGGCGACGTTAGCAAGGTGCCCGGCGTCACCAGTAAGCCGCGACCTCGCTCAGCAGACCGCGCCCAGAGCCTGGTAGGGGTCGCCCGGGAAGCGGAACAGGGTCCGGCGCGGCGCGCCGACGAAGTTCTCGAGGAACCGTGACGGCGACATCGGTGCCGCCGCAGCGTCGAGGACGTCAACGATCGGGCCGCACTCGAGCACCCGGCGTGCGACGGCCCGGCTGGCGATCGCGCGCTCCCTTGCGGCCGGGTTGTCGTCGGGGAGGGCGCGCGGATCGTCGTCCTGATCCGGGGGAGCGAACCGGGCGACGATCCACTGCTCCGGTAGCCCCTTGCGGTGGCCGGTCCAACCAGTCGGCGACTGGATGAGGTGCGACGCGAGCGGATCGGCGAGGCCGCCGAAGTCGACGATGTGCACATCGGGTCCCAAGAGGTACCCCACCTTGCCGACCGCGCGCAGGCCTGCTGTCGGATGGCCCTCCTCGCCGGGGAGGAGGTACACGGTGCGGAACCACCCCTCCCACGCCAGCCACTGGTCGTCGACGAAGAGGTCGTCGACGGTTCGGATGTCGGGCACGCGGATGAGGGGCGCATGGTCCTCGAGGGTGACGGGGTTCGACGTGCGGGCGAAGGCCACGTCGACGGGTCGGGCGTCCACGATCCCCTGTGCGTTGAAGGCCAGCGCGTCGTCCCACCGCATCGAGATCGCGCACGCCGCAGCCCACACCACCGCCACCCCGACCGCGGCAAGGACCCGCACATCCGCGACACGTACCACCGCGACCGAGCCCAGCAGCGCGAACAACGCAGGCAGCAGCAACCGCGCGTGCATGTAGTCACCGCCACCAAGGGTGATCGCGGTGCCGTGCACGATCCCCATCGCCGCGATCGTCGGCCCCACCAACGCCACACGCCGCTGCGCGCGGCTGCGCTGCCACCCCGCCACCAGCAGCACCGCCACCACCAGGACCGGCACCACCAGCACGTAGGTCTGCACCAGATCCGACAGGTACGTCCACCCCCGTGCGAGCTCCAGGTTCGAGCCCTCCTTCGCCAACGCCGTGTTCGGCACCAGCAACCCGTAGTACCCCATCCGGAACACCTGATATGCGACCGGCAACGCGAACATCCACCCCAACATCTGCACCACAGAACGAACCGAGCGCGCCCCAGCAGGCTGCAACCACAGCAGCACCCCCAGCAGCACGAGGGTCACCACCGCCAGATCCGGACGCACCAGCACCCCGAGGCCCACCACCACCGCAGCCGAACGATCCACCACCGGCGACCCGCCACGATCCCAGCGGCACAGGTGCACCGACACCCGATCCGCGCACCACCCCAACCACAAGAAGCTCAACCCGGTCTCCAACCCCGACGTCGCGTAATCCCAGAACGGCGGCAACGCCACGATCACCAACGAACCCACCGGCACCAGCACCCCACCCGACGGCAACGCCCGCACCACCGCACGCTGCACCAGGACCAACCCACCAACCGACCCCGCCAACCCCAGCAGCACCGACAACCACTCCACCGGCACCGACGGCACCACGAAGTCCAAGACGATCAGCAACCACCCCCACAACGGCGAGGTCACCGCCTCCACACGCTCACCAGCGTTGAACACCGGACCATGCCCCTCATGCGCGTTGCGCACCACACGGAACACGATGAACGCATCCTCGTTCGTCCACCGACGCTGCCATCCCGCCACCAACCACACCAACGGCGGCAACGCCAACACGAGATCGCTCGTCGACCACCGCGGCACGCGGACCGAACCGACCCGCACCGAACGACCAGCAGACCGGGCCGGGGCCGCGGTGCCTGCGCTCAGGCCCGCTCCCGAGCGTCGAGCTCGCCCTCGAGCCAGCTCGTGATCTCATCGAGGGGCGCTCCGGGCGTGAACACCCTCGCAACGCCGGCCTCAGCGAGCTCGTCGGCGTCGTCGTCGGGAATGATGCCGCCGCCGAAGACCACGACATCGCCCAGGTCGCGCGCCCGCAGCTCCTCGACCACGCGCGGGAACAGCGTCCCGTGCGCCCCCGACAGCACCGACAGCCCGACGGCGTCGGCATCCTCCTGCAGCGCCGCCTCGGCGATCTGCGCGGGCGTCTGGAACAGCCCGGTGTAGATGACCTCGAAGCCGGCGTCTCGCAGAGCCCGCGCGATGATCTTCACACCGCGGTCGTGCCCATCGAGCCCGGGCTTCGCCACGACGACTCGGTACGGGCGCAGCACGCGGGCGATACTACGCCCGTGCACCACACGTCGACCGTCCGCACCCGATGAGCCCCGTCGCCGGCAAGGGGCAGACCAACCTGCGCACCACGCTGCTCGTGGCGGTCGCCGGCGTCGTCGCAGCGGTCGCCCTGCTGTTCGTCGTGACCCGCCTGTCGGGCTCCGGCGAGGTCGAGCTGCAGATCGGCGACGAGCGGTTCAACGCCGGCAAGGTGACGCGCATCAGTGCCGAGATCGACGACCGAGGCCCGATCCTCTACTCCGACGTCGGCGGCGGCAAGCGCGACATCTGGCTCATGCACCTCGGCGATGATCCCGAGGAGGGATGGCTGGCGTTCGATGCCCGGCAGCCCGACGCGTCACGCGACTGCACGCTGGTGTGGGAGGTCGACGCCGAGCAGTTCGTCGACCCGTGCGACGGCACGATCGTCGCCCCCGACGGCGGCGACCTCCCCAGCTACCCGACGGAGGTGGAGGACGGCGACGTCCTCGTCGACCTCGCCGGCTGAGACACCCGACATCTTCTAGGCGTCGTGGTGAGACTGGGAGTACCCGCAGCGCGCCAAGAACGAGTTGGTGCAATCTGGGCAGGGTTCTGAGACTGGGAGTACCCGCAGCGCACCCAGAAGGTCGGGGTGTGGGTGGGGTCGGAGCGCGAGGAGCGCGGCCACTAGGTGAACAGCGCGCGAAGCTCGCGCTTCTGCACCTTCTCGGTGCCGGTGCGCGGCAGGTCCTCGACGATGACGACCTGACGGGGCACCTTGTAGTGCGCGAGGTGCTCCTCGGCCCACGCTCGCAGGTCCGCGGGGTCCACCGGTGCATCCGGGTCGACGCGGATGGCGGCCGCGGGCACCTCACCGAGGCGCTCGTCGCTGAGACCGATCACCGCCGCCTCCAGGACGCCCGGGTGCTCGCACAGCGACTGCTCGACCTCGACGGCGTACACGGTGTAGCCACCGCTCACGATGACGTCCTTGGAGCGACCGGCGAACATGATGATCCCGAGCGGTCCCCTTCGGGCCAGGTCGCCGGTGCGCAGCCACCCGTCGTCGGTGAGCGTCGCAGCAGTCGCCTCCGGGGAGTTCCAGTACCCCCGGGTCAGGCCGGGACCGGTGACGAGCAGCTCGCCGACCTCGCCGGTGGCGACCTCCACGCCGTCGTCGTCGACGACGCGCATCCGCCACGACGGCAGCGGGAATCCGAGCGCGTCACCCAGCCCCATCGACAGGAACGGCGGGCTGATCTTCGCCGCTGCACCGCCACCGAGCTCGACCATGCCGTAGCCCTCGACGAACGCTGCCTCACCGAAGCTGCCGGCGAACGGCAGCGTGGCGGTGGCACCCATCTTCTTGAAGGTGCGCGCCAGCTCGGGTGGCATCACATCAGCGCCTGACATCCACACCCGCACGGAGGTGAGGTCGCGCTCATCGGCACCGCCCTCGAGCAGCAGCCGGAACATGGCCGGCACGCCGATGAAGATCGTGGCGCGCCGCAGCTCGATGGCATCGAGGACCGCGTCGGAGCGGAACGCTGGCAAGAACCACACCGGGATTCCCGCGCAGGCCAGGCCCATCAGCACCGCGAACCCCATGATGTGCGCCACAGGCAGGCTCACGACCGCGAGGTCGCGGTGCAGGCGGCTCGGCCACAGCACGGCAGGCAAGGCCTGGCCGATGAGCGCCCGGTGCGTGAGCTCGACGCCCTTCGGCTTGCCGGTCGTGCCCGAGGTGTAGAACAGCGCCGCCACGTCGTCGGGCGCGGCGACCGCCGCTGGCTGATCCGGGTCACCGCCGTCGATCTGGTTGACGCTTCGGATCACGAGCGCTGCGCCAGAGTCGTCGATGACGTGCGCGATCTCGTCGGGGCGCATCTGCGCGTTCACCGGGACCGCCACGCCACCGGCGCGGCACACCGCCAGGCACAGCAGGAGCATGAGGTAGTCGTTGGGCGTGTGGATGACGACGCGGTCGCCGGGCTGGATCTGCGCTGCGATCCCTCCCGACCAGCGGCGAACCCGCCGCGCCGCCTGCTCGTAGCTGACTCGCAGCCCCCCCTGGGACTCCTCGACGAGCCGTCGGGTGCCGTGCACGCCGGCGAGCTGATCCATGATCGTGCCCAACGTGGCGTCGCGCGCCACCACCATGCGAGCTCGGTTGATGGTCCGGATCACGCTGAGCGTCACCTCCGCCACGGGGGTCGTGCCCTCTGGTGTAGCCCCTGGACGCGGTGGGGAGCCAGCCCACCACCCAGCGTCGACCGAGCGACCGGCACGCGACTCAGATGCGCTCGAGCGGCGCCCAGCTCAGCAGGAGGCGCTTCTCGCCCGCGCCGGGGAAGCGAACGAGCGCCTCGACCTTGTCGCCGCTTCCCTCCATGGCGAGGATCACGCCCTCCCCGAAGGTCTTGTGGCGGACGTCGTCGCCCACCGACAGCCCGAGCTGGTCGGCGTTCGACGGCGTCGGTGGTTCGGGGGCGAGCAGTCCCGACGGAGGTTCGCCGCCGGAGCGGTCGCGCCAGGCACCGCCCCCACCGCCGATGACCCGCCCCGACCAGTCGTCGTCGCGTTCGCGGCTGCGAGCGGCGCCGCCACGACCCCACGCGCCGCCACCACGTGAGCCGCGGCGCTCGCCCTCGATGGTCTCGATCAGCTCGGCGGGGATCTCGTCGAGGAAGCGGCTCGGCGGGTTGTACTGCGTGGCGCCGTGCAGCATCCGGCTCCAGGCGTGCGTGAGGTGCAGGCGCTGCCGTGCCCGCGTGATGCCGACGTACGCGAGCCGGCGCTCCTCCTCGAGCTGCGTCGGGTCTCCCAGCGAGCGCACGTGGGGGAACACGCCGTCCTCGAGACCGATGAGCGTGACGACCGGGAACTCGAGGCCCTTCGCGGAGTGCAGCGTCATCAGCACGACCGAGGACTCCTCCTCGTCGAGCGCGTCGGTGTCGGCCACGAGCGATACCTGCTCGAGGAACTCGGCGACCGTCTCGGCCTCGCGGGCGGCGCCGATGAGCTCGTCGAGGTTCTCGAGGCGTCCCTCGGCCTCGACGGAGTGCTCGGCTTGCAGCTCGGCTCGGTAGCCGCTGCGATCGAGCGCCGCCTCGAGCACCGCGGCGGGGCCCTCGGGCACGAGCGCGGCGAGCTCGTCGAGCAGTCCGAGGAACGCGTCGATGCCCTTGCGTGCCGGTCCCTTGACGCCGACCTCGTCCGCAGCTCGCATGGCGTCGAGGATGGTGAGGCCGTGCCCCGTGGCCCAGGCGTCGAGCCGTGCGATCGACGAGTCGCCGACGCCGCGCTTGGGGACGTTGACGATGCGCTTGATCGAGACCTCGTCCTGCGGGTTGAGCGCGGCGCGCACGTACGCGAGCGCGTCCTTCACCTCGCGCCGGTCGTAGAAGCGGGTGCCGCCGATGACCTTGTAGGGGATGCCGAGGCGCATGAGCTGCTCCTCGATGGCGCGGCTCTGCGCGTTGGTGCGGTAGAAGACGGCGAGGTCGCCCCACGCGTGCTCGCCGCGGTCGTGGAGCGCGGCGTAGGTGTGGGCGATCCAGTGCGCCTCGTCGGCCTCGTCGTCCGCGTGGTAGCGCACGATCTTCGCCCCGGCGCCCTGGTCGGTCCACAGCGCCTTGGGCTTGCGTCCCACGTTGTGGCTGATGACCGAGTTCGCTGCGTCGAGGATGACCTGCGTGGAGCGGTAGTTCTGCTCGAGGAGCACCACCGATGCGTCGGGGAAGGCGTGCTCGAACTCGAGGATGTTGCGGATGTCTGCGCCGTGGAACTGGTAGATCGACTGGTCGCTGTCGCCCACGACGGTGACCTGGCGGTGCTCGCCGGCGAGCGCGACGACCAGCGCGTTCTGCACGTGGTTCGTGTCCTGGTACTCGTCGACGAGGACGTGGGCGAAGCGACGGCGATAGTGCTCGAGCACGTCGGGGTGGGAGCGGAAGAGCTCGACGGTGACCCCGAGCAGGTCGTCGAAGTCCATCGCGCCGGCCTTGCGCAGGCGCAGCTGGTACTCGCGGTAGACGTCGGCCACCTTGCGCTCGAAGAGGACCTGCGCTCGGTCGGCGAACGCATCGACCCCGGTGCCGTCGTTCTTCGCCGCGCTGATGGTGGCGTGCACCGCCCGCGGCGCGAAGCGCTTCGGGTCGAGGCCGAGGTCGCGCACCACGTAGCCGGTGAGGCGCACGGCGTCGGCTTGGTCGTAGATGGTGAACGACGACGGATAGCCCAGCAGCTGCGCGTCGCGCCGCAGGATGCGGACGCACGCGGCGTGGAACGTGCTCACCCACATCTTCTGCGCCACCGGGCCGACGAGGGTGCCGACGCGATGCTTCATCTCCTGCGCGGCCTTGTTGGTGAACGTGATGGCGAGGACCTCGAAGGGCGAGATGCCGCGGTCCTCCATGAGCCACGCGATGCGGTGGGTGAGCACCCGCGTCTTGCCGGACCCGGCCCCGGCGATGACCAGCAGCGGCGACCCGTCGTGGGTCACCGCATCGGCCTGGGCGGGGTTGAGCTCGTGGATGAGCGCGTCGGAGGACATCGAGCCCACCCTACCGATGCCCACCGACACCCCCGATCGGCTCGACGTCCGATCAGCGCAGCACGACGATGCCGACGCTCGGGCGCGCCCCGAGCCGGATCTGCGGTGCGCCCTGCTGCTCCATCCCGACGCCGGTGCTGACGTAGATGAGCTGTCCATCGAGGTCGGAGATCCCCCCAGCGGCCATGTGGCGCGGGATGTGGGTCAACGTCAGCAGCGGGCCGAAGCCCGGGAGCTGCACCTGACCGCCGTGGGTGTGACCCGACACCACCAGGTCGACGCCTGCGGGACCATCACCGAACCGCTCTGCCCAGTCAGGTCGGTGCGCGAGCAGGATGCGGGCCGTGCCGCCACGCGACGCGGCGAGCCGGTCGAGCGCCCGGACCGCTCGGTCGTCGGGGAGCAGCGGCACACCCAGCACCTCGAGGGTGCGATCGCCGACCTGGACCTCGGCCACCGCTCCGTCGAGGAGGGTCACGCCGGTGCCGTCGATGAGGGTCTCGATCGAGCCCGGCTCGTCCGCGTCCCCGCCGACGACGAACGCTCCACCGGGCACCGAGTCGAGCCGGCGCAGCAGGCGCCGGTACCGGTCGTGGGTAGCGCGGAACTGGCCGGCGGTCCCCTGGAACAGGTCGCCGGCGATGAGCACGACGTCGGGGTCCTGCTCGAGCAGCATCGTCACCGCTCGCTCCTCGTGCGCGCCGACGGCGACCGTCTGGATGTCGGCGATGACTCCGACGCGCACCGGATCGTCGCCGTCGACGTGGTCGGCGAATGCGACGTGCTGCTCGTCCACGCGCAACCGCCGGGTCTCGATGCGACTCATCCAGATGCCGAGGGGCGCAAGCAGGAGCAGCGCTGCCGCAGCGCACGTCGCCGCCAACGGGATCCCGGCCACGCCGCGCCCCCGCCTCGCGGCCAGGTGGACGAGCAGCGCTGCGAACGCGACCGCCGGCGCAGTGAGCACAACGGCCAGGTAGAGGTACGAAAGGAGGTCGAAGAACGGGAGACCACGGCTACCCGGGCCGAGCACGAGCCCGGCGCCCCACGTGACGATCGCGGCGGCCACCGAGGTGGCCAGGGCCTCGCTGCCCACCGTCGCACCCCGCGAGGTCGTGCCGGCGAGCCGCGCGCTTCGCACCAGCACACCGACGCCCACCGCCGCGGCGACGACCGCCACCAGAAGCGCCTGCACCGAGGTGGACATGGCTCCCCATCGGCACCCGCCTGGTCGCCCTGGAGGTGTTGCGCGCGATCAGCCGTCGAGGAGTCGGCTGCGGAGGTGCTCGAGGACCTGCAGCAGCGCGTCGTGCGTCGGGTGGCCGGGCTCGTCCACGAGGTCCTCGGTGAGCACCGAGTGGGCGATGCGGCGGATCCCGTGCGGGTTGCCGGGCGATGAGTCGATCTCGACGCCGACGAAGCCGTCGCCCAGCTCGCGGCGCAGCGCGGCGAACCGCTCGTCCGGTACGAGCTTGTCGCCGGTGAAGCGCAGGCCGAGCACGCAGGTGCCCGTTGCGGTGCGCTCCTTCACCCGGGCGAGGTCCGATGCGCTGAGGTGCAGATCGGCCTTCTGGCGCTTCGTGAGACCGATGGGCAACGACGGCTGGCTGAGCACCGGGGCGAGCAGTCGATCGTCGACCATCATCCCGAGCGCAAACCCGCCGGTCCAGCACATGCCCACCGCGCCGACTCCGGGACCGCCGCACCGCTCGTGCGCGTCGCGGGCGAGGGCCCGCAGCCACTCGGTGACCTTGGCGGTGGTGCCGGTGGCGAACGCCGCGAACTCCGACGCCACGCACGCGGGGCCCATCGACTGCAGGGTGTAGGGCACCGTCGGCGGACGGCCCGGGTCGCCGAAGAGGTGGGGCAGCACCGCGGTGCACCCGAGGTCGACGACTCGGTCGGCGAACTCGACCACCCGCGGGGTGATGCCGGGCATCTCGGCCATGACGATGACCGCAGGGCCGCCACCGCGCTCGTAGACGGCGCGCTCCTTGCCGTCGTGCGAGAAGGTCCGCTGGTGGTAGCTCGCCAGCACGTCCTCGTCGCCGCCCACCTCCCCACGCTACCTGCACCCCGCGCCTCACGTTCCGGTGGGGGTTCTCGCGCAGGAGGAGGCCGTTGCGTTAGGGCGGGGCGGTTCAGGCCTGGACGCGGGTGGTGTGTGGCGGCGGCGGGGCGGGCTGGGTCAGACACCCCAGGACCGCAGGTGTCAAGCAGCGATCTCGATCGGGTGGTCGTTGCGGTGTCCCC
>JBBRAZ010000064.1:0-12186 GCA_038206295.1 Acidimicrobiales bacterium
CTGCGATCGGCCCAGGCCAACCGATTCGACGTCACACAACCTGCAGCGGGCTTATCAACGAGTACCGCAGCGCAGCCTGACCACCCGACGGCCTACCGAGATCATCTCCAACGGCTACTTCGTCGCGTCACCCGACCTTCCGACCCAATCGTCCCAGCCGCACCCCCGCAACCAACCGTCACGGGATGACTTCTCGGCACCCACAGGTGGGTGGTCAGTCGTCTGTTGCTGGTGGAACGAGATGTCGCCGCAGCCATTCGGCAGTCGCGGCCTCGTCGAGTTCGCCGGATGCAATCGACATGACCTTTCCCTCGGCGTCGTCCACGTCGGGGTCGGGATCCCACGACCAGCCGTTCACGGCCACGAACATTCGCATCGACACCCATGCCGCTCGCTTGTTGCCATCAGGGAGCGGATGGTTCATCGCCAACCGAACGAGTAGCACCGCCGCCTTGTCTACGAAGTCCGGGTACAGGTCGACGTCGCCGAATCCCGGCCTGGGGAGCATGCAGCGCCGAGTCGGCGAGCGACAGACGCGACATCTTCATGAGCACCGACACTTCGATACCGGTGATCTCCTCCGAGATGACGAGGAAGTCAGCGAGATCGAGGTACTCGACGGTCACTTCGCCAAACGTTCAAGCAGCTCCCGATCCTGCTTGACGATATTCCGAAGGCGCTTCTTGAACTCCGGGTCCTTTCGCCGACGGTCGACCGCTTCCGCGAGCGCGTCCTTGATCGTCTCGTTGAGACTGGTGCCCTCCGCCCGAGCGACTGCCTCGGCGTCGGCAGCCAGCTCGTCAGGGAGCCGAACGGTCAGGTTCTTCGTCATGACACCACGGTATCACGGTGCTATCCGCCCGACTGCCGGATGACCTGCGGTCCCGCCACCAACTATCTGGTGGATCGGTGCGCCCGCGATCGTCGACGGCGGCGACGAGCTAACCACCGAGGATCGAGGCACTTCGGCTTGGGGTTGCTGCGAGCGTTGTCGGCAGCAGTCGGGCAGCATGCATGTGCGGACGAGGTCGCCGCACCTCTCCTCGGAGCCGTTGTGGCGCTCGGGACGTGGTTGTCGTTGCCGAGGGACCTCTCCGAAGGCGGGCGCTGATGGCCGGTCGCTGGAGCAGGGTGACGACGACTACGCCGGGATGATCGCTCTTGTACGCTCGCGCCGTGAGGGTGGGCCCGGGTCGGACGGTGACGTTGTTGTTCACCGATGTCGAGTCGTCGACGCAGCGGTGGCAGGACGATCCCGACGGCATGGCGGTGTCCCTCGCTGCGCATGATGCGGTGCTCGAGGGCTGCATCGGGGCGGGCGGTGGCCGGGTGTTCAAGCACACGGGCGACGGCGTCTGCGCGGTGTTCGAGTCCGCCACGCGGGCCGTCGCCGCCGCCGTCGACGCGCAGCGGGCGCTCGAACTCCCTGTTCGGATGGGGCTGCACACCGGCGAGGCTGAGGAGCGTGACGGCGACTTCTTCGGCACGACCCTGAATCGCTGCGCGCGGATCATGGACGCCGGGCACGGCGGGCAGGTCCTGGTGTCGGCGGTGACGAACGCGCTGCTCGACGGCGCGGACCGCGTGGATCTCGGCCAGTACGTGCTCAAGGGGTTGGCCCAGCCGGAGCAGATCTTCCAGGTCGGCGCCGGCGACTTCCCGGCGTTGCGGAGCCCGCGGCGAGCGAGTTCGCTCCCGACCCCGTTGACTTCCCTTGTGGGGCGTGACGAGCTCGTGGCAGACCTCGTCGCACGACTGCGTGACGTTCGACTGGTGACGCTCGTGGGCGTGGGTGGAGTCGGCAAGACGCGCGTCGCGCTGGCTGCCGCCGAGCAGGTCGCTGCCGAGCACGATCTCGCTGTCTTCGTCGACCTGAGCGAGGTGAGTTACGACAAGGACGTCGTGGCGGCCGTGGCGCGCTCATTCGGGATCAGCTCGCCGACTATGGACGCGATCGGCGTCGCGCTGTCGGGCCGCCGGGTGCTGGTCGTGCTGGACAACTGCGAGCACGTCCTCGACGCCGTCGCCGATGTCGTCGAGGAGATCCTCGAGCTGTCACCGACGTCGAGGGTCCTGGCCACGAGCCGCGAGGGCCTCGCTCTGGACGGCGAGCACCTCGTCGCCGTGCCCGGCCTGGACGCGCTGGACGACGGGTCGAGCGCCGTCGCGCTGTTCGTCGATCGGGCGCGGACCGCCGACGCGTCGTTCTTCGTCCGCGACGGTGAGCAAACGCTGGTGGAGGAGATCTGCCGGCGGTTGGACGGGCTGCCCCTGGCGATCGAGCTGGCCGCGGCGCGGGTCGGCGTGCTGTCGCTCCCCGATCTGCTCGGCCGGCTCGACGAACGGTTCAACGTGTTGACCGGTGGCCGGCGGCGTCGCACGCGAGATCGCCAGCGGACGCTCCGCGAGACCGTCGACTGGTCCTACCGGTTGCTGGAGGCGGACGAGCAGCGCACCTTCGCGACGCTGTCGGTGTTCGCAGGCAGCTTCGGCCTCGACGGCGCGGCCGCCGTGCTCGACGGGTTCGACGCCGCCGACGTGCTCGACCTGATCGAGGCGCTCGCCGCCAAGTCCATGATCACGATCGCCGACGTCGAGGGGTTCCGCCGCTACCGATACCTCGAGACGCTGCGCAGCTACGCCGAGGAACGTCTGGTGGAGCGCGGTGACGCCTCCTCCGTGCTGCTCCGTCTCCACCAGCACCTGCGGACGGTCGTGGTCGACGCCGTCGAGGAGATCGAGTGGCGGACCAACCGGGGTGCCACGCGCCTGCGGATCGAGATCCCGAACCTGCGCCGCGCCTTGGACGACGCGCTCAATCACGGCGATGTCGGCGCGGCGGCCGCGCTCATCGTCCCGTTGAACCGCGTGAACGGGGCGATCGACTGGCACGTCAGCGGGTGGGCGAGCGAGGTCCTCGCCCTCGACGGCGCGAGCGGTTCGGTCTTCGAACCGGATCTGCTCGCGCTGCACGGCTTCGATCGCTGGCTGGACGACGACCTCGGCGGCCTGCATCGCCTCGCCGAGCAGATGCTCGAACGGGCTGCCGCGCTTGGGACCATCTCCGAAGGCGTGGAGGTCGCCGCCATCGGGTTCTTCCAGGTGACGGGTGACGACGCGGCCGTCGCTCGCCTGTCGGCGGCGCACCCACCGGATAGCGAGCGCCCCTGGCCCTTGGTCAAGTGGCGGCGCAGGACGATACTGCTCTGGACCCAGCTCGTTCCGGCCCGGCCCCAGCCCGGCGTCGAGCTCGAACTCGACGCCGACGGTTCGTCGCTCCTGGAGGAGATGGTGCGCGCACCCGCCGAGCTGACTCGGGGGTGGGGCCTGGCGATGTCGGCGCTTCGGGCCCAAAGCGCGGGCGATCCCGACGAGATGCTCGCCAGGATCATCGCGTCCGAGCAGCTGCTCGTCGAGGGATCGATGAACTGGTTCGGGTCGCTCCAGATCCGGGGATGGGCCGAGTGGGAGCTCGGCCGGCTGGGAGACGCGATCCGCACCGCCGACCGTGACCTCGACCATGCGTACCGGTACGGCGACCGCTCGGCGATGATCATGCCGTTGATGATCTACGCCCTCGTCCTTCAGACGCTCGACGAGGCGGAGACGGCGGCGACCGTGCGCGGCCGCGTCCCCAGACGACTCACCGTGCTGCTCGTGGCGCAGCTCGTGGAGCTCGACAGATGGCTCGACGACCAGCTCGACGACGCTCGACGCGCCGAGCTCGCCACCCGAGGACGGGCCATGGACCCGCGGGAGCTGCAAGCCCTCACGCACACCGTCGCCACCCGGCACATCCAGTTGCGGCCGTCCGACCCTTGAGGCGGTCGCCCTCGCGACGGGTGCCACCTCGGGCTCTCCTGACCTGTCGACCGGGTGACATGCGACTGCTTGACGGGGCTATCGATCGGTGTTCGACGCCACCGGCCGCCCAGTCACGATCCCGAGCCAGGCACGAAGTAGCTGTGCGATGCTCGTTGACATGGATCGCGACCGGGGGAAGCAGCAGCGTCGCGATGAATGGACTCCACCGCCGCGCACATACATGAGTGCCGGTCGGGGCGCACAACAAGCCGGGTCGCGCGGGCCGCTGTCACGCCGAGATGGAAATCGCGAGCGGCATGACGATCGAGAAGTCGCTCCGACGTGGCACATCGCGTCCAACAACGGCACATCGGTTGCCCTCGGTGCGAGCGCGGCTGCGGAGGTCGGTCATCGGAGAACGTCAGATCGGCGGTGGCAGCGGACGCGCACGCGGGTGTCTAAGTTCCGCTTGTTCGTTTCCCGGCGCAGCGCGGCGGCCATCGTCGTATGATCTGCGCCGACGTGAGCGGCGCCGCCGCCTGGTCGGGGGTTGGCGCATGAGCGAGACGTCGACTGGCACGGCGATGGTTCTGTTCGCCGACGTGGTGTCGTCGACCGAACTGCAGGCCTCGGCCGGTGATGGCCGCTACGACGCGGTCCGTCGGGCGGTCACCACTGCGCTGGTCGCAGTGATCGTCGAGCGGGGCGGCGCGGTCGTGAAGACGATGGGTGATGGGGTGATGGCAACGTTCGGTTCCGCCGTCGACAGTCTGCTCGCCGCCGAGGGGCTCGGTCGGGCGGCGATGCGTGCGGCGCAGGCGGCAGATCTCGACGTGGCGGTCGAGCTGCGGGTGGGGGTCAGCGCCGGCGATGTGGTGCACGACGGCGACGACGTCCACGGCACCCCGGTCGTCGAGGCGGCCCGCCTGTGCGGTGCGGCGGCACCCTCGCAGGTGCTGTGCAGCGAGATCGTGGTGATGTTGGCTCGCGGTCACGCCGACCGGCTCGTGATCGAACCCATCGGTCCGATGGAGCTGAAGGGCCTGCCGGTGCCGGTCGTGGTCTACGAGCTGCGCTCGGTGCGCCGCCCGGCCAGCTCGATGCCGTTCCCGGCGCCGTTGTCAGCGGCACGGCAGAGCGACCTGGTGGGCCGCAGCGAGGTCCGCTCGCTGCTCAGCCAGGAGCTGGCGGTCGCCGATGCCGGTCGGCGCCAGCTGCTGGCGGTGTCGGGCGAACCGGGGATCGGGAAGACCCACCTGGTGGCGGAGGTGACGGCCCAGGCCCACGCCGAGGGGGCTGGTGTGTTGCTCGGCCGTTGCATTGAGGAGCTGGTGGCGCCGTTCGCACCGTGGACCGAGATCGTCGCCGCCGCCGTGGAGCAGGCCGACGATGCGACGTTGCACGACCACGTCGCCCGGCACGGGGCGGTGCTCGGCCGGTTGGTGCCCGCACTCGAGCAGCGGGTTCCGGACGCACCGGTGACCCAGCCGATGGATCCGGAGACCGAGCGTCGTCGGCTCGCCGATGCCATCGACGACCTGTTGTCGTCGTGGGCGCAGGACCGGCTGGTGGTGGTCGTGCTTGACGACCTGCACTGGGCCGACGGCGCATCCTTGGCCGTGCTCGGCCACGTGCTGCGATCGACCAGGCCGGCCCGGTTGGCGGTGGTGGGCACATACCGCGACACCGATCTCGACCGCAGCCACCCGCTGGCGTCCACGCTGGCCGATCTGCGCCGCACCGCCACCGTCCAGCGCCACGACCTGGGTGGCTTGCGCCGGGCCGAGGTCAGCGACCTGGTGACGAGCCTCGCGGGCCAGGTCGCCGAGCCATCCTTGGTCGATGCGCTGTTGGCCGAGACCGCCGGCAACCCGTTCTTCGTGTCCGAGGTCTTGCGACACCTCGCCGAATCCGGGGCCTACACGCGGGTCGAGGGCCGCTGGGTGGCCGACCGGCCCCTCGAAGAACTCGGCTTGCCACAGGGCGTCCGTGAGGTGGTGGGTCGACGGCTGTCCCGGCTCGACGACACGACCAACAAGGTCCTGGCCGTGGCTGCCGTAGCCGGAGCCGAGTTCGGCGTCGACGTCGTCGAGCTCGCTCTGGCGGGCACCGTGGACGCCGACGACCTCGACGACGCGATCGACGCCGCCACGCACTCCGGACTGATCCGCGAGGTCGACCCTCGGTCGGGCCGCTACGCGTTCTCGCATGCGCTGATCCGTCAGACGCTGCTCGACGAACTCTCCGGGCCCCGTCGCACCAGGCTGCACTGGCGAGTCGGGGACGCCATCGCCCAACGTCACCCCCGGGACCTGGATGCGATCGCCTACCACCTCGCCGAAGGGGTGCTGGCCGGCGAGACCGGCCAGGCCGTCGACGCCGCCCTCGCCGCCGGCGACGCAGCGCTGGGTAGGAAGGTCGCCGAGCAGGCCCTCGTCCAGTACGAGCGGGCGTTGTCCACGCTCGACGTCGTCGAGGCCGACGACCCCGACCGTCGGTACAAAGCCCTGTTTGGGATCGGGCTGGCGGCGAGCATCCGCTTGGAGACCGAGCGCTGGACCACCAACATGCTCGAAGCCGCCGAGCTGGCCTTAGCCGAGGGCTGGACCGAACGCTTCGTCGACGCCGTCGCCGGCGCTGCGTTGCTGACCGACTCCGGCGGGCTGCCCCACGAGCGGCTCTTCCCACTACTCGAGCAGGGGCAGCAGCTTGCGACCGATGACCGAAGGCGGGCCCAGCTCCTGATCGCCGAGGCAAGCACCTGGTACGCACGAGGCGAGATGGGTCGATCAGCGGCGGTGGCCACCGCCGCCGTGGAAGCCGCCGTCGCGAGCGACGATCCGAAGACGGTCCTGAACGTCGTGCAGATGAGGACGGCGCTGTCTCACGGCGGCTACCCGGTTTCGGACACGGAGACCGACGCCGCGCTGGTCGAAGGAATGCTGGCCCGCATGGACGCTGAGGAGGTCGACTCGTGGCTCTACGGCTCCTACGACCAGGTGCTCGAGACGCAACTGGTCCTGCGGGCCCTGCAACTGGGTGACCGCGACGCCGTCGATGCCCGCCTGGCGGCGATGGCCCAGGGCCAGGGCATGATCCGTCGCTTCAGCCACTCCCTGTGGTCGATCAACATGGCAGACGCCGACGGCCGCCTCGAGGATCTGTCCTCGCTGGCAACCGAGATGCTGACCCGGTTCCCCGACTACGGCACGGCGCAGTTCTGCCACATCGGCACGAACCAGAACGTGCTCTTCGCCCGCCACGGTCGAGCCGCTGGGGCAGAGCTCACAGAGCAGGTTGCCTCTGCGCTCGGGACGGCGGGTGCGCTCGTACGGATGGAAGGCGTGCTTGACCTCGCCGCATCGAGCCGTCGTTCCGAAGCCGAGGCGATGGCCACGCAGTCGGCAGACCTGCTGGCCCGACGCCAGCTCGGCCACACCACCGCTGGCGTGGCGGCGTTCCTGGCCGAGGTGTCAGCGGCGTTCGGCAACGCCGGGTGGGCGGTGCAGGCCCAGGCCGAGCTCCGCCCGCACCAGCACACGATGATCACGTGGGCTTACGGCTGGAAGACGATACCTGCAGACCTCCACCTCGGCCAGGCCGCCCTCACTCTCGGCTCCCACGACGAGGCGATCGGGCTGATGGAGCGGGCCCTCGTTCTGGCCGAGGGGTTCCGTGCGCCGGCACTGATGATGCGGTGCCGCCCGTGGCTGTCGCGTGCCCTCCGAGCACGAGCGGCGGCCGGCGACCAGGAGCGGGCCGACCTCGAACTTGCGCTCGCCTTTGCGACCGCCCAACAGCTCGGCCACGCCGGCTGGGCTGATGATCTGCGCCGCCAAGAAGCGTTCTTCGCGGCAAATCGCCGATCACTACGGAGCTGACCGATCGGTGCCATCATCTGCGACCCGGTGCGCACCCAGACCTGCTGGACAGGGCCGCATGCAACCTTCTCGACGCAGGTGACCATGCACCCGAGCAGCAGTCCTGCATACCTGCTCAGCGCAGTGAGTCACTTCAGCGCCGCATTTGCGAGCAACAACTCCTGACGGCGTACACCAGAGATCACCCGTTCAGCAGCGGCTCTCGTGTTCGATTGAAGCGCGGGGATTGCCGGGTATCGCGGGCGCTCGTCCACCCGATCAGGAAATTGCGAGCGGGGGTGGTCAGTCGTCTGTTGCCGGTCGAACGAGATGCTGCCGTAGCCACGCTGCGGTCGCGGCTTCGTCGAGTTCGCGGGATGCGATCGCCATGACCGTTCGCTCGGCGTCGTCGACATTGGGGTAGGGATCCCACGACCAGTCGTTGATGGCCACGAACATTCGCATCGACACCCATGCCGCCCGCTTGTTGCCATCGGGAAGCGGATGGTTCATGGCCAAACGCACCAACAGCACCGCCGCCTTGTCGACGAAGTCCGGGTACAGGTCGACATCGCCGAAGCCGGCCTGCGGCGCGTGCAGCGCCGAGTCCGCGAGCGAGAGCCGCGACATCTTCGCGAGGACGTCGACGTCGAGGCCCGTGATCTCCTCGGCGATGACGAGGAAGTCCGCGAGATCGAGGTACTCGACGCTCACTTCGCCAGTCGTTCGAGAAGCTCCCGATCTGCCTCGACGATGTCCCGCAACCGCTTCTTGAACGCCGGATCCTTCCTGCGCCGATCAACCGCTTCCGCCAGCGCGTCCTTGATCGTCTCATTGAGGCTGGTGCCCTCCGCCCGAGCGACCGCCTCGGCGTCGGCAGCCAGCTCATCCGGGAGCCGAACTGTCAGGTTCTTCGTCATGACACCACGGTATCACGGTGACATCCGCGCTATTGCCGGATCTGGAGCGCCGGCCGCACGCCGAACTGGGATTCGCGAGCGGGTCGGCCACCGTTCTCGGCCACTGGCACGGCCAACAACGACCGGCACCTCGGTTGCACTCCGCTGAGCGCCCACGGAGGCTCCCCCTCGCAGGAGAACGCCAGATCGGTGGCACTTGCCGGTCGCCGGCACGCCTCGGCGGTGGAGGACGGGGAAGGTCACCGGGCTGTGAGACGTCGCTCACACTTGGTCGGGCTCCGCCCCGGTGAGGATCCGGTCGATCACCTCCCGGGTCGACTGCACCACCTTGTCGGCGCCCATCGCTGCGCCTCGGGCCTCGGCCTCCGCGTAGCGGGCGTGGCCGAGCGCGTTCGGCAGCTGCTCCAGGATGGCGCCGACCCGGCGCAGGTCGGATGCCTCGATGGGCATGGCCAGCTCGGCTGAGGCGAGGCGCACTGCCGCATGCAGCATGGCTGCAGCCTGGTAGTCGCCGCGCTGGGCGAGGACGCCGGCGACGTGTCGCAGGGTCAGCCACTGGTTGGCCCAGTCACCGGCCCGGTGCCACATGTCGATGACCTCACGCGCGAGCTGCAGGGCACCGTCGAGGTCGCCACGGCGCCCCGCCAGGGACACGAGCTCGGTCCGGGCGAAGGCGACGATCCAGCGGTTGCCAGCGGCCGTGCCGTGGGCGATGGACTCCTCGAGCATCGAGATGGCAAGGTCAGGGTCGATCGCCTCGAGGACCAGGGCCCGGGCGTACAGGGCCGACGCCAGCGAGGTCGGGTTCCCGATCCGCCGAGCCAGGCTGACGGCCTCGTCGGCCAGCAGGCGGCTGGCTTCGGTGCGAGCGTCGCTGGCGAGTCCCACCGACGCCATGTAGAGCGCATGTGCCAAGCGAACATCGTCACCGCTGGCGCGTGCCGCGCCGACCATGCGCTGGCAGGTCTCGGCCGCCTCGAAGGTCTGCCCTCGGTAGTAGAAGACGTTGCCCAGGGTTCGATCGTGCAGACCGCACGACGGGAGACCCAGACGGAGCTCGTCCTCGAGCGAACGCTCGGCGAGCGCTAGCGCGGCATCGAGATCTCCCCGGACGAACCGGCCGTAGGCGGCGGTGGCGAGCGCCACAGGCAGGAGCCGATGGCTGTCCACGTCTGGGAGTTCGAGGGTCGCCTCGACCCAGCTGAACAGCTCGTACCGCATCCGGCGGAAGGCGAACTCGCGCGCGCCGACGACCAGCCGCAACGCCCCGTCGGCATCGTCCTGGGACAGTGTCCAGCGGTGGGCGATGCGCAGATCGGCGAAGGTGTCCTCGAGCCGCGACATCCACGCCGCTTCATCAGGTCCGCCCAGGCCGACCTCGGCCCGCTCGATGACCTCGATCATCCACAGCGCGTGGCGCTCATGCAGCGTCTCGGCGGAGCCGGCCTGCCGCAACTGCGCCCCGCCGAACTGCCGCAGCGTTTCGAGCAGCGAGTAGCGAGTGGGTGACCGGCTGATGTCCGCGGTGACCATCGACTTGTCGACGAGCGCGGCGAGGAGGCCTCGGACGCCTTCGCCGGAGACCGCAGCGTCGGCGCACACCCCCTCGATGTCGTCCATTGTGAAACTGCCGGCGAAGACCGACAACCGGTCGAAGAGCGCCTGCTCGGCCACGCCCAGGAGCTGGTAGGACCAGGCGACAGTGGCCTCGAGCGTCTGGTGGCGTGGGTCCCCGGCGGTGGTGACGAGGATCGTGAAGTCGCTGGACAGCTCCTCGGCCAGATCCGGCAGCGTCATCGAGCGGACTCGCGCCGCTGCGAGCTCGAGGGCGAGCGGGAGGCCGTCGAGCCGACGGCAGATCTCGACGACGGACGAGACGGTCCCCTCGTCGAGCCGGAAGCCCGGATGGGCAGACGTGGCCCGAGCCACGAACAGCCGAACCGCGGGAGACTCCATCGCCATGACCGGGTCGGTCTCGTCTGCGCCCGGGAGCGGGAGGGGAGCGAGCGGCCACACGGTCTCGCCGTCGACGCCCAGGGGCTCACGGCTGGTCGCGATGATGCGGATGTCGGGGCAGGCACGCAGCACGGCCTCGGTGACCTCCCGGATGGGCGCCAGGACGTGCTCGCAGTTGTCGAGGACGATGAGCAGGCGGCGGGACTGGAGCACCTCCACGAGACCCTCGATCGTCGAGCGGTCCTGACGGCGTTGCACGTCCAGGGCGGTGGTGACCGCCTCGGCGACGAGCGCATCCTCCCGAATGGGGGCGAGATCGCACAGCCACACGCCGTCAGGATGCTCGGCCGCCGACTGCTCGGAGACCTGCATGGCCAGGCGCGTCTTCCCGACGCCCCCGGGTCCCGTGACGGTGAGGAGGGGAACCGTGCGGAGCACCTCGGCGAGCTGCGAGAGCTCCAGGTCCCGGCCGAGCAAGGCGGTGACCCGGCGTGGCAGGTTGCCCAGCGGTCCTCGGTCGTCCGGCACCCGGGCAGCGGATCCTGCCGGCGCGCTGGCTCGTGGCGCATCGAGCGACGGGTCCGTGCGCGCCATCCGCGCCTCGAGGTCGGCGAGCGCCTCGGACGGCTCCAGGCCGAGCTGGCTCCCGAGGTCGGCGCGGAAGCGGTGGAACGCCCGCAGTGCCTCCGGCTGCCGCCCGGAGCGGTACAGCGCCAGCATCTGCTGGGCCCGGAAGCCCTCTCGCAGCGGCCAGCTCGCGACGCATGTCTCGAGCTCATCGATCGCGCCGGCGTGGTCGGCGACCGCCAGGAGTGCCTCCACCCGTGCCTCGGCAGCCCGCTGCCGCACCTCCTCGAGGCGCGTGCTCTCCGCCTGGAGCGCCAGGTCATCGACGAACTCGGCGAAGGCGCGCCCTCCTGACCACCAGCCCAGCACCTCGCCCAGCAGGTCCGCCGCCCGCCGCGGCTCGCGCCCGAGGACCTCGAGCGCCTCGGCGACCTGCCGCTCGAAGCGGACGCTGTCGACCTCATCCGGGCCGAGGGGGAGCTGGTAGCCGCCCGGCCGGGTCTGGAGCCGGTCGCCGTCGTCGCCGAGATCGCTGCGCAGGCGGGACACGTAGCTCTGGACCGTGCCCGCGGCGCGCGCCGGTGGGTCTTGGCCGAACAGCACGTCGACGAGCTGGTCGATGCCGCACGTGGCATTGCGGTGCAGGATCAGGGTGGCGAGGAGGAGGCGGCGACGTGCGCCGCGCACGGCGCGGGCGGTGCCATCACCCGAGAACACCTCGAGCGGGCCGAGCACACGGATCTGCATCGCACCGCCCCCCTTTCTCATGGGGACAGTACGGCGCATGCGCGCTGCAGGGCGCATGCATGTGGTCTGCACGGGCGGAGGCGGAATGTTGGTGATGGCGAGGCACCCGGCCCGCCGACACGAAGGAGATCACCATGCCATTCGTCAACGTCAAGCTCATCGAGGGCGTCTTCAGCGCCGACCAGAAGCGGGACATGATCGCCAAGCTCACCGACACCATGGTCGCCATCGAGGGCGAGAACATGCGCGGCGTCACCTGGGTCGTGCTCGAGGAGGTGACCAGCGGTGAGTGGGGCATCGGCGGGCAAGCGCTCACCACCGCCGACGTGAAG
>JBBRAZ010000065.1:0-12086 GCA_038206295.1 Acidimicrobiales bacterium
GATCCGTCCGATCCCGACGCCAAGTACGACATCGAGTACTCGCCCCGCTTCGGGTGGGTCCCGGAGTCGTGGCGTGATCTGACCACCTGGCTCAGCGGCGGCTCCACCGAGTGGGAGATCAAGCGGTACCGCCCCTTCTACATGGTCGACACCGTGTACACCACCGCTGGTGGCGACGCCTGCATCTTCCGGGCCGGCGAAGGCACCCTGGACCGTGGCGGCTGCTCGAGCGGCAACAGCTTCCGCTCGATGGCCGGCATCTACATGGACGTCCCCTGGAGCGGCGAGGACGATCCCACGATGCTCCCGAAGACGGTCTACGACAAGGGCCCCGACGACGTGAGCCCCTTCCCAGCGCTGATCAACTGACGGTCACCCTTCTGCGGTGGGGTGCATTCCCGCCCGCCCTGCCGCAGGGGACAAGCCTGGTGCCCCGGCTTCGGCCGGGGCACCAGCGCGTCCCCCACGTCGGCGGGGTCCGCCCGTTGCCGCCTCGCCCGCCGATGTGCTGACGCCCGCCGTCAGTCGGTGGGGAAGTTGCGTTTCGAGGCCGTGTTGCCGAACACGAACACCTCGATCGGCTCGCCGGGCGGCGGCGGATCGGGCACGAACTCGGTCTGCTCGCCGGTCTCGGCGCCCTCGGCGTAGAACTGCCCGTACCAGCGGCGGAACTTCATGAACGGGCCGTCGGTGTCAGCCAGCGCCGGGCGCACCAGGTGGGCCTTGTGCTCCCAGATCGGCTGGTCCTCGAGCACCTGGCGGTTCACCTCCTCGACGAAGGCATCGCCCACGCTCGAGGTCCCCTCGCCGATGTCGCGGACCTTGAAGTTGAAGCGCAGCTGGCTGTGCCCGGCGTCGATCGGGGTGTTGCAGCCGAGCAGGAAGGTGTCGACGATCCCGCTGAACTTCGTGAGCCCGAAGCCCGGGCCCCACTGGTCCACGTCGATGCGGCCCTCGACCACGCCGCGCGGCGTCGGGAACTTCTGCGAAGAGCGCATGACGGCGTGGTACGTGTCGGACTCGTAGCGCTCGATCTCCGGCACGATCGCGGTGCCGTGCACGTAGCGGAAGTGGGCGGAGTCCACCGCGTTCTCGGCCAGCTCCTGGGGCGCGGCGTCGATCAGGTACTCGCGGGTGACGAGGTCGGAGTAGCCCTCGGTGGTGGTGAACGCCTCGATCTCGGGCAGGTCCCACATCGGCTCGACGTCCTCGGGGTGGTACCAGGCCATGACGAGGCCGTTGCGCTCGAGGGTGGGGTAGGTGCGCAGCTGGGCCTTGCGGTTGGTGCGCTCGCTGTAGGGGATGTCGGTGTTGGTGCCCTCCCCGTCGAACTTCCAGCCGTGGAACGGGCACTCGAGCTCGCCGCCGCAGACCGTGCCGCCGTGGCCGAGGTGCGCGCCGAGGTGCGGGCAGAAGGCGTCCTGGAGGTGGATCGCGCCGTCGTCGCCACGCCACAGCACGAGGTGGCGTCCGAAGTAGAAGAGGGGCTTGACGTCGCCCGGACCGACGTCGCCGGGGAAGCCGACCTGGAACCAGCCGAAGGGGATGGGGAAGGGGTACTCGCGCATGTCGGCCTCCTGCTCGTCGCCGGCGCCCCTGCGTCGATCCCGGCGAGCACCCCCACCCTAGCCGATAACTAGAACACGTTCTACTTCATCCACGAGTCCCCCTCCTCCACGCGAACCGGCGGCGTCTCGACCCAAGTCGCGGGCCCAAACCCCGCCAGTTCGCGGGCGGGGTCGTCGGCCTGCGTTCTGGCGGGGTTTCGACCCAAGTCGCGGGCCCAAACCCCGCCGGTTCGCGAGGGTCGGGCCGAATGAACGCTTCAGGTGAGGCCGAGGACGCGCTGGGCGTTCTCGCGGAGGAACCTCGGCCACACCTCGTCGCGCAGCGGCACGTCCGGCAGCTCGGCGAAGATCCGGTCGTAGGTCAGCCCGGCGGGGAAGTAGCCGCCGTAGAGGACCTTGTCGGCCCCCCGGGTGTTGGCGTAGTCGATGATCGCCTGCGGGTAGTGCTTCGGGGCGAACGCGCTCGTCGAGTAGTGCAGGTTCGGCCACTTGAGCATCAGCTTCACCGCCAGGTCGACCCACGGCTCGGCCCCGTGGCGCATGACGAAGGTCAGCTCAGGGAAGAACCAGCACACCTCGTCGACGAGCTCGACCTTCTGGCACGCCATCGGCACGCGGGGCCCGGGCACGCCGACGGTCACGAAGATCGGCTTCCCCAGCTCGATGCACTTGGCGTACACGGGGTAGAAGCGCTTGTCGTCGATCGGCACCTGCGGGTTGCACCCGGCGGGAAACGCGGTGAACGCCGACACCCCGTGGACCTCGACCATGCGCTCCATCGCCCGCAGTGTGTCCATGCCGCCGTTGGGGTCGACGGCGAACGAGCCGATGAAGCGGTCGGGGTGGTCGCGCATGGCGCGCACCGACTCCTCGCGCTCCTCGCGCACGCCGATCATCGCCCGCTCGACGCCGAAGCGGTCGAGGTTGTCGAGGACGACCGCGACGACGTCGACGTTGTCCTCCACGTCCGCGGGCACGTCCTTGAACATGTACTGCGCCGGGAAGGCGAACTCGCTCTGGCTCTGGTGGTCGCGCAGCTGGGCGTCGAGGAAGCGGTAGATCTCGCGCTTGTCGCGCTTGGGGAACCCGACCATCGTGTCGATGATCCCGAGGTCCGTGGGCATGGCCATGGGCGCATGCTACGCCACGGAACGAGAACCGGTTCTACTTCTCGGCGGCGCCGTCGACGGGTGCGGCGTCGGCCTCGGCGCTCGCCGCCAGCAGCGCGGCGACCGCCGCCTCGATGCCGTGCACCAGGTCCCACAGGTCCGGGACGGTGTCGGGGCAGGCGATGACGCCGATGTCGACGTTGCCCATGTTCGACAGGACCGTGATGTTGAGCCCAGCGCTCTCGAGCAGCGGGCCGAAGGGGTACACCCCGCTGACGCGAGCGCCGGCGAGGAAGAGGGGGACCGGCGGTCCCGGCACGTTGGAGATCACCAGGTTGTGCACCGGAGGGAGCTGGTCGACGACGTGCGTGGCGGTGAGGAAGCGCGACGCCAGGTTGAACACCCCCGGCGGGGTGGCCTGCGCCAGCTCGAGGAGCAGGTCCGCGCCCATCGCGCGGAACAGGCGCTTGGCGTCGACGGTGTCGAGCGCGATCTCGGCGAGAACGTCGCAGGGCGCCGCGGTGTGCATCGGCAGGCGCACGAACATGTTCGAGACCAGGTTCGTGCCGCCGGCCTCGGCATCGACGTCGTCGCTGCGGCCACCACCGGGGCCGTGCACCGACACCGGCACCGCGCACACCAGCGGCCGGTCCGGCAGGTCGTCGTGGTCGAGCAGCCAGCCCCGCAGCGCCAGCGCGCACGCAGCCAGCACGACGTCGTTGACCGTCGTGCCGCAGCGCGCCTTGATCGCCTTGAGGTCCTCCAGCGGCACCTGCCCGAACGCCACCGAGCGACGGGCGGTGACCGGACGGTTGATGATGGTGCGCGGCGCGGAGAACGGCAGCGCGGGGCGCGACGGGTCGCTGCCGCTCAGCAGGGTGCGGGCCAGGTCGGCGACCGAGCGGGTGGCGCGCACCGCGGCGCGCGGCAGGCGCAACGGGTCGCGCAGGCGCCCGAGGGCGGCCTCGGCGACGAGCTGCAGATCGCTCGGCCGGGCTGCGGGCACCCACGGGTGCGTCGGGGGATCGGCGGGCGCCGGGACGGGCTCGAGGTCCAGCAGGTGCGCCATGAGGTCCGCGCCGGTCGCGCCGTCGATCAGGGAGTGGTGCACCTTCGTCACGAGCGCGACGCGGCCGTCGGCCAGCCCATCGATCACCCACATCTCCCACAGCGCGCGGCTGCGATCCAGCGGGGAGGAGGCGAGGTCGCCGACCAGCTCGGCCAGCTCGATCATCGTGCCCGGCGCCCGCACGCCGATGCCGCGCACGTGGTGCTCGATGGCGAAGTCGGGGTCGTCGATGACGACGGGGTGGTCGATGCCGAAGGGCACCATCAGCGCCCGGTGGCGGAACGGCGCCATGAGGTGCAGGCGGTCGAGGACCAGCGCCTGGATCTCGCGCACCCCGACGCCGCCGGGGACATCGCTCGGGTCCAGCACGATGACGCCGGTGACGTGGAGGTGGATCGTCGGCGACTCGAGGTACAGGAAGGCGGCGTCCATCCCGCTGAGGCGCGCCACCGCTCAGCTGCTCCCGGCGTCGGTGGCGGTGGCGGCGTCGGCGTCGGCGTCGGTGAGCTTGGCGGCGCGGTTCGACAGGGCGGGGGAGCGGCGCCACTCGCGCAGCAGGTCGCGGTCGTGGCCGTCGGTGAGGAAGGTGAACGACAGGCCGGAGTCGGGATCGGCCCAGGCGATCTGGCCGCCGGCGCCGTTGTGGCCGAAGGCGCGGGGTGAGCCGGTGCCGGCGAAGCCGCGCATGTTCGCCTTCCCGTCGTCGCCGGCGAGGATGAGCCCGAGCGTGCGCAGCGACGGGTGGCCCAGCAGCGGCTCGGGGAGGTCGCAGTGCACGACCGCGGTGCCCTCGTGCAGCCAGGCCGGGTCCCACAGCCCCGAGGGGTTGTGCAGGAACGCCTGGTAGAGCAGGGCGAGCGCGCTGGCGGTCGCGACGCCGCCGCCGCCGGGGATGCCGACGTCGAGCGCGGGCTGCTCGCTGATCATCACCTTGGCGTCGTCGGTGACCTCACCCAGGAGCTCGTCGAGGTCGAGCCGCATGCCGAGCGCGGCCTCCATCGCCTCCGCGGTCGGCCGCTCGCCGACGATCTGCACGGGGCGCGCGGTGGCGGGGTGCGAGGCGGTGGCGCCGAGGCGCAGGTCATCGAGGCCGAGGGGGTCGAGGACGAGGTCGCGCAGCGCGGTCGGGAGGTCGGTGCCGGTGAGCTCCTCGAGCAGCGCGCCCAGCACCCAGTGGCCGGCGGTGGGGTGGTACTCGAAGTGGGTGCCGGGCTCGAAGGTGGTGCGCCACGACGCCATCCGCGCCCGCCGCGATGCCTGATCGCCCCAGTCCTGCGGCCCCATCGGCGCGTGCGGGAACCCGCCGGTGTGGGTGAGGAGGTGGTGCGCGGTGATCGCCTCCTTGCCGTTGGCGCCGAAGCCGTCGAGCACGTCGGCCACCGGGGCGTCGAGCTCGAGGCGGCCGTCGCCCAGCAGCCGCCAGATCGCGGCGGCGACGATGGCCTTCGAGCAGGAGAAGATGACGATGCGGTCGCTGGGCGTCGCGTCGCCGAACGCCACGTCGAGCACGACCTCGCCCTCGCGGGCGACCGCCAGCTGCGCGCCCGGCAGCCCGGCGTCCTCGACCGCTCGTCGGGCCCGGGCGACGAGGTCCTCGGCGACGGCGGGATCGAGGCCCGCAGCGCGCAGGCGGTCGTGGTCGAGGGCGTCGTCGGATGTCATGTCGCCAGTCTGACCGCTGGGTGCGCTGGGTGCGCTGGGTGCGCTGGGTGCGTCGGGTGCGCTGGGTGCGTCGGGTGCGTCGGGTGCGCTGGGTGCGCTGGGTGCGTCGGGTGCGTCGGGGTCGGCAGCGGGGTCGAGTCGCGCATCGTGGCCTGCCGTGGGCTCAGCGCCGGCCCGGCGGCGGCTCGTCGAGGCGCAGGATGCGGCGGGCGTTCTCGTGGAGGAACAGCGGCCACACCTCGTCGCGCAGCGGCACGTCGCGCAGCTCAGCGAAGATGCGCTCCAGCGAGAGCCCCATGGGGAAGTAGCCGGCGTACATCACCCGCTCGGCGCCCCGCGTGTTGGCGTAGTCGAAGATCGCCTTCGGGTAGTAGCGGGGGGCGAAGGCGCTGGTCGAGTAGTGGAGGTTCGGCCACTTGAGCATGAGCTTCACCGCCAGGTCCGCCCACGGCTCGGCGCCGTGGCGCATGACGAAGGTGAGCTCGGGGAAGAACCAGCACACCTCGTCGATCAGCTCGACGTGCTGGCAGGCGAAGGGCACCCGGGGTCCGGGCACGCCGACGGTGACGAAGATGGGCAGCCCGAGCTCCACGCACGTGGCGTAGATCGGGTACATGCGCTTGTCGTCGATCGGCACCTGGGGGTTGCAGCCGGCGGGGAACACCTGCACCGAGCGCACCGGCCAGCGGTCGACGGCGTCGCGGATCTGGCGGATCGCCACCATCCCGTCGTTGGGGTCGATCGACACGCTGCCGAAGAAGCGGTCGGGGTGCTCCTCGAAGGCCCGCCGGATCTGCGGGCGGATGCCGGCGCCGTCGTGGTCGCTGACGCCGACCATGGCCTGCTCGATGCCGTGGCGGTCCATCTGCTCGATCACCATGGCGAGGAGGTCGACGCCGGCGGGCTCCTCGGGCACGTCCTTGAACATGTACTGCGCTGGGAAGGCGAACTCCTCGCGGCTCTCGCGGTCGCGCAGGAGGGGGTCGAGGAAGCGGTAGGTGGCGGGCTTGTCCTCGTCGGGGACGTCCAGCATCAGGTCGACGACCGGCACGCCCTCGGGAAACCCCATCCAGGCACACTAGAACGCGTTCTAGTCCCAGGGCCACCCAGCCCTCCTCGCGTACCGGCGGGGTTTGGGCCCGCGACTTGGGTCGAGACCCCGCCAGTTCGCCGGAGCCGCCGACCCCTCGCGTACCGGCGGGGTTTGGGCCCGCGACTTGGGTCGAGACCCCGCCGGTACGCGGGAGCGGTCGAGATGTCACACCCCCGCGGCATCATCCCCACCCATGACCGAGCCGCTCCGCCACCACGCCATCGCCCGCCACGCCGCTGTGCAGCACGGGTGCTTCACCCATGACCAGGCGCGATCAGCATCCTTCAGTCGATCTGCGATCGCCCGGATGCTCCAGCTCCGGGTCTGGGAGGAGATCACGGCGGGCGTGTACATCGCTGCCGGTGCACCGAGGAGCTGGGTGACACAGGTCATGGCTGCGGTGCTGGGGGTGCCGGATTCGATCGCTTCGCATCGCACCGGAGGACGGCTGCACGGCTTCGGCTACCTATCGGGTGGACCGATCGAGCTGACGGTCGTGCGGCACACGAACCACGAGGAGCGGCTCGCCTCGATCCACGAGATGCGTGATGTGATCGACGAGGACGTGATCATGCACGGTCCCATCCCGGTCACCCATCCGGCGCGCACGGTGGTCGATCTGGCCGCTGTCCTGCGTGCGGGCCGCCTCGAGCGGGTGCTCGACGACGCGCTGGTGCGGAAGCTCGTGACGCTCGGCGAGGTCCACGAACGCCTCGAGCGCGTCGCCCGACGGGGCAAGCCCGGCGTGCGCGTGCTGCGGGGCCTGCTGCTGCAGCGTTCCGAGGGTTTGATCGTGCCCACGAGCGAGCTCGAACGTGCGCTGTACCGACTCATCGACGATTCGGCGCTGCCGGCACCCGTCCGCCAGTTCCACCCCGACTGGTGGGACTCCCCAGCGGGAACCGTCGATGTGGCATGGCCGGCGCACGGGCTCATCGTCGAGGCCGATGGCCGTCGCTGGCACAGCCGCGATGCGGACTTCGAGCGCGACCGCGTCCGGGATGGGCTCGCGCTGCAGCACGGCTACTCGGTCGCCAGGTTCAGCTTCACCCAGGTGACCGAGCGGGGACCGTGGGTCCTCGACGTGATCGACAGCACCCTGCGACACCGCGCCCGCTGGACCGCCTGACCCCGACCGAAGTCGCTGCTCCCGCACCGCCCCGACCCCTCGCGTACCGGCGGGGTTTGGGCCCGCGACTTGGGTCGAGACCCCGCCAGTACGCGGGAGCGCGAGCTGGGCGGGGCCGCGTCAGCGGGAGCGGGGGAGGTGCAGGCCGCGCTCGGCGATGATGCCGCGCTGGATCTCGCTCGAGCCGCCGTAGATCGTGGTCACCTGCGAGTGGCGGAACGCGTGCTCGATCCACCCGTCGGCGGGCGCGCCCTCGACGTGGCCGAGCTGGCCGGCGACGCCGAGCATGTCGACGAGCTCGGCAGCGGCGGCCTGGAACACCTCGCTCGTCCACAGCTTGGCCATCGAGCCCTCGACCGCCGGCATCTCACCCCGGGCGGCGAGCCATGCAGCCCGATACCCGTGCAAGCGCGCCACCTCGTTGCCGATGGCGTGGCGGGCGAGGCGCTCTCGGTTGATCGGATCGTCGATGACGCGCCGCCCATCGGGGGTGCGCGCCTCGGCTGCCCACGCCACCGCCCGATCGAGCAGCCGCACCGACTCGCCCCAGTTGGCGGCGTTGCGCTCGAACACCAGCGCCGTCATCATCACGCGCCACCCGCCGTCCACCTCGCCGACCCGCGCAGCGTCCGGCACGCGCACGTCGGTGTAGAAGGTGATGTTGGTGCGCTCGCCGCCGAGGGTCTCCACCGGGGTGATCTCGATGCCGGGGCTGTCCATCGGCACGAGGAACATGGTGAGGCCCTTGTGCTTGGGCACGTCCAGGTTCGTTCGCACCAGCAGGAAGGCGAAGTGCGCCTCGTGCGCCATCGTCGTGAACATCTTCTGCCCGTTGATCACCCACTCGTCGCCGTCTCGCACCGCCCGGGTCGCGACCGCGGCGACATCGGAACCGGCGTCGGGCTCGCTGTAGCCGAGGCACAGCATCAGCTCGCCGCCGATGATCCCCGGCAGGATGTCGCGCTTCTGCTCGTCGGTGCCCTCGTGCACCAGCGTGTGCGCGACCATCGACGCGATCCCCATCCCGTCGATCGGCGCGCCTCGCAGGTACAGCTCCTCGGACAGGGCGATCATCTGCAGCGGGTCACGCCCCTGGCCACCGACCTCGACGGGCCACGACGCCGAGAGCCAGCCTCGCTCGGCCAGCTTCCGGTGCAGGCCCCAGTCGTGCATCGTGCCCGTCTCGTGGGCGCGGGCGACGATGTCGGGGGTGAGGTGCTCATCGAGGAAGGTGCGCACCTCGGCGCGGAACTCATCGGATGCCTCGCCGAGGAGGAAGTCGAGCGATCCCGTCGGCGCACCAGGTCGCGGCTCGGCAGGTGCTGCAGACGCCGACGGCGGCGCATCCTCGGCGGGGCCGAGCAGCCGGGACGCCACGACGGCGAGCTCGTGGCGAGGATCGCCGAGCGTGAGCTGGAGCGCCTTCGCCCGTCGCAGCAGCAGCGTCACGTCGTACTCGAGCATGAAGCCGTAGCCGCCGTGGTAGTGCAGGCTCCACGACGCTGCATCGAACGCGGTGCGGGAGCAGAACGCGAACGCCATGGCGGCGAGCGCCGAGGCGTCCTCACGCCCGGTCTGCGCGGCCCACACCGCCTTGCGCGCCAGCAGCTCGGCTCCGTCGACCGCGGTGGCGACATCCGCGAGGCGGTGGGCGACGGTCTGGAACGAGCCGATGGGGACGCCGAACTGGTGGCGCTCCTTCACGTACTCGACGCCGATGTCGAGTGCCCGGCGTCCGAGTCCAGCGGCGAAGGAGGCGCTGAGCACGCGCCACTCGTCGAGTGCGGTGCCGAAGGCGGCAGTCGCCGCTGCGCCGGTGGCGAGCACGGTGCGTCCGTCGGCGAGCGGCCGGTCGGCGAGGGGCTGCACGGCGAGGTTGACGGGCGCGGTCGGCGCGGGTGAGCGCACGAGGACGAGCTCATCGCCGTCGAGGGCGATCACCGCGTCGGCGACTGCACCTCCTGGCACGAGTCGGGCGATGCCGCCGACCGCTGGCGCCGGAGCCAGCACGATCAGCGCGGTGCCGTCCACCACCTGTTCGAGCGCCTCAGCGGCGACCGGGCCCGCGGCCTCCAGCGCACGAGCGGCCACGATCGCCTCGACGAGGGGCACAGGTGCGATCGTCGCTCCGGCCGGCTCGACGGCCAGCGCCAGGTCCAGCAGCGAGGCGCCGCCACCGCCGCTCGTCTCGCCGACGCCCATCCCGACCGCGCCGAGCTCGCCGAGGCGTGCCCAGCAGGCCGGATCGAAGCCGAGCGGCTCCGCGGCGCGCACGCGCTCGGGGGATGCCTCCTTGGCGAAGAACGCGGCGAACGCCTCCTGCACAGCACGCTGGTCGTCGGTGAGACGGAGGTCCATCGAGGCTGCTCCCGGGTCGACGGGCCCGCCGAATCTGACGGGTCGTCACATTCTACGGCCGCCACCCGCCACCCGCGAACCGGCGGTGATCCGACCCGAGGAGCGAGCCCGCCCCGACCGTCCGCGCGGGGCGGGGGAGGGGGTTCGAGCCGGGTCAGTCGTGGGATTCGAGGAGCATGGCGCGCCACGCGGCGTCGGACTCCACGAGCGGCTCGGTGGTGGCGAGGAAGTCCTGCATCACCGCGAGGAACCGCTCCGGTGCCTCCACGTGCACGAAGTGGCCGGCGCCCTCGACGATCTCGAGGCGGCTGCCGGGGATGGACTCGTGCGCGGCGTACGCGTGCTGCACCGGGATGATCGCGTCGCGGTCGCCCCACACGATCAGCGTCGGCAGCGCGGCGGCGAGGTAGAGCCGGTCGTGCGCGCTCACCGTCTGGCCGCCGAGATCGATGACCGCGCGCAGCGTCTTGATGAACGCCGTGCGGTTCTCGGCCTGCGTGAGCCCGACGTACGCGCGCCACGTCTCTTCCAGCCGAGGGATCTTCACGCCGCGATCGGCGATCCACGTGCTGACCTTGTTGCCGTTGTCGGCGACCGGCCGGGGGAAGATCAGCGGGAGCAGCAGCTCGGAGCCCGGCAGCGTGAGGAGGCGCAGCAGCGGGCTGACCTCGCGCCCGAGCCCACCGGCGCCCACCAGCACGAGGCGATCCGCTCGCTCGGGGAACTGGTACGCCATCTGCATGACGATGCCGCCGCCGAGCGAGTGCCCGACCAAGGTGGCGGACTCGACCCCGAGCGCCACGAGGAGGTCGCGCAGCCCGCTGGCGTACGCGCCCAGCGAGTAGTCGCCCTCGGGCTTGGCGGAGAGGCCGTGCCCGAGGAGGTCCGGGGCGATGACGAGGTGCTCCTCGGCGAGCTGGTCCTCGACGGCTCGCCAGGTGGCAGCCGAGCCGGCCATCCCGTGGACGAGCAGCAGGGCCGGGCCGCTGCCGCCGATGCGGTAGCTGACCTCGTGGCCGTGCAGGGTGATCGTCTGGCGCTCCATGGCTCCTCCTGATCCCCCTTGCCGCTCAGGACGGTAGCACCGGTCCTGACTGCTCCGACGATCGCTGTGCCCGGCGACACGCCTCGCGGCGGTGACCTAGGTTTCGCTCCATGGCTGGCACCGCATCGGGGCGAAGGCTGTACCTCCACGAGGTGGTGGACATCGTGGGGGAGGGAGCGGTCCCCTACATGGAGGAGTCGGTGCTCGGGTTCAAGACCGACACCGCGGCGGACCGCGGGCTCGAGCTGCTCGGCACGTGGTACGTGATGGGCTCGACGGGGCGCTGGCCGCAGGTCGTCAACCTCTGGGAGCTCGCCGACGGCTGGGAGTCGTGGCGTCGCCTGTGCGAGTCGACGAACCTGCGCCGCCAGGGCAACGAGGAGCTGGCGCAGTGGTGGCGCGAGGCGTACGAGCGCCGAAGCGGCGGGTTCGATCGGCTTCTCGGAGCGGTGCCCGGATGCCCATCGCTCGCGCAGCTCGTCGCGGATGGCGTACGAGGAGCGGTGTTCGTGCACGAGCTGTCCACGGTGCGCCCCGGCGCCGGAGTCGACTACCTGGGAGCGGTCGAGGCCCACTGGGCGCCGGTGCTCGCCGAGCACGGCCACCGCCTCGTCGGGTTGTGGGAGAACGTGCTCGACGACACCGAGGTGTGCACGCTGTGGGCGACCGACCTCGACGCCCACGTGGCGCTCGGCGCGGCGACCGACGTCGCCCGGGGGCTGGCGCCCGCAGACGGCGTCGCGATCGATGACCGTCTGGTCTCGTGGCGCCAGCAGCGTCGGACGTGGACGACGCGCTGGCACGAGGAGCTCATGGTGCCGTGCCCCGGCACCCCGCTCGGCCCCGACGCCTGGGCGACCTGAGGCTGCACGCGCCCAGAACCGCCGAACTCGTTCTTGGTGTCGTGGTGGTACTGGGGAGGCCGTTGCGTTAGGGCGGGGCGGTTCAGGCCTGGACGCGGGTGGTGTGTGGCGGCGGCGGGGCGGGCTGGGTCAGGGGCTTCGCTGGTGGAGGATGGTGAGGTTGTGGCCGGTGAGGATCCAGTGCCACTCG
>JBBRAZ010000066.1:0-10124 GCA_038206295.1 Acidimicrobiales bacterium
CCGGCAGCCACTCACGCACATCGGGCGGCAACAAGAACTGCTGATCGAGGTCCACCACACGGAATCGAGGCTCCATCCCCTGATGATGAACCAATCCCGCTCAAATCGCGAGCACTAACGAAACAGCCTCTGGGAGTACCCCCACCCTGCCCAGAACGCCGACGTCGCGATCTGGGCAGGGTGGTGAGACTGGGAGTACCAGCAGCGCGCCGAGAACGTGCGGGGGTGGGGCCAGCTCGCTAGCGGTCGAGCTGCTCGACCAGGGTGGCGAGCGGGGTCTCGGGGCGGGCGCCGAGGTGGCTGATCACCTCGGCCGCCGCGATCGAACCCATCCGCCCCGCCGTCGCCAGGTCCTCGCCGCGCGCCAGGCCGAGCAGCACCCCCGCCGCGTACGCGTCACCCGCGCCGGTGGTGTCCACGACCTCGTCCACCGGCGCTGCGGGGACGACGACCGTCTCGGTTGCCGTGACGATCACCGAGCCTCGCTCGCTGCGCGTCAGGCACGCGATCTCGCAGTGGCCGCGCACCTGGGCGAGCGCGTGGTCCCAGTCATCGGTCTCGTACAGCGAGAGGATCTCCGTCTCGTTGGCGAACAGGACGTCCACGTGGCGCTCGATGAGCTCGATGAACTCCGCTCGGTGTCGATCCACGCAGAACGCGTCCGACAACGTGAACGAGGTGCGCGCGCCGACGCCACGGGCGTGGTCCATCACCGTGCGGATCGCCGCCTTCGCGTCCGGCAGGTCCCACAGGTACCCCTCGCAGTAGACGATGCGACCGAGCTTCACGAAGCGCTCGTCGATGTCTGCGGGCACGAGGGTGGAGGCAGCGCCGAGGAAGGTGTTCATGGTGCGCTGCGCATCGGGCGTGACGACGATCAGGCAGCGAGCCGTCGCCGGGCCACCCACCAGCGGCGGGACCTCGTACGCCACGCCTGCAGCGCGCAGGTCGTGGGCGAACACCTCGCCGAGCTGGTCGTCGGCCACCTTGCCGATGAATCCGACGGTGCCGCCGAGCGAGGCCACGCACGCCGCGGTGTTGGCCGCCGAGCCACCGGAGGACTCGATGGCCGGGCCCATCTGCTCGTAGATGCGACGAGCGTCGTCCTCGTCGACGAGCGCCATCGCCCCCTTCGCCATCGCGTGGTCGTCGAGGAACGAGTCGGGTGCGTGGGCGATGACGTCCACGATGGCGCTGCCGACTGCGATGACCGCGAGCGTTGGATCGTTCACGTGGGCTCCTCCTGAGCAGCCGGTCCGGTGCCGGTCCCGGGACCCTAGCGAAGCGACCCCCCGGGTACGCTCGCCGGGCCGCGCCCCGGCCCCACGACCCGCGGAGGACCCGTGCCCGACCGATCCGATGCCAACCCGCACCGCCTGCCGCGCTCGGTCGTGCCCGCCAGCTACGACCTGCACCTGCACCCCGACATCGATGCCGCGTCGTTCTCGGGCACCGTGCGCATCGACGTCGAGGTGCGCGAGACCACCACTGAGATCGTGTGCAACGCGGCCGACCTCGTCGTCGACGAGGCGTGGCTGGAGCGCGACGGCAACCGCACCACGCTCGACGCGCGCCTCGACGAGGAGGCGGAGCGCCTCGTGCTGGTGCCCGACCATCCCGTCGACCCGGGGACGGCGACGCTGCACGTCGTGTTCCGCGGCGAGCTGAACGACAAGCTCCGCGGCTTCTACCGCAGCACCTACCACGACGACGACGGCGTCGAGCGGCACCTCGCCACCACCCAGTTCGAGGCCACCGATGCGCGCCGGGCGTTCCCCTGCTGGGACGAGCCCGATGCCAAGGCGACCTTCACCATCGCGCTCACCATCGACGAGTCGCTGACCGCGATCTCCAACAGCGCGCAGGTGGCGCGCACCGATCTCGGCGACGGCACCGTCGAGGTGCGCTTCGCTCCCACGATGGTCATGAGCACCTACCTCGTGGCGTTCGTCATCGGCGACCTCGAGGCCACCGCGCCCGTCGATGTGCGCGGCACGCCGCTGCGCGTGGTGCACGTCCCGGGCAAGGGCGAGCTGGCGGCGTTCGCGCTCGAGGTGGGCGCGTTCGCGCTCGAGTTCTTCGAGGACTGGTACGGCATCGCCTACCCCGGCGACGAGCTCGACCTCGTCGCCATCCCCGACTTCGCCTTCGGCGCCATGGAGAACCTCGGCTGCGTGACGTTCCGCGAGGTGCTGCTGCTGGTCGACCCCGAGCGCGCCACGCAGGGCGAGCTGCAGAACGTCGTCGACGTCATCAGCCACGAGCTGGCGCACATGTGGTTCGGCGACCTCGTCACCATGCGGTGGTGGGAGGGGATCTGGCTCAACGAGGCGTTCGCCACCTTCATGGAGGTGCTGGCGACCGACGCGTTCCGCCCCGCCTGGGAGCGCTGGGTCGCCTTCGGGCTGTCGCGCTCCGCCGCCTTCGATGTGGACGCGCTCGACGCCACCCGCCCGATTGAGTTCGAGGTCCGGTCCCCCGCCGAGGCCGAGGGCATGTTCGACCTCCTCACCTACGAGAAGGGCTGCTCGGTGGTGCGGATGCTCCAGCAGTACCTCGGCGAGGACGCGTTCCGCGACGGCATCCAGCGGTACCTGCGCACCCACCAGCACGACAACACCGAGACCGCCGACCTGTGGGACGCGCTCGAGGCCAGCTCGGGCGAGCCCGTCCGGCGCGTCGCCGACACGTGGATCCTGCAGGGCGGCTACCCGCTGCTGCGCGCCGAGCGCGCCGGCGACGGGGTGCGGGTGCGCCAGCAGCGGTTCCGCTACACGGGCGGCGACGACGGCCGACGCTGGGGCGTGCCGGTGCTGTGGCGGGCATCGGTCGCGGGCGAGCAGCGCGAGGGGCGGCTCCTGCTCGAGGACGACGCGGCCGACCTGCCGATCGGCGGCGCGCCCGACTGGGTGGTGCTCAACGCAGGCGGCCACGGCTTCGTGCGATCGACGTACGACCCCGACCTGCGCCGCGGCGTGCTCGACGCCGCGACGAGCGGCGAGCTCTCGGCCATCGAGCGCTTCGCGCTGGTGGACGACTCGTGGGCCACGGTCGTCGCCGGCGAGACCGCAGCCATCGAGCACCTCGAGCTGGTCGAGGCGCTCGCACGCAGCGAGCGCGACCTGTCGGTCTGGCAGCGCACCATCGCCACCCTCGGGGCGCTCGACGGCCTCGTCGACGGCGCGGCGCGCGCCGCGCTGGCCGAGCGCGTCGTGGCGCTGCTCGAACCCGTGGCCGACTCGCTCGGCGCGGATGCCCGCCCCGACGACGACGCCCGCTCGCGGCAGCTGCGCGGCGCCGTGCTCGGCGCGCTCGCGCTGCTCGGGCGCGCCCCGGTGGCGATCGAGCGGGCGCGCGCCATCGACGCCGCGGTCGCCGCCGGGGGCGACGAGGACCCGGCGCTCGCCGCCGCCGCCCTCGGGGTGGTCGGGGCGCTCGCCGATGCCGAGATGCACGAGCAGCTCCGCGCGCGCGGGCGCGACGCGACGACCCCGCAAGACGAGCTGCGCCTGCTGCACGCGCTCGTCGCCGTCGAGGACCCGGCGCTGCTCGAGGCGTTCCTCCCGCGCTGCCTGACCGACGAGGTGCGCACGCAGAACGCGCCGTACGTGCTGCGCCAGGCGATGCACAGCCGCGAGGGCGGGACCGCAGCGTGGTCGTTCGTGCGGTCGCGCTGGGACGAGATCGGCGAGCGCTTCCCCTCCAACTCGATCGCCCGCATGCTCGAGGGCGTGCGGTCCCTCGACGATGCCGAGGTGGCCGACGACGTCGCCGCGTTCATCGCCGCCCACCCCGTGCCGCAAGGCGCGCAGATCGTCGCGCAGCACCTCGAGCGCCAGCGCGTCAACGTCGCGCTGCGCGCACGCGAGGCGGCGCGCGTCGCCGACGCGCTGCTGACGCCGTGAGCGGCGACGAGACCGACAGGGCCGTCGACCCCGCTGCCTCGCTGCGCCCGCCGGTGCGGGTGTTCGCCGTCGAGGACGACCGCATCCAGCTCGACTGGCGCTCGCTGCCCGCTGGGCTGCTCGAGGTCGACGTGCCCGGTGCGCCGCCGGTGCGCGTCGAGATCGCGGCGGGCCCTGGTGCGCTGGAGATCACCGGCCTCACCCCGGACGCTGCGGGCACGGCGTCGGTGCGCCTCGGCGACGACGTGGCGCTGGAGCTCGCCTTCCGCACCCTGCCGCCGCCTGTCGGCGAGGTGCTGGCGCGCATCGCCACGATCAGCGACCTGCACGTCGGCACCCCCGGATTCGACCTGCGCGAGCGGATGCTCGACGACGACCCGACCGATCCCCACCCGCAGCGCTGCGGGCGGGCCGCCATCGACGAGGCAGCAGCGTGGGGGGCGGAGCGCCTCGTCGTGAAGGGTGACATCACCGCCAGCAACAGGGCGCCGCAGTGGCAGGCGGCCGGCGAGATGCTCGCCGGCTCGCCGATGCCGGTGCGCACGCTGGCGGGCAACCACGACACGTACCTCCCCGATGGCCACGCGGATCCCGATGCGGCGTCGGCCGCCGCCGGCATCCCCATCGCCCGCGGGGTGGAGGTGCACGACATCGGCGGGCTGCGGCTCGTCCTGCTCGACACCACCATCGCCGGACGCGGCCACGGTCGCGTCGCCCACGTGCGCACCGAGGCGGCCGACGCCGTGCACGACGCTGCGGGCGGTGCGCTGGTGCTCATGCACCACCACGTGCAGCCCCTGCCCATCGCCTACCACTGGCCGCCGGGCATCCCGAGCCAGGAGGGGCTGCCGTTCCTGCGCGACCTGGCGCGCGCCAACCCGTGCACGTTCGTGTCGTCGGGGCACACGCACCGCAACCGCCGGCGCCCGCACCAGGTGCTGACGATCACCGAGGTCGGCTCGGTCAAGGACTACCCCGGGGTGTGGGCCGGGTACGTCGTGTCCGAGGGCGGGATCCGTCAGGTGCTGCGCCGGGTGGCTGCGCCGAGCGCCATCGCGTGGACCGAGCGCACCGGCGACGCCGTCTTCGGCACGTGGCGGCACTGGAGCACCGGCACGCTGCAGGATCGCTGCTTCGCCGTGCCCTGGGCTCCCTGAGCTGGGTCGTCGCCGGGCGACGGGAGCGAGCGCTACTGCGTGAGGGTGAGCACCAGGCCGAGCTGCCCGAGGTGGTACGTCGTCATGATCCCGAGACGACCGAAGGGCAGCTCGGAGATGAAGCGGTTCCATGCGATCTGCGCATCGCTGGCGTAGAACGAGACCGACCCGAGGATCGCCGGCGTGGCGCCGGTGCCGAACGCCGTCGCGACCATCGCCGAGATGACCCCGACGTACGCGATGACCGGCACCTTCAGCTCGGGCTCGTCGCTGGTGGCCACCGCCTCGATGATCCGGCGACCGATCAGCCACACCGCGCCGGCCACGACCACGATGCCGGCGAGGAGCATCGGCAACGACAGGCCGAGCGCCAGCATGCCCCCGATGTAGCCCACGTGGCCGAGGAGGAACGACGCCAGACCGCCGATGAACAGCGGGACGCGATCGGGCCACAGCAGGAAGATGTCGCCGAGCATCGACAGCGCGAGCGCAGCGACGAACCAGCCGCGGGCGTCCGCCGCGGTCCCCTCGGGGTCCATGGCGATGACCGCCACGATGAGCAGCACCATCGTGAGCGGCTTGAGGAGGATCTCGAGGGGCTTGTTGTCGGTCGCCACCGCGATCCAGTCGCCGATCGCGACGATGCTCGCCGCCACGAGCAGGACGAAGGCAGCCGAGTTCACGCCGGCACCTCCGCCAGCAGCAGCGGCAGCACGAGGGCGACGCTGTCGGGCACCAGCTCGTGCTCGTCGATCCACGCGGGCAGGTCGCCCGGCGTGATCCACGCCACCTCGGCCACCTCGTCGTCGACGAGATCGAACGGGCCGTCGCTCACCGTCACGTACACGCGCGCCACCTCCGAGACGAGGTCGTCGTCGTAGGTGCCGCGAGCGACCTCGACCAGCTCGGTGCCGGTGACGCCGACCTCCTCAGCGAGCTCGCGGGTGGCGGCGTCGCGCCACCCCTCGCCGGCGGCGACGACGCCGCCGACCGCGACGTCCCAGCGGTCGGGCCACAGGTCCTTCCACGCGGCGCGACGGTGCACCAGCACGGCGGCGTCGCTCGAGCGCACGACCACGAACGCGCAGCGGTGGCGGAGGCGCTGCGCTCGCACCTCGGCGCGCGTGACGGTCCGCTGGACGCGATCGTCCTCGTCGACGACGTCGACCACCTCGTCACCCGCAGCAAGACCCACGCTGCCATCATCGTCGCTGCTGCACCGACGGCGCCACGAGCGGTGCTCCGATCACGCGCCGTCGCCCAGCGCGAGGCCCTCGTCCCACGAGGCGCCGCGCTCGATGAGCATGCGGCCCTGCACCACCTGGCGCGGCCGGTTCACGCCCAGCACCCCGATGATGCGATCGCCTCGGCGGTAGGCGACCGCCACGCGCTGCTCCTCGAACGAGCCGCTCAGCACCACCGCCTCATCGTGGGGAGCGGCCCGCCCCGCCAGCTGGATCTTGCGGTCGTACTGGTCGCTCCAGAACCACGGCACCGGCTCGAACGCCACGGCGTCGCCCGGCGCTGCGAGCAGGCGGCGCGCCGCCGCGCGGCCCGACTCGATGGCGTGATCCCAGTGCTCGATGCGCAGCACCTCGCCGAAGCCGCGGTGCGGCCAGCGAACGAGGTCGCCGGCGGCGACGATGCCGGGCGCGGCCAGCAGCGCCTCGTCGCACACGACCCCGTCGTCGAGGGCGAGCCCAGACCCCTCGAGCCACTCGACCGCGGGCGTCACGCCGATGCCGACGACCACCACGCTCGACTCGATGACGCTGCGGTCCGCGAGGTGCACGGCGCGCACGGCTCCGAGCGGGTCGGCCTCGAGGTGGTCCACACCGACGCCGAGGCGCACGTCGACGCCGTGCTCCTCGTGCACCCCGGCGAGCAGGCGCCCGACGTCCTCGCCGAGCACCCGGGCCAGCGGCCAGTCCATCGCCTCGACCAGCGTCACCTCGTGGCCGCGCTCGCGGCAGGTGGCCGCCACCTCCGCGCCGATGAACCCGGCGCCGATGACGACCACGCGCGCCGGGTCGGCGTCGAGCGCGGCGCGCAGCGCCAGGGCGTCGTCGAGCGTGCGCAGCATGTGCACCCCGGTGGGCGTCGCTCCCGGCAGGCGGCGCGGCGTGGCGCCGGTGGCGAGCACGATGCCGTCGACCGCCACCTCGCCGCCGTCGGCGAGGGAGATGGTGCGCGCTGCTGCGTCGAGCGCGGTGGCGCGCACGCCACGGTGCTGCTCGAGATCGAGGTCGTCGAGATCGACCGGCAGCGCGATGCGATCGGGCTCCCAGGTGCCAGCCAGGACCTGCTTGGACAGCGGCGGCCGGTCGTACGGGTCGCGGATCTCGTCGCCGACCAGGACCAGCCGACCGCCGAACCCCTCGGCGCGCAGCGTGGCGGCCGCGTTGACCCCCGCGAGCGATGCGCCGACGACGGCGATGCTGTCCATGGCAGGTGACCCGGTGCCGGCGGTGCTCGGGGCGCTCAGCCCTCGATGCTGATCGCCTGCTTCGGGCAGCGCCGCACCGCCTCCTCGACCTTCGGGCGCAGCTCCTCGGCTGGCTCCTCCTGCAGGACGTAGAGGAAGTCGTCGTCGCGCACCTCGAACACCTCCGGCGCGATGCCCATGCACACCGCGTTGCTCTCGCAGAGATCGAAATCGACGACCACCCGCATCAGGCACATCCTTCGCTCGAGAACCGGACCGGTCCCATCATGCCCGACGAGCCGACCCCGCAGCGGACCCGCACGCGCACCGCCGGCTTCGGCGACGAGGTCAAGCTGAGCGGACCCCGCAGCGGACCGGGCGGTGGCGGCGCGCCCGCCGACGGGGTTGACGACGCCGAACGAGCCCGTCGTACAGTGCCGCCATGCGTGCGACCCGCCAGTTCCTCGTCGTCGCCGCGATGGTGCTCGTGGTCACCGGCGGCGTGGTGCTCATCAGCGCCCTCGGCCAGAACCCCGACGAGCCGGACCCCGACGCCTGCGGGACGACGATCGTCACGGTGCAGATCGATGGCGTCGGCGTCGCGCTCGACGACCAGGCCGCCATCGGCGCGGACGAGTGCGACCTGCGCCGCCGCGGCCCGACGCCGACGATCGCCTTCGTCGGCTACGACTGCCGCGTGGTGCTGCCAGACGAGTACACCGGCCCGCCGCTGCCCGAGCGCATCGAGCCGACGCACGAGGCCGGCACCTGCCGCCAGGGCACCGCCTCGCTCGCCACCACGACCTCCCCCTGACGCCCCCGATCTCGGCGTCCTGCGTGGACTGGGAGTCTCACCAGCACGCCGAGAAGGTCGGACGAGCGATCTCGGCGTGCTGCGTGGACTGGGAGTCTCACCAGCACGCCGAGAAGTCGGACCGGTGTGGCATCGGCCCACCCTGGCGGGTCAGGTCGGGGCGGCCGGTACGGTGTGCGCACGCATCGACCTGGGGGGACCATGGACATCCTGCGCACGCCCGAGGACCGCTTCTACCGCCTCGCCGGCTTCGATTTCGCGCCGCACTACACCGAGGTGCCCGCCGGCGACGGTGGCGAGACGACGATCCGCATCCACTACCTCGACGAGGGGCCCGCCGACGGTCCGGTGGTGCTGCTGCTGCACGGCGAGCCCTCGTGGAGCTACCTGTACCGCCACATGATCCCAGTGCTGACCGGCGCCGGGCTGCGCGTGGTGGCGCCCGACCTCCCCGGCTTCGGTCGATCCGACAAGCCGGCGCAGCGCAGCGACTACACCTACGCCGCGTTCGTCGAGTGGATGCGCTGCGCTCTCTTCGACCGGCTCGACCTGCACGACATCTCGCTCGTGTGCCAGGACTGGGGCGGGCTCATCGGGTTGCGCCTCGTCGCCGAGCACCCCGACCGCTTCGCCCGCGTCGTGGCTGCCAACACGTTCCTGCCCACCGGCGAGCGCCACCCGGGCGAGGCCTTCCTGGCGTGGCAGAGGTTCTCGCAGGAGGTGCCGGAGCTTCCCGTGGGCGGGATCGTCAACGGCGGCTGCACCACCGACCTCGACGCCGAGGTCATCGCCGCGTACGACGCCCCGTTCCCCGACGAGCGCTTCAAGGAGGGGGCCCGGCAGTTCCCGACGCTCGTGCCGACGACCCCCGATGATCCAGGGGCGATCGCGAACCGCGCTGCGTGGGAGGTGCTCAGCCGCTTCGACAAGCCGTTCCTGTGCGCCTTCAGCGACCAGGACCCGATCACCCGAGGCGCCGATGCCGTGCTCAAGACGCTGATCCCCGGCGCCGAGGGCCAGGCGCACACCACCATCGAGGGCGGCGGGCACTTCCTCCAGGAGGACCGCGGCCCCGAGCTGGCGCAGGTCGTCGTCGACTTCATCAGCGCCACGCCCTGACGCACTGCGATCTGGGCAGGATCTTGAGACTGGGAGTACCAGCAGCGCACCCAGAACGCTGAAGGGCGGGGTGGACGGGCGATGGGCTGGCCGAATCTGACGATGTGTCAGATAATGGTGGCATGCACCAGCCCACCGGCTCCCCCACCGACCGCGGTCCGCTGAGCGGCGTCCGCATCATCGAGGCGTCGCTCCTCGGCCCCGCCGCCATCACCACCAACCTCGCCGACCTCGGCGCCGAGGTGATCAAGATCGAGTCGCCCGCCGGCGACTACGGCCGGCAGATGACGTGGCCGATCGTCGAGGGCACGTCGCTGCTGCACCTGCACGTCAACCGCGGCAAGCGCTCGGTGGTGCTCAACCTCAAGACCGATGAGGGGCGTGACGCGTTCCGCGACCTCGTGCGAGACGCCGACGCGGTGGTCGAGGCCATGCGCCCCGGCGCCCTCGATCGCCAGGGGCTCGGCTTCGAGGCGCTGCGCGAGATCAACCCCCGGATCGTGTTCATCACCATCTCCGGCTACGGGATGACCGGTCCGTACGCCGGGCTGCCGAGCCACGGCATCGCGTACGACACCTGGGCCGGGATCGTCGCCCCGGCGTACGACGACGACGGGTTCTGCTACATCCCCGAGCACGTCTCGATCGGGATCAACGCCGGGCCGCTGTACGGCGCGCTCGGCATCCGCGCCGGCATCATCTCG
>JBBRAZ010000067.1:0-9538 GCA_038206295.1 Acidimicrobiales bacterium
TGCCCCTCCGGCAGCCACTCACGCACATCGGGCGGCAACAAGAACTGCTGATCGAGGTCCACCACACGGAATCGAGGCTCCATCCCCTGATGATGAACCAATCCCGCTCAAATCGCGAGCACTAACGAAACAGCCTCGTAGTCGGAAGCCACCATGCACAGAACGGGAGTGGGGATGGGGTGTAACGCTCGCAGAGGTGGGTAGGTCACAGGGCGTGATGGCCACCACCTCTGCCCTCAGCACCCTCCCCGAGCGCATCCGGGCAAACGCCGAGCGCGGCCGGGAGATCACCTTCGTCAACGGGGAGGTGCACGTCACCGTCCCGTGGTCGCAGATGCTCGTCGAGGCCGAGGCGATGGCCGCCGCGCTCCAGGCTCGCGGTATCCGACCAGGCGACCACGTCGCGGTCCTCGGCCCCACCACGCGGGCGCTGGTCACGTCGTTCGAGGCCATCTGGTTGTGCGGAGCCACGCTCGTGGTCATGCCCATCCCGATGCGCATGGGCTCGATCGAGGAGTTCCTCGACAGCACCCGGGCCCGCATGGCCCGAGCAGATGTGACGCTGCTGCTGCTCGACCCGGACATCGCGGCGTTCTACGAGCCGTCGGACGACGATCCGCCGTGCTGCACGTTCGCTGATCTCGTGGGGGACGCCAGCGACTTCACGCCGGTGCGCGTCGACCCCGACTCGCTCGCCATCCTCCAGTTCACGAGCGGCTCGACCTCTGAGCCAAAGGGCGTGATGCTCCCGCACCGCGCGGTGTGCGCCAACCTCGATGCGATCGCCACGGCAGCGCACTACACGCTCGAGGGCGACGTGCTCGTGTCGTGGCTCCCGCTGTACCACGACATGGGGCTCATCGGGCTGCTGACGCTCGCGATGACGAACGGCGCTCGCATGATCCAGGCTGCCCCGCAGGACTTCCTCGCCAAGCCGCTGCGGTGGATGGAGTGGCTCTCGCAGTACGGCGGCACCGCCACGGCGGGACCCAACTTCTCCTACGTGCTCGCCACCCGAGCCCTGCGGCGCTCCGAGCAGCTCGATCTCTCGGCGCTGCGCGTCGCGCTCAACGGCGCCGAGCCGATCGCGCCGGACCAGGTCCGGGCGTTCGTCGCGGCCGGCGAGCCCCACGGCATGCGCCCCGGCTGCATCTTCCCCGCGTTCGGCATGGCCGAGACGTGCATCGCCGGGTCGTTCCCGGTGCCCATGGACGGGATGCTCACCGACGTGGTCGACACCGTGGCGCTCGAGGCGGACCGGCTCGCGTCACCGAGCGAGCCCGGCGCGCTGGGTGCCCGCGAGCTGGTGCGGCTGGGCCGACCGGTGCCGGGCCTCGAGATGCGCATCGTGGACCGCGACGCCGGCAACCCGCTGGGCGATCGCGAGGTCGGCGAGCTGCAGATCGCCGGGACCTCGGTGATGGCGGGCTACTACAACAACCCCGAAGCCACCGCGCTGGCGTTCGACGGCCCGTGGCTGCGCACCGGCGACCTCGCCTACCTAGCCGACGGCGAGCTCGTGCTGTGCGGTCGCCTCAAGGACGTGATCATCGTCGGCGGCCGCAACCTGTTCCCCGAGGACATCGAGCGGGCTGCGGCGCTCGTCGACGGCGTGCGACCAGGCAACGTCATCGCCTTCGGCGTCGAGGGCAAGCGCGGCAAGGAGGCCATCGTCGTGGTGGCCGAGACCAAGGGCGACGACACGGCCCGGATGCGCGACGAGATCCACGCTCGCGTGCTGCACGCGGTCGGCGTGCCGCCCCACGACATCCGGCTCGTCGCTGCGGGCACGCTGCCCAAGACGTCATCGGGCAAGCTCCAGCGCAGCCGTTGCCGCGTCCAGTGGGAGCGCGGCAGCCTCGAGCTCGTCGACGCCTGAGCGCGAGCAGGATCGCAGCGGCCGCTGGGCCTGATCGCCATCAGCCCAAGCCGACCACCAGCGCTGCTTGGAGCAGACCGACGACACCGCCGAGCGCACCGCCGATGACGACGAGGATGATCTCGTCCTCTTCGAACACGCCGCGCAGCAGCCGCTCGAACTGGTCCTTCGGCATGGAGGCGAGGCGATCCTCGATCGTCGTCGCCACCGACATCTGCTCGGCGACGTGTGCCTCGACCTCGTCGCGCAGCCCTGGATCGATGAGCGCTGGATCTGACGCCCTGGCGACGAGCCCGGCTTGCAGGCGTGCTCGAGTCGCGTCGTCGACGGTGGCGCCCGAGATGGCCTCCAGCAGCGGGCTCGCTGCCTCCAGGCGACGCTGCAGGGTCTCGAGGACCAGCATGACGATCCGCATGCCGGTGGGACCCGCCATGACGAGGCGCAGCACGTTCGACGGGGTGAACACCTCATCTGCGGCGATGCGGCCGTAGTCGGCGCTGATCTCGGCCTGGCGGGCGGGGAACATGCCCTGGTAGCCGAGGGGGCCGACGAGCTGCACGCGCTCGAGCGGGCGGAAGATCATCTGGATGGCGAGCCAGTTGGTGGCGAGGCCCGTGAGCACGCCGACCAGCGGCATCAGCCACCACTGGCCGAGCACGTTGATCGCCCCCAGCTGCACGAGCCCGACGAGGAAGCCGAACGCCCCGCCGTAGAGCTCGATGAAGCGCAGCTCACGTCCGCCGATCTCCTGCGTGAGGCGGGCGAGGGTGGCGGTGTTCTCCCCGGTCAGCGCGGTGACGATCAGCGGCTCGAGCTCGACGAGCTCGTCGACCTCGTCTCGCAGCTGATCGACCAGCTCCTCGGCACCGGCGTGCACCTGGGAGCGGACCTGATCGAGCACCATCGCTCGGGCCTCGGGGGCGAGGTCGTCCCACAGGCCGGGGCGGAGCGCGTCCGCTGCGTCGGCGACGACGACGGCGAGCGCCGGATCCAGCCGGTCATCGAGCATCGACCGGAGCTCAGAGGGATCGAAGCGCGCCAGCAGGTCGGAGGGGCGAAGCACGGTGCTGGTGGTCGCCGCGATGTCGCGGGCGAGCTTGGGTGCGAGGCGGTGGATCACGCCGCGCCACCCGATGGGGCCGATCCCGATGAACTCCGCTGGTTCGAAGATCATCTTGACCGCGGCCCAGTTGGTGACCCACCCGATGAAGGCGGTGACGAGCGGGATCGCGACGGCGACGGTGAGCGACATCGCCGCCGAGCCTGGCACCGATCGTCGTGCCGGCGCACGCACCGCCCGTGGTCGAGCGTGGGTGCCTGTGCGCGCTGCGCCGAGCGGTCACCGCTCGGCGGGGGGCGTCACCTCGCAGGTGACGTCGCTCAGAAGCGGTAGGGCGCGACCTCGTCGCAGACGCGCTCGATGAACGCCGCGACCGGTACGTCGCGCTCGACGTCGGTGCCGCGGGCGTTCACCCCGATGGTGCCCGCAGCGACGTCGTCGTCGCCGACGACGAGGACGTACGGGAGCTTCTCCATCTTCGCGTTGCGGATCCGCTTGCCCAGCGGGTCGTCCGCGCTCACCAGGTCGGCACGGAGGTTCGCAGCTCGGAGCTGATCCACGACGCCTGCCGCGTAGGCGGCGTGCTCCTCGGCGACCGGCAGGACGCGCACCTGCACCGGCGCGAGCCACGTCGGGAACGCGCCGGCGTAGTGCTCGATGAGCACGCCGAAGAACCGCTCGACGGAGCCGAAGAGCGCACGGTGGATCACCACCGGACGGTGGCGGTCGCCGTCGCTGCCGATGTACTCGAGCTCGAAGCGCTGCGGGAGCTGGAAGTCGACCTGGATGGTCGAGAGCTGCCAGGCACGGCCGATGGCGTCGCGCACGTCGACGTCGATCTTCGGGCCGTAGAACGCGCCGCCGCCCTCATCGACGACGTAGTCGAGCTGCGCCAGCTCGAGCGCGTCACGCAGCGCGTCGGTCGCCAGCTCCCACTCGTCGTCGTCGCCGACCGACTTCTCCGCGGGGCGCGTCGAGAGCTTGGCCTGGAAGTCCTCGAACCCGAAGGCGCGCAAGAGGTCGAGCACGAACGCGAGCAGCGAGGCGATCTCGTCCGCCGATTGCTCGCGGGTGCAGAAGATGTGGCTGTCGTCCTGGGTGAACCCCCGCGAGCGCAGCAGCCCGTGCACGACCCCCGACAGCTCGTAGCGGTACACGGTGCCGAGCTCGAACAGCCGCAACGGCAGGTCGCGGTAGGAGTGCTGCTCCGTCTTGAAGATCGTCATGTGGAACGGGCAGTTCATCGGCTTCGGGTAGTACGTGGCGCCGTCCATCTCCATGGGCGGATACATCGACTCCTTGTAGAAGTCGAGGTGGCCCGAGGTCTCCCAGAGGTCGGACTTGCCGATGTGCGGCGTGTAGACGAACTGGTAGCCCCCGCGCTCGTGGCGGGCGCGGGAGTAGTCCTCCATGGTGCGGCGCACGATGGCGCCCTTCGGGTGCCACAGCGCGAGGCCGGGGCCCACGTGCTCGTTCCACGAGACCAGCTGGAGCTCGGTGGCCAGCTTGCGGTGATCGCGCTTGGCGGCCTCCTCGAGGCGGTGCAGGTGCGCGGCGAGCTCCTTGCGGGTCGGCCACGCCGTGCCGTAGATGCGCTGGAGCATCGGGCGCTTCTCGTCACCACGCCAGTACGCGCCTGCCACGCGCATGAGCTTGAAGTGCTGGAGGTGCTTCGTCGACGGAACGTGCGGGCCTCGGCAGAGGTCCACGAAGCCGTCGCTGTTGCGGTACGCCGTGACCTCGCCGTCGCCTGCGACCTCGCTGGCGATCGACGCGTCGGCATCTGCCGAGCGCACCCCCTCGATGATCTCGCGCTTGTAGGGATGCGCCGAGAAGAGCTCGAGGCCCTCTTCTGCGGTGAGCTCGAGGCGCTCGAAGGACTGGTCCTCCTCGATGATGGAGCGCATCTTGGCGTCGATGCGCTCGAGGTCGTCGTCGGAGAACGTCTGGCCGTCGGGCAGCTCGAAGTCGTAGTAGAAGCCGTGCTCGATGGCTGGACCGATGGCGAACGTGGCGCCGGGCCACAGCTCGAGGACCGCCTGCGCCAGCACGTGGGCGGTGGAGTGCCGCAGCGTGACGACGCCGCGGTCGCTGGTTGGGGTGACGATCTCGACGGTTGCTCCGTCGGGGAGGGGGCGGCGCAGGTCGCGCTCATCGCCGTCGACGACGGTGATCAGGGCGTCCTTGGCCAGGCGTGGCCCGATGGCGGCGGCCAGATCCGCTCCGGTCGACCCCTCGGGAAGGGAGCGCTCGGAGCCGTCGGGCAGCGTCACGGTGATGTCAGCCATGGCGGCAGAGGGTACCGGAGCCCCTCGCGCGCCCCCATTCGCGATTCAGCGATCTCGGCGTCCTGGTGAGACTGGGAGTACACGCAGCGCACCCAGAACACACGATGAGTGTTCTAGGCAGGATTTTGAGACTGGGAGTACACGCAGCGCGCCGAGAACGCTTGGGGCGGGGGAGCGGGTCAGCTCTGGTGGGCGTGGAGCTCCTCGATGACGGGCGCCCACTGCTCGGCGGGCACCGCGTACGGCGCGTAGAAGCTCACCCGGTGCACGACGCCGCCGAAGCGCTCGATGAGGCCCTTCGCCACACCGTCGGGCTCCGCCACCACAGCGAACGTGGCGAGGATGTCGTCGTCGATGAGGTCGCCCATGTCGTCCCAGCGCCCCTGCTTGCTCAGCGCGTTGAGCTCGCCCTGGAGGTCGCCCCAGCCGTGCTTGTCGAGGACGCCCTTGTACGCCGGCGTCGAGCCGTAGAACGCGATCTGGCCTCGCACCGCGGTGGCCGCCGCAGCCATCGACTCCTCGTCGACGCCGGTGACGACGAACGCTGGGATCGACAGCTCGATGTCCGCCAGCGTGCGGCCGGCCGCAGCGGCGCCACGTTCCAACGCAGGGATCGTCTCCTCGCGGAGGTAGGCCTCGGTCGTGAAGCCGTGGCAGAGGAAGCCATCGCACACCTCGCCGGCGACCTCGGTCATCTTCGGTCCGACGCCGGCGAGGAACACGCGCGGCTTGCCGTGCGGGTTCGGTCCCGGGTTGAAGAACGGCGTCATCAGCGTGTGCTCGTAGAAGTCGCCGCGGAAGTCGAGCTTCGTGCCGTCGTTCCAGCAGTCCCAGATGGCGTGCATGGCGAGGATCAGCTCGCGCATGCGCGCCGCGGGGTGCGACCACGGCATCGAGAAGCGGCGCGTGATGTGGGCGCGGATCTGGCTGCCGAGGCCGAGCATGAACCGGCCCTCGGTGATGAGCTGCACGTCGTTGGCGATCTGCGCCAGGTTCATCGGCGAGCGGGCGAACGCCACCGCGATGCCGGTGCCGAAGTCCAGCTCCTTAGCGTGGTCGGCGGCCTGGATGATGGGGAAGAACGGGTCGTGGCTCGTCTCGGCCGTCCACACCCCGTCGTACCCCGCGTCCTGCTGCGCCTTCGCGGCGAACGCCGCATGTGCGAACCCGATGCCCCCATCGACCTTCATGTGTCCTCCTGCGTCCCCTGTGGTGGGTCGAACCTACCGCTGCGCGACCAACCCTCCGTCTCGGACGTGTCGGTCGTCACAGCAGGTAAACGGGGACCATATGCTGCTGCGGGTACTTATCGACCACTCAGCCGGCACGGGGGTGGCGGCGTGGTGCGAGTGCAGGGGACGGGGGGACGTGAGCGCAGGAGCGGGGGCCAACGAGCGCAGCGGGGGCCGCGAGCGCATCCTCGTCGCGGCCCGCGGCGAGTTCGCCGGCCGTGGCTTCGATGGCGCCTCCACCGCCGAGATCGCACGGCTCGCCGGGGTGACCCAGCCGCTGGTCCACTACCACTTCGCCTCCAAGGAGGACCTCTGGAAGGCGGTGGTGCTCGACGTGCTCGGCGAGCTGGACCGGTTCTCGGCCAGCGCCGCGATCGGCCTCGACGACCTCGACGAGGCGGCGCGGGTCAGAGCGCTCATGCGCAGCTACGTGGCCTTCAGCGCGGAGCACCCGGAGATCGGGCGCCTGCTCATGGGTGAAGGAGCCCGGTCCGGCGAGCGACTCACGTGGCTCGTGGACGAGGCGCTCGGCTGGCGCCTCCGTGGCCTCGACGCGCTGCTCGCCAGCGGCGTCTCCGCGGGCGTGCTCAAGCCGCTGCCCACCCCGCTGGTCGGGCTCGCGTTCCTCGCGGCGGCCGGCTACCCGTTCCAGATCCCGGAGCTGCTCGCCGCGGTCCACGGCCTCGACGCGCACGATCCCTCGGTGATCGAGGCGCACGCAGACGCCATGATCGAGGTGTTCCTCCACGGGATCCTCGCCACCGACGATCGGCAGGCCGCCGGTGCGTGAAGGGATGCCGTCGTGGGTGATCAAGGCGCGCGGGACCTTCGGGCCGCCGGCGGCGATCCTCCTCGTGCAGCAGCTGTTCGTCCCCACCGACGGGGCGAGCTACGTGCTGCTCGTCGGGCTCACCTTCGGCCTGCTCACCGCCCTCATGGCGATGGGTATGGCGCTGGTCTACCGCGCCAACCGGATCCTCAACTTCGCCCAGGCGGACCTCGGCATCGTGAGCACGTCTCTTGCGGTGCACCTCATCGCGCTGTCGGGGCTCAACTACTTCCTATCCCTGGCCGTCGGCCTCCTCACCGCCTTCATCCTCGGCGGCATCGTCGAGCTCGCGATCATCCGCCGGTTCTTCGATGCGCCGCGCCTCATCCTCACCGTGGCCACCATCGGCGTGTCGCAGCTGCTGGCGTTCGCAGCGTTCCTGCTGCCGATGTGGCTGTGGGGCGAGCAGCCCGTCACCCGCCAGATCACCGAGTTCCCCGTCGACTGGTCCTTCGAGCTGGACTCGTTCATCTTCAGCACCCAGTACTTCCTGATCTGGATCATCGCTCCGGTCGCGATGGCGGCCATCGCCCTGTTCCTGCGCTACACCGACGTCGGGGTGGCGATCCGCGCCAGCGCCGAGCGCGCCGACCGCGCCCTGCTGCTCGGCATCCCGGTGAAGCGCCTCCACACCTACGTGTGGGCGGTGGCGGGCCTGCTGTCGTTCATCAGCCTGTTCCTGCGCGCCGGCATCGTCGGCCTCCCGTTCGGCCAGGCGCTCGGGCTCGACCTGCTGCTCGCCGCGCTGGCCGCGCTCACGCTCGGGCGGCTCACCAACATGCCGACGATCGTGCTCAGCGCACTCGCGCTCGGCGTGCTGCAGCAAGCAGTCGTCAACGCGGACGAGATCGATCTCGTCCTGTTCCACCTCAGCTCGAAGAGCGACCTCGTGGTGGCACCGGTCATGGGCTTCGTGATCATCATCGCCCTGCTCCTGCAGCGCCCGGGCAGCACCCGAGCGGAGCGAGACACCTCGTCGAGCTGGCGGGCGGCAGAGGAGATCCGACCCGTGCCCGCCGAGCTGCGCGGCCTCGCCGAGGTTCGCCTCGTCCGGTGGCTGGGCGGCGCAGCGCTCGCTCTGGGCGTGCTGGCGCTGCCGCACCTGCTCGACACCGGTGACAGCCTGCGCGCATCGGCTGTCGTGATCTTCGCCATCATCTGCATATCGATCGTGGTGCTCACCGGCTGGGCGGGGCAGGTGTCCCTGGGGCAGATGGGCTTCGTGGCCGTCGGCGGCGCGGTGGGCGCGGTGGCGACCTCGCAGTGGGGTCTCGACCTCACGCTGGCGATGCTCGTGGCGGGGATCGCCGGCGCCGGCGCAGCAGTGCTGGTCGGCCTCCCGGCGCTGCGCCTGCGCGGGCTCTACCTGGCGGTCACCACCCTCGCGTTCGCGCTGGCCACGACGCGCTACCTCCTGAACCCGAGCTTCTTCTCGTGGGTGCCGACCGGCACCATCGACCGTCCGCCGCTGCTGGGGATCTTCGAGATCGACAGCCCCACCAGCCTCTACTACCTGGCGCTCGGCACGCTCGTGCTCTCGACGCTCGCGGTGCGCGGGATCCGCGCCAGCAGGACCGGTCGCGTGCTCGTGGCGATGCGCGAGAACGAGCAGGGGATCCAGGCCTACGGCGTCAGCATCATGCGCGCCAAGCTCACGGCGTTCGCGCTGTCGGGCTTCCTCGCGGCGATGGCTGGTGCGCTGCTCGTGCACCACCAGGGGGCGTTCAGCCTCGGCTTGTTCGAACCGTCGGAGAACCTGGTGGTGTTCACCGCCACGGTCGTCGGCGGGCTCGGCACGATGGTCGGCGGCGTGCTCGGTGCCATCTTCCTCAAGGGCGGCGAGTGGTGGCTGAAGGGCGAGTGGCGGTTCTTCGCCTCGGCGGTCGGGGTGCTGGTGGTGCTCTGGGCGCTGCCCGGTGGCCTCAGCGGCATCGTGTTCCAGCTGCGCGACGGATGGCTGCGGTGGGTCGCGACCCGCCACGGCATCGTGGTGGCCAGCCTGCTTGCAGACGTGCGCACAGACGTGCCCCGAGCGGACCCAGTCGGTGCCCCCACGCCCGACGAGGTGGCGGTCGCCTTCGAGTCCGAGCCGGCCGAGGAGGTGGCGGCACCGTGAGCGATGACCCGCAGACCTCCGTCCCCTCTCGCGGCCGGAAGAGCATCGCCGAGTACCAGGCGATGTCCATGCCGAAGCGATTCGCCTACGGCCTGCGGCACCCGGCGTGGTTCATGGACGACCTCACCGGCGCC
>JBBRAZ010000068.1:0-7098 GCA_038206295.1 Acidimicrobiales bacterium
CTGGAGGACTACCTCTACACCGCCAACGCCGGCCGGGCCGAAGCCGAGCAGTGGACCGGGGAACCCATCGGCTATCTCGACGACTGGTCGGCCCCTGAGTCCGGCTGGCTGCGGCGGTTCTACGCCCACGGTGAGGACGAGGTGCATTATGACGCCACCCCGGCCTTCGAGAAGGCCTATGCCTGGGTGAGTAGCCTCCCCACCCGCGCCAGCGTCGGCACCGAGACGCGGCTGCACACGCTGGTCGGGCTGCTGCGCGAGATGGTGCACGGCGCTGACGACGACCAGGAGACCCGGCTGGCCGAGCTATACCGTCGCCGCACCGCGCTCGATGCACAGATCGCCGACGTGGAGGCGGGGCGTTTCGAGGTGATGGCCGGTTCCGGGCTGCGAGAGCGCTATCAGTTCTTCACCAGCACCGCGCGCGAACTGCTCTCCGACTTCCGTGAGGTCGAAGAGAACTTCCGCGGCCTCGACCGGGCGGCTCGCGAGCGCATCGCCACCTGGGACGGCGCCAAGGGCGAGCTGTTGGAGGCACTGGTCACCGATCGCGCCGACATCGCCTCCTCTGACCAAGGGGCGAGCTTCCAGGCCTTCTACGACTTCCTGCTCTCCCACGAGCGCCAGGACGAGCTGGCCGACCTGCTCTCCCGGATCCAGGAGCTTGACGAGCTCGACGCCGACCCGCGAATGCGTCGCGTACACCACGACTGGTCCGATGCCGCCGAGCGCACCCAGGTCACGGTCCGGCGTCTTTCGGAGCAGTTCAGACGCTTCCTCGACGACCAGGTGTGGGTGGAGAACCGACGAGTCCTCGATCTCGTCCGCGAGATCGAGACCGCCGCCCTCGGCGTCAGATCGACACCTCCGGCCCTTGGACTCGAGATCGACGACGCCCGACTCTCGATCAGTCTGCCGTTCGAGCGTCCGCTCTATGACGTGAAGCCCGCCAGTGAGGTCGACTCCGTGATCTCGGCGGGCAGCGAAGAGCTCGACACCACCGCTCTCTTCGACCAGACCACGGTCGACCAGGTACGCCTGGCCGCCCAGCTCCGCGCGGTGGTGCCACCACGCAGCAGCGCGTTGTTGGCCGATGTCTTCGAGCTCTACCCGCTGCGCGAGGGGCTGGCCGAGCTGGTCGCCTACCTCGCGCTCAGCGACGACGACCTCAGCGTCGAGCTCGACGACACGCGGCAGGTCGAGGTGACCTACGACGACGAGCGGGGACGTCGTAGCGTCGTCATGCCCGAGGCGACGGTGAGCAGGAAGTGAGGCGGGTGGTCAGATGAGGAGCGAATCCGAGGTCGCGGTGTCGACCGCCGCGATAACGCTGATGCGCGGCGTCGTCTATCGAGAGACCCACGAGGGCGTCTGGTCGACGCTGCAACGGCACAGCAGCCAGGTGCGCGACCACTTCGCGACAATCGGTGTTGATGTGCTCGTCGACGACAACGAGGGCTACGCCTACCTGCGTGCGACGGTTGACGAGGCCGACGAGCTTCCGCGTCTGGTCAACCGACGCAGCCTCTCCTACCCCGTGAGCCTCCTACTGGTGCTGCTGCGCAAGCGCATGGTCGAGTGGGAGTCGACCAGCAACGAACCGCGGCTGATCCTCCCGCGCGAGCAGATCTCGGAGATGGTGTCGCTGTTTTTGGCCGAGACCCCCAACGAGGCCCGCCAGCTCGACCAGATCGACACCACGATCAAGAAGGTGGTCGAGCTCGGCTTCCTTCGGGCCCTGCGGGGGCAGCGCGACACCTTCGAGGTCCGCCGCATCCTCAAGGCTTACGTCGACGCCCAGACCCTGGCCGACTTCGCCGCCAAGCTCGATGCCTACCGGAGCCAGCATGAGTGAAGGACTCTTCTCGGCCGTCGATCTGGACGTCGCCGGCGCCCGACCGGGATGGCGCTTGCACCGACTCGAGGTCTTGAACTGGGGCACTTTCGACAAGCGGGTTTGGTCGTTGCGCCTCGACGGCAACAACACCCTGCTGACCGGTGACATCGGCAGCGGCAAGTCCACGCTCGTCGACGCCGTGACCACGCTCTTGCTGCCGCACCAGAAGATCTCCTACAACAAGGCGGCAGGCTCTGAGGGCAAGGAGCGCACCCTGCGCAGCTATGTCCTGGGCCATCACAAGTCGGAGCGGATCGAGGAGTCGGGGACCTCCCGCCCTGTCGGGTTGCGCGACCACACGTCGTACTCCGTGGTGCTGGGGGTGTTCACCAACAGCGGCTCCGGAGGCGGTTCTGAGTCAGTCACGCTTGCCCAGGTGTTCACTCAGCGCGACCGCACCGGCCAACCCGACCGTTTCTACGTGACGGCTGATCGCGAGCTGAGCATCGAGGGGGACTTCTCGGGGTTCGGCAACAACCTCAACGACCTGCGTCGACGTCTGCGCGACGGTGGAGCGTGGCTGGAGAAGGACTTTCCTGCCTACGGACGCCACGTGCGTCGGTTGCTCGGTATCCGCTCTGAGCAGGCCCTCGAGCTCTTCCACCAGACGGTGTCGATGAAGTCGGTGGGCAACCTCAACGACTTCGTGCGCACCCACATGCTGGAGCCGGCCGACGCATCAGAGCAGGTCGCAACGATCGTCGCCCACTTCGACGACCTCACCCGCGCACACGAGGCCGTACGCCGTGCCCGTGATCAGCTCGCCGCCCTCGATCCGCTGTTGGTCAACTGCGACAAGCACGAAGCCTTGGCCACCGAGCGTGGCGCAGCATGGCGCCAACGCGACGCGGTGGGCCTCTACTTCACCGAGCTGCGGACCTCGCTGCTAACCACAGAGCTCGAGCGCCTCGAGGCCGAGCTCGGCGCCCGCCGCGGCGAGCTGAAGTCCGTCGCCGACGAGATTCAGAGCGCGCGAGTCGATCAGGGCAGGCTGATCGGTGACCGCGCCGCTGCGGGTGGTGACCGGGTGGCACAGCTCGAGCGCGAGATCAAGGAACTCGACGGCGTTGCGGCCGAGCGGACCTCGCGCCATGGCCGCTTCGCTGCCCTCCTCGACCAGGCGGCCCTGGCGCCGGTCAACGACCTCGGCGATTTCACCCGGCGACAAGTTGAGATCACGGCGGCCTATGCGACCGCAGAACCTCGTCGTCGTTCGCTCGACGACGAGTTCGCGACCGCGATGACGAGCCTGTCCCGTCTTCGTAGCGAGGTGGGCGACCTCGACGCCGAGATCACCAGTTTGTCGTTGCGACCGACCAATCTGCCCGGTCGCAGCGTCGAGCTGCGCCAGCGGATGCTGGTCGATCTGGGGCTGGCAGTGGAGGACCTCCCTTTCGCGGGTGAGCTGATCGAGGTTTCCGAGGCGCACGCCCCCTGGCGCGGCGCAGCCGAGCGCGTGCTGCGCGGGCTGGGGTTGTCCCTCCTTGTGCCGCAGCGCCACTATGCCGCGGTGTCTCGCTGGGTCAATGCCCAGCATCTCGGCGCCAAGCTGGTCTACCTGCGCGTCCCCGAGCGCAATGTGCCTGTGCGGCCCGAGCACGCCGGCGCCGGGCGGCACCGCCTGGCCGACACGTTGGTCGTCGAGCCCGGCGACTTCGCTACGTTCTTGGCCAGTGAGCTCGGTCGACGCGCCGATCACGTGTGCGTCGCCGGCGTCGAGGAACTGCAGAGCGAGCACCGCGCAGTGACCCGGGAGGGACAGATCCGCTCCGGTGAGCGACACGAGAAGGACGACCGAAATCGGGTCGACGATCCCCGCCAGTGGATCCTCGGCCGATCCAACGCTCGCAAGGTGGACGCCCTCACGTCTGCTCGCGATCGCCTGGGATCCGAGCTGGAAGTCGTTGAGCAGAGCGTCACCGCAGTCACCGAGCGACGAGATGCCGTCTTGGAGGTGGCCCAGTCGCTGGCCCGACTCTCCGACTTCTCCTCCTGGAACGAGATCGATACCGCTACCCCTCGCCAGCAGCTAACCGACGCGGCCGCCGAGCGCGAGCGCCTCGTCGCCGGCTCATCGCGGCTTACCGAGATCGATTTGTCCCTGGGTCGCGTGGAGGCCCGCCTCGATCAGGCCGAGACTCGCCGCTCACAGCTCGAGGGCGTGGTCGGCGGCCTCAGCAGCGACCTCGACCGCGGTGCTCGAGCCCGGCGGCTGGCGGCCGACCAGCTGGCTGCCACGCCGCCTGACCTGGTGAAGCTGGCGCGTGGTCAGTACGCCGCCATTGAGCTGCGCCTGCCCGAGCCCGTCACTGTGGCCGAGGACTGCGACCGGGCCGCGGCGGCGCTCGCCGACACGCTGCACCGCTCGATGGAGAAGCTCCAACAGCAGATGAACGGCATCGCCACCGCCGCCACCGCCCAGATGACGGCCATCAAGGCGACCTGGCCGGCAGTGACGACCGAGATGGATGCCTCCATCGATGCCGCCGCGGAGTACTACACCTTCCGGGACCGCGTGCGGCGCGACGATCTGCCGCGCTTCGAGAAGGAGTTCAAGGAGCAGCTCAACACCAACGCGATCCGTGAGCTGGCCCGCTTCGACCACTGGCTGCGACGTCAGTCCGAGGAGATTCGCGATCGGATCGAGCGCATCAACGAGTCCCTGGGCGCGATCGACTACTCCCCCGGCCGCTACATCAAGCTCATCATCGAGCAGACCATCAACCAGGACGTGCGCGCCTTCCGAGCCGACCTGGCCGCTATCACCGGCGGCACCATCGGCGGTGAAGACCGCTACTCCGAGGAGCGCTTCGTGGAGGTGAAGCGGATCATCGAGCGGTTGCGCGGCCGCGATGGTCACACCGAGGCCGACAAGGCGTGGACCCGCCGGGTGACCGACGTACGGCACTGGCACACCTTCTCGGCCGCCGAGATCGACAAGGCCACCGAGACCGAATGGGAGCACTACCGCGACTCCGACGGCAAGTCAGGAGGACAGAAGGAGAAGCTCGCCTACACGATCTTGGCGGCTTCGCTGGCTTATCAATTCGGCCTCGAGTGGGGCACGACGAGTTCACGGGACTTCCGGTTCGCAGTAATCGACGAGGCCTTCGGACGGGGTTCGGACGTGTCCACCCGCTATGCACTGTCACTGTTCGAGCGGCTCGGACTGCAGCTGCTGATCGTGACGCCCCTACAGAAGGTGCACGTCATCGAGCCCTACGTGCAGGCGATCGGCTTCGTCGACAACCGCGACGGGGTCGACTCGCGCGTCCAGACCCTGACGATCAAGGAGTATCGCGAGCGGCGCGACCATGGCTGAGTGGAGCGAGCCAGGCGATGTCGTCGCCAAGGTGCGCCGCCAATGGGCTTCTGGTGAGCTGCTCGCCGGATACGGAAGAGGTGAGGCCTTCATCCCGATCGAGGTGCCGCTACGTGGCCCTAAGGCCGGCGAAATCGGAGCCGACCTCGGCCGAGTCCAGGCGTGGGCAGAGCGGCTCGAGCGCGGCGCCACCGGGCGCTACGAGCTGGCCCACAAACCGATCGGGGGGCGAGCGATCGGTCGAAACGAGATTCCGGGACGGGCGGTGGTGTCGACCTACGACCAGGCCTGGCGGGCCCTCGGAGTGGCGGGCGAGATAGCGGCGTACGACGACATTTTGGCGTTGGTTGAGGACCAACCGGCTACGCATTCGTGGGTGTTGGCCAAGCCACTGGCTGCCCTCGCCGTCGGCGAGGACTGGCCCGTGATGCTGGCGGCCCGAGACTGGCTCGACCGACATCGCGGCCAGGGTTTCTTCCTCCGCGAGATCTCAGCCCCCGGGGTCGACACCAAGTTCGTCGAGCGACACCGGACCACTCTCGCCGCGCTGCTCGACGTGCCCACCGGCAGCGCTGCCTTCCTGTCCGCCCTGGGCCTGCGCGATCGCCCCGCCCGAGTACGGATGCGCTTCGAGGAGGGATTCGCAGGGCTGCCCTCCGGCCTGTCGGAGGGCAGCTTCCGGCTCGATGAGCTCTCCGCGGTGCGGGTCTCGGTGGGCAGCGTGGTCATCGTCGAGAACGAGATCACCTTCCTTTCCGTCCCAGTGCCGCCGCAGGGTCTGGTGATCTGGGGTGAGGGTTTCCGGGTGAGCCGTGCCGGCGCACTTCCGTTCCTCGCCGACGCGCAGGTGCACTACTGGGGCGACCTGGACACGCACGGCTTCGCCATCCTCGACCAGCTCCGCGCGTGGCTCCCGCAGACCGAGTCGCTACTGATGGATGCCGAGACGTTGCTCGCGCACCGCGACCGGTGGGTCCATGAGCCGTCCCCGACGTCGGCGGGGCTCACCCGCTTGAGCAAGGACGAGGGAGCCGTCTACCGCGACCTGGTCAGTGACCGTCACAGCGACCGGGTTCGACTCGAGCAGGAGCGCATCGACTGGGAGTGGGCGATGGATCACTGGCCGGAGGAACCAGCGCTCCGGGACTGACCATCTGCTGAACGCCGACCACGGGTGATCAGGAACCCGAAGGCGGTCGCGAGCACGTACATCAGCACGGAGTAGACGGCCGCCGGGATGGCGACCTCGGTGCTGTCGAGGACGCTCAGCGCAATGGTGAGGGCGATGGTGGTGTTGTGGATGCCGACCTCCATCGAGCTGGCGATAGCCTGCGGCTCGTCGAGTCGCATCACCCGAGCGCCGACGTAGCCGAGAGTGAGGCTGGCCAGGCAGAAGAGCCCGGTGACGAGCCCGACCTGCTCGAGGTAGCCCCCGATGCTGTCGCGCTCTCCCAGCAGTGCCCCGAGTGCAACGATCGCCAGGACCGCGATCGAGAAGATCCGCACCGGGCGGTCGGCTCTGGCCGCAAAGGCAGCTGATCGGCTCCGCACCACCATGCCCACCGCGACCGGCACGATGACGATCGCCATCACCTGCAACACCTTGCCGACCTGCAGGCCCAGCTCGCCGTCGGCGTCGAAGTAGTCGATCGCGAGGTTGGTGATGAGCGGGATCGTGAAGGCGGCGAGCACCGAGTTGATCGCGGTGAGCGTGACGTTGAGCGCGACGTCGCCGTGGAAGAGGTGGCTGAACAGGTTGGCGGTGGTGCCGCCGGGCGAGGCCGCCAGCAGCATCACCCCGACCGCCAGGAGCGGGTCGAGGTCGAAGGCCACGACGAGCCCGAAGGCGATCACGGGCAGCACCAGGACCTGCAGCACC
>JBBRAZ010000069.1:0-5318 GCA_038206295.1 Acidimicrobiales bacterium
CACGCTCGACGACATCGCCGACCGCAGCGAGGAGGCCGCCGCCCTCGGCGCCACCGAGGTCTGCCTGCAGGGCGGCATCCACCCGAGCTTCGACGGCAACTTCTACGTCGAGGTCGCGCAGGCCGTGCACGACCGGGTGCCGGGGATGCACATTCACGGCTTCACCGCGCTCGAGGTGCTCGAGGGATCACGTCGGCTCGGCGAGCCGCTCGAGAGCTATCTGCTCCGGCTCAAGGACGCCGGCTTGCGCTCGCTGCCCGGGACGGCGGCGGAGATCCTCGACGACGAGGTGCGCGCGGTGCTGTGCCCCGACAAGGTCACCACCGAGGAGTGGCTCGAGGTGCACCGGGTCGCCCACTCGGTGGGGCTGCGCAGCAACGTCACGATGATGTTCGGCTCGATCGAGCACCCCCGCCACTGGGTCACCCACCTGCTGCGCACCCGCGAGCTGCAGCGCGAGACCGGCGGCTTCACCGAGTTCGTCGGACTGCCGTTCGTGCACATGGCGGCGCCGATCTATCTCAAGCGCGGCGCCCGCCGCGGACCGACGTGGCGCGAGACGGTGCTGGTCCACGCCATCGCCCGCATCGCCTATGCCGAGGACATCGCGCACGTGCAGGCGTCGTGGGTGAAGCTGGGCCGGGTGGGTGCGCAGCAGCTCCTCGCCGCGGGCGTCGACGACCTCGGCGGCACCCTCATGGACGAGAACATCAGCCGTGCCGCAGGCGCCAGCCACGGCCAGGGGCTCACGCCTGTCGACCTCGCCGACATCGCCCGCGAGGCGGGTCGGCCGCTGCGGCAGCGCACCACGCTCTACGGCGAGGTGGCCGCGCCGGCCGTCCCGCAGGGCGCGGCAGGCTGAGCGTCAGCCCCAGGCGTCGAGGAGCCGGTCAGGGGTGAACGGCAGGTCCCGCAGACGGGTCCCGCTGGCGCGGAAGATCGCGTTGCCGATGGCCGCGGGCACGCCGACGATGCCGAGCTCGCCGATGCCCTTGGCGCCGGTCGCCCCGAACCACGGGTCGTGCTCCTCGAGGCAGACCACCTCGAGGTCGCCGATGTCGGCATGCGCGGCGACGTGGTAGCCGGCGAGGTCGCCGTTGACGACGTGGCCGAAGCGCTCGTCGAGGTGCGCCTCCTCGTGCAGTGCCGCCGAGAGCCCCATCGTCATGCCGCCGATGAGCTGGCTGCGGGCCGTGCGGGGGTTGATGATCCGACCTGCGGCGAAGACCCCGAGCATGCGGTCGACCCGGACCTCGCCGGTGACCGTGCTGACCCGCGCCTGCGCGAAGTGGGCGCCGAAGGCGTGGCGCGAATAGCCGCGTGACCCGCGAGGCATCCGGCCCGTCGCTGTCTCGTGCGCGCCCTCGGCAGGCGAGTCGCCGTGGCGGCGGCGGAACTTCGCGGCTGCCGCGATGATCGCGTCACCCCAGCTGTAGGTGCCGGCGGAACCACCCGCGGGCATCGCCCAGGCCAGCCCGGTGCGGCCGATGTCGGCGTCGACGAGGTCGACGGGAACGCCGAGTGCGTCGGCCGCGATCTGCGGCAGGATCGTCCACGCGCCGGTGCCGATGTCGCTGGCCTGCAGCTCGACGACGTAGCGCCCACCCGTGAAGCGGATGCCCGCGCGGTTGGGTACGAAATACTGGTTGGGGTAGGTCGCGCTGGCCACACCGACCCCGACCAGCCACTCACCGTCGCGCTGGGTGCCGACCGGCTGCCGCTCGTCCCAGCCGAACTGCTCGGCGCCGGCGCGCAGGCACGCGACGAGGTTGCGGGTGCTCCACGGCTTGCCCGTCTCGGGGTCGCGGACGGGCTCGTTGCGCACCCGCAGCTCGATCGGGTCGACGCCGACGGCGTGGGCAGCCTCGTCGAGGGCGGTCTCCAGGGCGAACATCCCGCTGAACTCACCGGGTGCGCGCATGAAGCTCCCCGGTGCCGTGTCCTGGACGACCGCGTGGTGGATCGTGCGCAGGTGGGCGACGTCGTACATCATCCGCGTCGGCGACACGGTCTGGTCGACGTAGGACTTGAGCCGCGAGCTGGGCGCCCAGCTCTGGTGGTCGATCGCGACCAGACGGCCGTCGGCCTCGACCGAGAGCCGGATGCGCTGCGCGCTGGCCGGGCGGTGGCCGGTGGTGCGGAACATCTGCTGGCGGGTCATCGCATATTTCACCGGCCGGCCGGCGAGCAGCTTGGCTGCCATCGCCACCAGCACCAGGTGCGGGTGGGGCCAGCCCTTGGTGCCGAAGGACCCGCCGACATAGGGCGAGATCACGTCGATCTGGCTTGGCAGCAGGCCCAGCACCGGCGCGACCAGGGCGCCGAGACCGCCGGTGCCCTGGTTGGTGTCATACATCGTGAGGCGGGTCGCACGCGGGTTGAACGCCGACGCGTCGTGCCAGATGGCGGTGACGGCGTGGGGCTCGATCGGGTTGTGGAACTCCATCGGCAGGCTGTAGACCGCCTCCACCAAGGTGCCCCGCGCCAGGCCGGCGTCGGTGTCGCCGCGCTCGTGGGTGCCGTGCTTGAAGGCGTTGACCCGCCGCGGCTCGGTGGCCCGGGGGTCGTCGATCTCGAAGCCGAGCTCGGCCGGCTGCTCGTCATAGGAGATCCGCACCAGTCCGGCGGCCTCCCTCGCCACGTGGGGTGAGTCGGCGACGACCGCCCCGATGAGCTGGCCGCGGTGGTGGATCTCGCTCGACTGCAGGATCGACAGCGGGGCGTCGGTCCTGACCCGGATCCGCGGCGCGTTGGCGTGGGTGAGGACCAGGCGTACGCCGGGCAGCGCCCGGGCCTGCGCGTCGTCGACGGCGGTGATGGTGCCGCGCGCGATCGTGGCGACGAGCGGGAACAGGTGCAGCGGCTCGTCGACGGGCTGCTCGTAGGCGTAGGGCGCGGTGCCGGTGGCCTTGGCGGGGGCGTCGACGCGCGTGCGGTCGCGGGCGTCCGGAGTGGCCTCCGTCGGCGTGGGGGTCGGCGTGGGTGTGGGGGTCGGCGTGGGTGTGGTCGGTCGGGTGTCGAGGGTGGTCATCTCGCACTCCCCTCGCCATCACCGGCGAGCCCCGACAGCACGTCGACGACGGTGTTGCGCACCAGCGGCACCTTGAAGGCGTTGGCCGCGCCGGGAGTGGCCGCCTCGAGCTCGGCCTCGACCGCGACACGGAACTGGTCGGGGGTCGCCGGTGAGCCGCGCAGCGCCTCCTCGGCGGCGCGAGCACGGTGCGGACGGTGCGAGACCCCGCCCAGCGCGAGGCGTACGTCGCTCACCACGCCGTCGTGCACGTCGAGGGCCGCGGCGACCGACACCAGCGCGAAGGCGTACGACGCCCGCTCGCGGACCTTGCGATAGCGCGAGCACACGGCGAAGTCGAGCGGCGGCACCTCGACGGCGAGGATCAGCTCGTCGGGCTCGAGGGTGGTGTCGAGGTCGGGGCGATCGCCGGGGAGCCGGTGGAAGTCACTGAAGGCGATCCGGCGTTCGCCGCCCGGACCGACCGCGACCACCTCGGCGTCGAGCGCGGCGAGGGGGACGCAGAGGTCGGACGGGTGGGTGGCGACGCAGGCGTCCGAGGTGCCGAGGATGGCGTTGTAGCGACCGAAGCCGTCGACCGCCGAGCAGCCGGAGCCGGGCTCACGCTTGTTGCAGGGGGTGGACGGGTCCTGGAAGTAGACGCAGCGGGTGCGCTGGAGGAGGTTGCCGCCGGTCGTGGCCATGTTGCGCAGCTGCCCGGACGCGCCGGCGACGAGCGCCTGGGTGACGAACGGGAAGCGCGTGCGGACCAGCGGGTGGGCAGCGAGGTCGCTGTTGCGCACCCCCGACCCGATCACCAGGCCTCCGTCTGCGCGCTCGGTCACGGCGGCGAGCGGCAGCCGGGTGAGGTCGACGAGCCGGTCGGCGGTGCGGATGCCGAGGCGGAGGTGGTCGACGAGGTTGGTGCCACCGGCCAGCGGCGTGCCCCCGTCAGCGACCAGGGCGACGGCCTCCGCGACCGTGGTCGGGCGCTCATAGGCGAAGGGCTTCATGCGGCGCCGCCGTCCTGGTGTGCCACGTCCTGGTGTGCCACGTCCTGGATGGCGGCGACGATGTTGACATAGGCACCGCAGCGGCACAGGTTGCCGCTCATCCGCTCGCGCACCTCGGCGTCGGTGAGCTCGACCTCGGTGTCGGTGACGTCGGCGCTGACGTGGCTCGGCATCCCGGCGCGGGCCTCCTCGAGCATCGCGACGGCCGAGCAGACCTGTCCGGGCGTGCAGTAGCCGCACTGCAGGGCATCGCGGTCGACGAAGGCCTGCTGCATCGCACCGAGCTCCTCGACGGCGCCCAGCCCGGCCGCGGTCGTCACGTCGGCTCCGTCGTAGGACGCCGCGAGCGCAAGGCACGACAGGATGCGTCGGCCGTCGACGATGACCGTGCACGCACCGCACTGGCCGTGGTCGCAGCCCTTCTTCACCGACATCACCGCGAGCTCGTCGCGCAACGCATCGAGCACGCTGACCCGTGGATCCAGCTCGAGGGCGTGCTCGGTGCCGTCGACGGTGAGCCGCACGCTCACCTCGTGTCCCGTCATCGACCGATCCTCTCGGGCAGTGCCTCGCGATGACACCACGGTAGTGGTCGCCGGCACACTCGCTCGTGTGGTCGACCCGACCGTTGCGGCTGCCCTCCCGCACCGCGTCCCCGGGCGACGGGGTAGGAAGGCGGATATGGATCCCCGCCAGGCCGGACGTACGGCACGACTGATCGAGCCCCTGCACGCGCTGGGCTACTTCGCCCCCGAGGTCGAGGCGGAGGTCGTCTCCCTGGGGGTCCGCAAGGGCCGCGGTGCCTACTTCGCCTCGCGGTCGGCGGCCATGGGGCGCGTCGGCGCCGGGCCGGTCGCCGCCACCTTCTACGTCTTCAACCCCTCGCTCGTCGCGCACTTCGTGCCGGCCGTGTGGGAGTCGGCCAGCCCGGAGGAGGTCGTCGCCGCGCGCTTCCGCGGGGTCTCGGCGGCGTATTCACGGCTCGTCGGCGAGGAGGCGCTGTCCTCTCCTGAGATGCGGGAGGCCGCCGAGCTCGCTCGCGCGGCCACCTCGGGATGCACGGTCACGGGGCGCCCGTTGTACGCCGCCCACGCCGACCTCGCGTGGCCCGACGAGCCGCACCTGGCGCTCTTCCACGCGGTGACCCTGCTGCGCGAGCACCGCGGCGACGGACACGTCGCGGCGCTGGTGGGCGCCGGCCTGAGCGGCATCGAGGCCCTGGTCACCCACGTGGCCACCGGTCGCGGCTTCACCCGTGAGGCCGCGCAGGCCACCCGCGCCTGGTCGGACGACGA
>JBBRAZ010000070.1:0-5268 GCA_038206295.1 Acidimicrobiales bacterium
GACCTGGACGCGGGCCGTCTGGAGCAGGCGCGCGGCTTCGGCGCCACCGACACCGTCAACAGCGGGGACGCGGACTGGGTCGACCAGGTCAAGGCGCTGACCGACGGTCTGGGTGTGGACGTCGCGATCGAGGCCGTGGGCCTCCCCAGCACGTTCGAGGCGTGCACCAAGGTCGTCCGACCGGGTGGGTCGGTCGCCAACGTCGGCGTGCACGGCGCTCCCGTCGAGCTGGCCCTGCAGGACCTGTGGATCATGGACCTGTCCATCACCATGGGTCTGGTCAGCACATCGACCACGCCGATGCTCCTCAAGCTGGTGGCCCAGCACAGGCTGGACGCCGAGAAGTTCGTCACCCATCACTTCTCGTTCGACCAGATGATCGAGGCCTACGACACCTTCGGCCGGGCAGCAGAGACCAAGGCGCTCAAGGTCGTGATCACCCGCAACCAGAACTGAGAGCCTGCCGATGCGGCGCCGGGGCGAGTTCTGGGCAAGGTGCTCAGGGGGTCGGCTTTCGGTCGGTCGGTGGTGGTGCCCCAGGCAAGAGTCGAACTTGCGACCTTTCGCTTAGGAGGCGGCTGCTCTATCCACTGAGCTACTGGGGCGGGCCGTGTGCACATTCGTGGTGAAAACCTGCACCGGCGTGGTCATTTTGTCAGCAGGCGGTTGATGTGACGAATGCAGGGCCCCTGAGCGTGACGGTGACGGCCGGCGGCATGCGAGTCGTCAGCACGGCGCCCCGGGACCTCTGGCACCCGACTGGTGACCTTCTGCCCTGCTGAGGGGATGCCTGCCCGCCGATGATCGAGGTAGGCGGGGCGCTTTCGTCGGTACTTGCCGCCCGAGCCGACGACGGCGACGCCGGTATCGCCTCCGGTCGAGGGTCCCAAGCGCCTCTGACCGTCCTTTCTACTCGTTTCGGGATAGGGCCCTTCAGCCCTTGACCGTATACCCCTAGGGGGTATCATAAAGGTATGACCAACCACACGACCCACCACGATGCGCCCCCCACGCCAGCGGTCAAGGACCCGGTGTGCGGCATGGACGTTAACCCTGCAACAAGCATGCTCAAGGCGGTGCACGACGGGGAGACGTTCCACTTCTGCTCGGCGGGCTGCCAAGCGACGTTCGAGAGCAATCCGAAGCAGTACGCCGGGCACGACCACACGGCAGCCGCTGCGGTTGAGGTTCCGGCAGGTGCTGAGGTGGCGGAGTACACGTGCCCTATGCACCCCGAGATTCGGCAGCCCGGACCCGGCTCGTGCCCCATCTGCGGGATGGCGCTGGAACCGGTCCTCGTGACAGCGGACTCCGGCCCGAACGCAGAACTCGCTGACATGACGCGCCGGTTCTGGTTCGGTGTCGTACTATCCCTCCCGGTCCTCGTCCTCGGGATGGGTGGAGACCTTTTCCCCGCACTCCACGACCTGATCGCCCCGCAAACCTCGGCGTGGGTCCAACTCGTGTTGGCGACCCCCGTGGTGCTGTGGGCCGGGTGGCCCTTCTTCCAGCGGGGCTGGACCTCGGTTCGGACCATGCACCTGAACATGTTCACGCTGATAGCGATGGGCACCGGGGTCGCGTGGCTGTTCAGCGTGGTCGCCACCGTCGCGCCGGGGATCTTCCCCGAAGCGTTCCGCATGGACGGAGCTGTCGACGTCTACTTCGAAGCCGCCGCGGTCATCACCACCCTCGTCCTGCTGGGGCAGGTCCTGGAACTACGCGCCCGTGAACAGACCTCCGGTGCCATCAAGGCGTTGCTCGACCTGAGCCCCAAGACGGCACAACGTGTCCGTGCCGACGGCACCGACGAAGAAGTACCCCTCGATGAGGTTCAGCTCGGCGACCGGTTGCGGGTCCGTCCTGGCGAGAAGGTGCCGGTCGACGGTGCAGTCGAGGAAGGACGTTCCTCTGTTGATGAGTCCTTGGTAACGGGTGAGTCGATGCCGACGACCAAGACCGCCGGTGACACCGTCATCGGCGGCACCATCAATCAGACCGGCGCACTGGTCATGGTCGCCGAAAAGGTCGGACGCGACACGATGCTGGCCCGCATCGTGCAGATGGTCGCCGACGCTCAACGCTCCCGCGCCCCCATCCAGCGGATGGCGGACCGGGTTGCTGCGGTCTTCGTTCCCATCGTCGTCGTCATCGCCGTCGTCGCCTTCGCCGTGTGGGCGACCGTCGGCCCCGACCCGCGACTCGCACACGCCCTCGTCGTCGCGGTCGCGGTCCTCATCATCGCCTGCCCCTGTGCGCTCGGGCTCGCCACACCCGTCTCCATCATGGTCGGGGTCGGACGCGGAGCGCAGATGGGTGTCCTCATCAAGAATGCCGAAGCGCTGGAGCGGATGGAGAAGGTCGACACCCTCGTGGTCGACAAGACCGGCACCCTCACCGAAGGACGCCCCTCAGTCACCCACATCGGCCCTGTCGCCGGCTTCGAGGCCAACGAGCTGCTGCGCCTGGCTGCGGGTGTGGAACGTGCCTCCGAGCACCCCTTGGCCCAGGCCATCGTGAACGCGGCCGACGACAAGCACCTGTCCATCCCGGCGGTGGCCGACTTCGACTCACCCGTCGGTCGTGGCGCGGTGGGCGTCGTAGAGGGTCACCCGGTGACGTTGGGTAGCGCCGACTTCCTGACCAGCCAGCACATGGACCCGGCTGCTCTCCTGACGGAGGCGGACCGGTTGCGAGGCGACGGTGCGACGGTCATCTTCATCGGTATCGACAGTCAGGTGGCTGGCATCTTCGCCATCGCCGACCCCGTCAAGGAGACCACCCCCGCAGCAGTCGAGGCGTTGCACGCGGCGGGTATCGAGGTGGTCATGCTCACGGGCGACAACCGGGTCACCGCTGAGGCCGTCGCTCGACGGTTGGGCATCGACCGGGTGGAGGCCGAGGTCCTTCCCGACCACAAGGCTGACGTGGTGCAACGCCTGCGCGCCGAAGGCCGGGTCGTCGCCATGGCCGGCGACGGTGTCAACGATGCCCCCGCCCTGGCAGCAGCCGATGTCGGCCTCGCCATGGGCACCGGCACCGACGTGGCCATCGAGTCCGCAGGCGTCACCCTCCTCAACGGTGACCTCACCGGCATCGTCCATGCCCGGCAGCTGTCTGCCGCCACGATGTCGAACATCCGACAGAACCTCGTCTTCGCGTTCGCCTACAACGTCGCAGGCATCCCCATCGCCGCCGGAGTCCTCTACCCCGTCACCGGGCTCCTACTCTCACCGATGATCGCCGCCGCCGCGATGGCCCTGTCGTCGGTGAGCGTCATCACCAATGCCCTCCGGCTGCGCACCCAACACCTCGCATGACCTCGTACGATCTAGGAAAGGAACCAAGATGAAGATCCACCTTCGGTCAGCAATCGTGGGCAGCGCCACGGCGGTCGCACTGCTCGCCGTTCCCGGCGCAGCGCTCGCCTCGCAAGACACCAGCACGATGCCCCCCGGAATGAGCGTGATGATGAACGCACCGGGACACGAGCACCTCATGGCATCACCGGGCCACGAGCACGTCATGACCTCGCCGGGCCACCAGTCGATGAGGCACTGACCTCACCGACGCCCTGCGGTTGTGGGCCAACACGTGAACTGACCCCCACATCACCTACGAACGTAGGCTGGAAGAGATGACAACGATGCGTCGAAGGGCCGACACGGTGAGCAGGGCGTTGCCCGCGCTGCTCACCGCTTTCGTGGCGTCCATCGTGCTCGGCATCATCGGGATGCACGCCCTGAGCACCCACGGAGTCACACGCACCACCGACCACTCCGCCATGACCAGCGCGGTGACCAGCCCGATGACTGGGGCGCACGAGGGCATGTCCACGAGCCCGGTCCCCAGCCCAGAGACCGGGGAGCACGCCGGTGTGCCTGCTGTCGCGGACGGGGGTGACGGTCGCAGCCTTCGCGGCATGGTGATGCTCTGCTTTGCCATGCTGGCCGCAACAGCCGGAGCACTCCTGCTCCTGCTCCTCGGCATATGCCGCAGGCCACGCGCCTGGGCGCACAGGCTCCACGTCCCCACCACCGTCACCCGGTGGGCCACCGCCCACCTCGGAACCGGACCACCGTACGTCTGGAGCTTCTCCGTCATCAGGTGCTGACAGGCAGCACGCCCCCACCCCCCAGTCGGGGCGATGCGGCACGCGCTGCCCCTTTCAGACACGCCTGACCTCAGGAGAACCCCCTATGCGTACTAACCGCACCACCCGCGCCCTCGGCGCGCTCACCCTCACCGCCGCGTTGGCCCTCACCGCTGCCGCCTGCGGCAACGACGACGCCAGCACCGCCACGTCGTCGGAGGTGTCCACGACCGAGCACAACGACGCGGACGTGGAGTTCGCCTCCGACATGCTTCAGCACCACGCCCAAGCGCTGTCGATGGTCGACCTCACTGAAGGCCGCACCCTCGATCCCGAGGTGCAAGCCCTTGCCGACGACATCCGCGCCGCTCAGGCACCCGAGATCGACACCTTCACGAGCTGGCTCACCGACTGGAACGAAGAAGTCCCCACGACCACCGACGACGGCGGTCACGACATGGGAGACATGGGCGACTCGATGGACTCGGACATGCCCGGCATGATGAGCGACGATGACATGGGAGCCCTCGAGAACGCCTCCGACGCCGAGTTCCAGACGATGTGGCTGGAAATGATGGTCGAGCACCACGAAGGCGCAATCGAGATGGCGAAGACCGAACAGGTCGACGGACAGTACAAGGATGCCGTCGACCTCGCAGGCAACATCGTCACCTCCCAGACCGCTGAGGTCGAGACGATGGAAGGGCTCCTGTCCTGACCATCAGGTAGCCCAGTAGGGGCGCGCGGAAGTGCGCGTCCCGCACGCCCCTACTGGCTCCACAGTGACCCAGCGTGAGAACCCCGTGGAACTCGCACGCGCGCCACCCACCCCACTGACCCAGGACACAACAATGCACCGATTCACCACTGCCGCCGGTCTTGCGTTCGCCGCCGCAGCCCTCGTGGCGTGCTCATCAGACGGCACGCCCGGTGGTGCGGGCGCAGCGTCCGTTGCCGACGCCACCGCCTCAACACTCGGTCACGTCCACGGACTCGGCGTCGACCCCGGCGACGGCACCCTGTACGTCGCCTCTCATCTGGGTGTGTTCCGTGTCCAGGACGGCGAACACGAACGCATCGCCGACCGGCAGCAAGACACCATGGGCTTCGCCGTCGTCGGCCCGGGTCACTTCCTCGGCAGCGGACACCCCGACCCCACCGAAGACCTCCCCAGC
>JBBRAZ010000071.1:0-5193 GCA_038206295.1 Acidimicrobiales bacterium
CTGGATCCTCACCGGCCACAACCTCACCATCCTCCACCAGCGAAGCCCCTGACCCAGCCCGCCCCGCCGCCGCCACACACCACCCGCGTCCAGGCCTGAACCGCCCCGCCCTAACGCAACGGCCTCGGGAGTCTCACCAGCACGCCGAGAACCGCAGTGGGTGGCGCGGGTCCGAGGTCGCTAGGTGGTGAGCTCCGCGACGAGGGCTGCGGCTTGGTCGAGGACCGGGAGCACCTCGGCTTCTGGCGCAGAGGGCACGCGCAGCACGACCTCGTCGATGCCGAGGGTGGCGTAGTACTCGAGGCGTCCTCGGTCGGGCATGGTGCCGAACGGGATGACCGACAGCGTGCCCGGGTCGCGGCCGGCGGCCTCGGTTGCGGCGTGCAGCGCAGGCAAGGCCTCCCGCACACCGCCGCCGCCGATGGGGATCCACCCGTTGCCGTACTCGGCGATGTGCGCGAAGAGCTTCGGGCCCGCGGCGCCGCCGAGCAGCACCGGGGGGCCGCCGGGCTGGATGGGCTTCGGCCACGACCACGACGCGTCCAGCTGCACGTGCTCGCCGTGGAACGCCGCCTCGTCGTCGCGCCACAGCGCCTGCATCGCCAGCACGTGCTCGCGCGCCACCGCCCGGCGATCGCCCATCGCCACCCCGTGGTGCGTCAGCTCGTCCTCGTTCCAACCGAAGCCCACCCCGAGGGTGACACGACCGCGGCTGAGCAGATCGAGGCTGGCGACCGCCTTGGCGGTGACGATCGGCTCGCGCTGGGCGACGAGTGCGATGCCGGTGCCGAGGCGCAACGTGGTCGTGACCGACGCGCACGCCGCGAGCGCCACGAGGGGATCGAGCGTGCGGCGGTACTCCTCGGCCAGCTCGACCTCGCCGGTCGGCGGAGGGGTCCGGCGGCTGACGGGGATGTGCGTGTGCTCGGGCAGGTAGAGCGATGCCAGGCCGCGGTCCTCCGCTGCGCGGGCGAGCGCGACCACGTCCATCGAGCGATCGGTGGCGAACATCGTGATGCCCAGGCGCATGGGATCCCTCCGGTCGCCGGGCCGGCCGGCGCGAGTTTCTGACGCTGCGTCAGATCATGGCAGACTGCACCGCTGGGCGCCGCCTCCGCGGACCGCCTGCTGCACCGATTGCACGACGATCCCGGCCGCTGCCGGGGAAGGAGCACCGATGGCTGGCATCTGCGAGGGGCGCGTCGTGATCGTCACCGGCGCCGGCCGCGGGCTGGGACGTGCGCACGCGCTGGCGTTCGCCGCCGAGGGCGCGAAGGTCGTCGTCAACGACGTCGGCGCCGAGCTGGACGGCAGCGGCGGGTCGACCGGTCCCGCCGGCGAGGTGGTCGACCTCATCCGCGCCTCTGGCGGCGAGGCCATCGCCGACAACGCGGACGTGGCGGACTGGAACCGCACCGTCGAGCTGCTCAACCGCACCCTCGACGAGTTCGGGCGCCTCGACGTCGTGGTCAACAACGCCGGCGTCGTGCGCGACCGCATGTTCGTCTCGATGGGCGAGGACGAGTTCGACGCCGTGGTGCGCGTGCACCTCAAGGGCCACGCCGCGCTCTCGCACCACGCGGCCGCGCACTGGCGGAACCAGGTGAAGGCCGGCGTCGAGGTCGACGCCCGCATCATCAACACCTCGTCGGGCGCCGGGCTGCTCGGCAGCGTCGGGCAGGCCGCGTACTCCGCCGCCAAGGCGGGGATCCTCGGGCTCACCCTCGTGCAGGCCGCCGAGCTGGCCCGCTACGGCGTGACGGCCAACGCGCTGGCCCCCGCGGCGCGCACCCGCATGACCGAGGAGGTGTTCGCCGACACGATGGCCGCGCCCGACGGCGGCGCCTTCGACGAGATGGCACCGGAGAACGTCAGCCCGCTGGTGGTGTGGCTCGGCTCGCCGCTGTCGCGCCACGTGACCGGGCGCACGTTCGAGGTCGAGGCCGGGCGCGTCGGGGTCGCGGACGGCTGGCAGCACGGCCCCACGCGCGACAAGGGCGCGCGGTGGGAGCCCGCCGAGCTGACCGACGTCGTCGACGAGCTGCTGGCCGCCGCGCCCGCACCCACCCCCGTCTACGGTGCGGGCTGATCCCGACGCCGGAGGCACCATGTCCGCACCTCGCTTCGCCAGCCCGCCGCAGCCGTTCCGCACCACGGTGCCGATCAGCATGGCGGTGATGGGCGCGGTGGCGATGCACCCCGGCGTGGCGAAGCGCTGGGACGCAGCGCTCGGCAGCAAGCTCTCGAGCGACAAGGTGAAGGCCATCTGGTGGGCGACGATCGGCCTGCACATCCTCGAGGCGCGCAGCGCGGCGAAGCTGGCCACGGCGCACGACATGCCTGTCGGCCGCTGGGTGGCGCAGACGATGGCCTACGGCGTGTTCTCCCTCAGCGTGCAGAGGCGCGTGGCGCGGGATCTCGACTCGGCGAGCTGAGCGCGGCGCGCAGGGCCTCGAGGTGCTGGCGGCCCCAGCGGGCGTCGGGCTCGAGGTGGTTGCCCTCCGCCCACTCGTTCCACGACTTCACGAAGAGCAGCCGCTGATCGGCGGGCAGGGGAGCGAGCCGCTCGACGGCCTCGCGCACGTGGCGCCCGAAGCGCGCCGGGGTGGAGCCGAGCACCACGACGCCTCGACGTCCCGAGCGCGGCGTGTTGTCCCAACCCGGCACGACGCAGGGCAGCACCGGCACGTCGTGGGGCGCGGTCGTCGGCGCCGGCGGCAGGTGGCGCGTGTGGTGGTAGATCGCGGGACGTCCGACCCGGCGAGCGGCGCGCACCACCCCGAGGGCGAGCGGCGAGGTCGAGACGGGGAGCGCCACGTGGGCGACGGCATCGAAGCCGTCCGCCGCCGCGCTGGTGTACATCGGGTCGCCGCCGAGCCACGTGGTCATCTCGGCGACGAGGTGGAGGCCGGGCAGTCCGGCGGCCTGCGCCATCGATTGCCAGCGCTCCACGAAGCGCGCCGGATCGGGCAGCTGCTCGGGGCGGAACACGTACAGCAGCGGGCGGCCGTCCACGCAGATGTACCGCGGGTCGCGCAGCGCCGGGAGGATGGCGTCGAAGTGCGCGCGGTCGTCGTCGGGGCCGGGGTAGGTCTGCTCGATGAGCATGCGGTTGGGCGCGCCGTGCCAGATCCCGGTCCACGACTGGTTGGCCCAGGCGAGGGCGAAGGGGAGGTCTGGCGCGCCCGACGCCAGGACCTCGTCGAAGGGGCGCTCCAGCACGCGGCGCCCGGCGAACCAGTAGTGCCAGTACACGAACCCCTCGATGCCGTGCGCCCGAGCGAGGTGCGCCTGCGCCTCACGCGCAGCGGGATCGAGCAGGTCGTACTCGCCGAGCTCGCTGGACACGTGCGGCTGGCGGTGCCCGGGGAACAGGGGGCGCGCCCGACGGGTGTTGGTCCACTCGGTGAAGCCGGGCTCCCACCACTCGTCGTTCTCGGGGATCGGGTGGAACTGCGGGAGGTAGAACGCGAGCGCTCGAGCTGCTGGGGCGCTCACGAGCGCTTCAGCTCGAGCAGCACGTGGAACGCGAACAGCGTCGGGCGAACACGCACGCCGAGCTGCTCGAGGCGCCCGGCCTTCGGCGTCGTGTGCCAGCGCGCCTCGACCTCGAGGCCGGCGTCGCGCACGAGGCGGTTGGCGGTGCGCAGGTCGAAGAAGCGCAGGTGCGTGCGGTCGAACAGCCCCCAGCGCTGGTAGCGCCAGTCGCCGCGCAGGATCTTCCACCGGAACGTCCAGTGCGCGGAGTTGGGCAGGAACAGCAGGATGCGACCGCCGGGGGCAAGGCGGTCGGTGGCCAGCGCGAGGGCCTCGAGCGGATCGGCGAAGTGCTCGACGACGTCGATGAGCAGCACGACGTCGTACGCGTCGCGCAGCGCAGGGTCGTCGACGGCGGACTGCAGCGTGCCGCAGTGGAGGTGGCGCACGCGCTCGGCCGCGGCCGCGGTGAGGTCGACGTCGGGCTCGATGCCGTCGACGATCGCGCCGGTCTCCGACAGCAGGTGCGCCACGGTGCCGGCGCCGCACCCGACGTCGAGCACCGTGCAGTCGGGGCGGAGGCGGCCGCGGATGATGGCGAGCGCGGGATCGGTGCGCAGGTGCGCGGCGCGCAGCTCGTCGTCGCGGCTCGCGACCGGCTCACTCGTTCCCTCGGGTTCCACCACGCCCGCACGCTACGCGCGGACGCCCACCCCTCGCCGGTGCGCGGGAGCGGGGGGCTACGGTTCGCGGCGATGGGGGAGTCTGATGGAGAGGGGCAGACGGCTCGCGAGCTGCGGGTGGTGAGCGCGAACGTGCGCACGTCGCTGGCGCTCGATCTCCTGCACCCGTGGCGTTGGCGGCGCGAGGCGCTCGCGACGGTGCTCGAGGCGCAGGCGTTCGACCTGTGCGGTCTGCAGGAGGTCCGCCCCAACCAGCTGGCGTGGCTGACCGAGCGGTTCGCCGATCGACTCGGCGGCGTGGAGGTCTCCTCCGAGGGCCGCAAGGGCGACGGGCGCGACGAGCACGGCACGCTGCTCACGCGACGAGCCCGCCTTCGGGTGGAGCGCGTCGAGCCGCGGTGGTTCTCCGACACGCCCGACGTCGCCGGGTCCAAGAGCTGGGGCAACGACTTCCCACGGTTCGCGCTCCTCGTCGAGCTCACCGACCTGCTCGCTCCCGCTGGTCGCGACGCTCGCCTCCTCGCAGTCGTCGTGCACCTCGACCACCGCTCGAAGCGCAGCCGGCAGCGCAGCTGCGAGGCGCTGGCTCGGTGGCTGGACGAGTCGGCGGTCCGGTCGTGGATCGTGGTCGGCGATCTCAACGTGCCCGTCGACGACGCGGCGCTCGACCCGCTGCGCGCCCTCGGGCTGCACGACGCGCACGCGCACCTGCCGGCCGAGGGCGTCGGCGCCTCGACGTTCCACGGCTACCCAGGTGGCCACGACGGCAAGCGCATCGACGCCATCCTGGCCAGCGCCGACTGGGAGGTCGTCACCGCCGAGATCGTGCACGACCGACCCGACGGCCGCCTCCCCAGCGACCACTGGCCCATCGCCGCCACGTTGCGGCGCACCTGAGGCGACCCGTCCCCGGACGCGGGGGGGGGGGGGGGGGGGGGGCGCCGCCCCCCCCCCACGAGCGCGACGGAGCGGCACCGGGAGCCGCCAAACGCGCGCGGGGAAAGACACAGCAAACACAGGGCCGCCCCCCCCC
>JBBRAZ010000072.1:0-5054 GCA_038206295.1 Acidimicrobiales bacterium
ATGAGGACGTCGATGCCCTCGCCGAGCACGTTGAGCTCGAAGTCCGTGACGAGGGCCGCCACCTCGACCAGCGCGTCGGCGCCGAGGTCGAGGCCGGTCATCTCACAGTCGATCCACACCAGTCTGTCGCTCACGAGCGACTACCCTACCCACCGGTTGGCCCCACCTCTCAGCCTCGGTTCAGGCTCACCTCCTAACCTTCGGGGTGTGAAGGACTGGTTCGGGCTCGTGGCGCGCCTGGTGACGGGCGGCGTGTGGATCGCTGCTGGCGCGCTCAAGCTGCCCGACACCGACGAGAGCGTGCGCGCGGTGCGGGCTTACGAGCTGCTGCCGGAGGCGATCGTCCCGGCAGTCGGCCACCTGCTACCGGTGCTCGAGGTGGTGATCGGGCTGTGCCTGGTGCTGGGGGTGATGGTGCGCGGCACGTCCGTGGTCTCGGCGCTGCTGCTCGTGGCCTTCATCATCGGCATCGCGAGCGCTTGGGCACGCGGGCTGTCGATCGACTGCGGCTGCTTCGGCGGTGGCGGCGTGATCCCCGACGCGGCCGAGAAGTATCCCGGCGAGATCGCCCGTGACCTCGGACTCCTCGCGCTCAGCCTGTGGCTGGTCGTGCGGCCCGCCTCGCGCCTCGCACTGGAGAATGTGCTGTTCCGATCCACCGACGACGACTACGACGACTACGACGAAGGAAGCCTCGATGGCGCAGAAGAAGACTTCGCACAGGACCGCTGAGGAGAAGGCGGCCGCCCAGGCCAAGCGCGACGCGCGCCGGGCCCGCACCGAGCGGGCGCGCGAGCAGGCCGAGGAGCGTCGCAAGGCGGCCAAGCGCAAGGAGCAGCTCACCCAGTACGGATTGATCGCCGGTGTGCTCGTGCTGATCGTCGGCGGCTACTTCCTCGTCACCAACCTGGGCTCCGACAAGCCCGACACCCCGCCCGCCGGTGCGACCGACTCCTACGGTCTGCGCATCGGCGACGCCGACGCGCCCCAGGAGATCGTCGTCTACGAGGACTTCCTCTGCCCCTTCTGCGGCGACCTCGAGCTGACCGTTCGCGACCAGCTCGACGCGGCCGTCGAGGCCGGCGAGGTCAGCGTGGAGTACCGCCCCCTCGGCTTCCTCGAGCGGATCGACGACTACTCTCCCGAGTCCGCGAACGCCTTCGCCGTGGTGCTCGACGCCGCCGGCCCCGAGGTGGCCAAGGAGTTCCACGACCTGCTCTTCGACAACCAGCCGTCCGAGTCCGGTCCCTTCCCCGATGACGATGACCTCGTCGAGCTGGCGGTGGAGGCCGGCGCCACCGAGGCCGATGTCCGTCCCGGCATCGAGGACATGGCCTTCGAGGGCTGGGTCGACGCGGCCAACGAAGCAGCCTCGCGCGAGGGCGTGAACTCCACGCCGACCGTGCTCGTCGACGGCGAGGTCATCGAGGGCGAGACGCTGCAGGAGATCGCCGCCCAGATGGTCGGTTGAGGTCTCTGCGACACTGCGGGGCGTGAGTCTCGCACCCTTCATCGCAGGCCTGCCCAAGGCCGAGCTGCACGTCCACCACGTCGGGTCGGCGTCGCCGCGGATCGTCTCCGAGCTCGCGGCGCGCCACCCCGACGCCGGGGTCCCCTCCGACCTGGAGGGGCTCCGGGACTTCTTCACCTTCCGCGACTTCGCCCACTTCATCGAGGTCTACCTCGCGGTCGTCGACCTGATCCGCACGCCCGAGGACATCCGGCTGCTGACCTACGAGGTGGCGCGCGAGATGGCGCAGGGGCAGAACCTCCGCTACGCCGAGCTCACCTGCACGCCGTACACGTCCGTGGTCCGCGGCATCGCGATCGAGGCCTACACCGAGGCGATCGAGGACGCGCGGATCGCGGCCGAACGCGACTTCGGCCTCGTGCTGCGGTGGATCTACGACATCCCCGGCGAGTCGGGGATCCCGGCTGCCGATGCCACTGTGTCGTACGCCCTCGAGCACCGCACCGACGCACTCGTCGGCTTCGGGCTGGGCGGGCCCGAGATCGGGGTGCCGCGTGCGCAGTTCGAGCCGCACTTCACCGCGGCGCGAGCAGCGGGCCTGCGCTCGGTCCCGCACGCCGGCGAGACCACCGGTCCGGAGACCGTGTGGGACTCGCTGCGCCTGCTGGGCGCCGAGCGGATCGGCCACGGCGTCTCCGCCGCCCAGGATCCCGAGCTGCTGAAGCACCTCGCCGACACCGGGGTGGTGCTCGAGGTCTGCCCGACGTCCAACATCGCCACCCGCGCGGTCGACCGGATCGAGGACCACCCGCTGCGGACGTTCGTCGAGGCGGGGGTGCGGGTCACCATCAACTCCGACGACCCGCCGATGTTCTCCACCACGCTCAACCACGACTACGAGGTCGCGGCCGGGCTGCTCGATCTCGACGGGCGCGGCGTCGCTGACCTGGCGAAGGCGGCGGTCGATGCGTCGTTCGCTCCGGCGGACGTCAAGTCACGGATCAGCGCCGAGATCGAGGCGTACGCCGCACAGCCGCGCTGAGCGGTGCGGGAAAGGTGTGGGGCCCCGCAACCTCATACGTGGCGGGGCCTGCGCCCATCCTGATGCGGTGAGAAGCGCCAACGGCGCAGGCTGAGTCGCGTGTCGTGGGACATCGGCGTAGGGGGTCAGCCCACAGCCTGGAACCGGACGGCCGCGAACAGGCCGTCGTCTGCGCTGACGCCGCCGCAGGAGAACGCGCTGAAGGCGCCGCATCCGACCATCCTCGTGCTCGCGTTGGCCAGGGTGACCTCGACCGATGAGACGGACTTGGCCGCGAAGGGCAGGGTCAGCTGGCCCCTGCCCTGACGGTTGGTGGCCACGTACGACGTGGAGGTGGTGCCGTCGGTTCTGTGCACCGTGACGGCCGCCCGGGCGGCCTCGGTGTCCCCGAGGTCGACGCGCACCTTGAGCCCGCGGCTGCCGGCGAAGGGGAGGACCGCGCCGGTCGCGCTGGTGAGGTGATCGAGAAGGGCGCTGCGCATCGCCGTGGGCGCCTCGCGGGTGAGCTGGACCGTCTCGAGGGTGTTCGGGGCGGTCGGGTAGAACTGCTCGAGCGCCTCCGCGTAGACGTGGGTGGGGTGCTGGTTGGCGGCGGCGAAGGCGACGTACTCGCGCGGCGTCGAGGTGCCGCGCGCGGCGAGCACCTCGTCCAGCGCCTGGAGCGAGAAGGCCGGGTTCGGGCCCTGGGTGGTGTCGAGCGCCTCCCAGACCTCGCGGACCAGGTGCGGCACCCCGGCCGTGTCGTCGGTGTGCTGTTCGGTCAGATAACGCCAGAATCCCCAGTTGCCGTAGGCGGTGAGGTCGAAGGTGTCGAGCGGGGTCGAGGGGCCGGCGAGGGGGTAGCCGAATGTCTCCGGGTCGCCCATCTGGCCGAAGTTGAGGAAGAACGCGTTGTCATTGACGTCGTCGTAGAGCTCGTCCTCCATCGCGGTCGCGGTCGACTCCATCAGCCAGCCGTCGTCCTCGGCGTCGTAGGCGAACTGGATGGCGTGGAAGTACTCGTGCGCAACGGTCACCTGCAGCAGGGAGGTGGGATCGAGCCACCCGGAGTTCGCGTAGTCGTTGTCGAACCCGCAGTAGGCGTACCAGGCGCTGCCCGCAACCGGACGGTCGGCATCGGTGCGGCAGAAGCCGAGCGCGCCGTACTGGTCGAGGTCGCCGAGGTAGAAGTCGATGCGGGTGTCGCCTTCCTGGCCCTCGTCGGGCAGAGGGGCTCGGAAACCGGCGGCAGCGTATACGCCGGCGACGTGGGCGACCGTCTTGAACGCGGTGGTGGCGAACTCTGGCGTCGCGGCGTGCTCGCCCTCCTGGACCCAGTGCAGGCAGAAGGTGTCGCCGCACTGTGTCTGCAGGTCAGCGTCCTGGCCGTAGTAGATGTCGCGCGGGTCGTTGGCATCGTCCGGTGGCGTGGTGGGTCGCAGCAGCAGCCGCTCGGCGTCGGCCCGGTCGTCGCCTCGCAGCGCGTGCTTGAGGACGAAGAGGTCACGCATGGCCAAGGTCATGCCCCGGCGGCTCTGGGCGCTGCCATCGGACTCGCCAGCGACGGCGGACTCGGCCTCGGCCAGCGCCGCCTGGGCGGCTCTGGCGGTCGGCCCCGCCTGGGATGAGGGGCCGCGTTTGTCGGAGGCACCAGCGTTCGCTGGGAGGGCAAGCGTCATGCCGAGGGTCAGAGTGAGGCCGGAAACGAGCAGGCTTGAGGCGGTGCGAATATGCATGAGATCTCCTGATCAAGGTCGACGAATCCTTGCGTGGATCCCGGCTGGCGTCCGGCGAATCCGCGACTTCGGCAGTCCGTCGTGTGTCTCGCCAAGGCGGCCAGCCGAGGAGTGGGTGCTGGGATCGCGGCTCGCGCAGGCATCCCAGCGCAAAGTGCGCCCCCGGCAGGATTCGAACCTGCGACCTAGAGATTAGAAGGCTCTTGCTCTATCCAGCTGAGCTACGGGGGCCGTGGCGAAAACTATCCCAGCCCATGCCCAGCACACGCAGGATGGGTCCGTGGCCGACCACCGCGGCAGGCTCCGTGCGCCAGAACCGGTCGACCGACGAGGTCGCCGGGCCCCACTGGGTGCCCTGAACGACCTCGCCGGGTGTGTGTCAGACCGCTGCGTGCGCCGGCGCGGGCGACGAGCCCGCGTGGTCGGTCTCGCGCCACGGCGTGCGCCCCCGCGGAGCGTCGTACGCCGCCTGGTCGAGGATGCCCTCGCGCTTGGCCACGATGGTCGGGACGAGCGCCTGGCCGGTGACGTTGACCGCGGTGCGGCCCATGTCGAGGATCGGGTCGATCGCCAGCAGCAGGCCGACGCCCTCCAGCGGGAGACCGAGGGTCGACAGTGTGAGCGTGAGCATCACCGTCGCGCCGGTAACACCCGCGGTGGCTGCGGAGCCGATGACCGAGACGAACGCGATCAGCACGTAGTCGGTGATCGACAGGTCGACGCCGAAGAACTGCGCGACGAAGATCGCCGAGATCGCCGGGTAGATCGAGGCGCAGCCGTCCATCTTGGTGGTGGCGCCGAGCGGCACGGCGAAGGAGGCGTAGGA
>JBBRAZ010000073.1:0-4963 GCA_038206295.1 Acidimicrobiales bacterium
AACCGCTGGCGCGTCTGCTCTCGCCAGGCGAACGTTCCACTCAAGGCCCGAGTACAGGGCGGCGTCCGAGAGGTTCGATGAGCCAACGCACGCGGTGTCGAGCTCGCCAGGACGGCGAAACAGCCAGGCCTTGGCGTGCAGCTTCGTCGACTGGCCCTGATAGTTGACTCGGACGTCGGCGCCGAGCCGCACCAGCTCATCGAGCGCCTTCGCGCTGGTCGCCCCGAGATACGTCGAGGTAATCACCCGCACCCGTCCGCCTCGCTCGATCAGGGCGCGAAACTCGTCCTTCAGCGGCTGAAAGCCTGTGTAGCCAACGAAAGCGCAAATGAGGTCGACCTCGTTGGCGCAGCGAATCTCCTCCTTCAGCACGGTGCCGAAGGCAGGTTCGCCTGCGCCATTCACCAGGAGCTCGCTCGAAGTGAGCGGGATCATTGGGTGGTCTGGCAACTCTCCTTTCGAGAGTCCCACCGGGTGGCGGACTCCCTTGAGGAGCCGGGGAGGATGGCTCACGCGATCTCCCGCGTAGTCCGTCCCGAGAGCATCGATCGCGGCATTCACCAACGTGGTGCCCGCCTCGACGGCGGCGGAGTCGTTCGGGGTGCGCATACGCCGGGCCACTCGCAGCAGGTGCTTGCCGAGCCGTTCGACGGCGTCGCTAGCGCGCAGCGGGTCGGAGATCAGCTGCTGCTGATCCAGGTGCGTCAGAAGCGCGGTCAGCTCCTCAGTGACCAGCTCGTCTCGCAAGCCCGGTCTGAGCGGATCCTCTGCCACGCATTCCCCCCAATCGAACGCTGACTGACGAGCCCAAGTGGCGGCGAGCTTAAGCCCTGCCGCACGTAGATGCCGTCACATCCACACCGAAGTGCAGCACTTTCCAGGGTCAGGATGGTGCAGCTACCTTGCAGCGACTTCGGCATACCCCGCCAACTGGTGACGTCCTGCCACGTCGCCCGCAGCAGGTTCGCCACGAGCGAGGTGCATTGTGTGCCGGTGGTTGAAGCGCTGACCGCCACGCCCCTCGTCGGCGAGGCAAGAAGACCTCTCCCCGGGGTGTTTGCGGTGCCACGAGCGCGCGGTGCTCCACTTCCGCGCTGCCAAAACTTCCTCATGCGGTCGAATCATGAGACAGGGATGCAGAAATTCGAGTGCTGGTTGGCCCCGGTTGCCACCGATCGTCTCGGACTGTCTCTTGCTGTCTTGGGATGAACTCGAATGCGACGTCGGCGTCCCTTGACCAGAAGCAACGTCCGACTCACTCTGGAAGGTCCCTGCTGACCTTCGGCGGCAGGGAAATTCTCGAGGAGCATGTCGTGTCTCTTGCCGATCGCGTTGGTCTCATTGATCCTGACTGCCCCCAGATGCACGCCGCTCGGGCGGCCTGGGCGCGGTGGTCGACAGAGCGGCCAGAGCTTCGAGTGGTGGACGACCTCACCGACATCCACGTGTGGACGCGATCCGTGTCGTCCCGCGAGGCGAACGAGGTGCTCGGCGTCCTGGCTGCGATGACCGTCCACGATCCGGAGGCGATCACGGCGCTGGTTTGGGCGCTGTTGCCTGGAGCTGAGGCGCTTGCGCGTCGGCTGGGTGACCTGCCGGGCGACAGTGAGGGCCTGGTCGCAGGTCAGCTGTGGATCGAGGCAAGCCAAGCCCACCTGCTTCAGACTCGTAGTGTCGCCGGGGCGATCTTGGCGAGTACCCGCCGGGAGGTGTCCGCCGAGCTCGGTGTTGGCGATCTCGCGGTGAGACGTGATCGGGTCTGGGCTGAAGCGGTCTGCGTCGCGGACGTCGCCCACCTGGGGCCGGCGGCGGATGAATACGAGTCCCAGGACGAGCTGGTCGGCCAGGTTGAATGCTTGGAATTGGAGGCGATGGATGCGCACGCGATCAACGCCTTTGACGCGTGGCTGCTCGATCGGCTTGCCAGTGTTGCCGCGAGGCTGGAGGTGCCGGGCCATCGTGGTCGGATGGGGCTAACGACTCCCGCCGTCGTGGAAGAACTCGGGCGCACTGTGCACCTGTCGCCCCGTGCTGTTCGACGCCGCGCCACGACGGCACTGGATCGGTTGGCCGCGTACGTGGAGGTCCGAGACGATCCCGACAAGTTCGCGGTCTGGCGCGCACAGCACCCGACTTGCCCGGTGACGCCGGCGGAGGAGATGCAGTTGGTGATCACGGACGAGTGCGAGGCTCTCTTCTTCAGAGTTCGAGACCTGCCGCCCGGTGCGTGGGCGCCCGACGTGCCTCCGGAGCGTCGACGCCCCGCCACTGGGTAGCCATCCTTCGGACCCGGTAAGAAAGGGCTTCGACCGTGTGTTGGTCGGGGAGCGGCTTTCGCGCCGAGATCGCCCGGCGGAGTAGGAGCCCGGCGTTGATCCCAGTGTGATCGAGGCGTTCGAGCTCGCGGGCCAGGTCGAGCGTGTGTTGATCCCGGCGATCAGGTTCGCCGATGGCCGCCGCGACGCTGACTTCCCATCGACGGACCGATGCGGGATAGAGCGCGTCGACCTGACGCTGCAGATGGCGGGCGTAGCGGTCGGCGGCGAAGTCTTCCGTGCGTGGGCCAACGAGGCTGCGGTCGTGACCAGGTACGCCGTTGGCGGCGCGCCACATGATCAAATCTTCTCTGAGCTGGTCGGTCAGGATGTCGTCGAATCGCCGGATCGGTGGCGGGAGGTCGGCGCTGCGGCGTACGACGTCGGCCAGGGTGGCGACGCGGTCGGCGCGCGCGGAAAGGTAGGTCGCCCATTCCGGGTGACTGTGCAGTCCGATCGGGATGCTGGGGAGCCATGGCAATGGTCCTGAATCGGCTGCCTCCAGGGCGTCCTCAGCGTTTGGCCCGAGCAAGCGGTGCGTGGCATCGGTGACCGCATCGGCGTACCTGCGCGCAGCCTCGCGAAGCTGGGTCGCGGGATTGATGGCGTGAGCGACTTCGGTGGTCGCGGAGACTGCGGCGCCATCGCGGGCTACGACCCTGTCGAAGACGTCGACGGCGGTCAGCTGCTCGTTGATGCAGGGGAGGAACTGCTCGGCATCAGGGTCGGCTGCATCGGCGATGAGGTGGAGGTGGTTCTCGGCGCGGCCGCGGGTGAGCATCGTGTACAGCAGTTGCCGGTCCTCGGAGCCGGTGAGGATGCCGTGCATGACGTCGGCAGTGGAGCCCTGGGCGGCGTGGACGGTGGTGGCGTACCCGAGCTCGACGTGCGCAGTGACGTATGCCGCGGGCAGGGTGGTCCGGAGCCCGGAGCCCGGAGCGCAGGTGGCGTACTCGAAGGGAGCCGTTGCGGTTCAGCGCGGTCACGGTCCAGCGGTCGCCGTTCTTGACCCAGTCGGTGCCGCTGACGCCGAGTCGACGGTCGTTGCGGTGGGTCAGGATCGTGTCACCGACGCTGACCTGGTTGCCGTCGGCGACGGTGAGCTCGACGCTGGGTGGCGCGCCGGCAAGACGGGCGGCGCGAGCGTCGTGGTTGAGCCGGGTGACAAGGTCGCGGGTCGGGGCGAGCATCAGGCACTCGCGGCCGGCAGCCTGCTCGTTGCGCCAAGCGGTGAGCACGTCGTCCAGGCAGGTGTCGACGTCGCCGGTGTGGATGCGGTCGTGGTCCAAGTAGTACCCGAGGGCGGCCCTGTCTCCCTCCCGCAGGTCCAGCGATGCCCGTGCCTCGACGGCGTCGTCGAAGCGGACAACCTCGTCGAGGCGTACGGCGCGTGGGTGTGGGCGATGTCGCGCAGCACTCCGCCTGCGCCGACGGACGCGAGCTGTTGGTTGTCGCCGATCAGCCGCACCCGGGCACCGCGTTCGAGGCACGCGGCGATCACGCGGTCCAGCGTGGGGGTGTCGTCCATGCCCGCCTCGTCGATGACTACGACCGTGTGCGGGCCGAAGCCGGGATCGAGCCCCGCGGCGAGGGTGTGGTCGAGCATCGCGAGCGTGTCGGACAGCATCCCGGTCGCCTCCCCGAGCACCGCTGCGGCGGCCGCCGAGGGGGCGAGCCCGACCGGGTCGTAGCCGAGGTCCTGGCACACCTGCGCGAGCATGCTCATCGCCGTGGTCTTGCCGGCACCAGCGGGCGCCAACGCGAGCGCGACCTGTCGCGGGTCACTGAGGAGGGCGCGGACGAGCTCGCGTTGACCGTCGTTCAACACCGGTCCGTCGAAGGGTGTCGCCAAGAGAGCGAGTTCGACATCGACGGGATCCGGAGCGGTGGCGGTGGTGCGGCCGGCGGCCTCGACGATCCGCTGCTCGGCGTCGAGCATCCGCTGGCTGGTGTAGTGGTCGGCTCCGGTGTGGCGGTAGACACTGACCCCGTCGGAACGGCGCAGCGTCTGCGGGTCGGTAATGGGGTCGAGGTCGGGGGTCAGGTTGATCAGTGAGCGCTGGACCGTGTCGACCAGGTGCTCAACCACCTGGCCGACCTGCTCGCTCGGTACGTCGAGCTCGCGGATCTGGCGCTGGGCTTCGGCATAGATGTGCCAGGTCTGCCAGGTGGCGCGATGGGCCTCGAGACCGGTGATCACCCGCTCGGCTGCTTCGACCAGCCATTCGATCGAGAACTGCCTGCGTCCGGACGGTGTCAGAGTGAGCGAATCATTGAGCAGGCGATCGATGCCCGCGGTTCCCAGCTTATGAACCGCCTGCTCGCGCCAGGTCGCGCGCTGCTCGGCCTCCGACCGGGGCTCGTGCTTTGACTCGCGGGTCTCGAGGTTCGCGCGTTGCGCGAGCGCAATCGACTCCTTCGCGGTGGGGAACCGTCCGTGCCGGATGGCGAACTCCTCGGCCAGCTCGCCCTGGCGGACCTCGATGTCGGACCGGCGTCGCGACCATCGTGCGCATAGCGCGGCATCGACACCGGTGATCTCCCGTACTGGGCGCTTGCCACCTGCCCGCGGTGCGTCGACGAACTCAACGCCGAGGCCTTCTCGAAGGTGGGCCTCGAGCGCGGTGTTGTAGGCCTCCGATGCAGCG
>JBBRAZ010000074.1:0-4586 GCA_038206295.1 Acidimicrobiales bacterium
CTGACGGTCGCTCTCGTGGTGCCGGAGAGCGCGAGCTTCCCCGACAACTGGATCTACGTGCACGCAGCCGAGGTCGATGTCGGCCGCATCCAGAACTTCGGCTCCTGGTCGCCGTACCTGGTCAAGGACGGCCGCACGTGCCTCGGCCTGGAGTACTTCGTCTTCGAGGGCGACGACCTGTGGACGATGAGCGACGAGGACCTCATCGCCAAGGGCGCCCGCGAGCTCGAGGCGCTCGGCCTCGTGCCAGCTGACGTGGTGCAGGAGGGCTACGTGGTGCGCATGCCCAAGGCCTACCCAATGTACGACGAGACGTACCGGGAGAACGTGGCGGTGCTCCGCGCCTGGCTCGAGGAGCACACCCCGAACGTGCACGCCGTCGGGCGCAACGGGATGCACAAGTACAACAACCAGGACCACTCGATGCTCACCGCCATGCTGACGGTCGAGAACATCGTCGACGACGCTGGCCACGACATCTGGGCCGTCAACGTCGAAGAGGAGTACCACGAGGAGATCTCGTCGGCCGGGCGGGAGGGTGCTGGGCGCGACGCACCGGTCATCGAGCGGGCGGCGTTCGGCCGCGAGCACCCGGTGAACTCCGGCCGGGACTGAGCTCGTGGCCGCGGCCCCGACCCGGGCGTTCCGCCGGCGCCTGATCGCCATCACGCTGCTCGCCGCCTCGGTGCGGGTGAGCTACATCCTGATCGCCAAGCAGGGCGACGATGCGTGCGGCCAGCCGCTGTGCGGCGATGCCATCTGGTACTCGGCCCAGGCGCAGGCCATCGCTGACGGCGCGTTCTTCGAGGACCCGTTCGGGCGCGGCGGCCCAGCCGCAGATCACCCGCCGCTCACCCCGCTGGTGCTGGCGCCGGTCTCCTTCGTGTTCCCCGACAGCGTGCTGGCGCAGCGCCTGGCCATCGCCGCGATCGGCACCGGGGCGGTGGCGCTCGTGATGCTGCTCGGCCGACGCGTCGGCGGGGAGCGGGTCGGATCCGTCGCCGGGGTGCTCGCTGCGCTGTACCCGAACCTGTGGTTGAACGACGGCGTGGTGATGTCCGAGGCGCTGGCCGCTGCGGGCACCGCCGCCCTGCTGCTGCTCGTCCTGGCGTACGGCCGCGCGCCGGGCGTGCGCAGCGCCGCGGTGCTCGGCCTCGCCGGTGGCGTGGCGGTGCTGGCGCGCGCGGAGCTGGCGCTGCTGCTGCCCCTCTCGCTGCTGCCGGTCGCGCTCGCAGCACCTCGAGGCCGACGCGAGAAGCGCCTCGTCGCGGTGCGCGACGTCGCCGTGGCCGGAGCGGTGACCGCCGCGGTGCTCGTCCCGTGGGTGCTGTTCAACGTGGCGCGATTCGAGGAGCCGGTGACGATCTCGACCAACGACGGCCTCACGCTCATCGGCGCCAACTGCGACAAGGTCTACGGCGGCGGCTCGATCGGCATCTGGGTGGTCCCTGCGGCGGAGGCCTACGGCGACCCGATGTGCGCCCCCGAGGTGGTGCGCCCCGAAGGCGACCAATCGGTGGTGTCCGCCACGTACCGTGACGCAGCGCTCGACTACATCGGGAACCACACCCGCGACCTGCCGAAGGTGCTGCTGGCCCGCCAGGGACGGGTGTGGAGCGCCTACGAGACCCACCAGATGTGGTGGTACAACCAGGGCGAGGGTCGCGAGCGGACGCTGTCGAGGATCGGCGAGTACGCCTACAAGGTGCTGGTGCCGCTCGCCGCGGTCGGCGCGTGGTCGCTGCGCCGGCGACGGCGGGTGCTGTGGCCGCTGCTGGCGACGTTCGTCGTGGTGGCGGCGACGGCGACGCTGTTCTACGGGCTCGTGCGGTTCCGGGTGCCGGCCGAGATCGCGCTGGTGGTGCTGGCCGCACAGGGTGGCGTGCGCCTGTGGGAGCGCTGGCGGCCGACGCCGCTCGCTACCGACGATGCGGTCGAGCCATCGACGACGTGAGCGAGCATCGGCCTCCGACCGAGCAGCGGCCCACGAGCGCGGGGGCGCACTTCCCCGGACTCGACGCCTACCGGGCCATCGGCATGACGATGGTGCTGCTGAACCACGCTGCCTTCGCCACGGGCTACGTGCTGCGCGGCGGCGAGGTGGGCAGGATCGTGGCGCGCTTCGACCTCGCGGTGCCGATGTTCTTCGTGCTGTCGGGATTCCTCCTGTTCCGGCCGTTCGCGAGGGCGGCGCTCGATGGACGCCCATCACCCGATGTGCGACGCTTCTATCGGAGCCGGCTGCTGCGCATCATCCCGGGGTACTGGGTCGCGGTGGTGGGCGTCGGGGTGATCTTCGACCTGTACCCGGATGACGCGTGGGCGTGGGTGGCGAACCTGCTCGTGCTGCCGGCGTTCGGGTCCCACGAGCCCTACGCGCTGACGCAGGCGTGGAGCATCGGGGTGGAGATCTGCTTCTACGCCGCGCTGCCGCTTCTCGCCGCGCTGCTCACCCGGGGCACCGATGCGTCTGACCCGACGGCGACGCAGCGGCGCATGCTGGTCGGGACCGCTGCGCTGTTCGTCATCGGCCAGGGATTCCGAGCCGCAGTGGTGCTCGGACTCGAGGGCGATCCGGAGCTCCAGGCCCGCACGCTGCTGTGGCTCCCGATGTACCTGGACCTCTTCGCCACCGGCATGGCGCTGGCGGTGCTCAGCGCCCGGCCCGATGTGCCTGCGCCGCGGCCCGCCGCGTGGACGGGGCGGCACCCTGCGCTGTGCTGGCTCGGTGCAGCAGCCGCGCTGCTGCTCGTGAGCCGGATGCGGGCACCGAACGCACCGTTCGGCCTCAACGGCACCGAGTACCTGCCGCGACAGCTGGCGTACAGCGCCATCTCCGCGCTCTGGCTGGCGCCGGCGATCTTCGGCGACCAGATGGCCGGCCGGCTGCGCGCCGTGCTGCGGAGCCGCCCGCTGACCTTCCTCGGCGCGATCTCGCTCTCGTTCTACCTGTGGCACCTGGCGCTGGTGGAGCAGGCGAAGGAGTGGACGATCGAGGGCTACGACGAGCTCGTGACCCGGGCGGCGAGCGCGACGCCGGGCACGCTCGAGACCCTCGTGACGTTCACCGGGAGCTGGCCGCGGGTCGCCGCAGTGGCGTTCGTGGCCAGCAGCGTCGTGGCGACGGTGTGCTTCAAGCTCGTCGAGGTGCCCTTCCAGCGCCTCAAGGCGCCCCGTCGATCGACCGGCTGAGCGCCCCCGGTGCCTGACCCCCTCCCCTGCCGCCACCTACGCTCGGCAGCGGTGTCGACCCCTCGCACGCTCATCGTGATCCCCGCGCTCGACGAGCAGGAGGCCCTGCCCGGCGTGCTCGCGCACCTCCACGCAGCGCTGCCGGAGCTCGACGTGCTGGTCATCGACGACGGCTCGACCGACGACACCGCTGCGGTCGCCCGAGCGGCGGGCGTCGCCGTCGTCTCGCTGCCGTTCAACCTCGGCATCGGCGGCGCGCTGCGCACCGGGTTCCGCTACGCGGTGCGCCACGGCTACGACCGCGCGGTGCAGCTCGACGCGGACGGCCAGCACGCCGCCGACCAGATCCCGCTGCTGCTCGCCGCCCTCGATGACGGGGCGGACATGGCGGTGGGCTCGCGCTTCGCCGACGAGGAGCACGACTACGAGGTCGGCCGCATGCGCGCCGGCGCCATGGGCCTCCTGCGCTTCATCGTGCACCGAGCCTCCGGGCAGCGCTTCAGCGACACCAGCTCAGGCTTCCGGGCCTTCGACACCGCGGTGCTCGGGTTCTTCGCCGACAGCTACCCGTCGGAGTACATGGAGTCCGTCGAGGCCCTGCTGCTTGCCCTGCACGAAGGCTTCCGGGTGGCCGAGGTGCCGGTCGCCATGAGCGAGCGAAGCGCAGGCCTGCCGTCGAACCGCCGCCTCCGCCTGCTCTACCACTACCTGCGGCTCCTGCTCGTCATCGCGGTGACCCGCACCGGCCGCAGGAGGCCGCAATCCCCCAGCGAGGTGCAGCCATGACCCTGGCCCAGCAATCTGCCGAGCTGATCGGCCTCACCGACCGGGCCCACCTGCTCATCGGCATCGTCACCATCGGCGCCCTGGTGTTCATCCTGCGGCTGCTGCGCCGAGGTCAGCTGCGCTCGAAGTACGCCCTGCTGTGGGTGGCGGCCATCATCCCGCTGGGGCTGCTGGCGGTCGCACCCGGCCTGCTCACATGGGTGTCGGAGCGCGCCGGCGTCTTCTACCCACCGACGCTGTTCCTCCTCGCAGCGGTGGCGTTCCTCTTCCTCGTGGTCGTCCACTTCTCGTGGGAGCTGTCGCGCCTCGAAGACCGCACCCGCACCCTCGCCGAGGAGGTGGCGCTGCTCCAGTCCGAGCTGGCCGAGCCGCGAGGCGAGGCGGACTGACGGCCGACCTCGGCCAGCTCAGGGGCCATCTCACCCCAACCCCCAAGCCGTTCTGTGCATGGTGGGTCCCGATAGTCGGAAGTGTGTTGTCGCGGGACATCGCTGACAGTTCTGTCGCGGGACATCGCTGACAGTTGGTCGTGGTCATCATTGCTTGGTTCGGGGTTGTCGTGATCCGCCTCGGCGCTTGCCGGAGGGGTAGTAGCGGCGGCCGGGTTC
>JBBRAZ010000075.1:0-4490 GCA_038206295.1 Acidimicrobiales bacterium
CTGGTCGCGCAGCACGGGCAGCACGTGGCGGGCGAGGTTGACGGGGCCGAGGAGGTTGGTGGTGATGACGCGGTCGAAGACCTCGGGCGGGACATCGGCGATGCGGCCATAGGCCACGACACCGGCCGAGCTCACCACGACGTCGAGTCGTTCGTGCCGCGCCCTCACTGCGGCGATGGCCGCAGCGACGTCCGCGTCGTCACCCACGTCGGCTGTGACGACGAGGCACGAGGCCGCGCCGAGGCGATCGCAGTCGCGAGCCACCCGCTCCAGCGCGTCGCGACCGCGGGCGAGCAGCACCACGTGGTCACCGCGCTCGGCTGCCCGTCGTGCGACTCCTTCGCCGATCCCACTGGACGCACCGGTCACCAGGAGGACGCGAGGGCTCATCGGGCGGCTCTGCCAGAGTCGGGCCGGCTGTCAACGCGGTCGGGATCGGCATCCTGGCCGCGGGTCTCGCGGAGCCGACGACCGCGCTGCTCGTCGGCCTCGTCCTTGGCCGCGGCCTTGTCGATGGTGCGGGTGTCGCGGGGAGGCAGCTGCAGGTCTCGCTCTGCGTGCTGCCCGGCCTGCAACTCCCGTGCCCGCTCGAGCTCGGCATCGAGCTCGGCGCCGAAGAGGAGCGCGAGGTTGGTGATCCAGAGCCAGAGCAGGAAGACGATGACGCCGGCCAACGCACCGTAGGTCTTGTCATAGCTGCTGAAGTTGGCGACGTAGACGCCGAACGCCGCCGAAGCGAGGAGCCACACGACGATGGCCACGCCCGCGCCGACGCTGATCCAGCGGAACTTCGGCTGCTTGACGTTGGGCGTGGCGTAGTAGAGCAGGCCGACGATGAATATGACGACCAGCAGCATCACCGGCCACTTGGCGATGTTCCAGATGAGCACCGCAGTCGAGCCCAGGCCGATCACATCGCCCACTGCCTCCGCAGCCGGACCCGTGAGCACCAGGCTGAGCGCAACGAGGGCTGCCAGCACGACCGTCACCAGCGTGACGAGCAGCATCAGCGGGCGCAGCTTCCAGAACGGCCTGCCCTCACGCACCTCGTAGACGCGGTTCATCCCTCGACCGAAGGCACCGACATAGCCGGAGGCCGACCACAGCGCGGCCGCCAGGCCGAGGACCAGCCCCAGCCCTGCGCTCGAGCTCCGGCTCAGCTCGACCAGCGTCGGCTCGATGGTGTCCGCGACCCCGCCGGCACCGACGCTGCGCAGCACCTGCAGCAGCGCGTCGACGGTGTCGGGGCCCTGACCCACGAGGCCGACCAACGAGAGCATCGCCAGCGCGGCCGGGAACAGCGCGAGGACCGCGTAGTAGGTCAGCGCAGCTGCGAGGTCGGTGCACTGGTCGTCGGAGAACTCGCGGACCGTCTTGCGCGCGACGAACGTCCACGAGGGCCGGGTGAGGTCGTCGGGAGAGTCGGGTTTCGCAGGGTGGTCGGGGTCGTCGGTGCGATCGGCGTCGTGCGGGACGGTGGACTGGGCTGGAGCGCGTTGCATGCCCGCCCGTACCCCACCGTCGGTGTGTTCACGCGTCGCGGCCGGTCCCGCCGTTTCAGTACGGCACGCGGCCCCGGTCGCGGGTGGCGAGCAGCCTCGCTGCGAGGAAGCCGCCGATGGCGCCGAAGAGGTGGCCCTGCCACGAGACGCCGGGTTGGCCGGGCAGGACGCCGAGCAGCGCGCCGCTGTAGAGAAGGAAGACCGCGACACCGATGAGGATCTCGGTGGACCGACGGTTGAGGAGGCCGCGCACGATCAGGAAGACGATCCAGCCGAAGATCAGGATCGAGGCGCCGGCGTGGTTGGTGGCCGACGGCGCGAACACCCACACCCCGACGCCGCCGAGGACCCAGATGATCGCGGTGGCGAGCAGTCCGCGGGCGATGCCGGTCGCGAGGGTGAGGAAGCCCAGGATCAGGACGGGCACGGTGTTGCTGACGAGGTGGTCGAAGCCGAAGTGCAGCAGCGGTGCTGCGGCGACCCCGACGAGGCCGTCTTCGGTGCGAGGCACGATGCCGAGCTCGTCGAGCGGGTTGCCGGTGACCGCATCGATGATCTCGAGCACCCACAGCACGGCGACGAACCCGCCCGTCAGCCACGCAGCTTGGAGCCAGGCCGGCTCGCGGGTCGTCGTCTCCATGCCACCCATCGTGGCAAACGTTCCAAGGGCGGCCCTCATGCGCGTCGGCGTATATCGCCGGGTACGGACAGATTACGGCCTCGCGATTGCACGTCTCGGGGCTGAGGCCTTCCGGTCAAGCAGCCGGCCGGGGTGGCCGGTGTCAGGCCCGGTCGTCCTTTCGCAGGACGACCGGGCCTGGGACTCGCGTGACTCGAGCGCCCAGCCGGCCGGATGCCGCGCGTCAGCTGACGCGGGCGGTGAGGGTGCGCAGGGTGCTCTGCAGGTCGGCGAACTCCTGTTCGTCGAGAGCCAGGGCATCCTTCATCGCGCAGTGGATCCGGCTCGCGTGCACGCGCAGCCCGTCGCCCTCGTCGGTGAGCCCGACGACCACGAAGCGCTCGTCGTGCGGGTGACGGGTGCGGGTCACCCATCCGGCGTACTCCATGCGACGCAGGAGCGGCGTGAGCGTGCCGTGGTCGAGATGGAGCGCATCGGCGAGGTCGCGCACGGTGCGGGTCTCGTGCTCCCAGAGCACGATCATCACGAGGTACTGCGGATAGGTGAGCCCGATCTCGCGGAGCACCGGACGGTAGGCGGCGGTGATCGCGCGCGACGCGGCATAGAGGTCGAAGCACAACTGATCCACCAAAGGAGGTGTCTCGGGTGCTGCCATGACGTGCATCCTCGCACGAGAGACCAATACAGTGTCCACAAGTCACTTGTGCGCTAGGCGTATGCGGACTTCTCACAGGCTGGAGAGACGTGACCCCACGACCCGCTCGCGCCGCACCCCACGTCGACCCACTCACCCTCGGGCTCGAGAGCGCGGCGACCGGAGACGCCGACGCCTTCGGCGCGGTCTACGACGCCGTGGTGCACCGGGTCTACGGCATCGCGCTCCGCGTGATCGGTGATCCCCACCAGGCAGAGGAGGTCGCCCAGGAGACCCTGATCGAGGTGTGGCGCAACGCTGCCCGCTTCGACGCGACCCGGGGCTCGGCCAGCGCGTGGATCTCCACGATGGCCCACCACCGCGCCGTCGACCGGGTCCGCTCGAGCTCTTCGTCTCGCCGGCGCGACACGACCTGGCACGGCCAGCGGGCAGATCACCGCCTGAGTGACACGACCTACCGAGACGTCGACTCCCGCGCCAGGGCCGCCACGATCCGCACCGCGCTGACCGGGCTGCCGGCCCCGCAGCGACGGGCCATCGAGCTCGCCTACTTCGGTGGCTACACCTATGCCGACGTCGCCCGGCTCATGCAGGCGCCGCTCGGCACCACCAAGACCCGCATCCGCACTGCCCTGCACCAGCTGCGCGAGAGCCTGGACGCCTCGATGATCGAGCCTGCCTGATCCGTGTCGGCGTCGGTCGGCGGAACTCAGTCCTGCTGGGGCGGGAACCCCCCTGTCGCGACAGGACCCCACCGTGTCGGCGTGATCCGCAGGAGCGACTTGCCCTGGGAGACCATGGCGCTGCGGTATTCGTCCCAGTCGGAGTGCTCGCCGGCGATGCAGCGGAAATACTCCACGAAGGCGTCGAGCGCCTCCTCGCCGTCGACCGCGTCGAGCACCTCGCACGTGCCGTCGACCTGCACCCAGGCATCGTCCCAGTCGTCGGAGAGCACGAGCACGGAGACCTCCGGGCGCGAGCGCGCGTTCCTGGTCTTGGCCCGCTGGGGGTAGGTCGCAATGACGATGCGGCCGCTGTCGTCGACGCCACCGGCGACCGGGGACGACTGCGGGGACCCATCGGTCCGGCTGGTGATCAGCACCATGTGGTGGCGAGGACGGATGAAGTCGAGCAGCTGCTCGCGGTCGACCTCGGTGGTCGTGGCGATCTGGGGAGGCATGGGGCCGAGGTTAGCCGCGCCGCCGGAGCCCAGGACACCCGATCGGGCGTGCTGGCGCCGGTGCCGGTCTGCCTACTGTCGAGGCATGACCACCGTGAGCCGCACGTTCGACGTCCGCCCCGATCCCGCCGTGGTGATCGGCTACCTCAAGGACTTCAGCAACGCCGAGGAGTGGGACCCGGGCACGGAGACGTGCACCCGGACTGATGCCGGCCCCGTGGCCGTGGGCTCGAGCTGGCACAACGTGTCGAAGATCGGCGGCGTCAGCACCGAGCTCGACTACCGCCTCGAGAAGCTCACCGACGACACCATCGTCTTCCACGGACGCAACGACACCGCCACCTCGACCGACACGATCACCGTCGTCCCCAGCCCCGAGGGCGCGGGCAGCCGGGTGACCTACGAGGCCCACATCGAGATGCAGGGCATCGCCAAGCTCGCCGACCCGATCATGAAGGTCGTCTTCGAGAAGGTCGGCAACGACACCGAGGACGACATGGTCGCCGTGCTCAA
>JBBRAZ010000076.1:0-3970 GCA_038206295.1 Acidimicrobiales bacterium
AGCGTGGAGCGGATCGGCACCTACATCCGCACCGGCCGCCTCGACCAGATGATGACCAAGCCCGTGCCGCTGCTCGTGCAGGTGTGTGCCGATCAGTTCACACTGCGCCGCATGGGCCGGCTCACCCAGGCGTGCCTCGTCTTCGGGTGGGCCTGCACCTTCGTCGACTGGACGCCGCTGCGAGTGCTGGTCGCGGTCTCGATGCTCCTCAGCGGGGCGCTGGTCTTCTTCGGCCTCTTCGTCGGCTTCTCCTGCATCCAGTTCTGGACCACCGATGCGACCGAGTTCGCCAACGCCTTCACCTACGGCGGCGCGACCGTCACGCAATACCCGCTCAGCATCTTCCCCCGCGAGGTGATGGTCGGGCTGACCTTCGTCGTCCCGGTCGCCTTCGTGAACTGGTATCCCTGCCTCTACCTCCTGGGCCGCACCGACCCCTTCGGCTCCCCCGCCGCGCTCCAGTTCGCCTCGCCGCTGGCGGGCCTGATCACCATGGGCGCCGCCCTGCTCGTGTGGCGCTCCGGCGTCCGCCACTACACCTCCACCGGGAGCTGAGATGTCCGACCCACAGCCGCTCATCGAGGCGCACGAGCTCGCGCGCACCTTCGACGTACGCCGCCGGGTCGAGGGACGTCGCCGTCGGGTCCGCGAGCAGGTGCGGGCCGTCCACGACCTGTCGTTCAGCGTCGCGGCCGGCGAGATGGTGGGCTACATCGGGCCCAACGGCGCCGGGAAGTCCACCACCGTGAAGATGCTCACCGGGATCCTCGTGCCGACCGGCGGGCGGGTGCGCGTCGCCGGCCTGGACCCGAGTCGCGACCGGGTCGCACTGACCCGCCGGATCGGCGTGGTCTTCGGCCAGCGCTCGACACTCTGGTGGGACCTGCCACTGCGTGACTCCTTCGAGCTCCTGCAGAAGATGTATCGCATCCCGCCCGCGCGCTATCGCGCGAACCTCGACCGCTTCATCGAGATCCTCGACCTCGGCGACCAGCTCGACACGCCGGTGCGCCAGCTCAGCCTGGGCCAGCGGATGCGCGGCGACATCACCGCGGCGCTGCTTCACGACCCCGAAATCCTCTACCTCGACGAGCCCACCATCGGCCTCGACGTGGTCAGCAAGGGCCGGCTGCGCGAGTTCCTGCGCTCGCTCAACACCGAGCGCGGCACCACGCTCATGCTGACCACCCACGACCTGCAGGACATCGAGGCGCTGTGCGAGCGGGTGATCGTGATCGACCACGGCACGAGCGTGTACGACGGCTCGCTGGCCGGGCTCCACGCCCAGGGCGGTTCCACCCGGACCCTCGTCGTCGACCTCGTCGACGAGGCACCGCCCATCGACGTGCCGGGTGCCGTGGTGCGCCGCGTCGAGGGGCCGCGCCAGTGGCTGTCGTTCCCCTCCGACGCGAGTGCTGCCCCGATCGTGGCGGCGGTCGCATCGGCGTACGACGTCGCGGACCTCTCGATCCAGGAGCCCGACATCGAGGAGGTCATCCGCGACCTCTACTCGCGAGGCACCACGCGCTGAGACCCACGGGTCGGCTCAGGCCCCGAGACCCCGGAACTGCTCGGAGTCGCGCTCGGGCGAGGTGAGCGGTTGCCGCTCGAGCACCAGCATGGCCCGGTCGTCGTCACCCCGCGGCACCTTCTTGAGCACCCGCTTCGGCATGCCGGTGAAGCCGCGCGCGTCGACCGCCTGGAGGGCGACCTCGCGCAACCAGTCGATCCCGTCGTCGAGATCACGGTCCGCGGTCTCGATGACACCGTCGGTGTAGAACATCAGGGCCTCGCCGGGCCGGAGCCGCCCACGACTGGGGGTGAAGTCTGCCTCCGCAATCACGCCCAGCGCCATGCCGCGCGCGTTGTCGATCGACCACCCACGCAGGCCGAGGTGCCAGTGCAGAGCCGGCGGATGACCGGCGCTGGTGATCGTGTAGTCACCAGTGACGAGGTCGACCTTGACGTGGACCGCTGTCGCCAGCGACTCGTCCGACTCCTGCCGGAGCAGGAACAGGTTGGCCGCCGCCATCAGCTCCGCGGGCGGCAGGGCCCCGATCAGCCCGCCCAGCGCCCCGGCGAACTGCAGCGCCTGGGGTCCGACCGCGGTCCCCTTCCCACACACGTCGACGAGAGCCATCTCCAGCCACCGCCCCTCGCGCAGGTCAGCGACGAGGAAGTCACCGGCATAGCTCGGGCCGTTGGCGGTGATCGTGGCCGACTGCGAGCGCCAGCCGTTGGGCAACGGCGGCACGACGCTCTGCCGCTGCAGGCGGTCGCGCAGCTGGGTGAGCACCGCCTCGCTCAGCGCCATCGGCAGGCCGGAGCGCTGACGGCTCGACTGGTAGACGGCGAGCCCCACCCCTATGCCGAAGATCAGGAGCGCCGAGGCGCGGCTTGCGGTGTCGAAGTCGGTCTCGACCGAGGTCCAGAAGGCGACCGCGACCAGCACCGCCACCAGCATCAGCAGGGGCAGGAAGCGCAACAGCATCGTGGCGACCATCAAGAAGAGGAACCACAGCGACACCGGGACGACGACCTCGGCAACATAGCCGAAGGCGACGGCCACCGCGACGCACCCGACCAGGACGAGCACCAGGAACGCCTGACTGTCCCGCGAGCCGGTGCGCCACCCCTCGATGCGCTGCCGGACATAGGCCGAGGAGCCGCGCACCACGGTCTCCCACGCGTTCGCCACGGCTGAAGGCTAGGCGTCGGGAGGCAGCACCCGAGGCCGAACCGTGAAATCCGTCGCCGCTCGCCACTGCCTCGATCGCGACGTCTCTGCGCGGTCGCACGGGACTTCGCCACCGACCACTAGGCTCATGCCCATGCCTCTGCTGCCGATGCAGGCCGACGTGCTCGGACCTGACTACCGGGTGGAGACGTTCTCGCTCCCGCCGGACAGCGAGGGCCCCGTGGTGGCCACGCTCGTGACGCTCGAGCCGGCGCATCCCCACGGACGGGCCGTGCTCCACGTCCACGGCTTCGCCGACTACTTCTTCCACACCGAGCTCGCCGAGTGGTGGGCCGCTCGCGGCTACATCTTCTACGCCCTCGACCTGCGCAAGTACGGCCGGTCCCTGCGCGATCACCAGACGCCCCACTACATCTCCGACCTGCACGAGTACTACGCCGAGATTGATCTGGCCTGGTGGCGGATCACCCAGCGCGACGGGCACCGCGAGGTCGTGCTGTCCGCCCACTCCACCGGCGGCCTGACGGGCGCCCTGTGGGCGCACGAACGGCGTCCCGATGAGCTGGTCGCGATGGTCCTGAACTCACCGTGGCTCGACATGCAGGGCTCGGCCTGGCTACGCACGCCGGCCGCCCGCCTCGCGATCGATCGCCTCGGCACGCGACAGCCGATGCGGGAGATCCCCCGCAAGGTCAGCGGCGTCTACGGGCGGGCACTGCACCGCGAGCACGGGGGCGAGTGGGACTACGACCTCGACTGGAAGCCCCTGGAGTCGCGTCCGGTCTACGTCGGCTGGCTGCGCGCCGTACGCCGTGGGCACGCACAGCTGCACGCGGGCCTCGACGTCGCGTGCCCCACGCTCGTCCTGTCCTCGGGCCGGTCCTACTTCGGGCCGGAGCTCGACGAGCATGCGCGCACCCACGACATCGTCCTCGACGTCGAGCAGATCCGGCACTGGGCGTCCTCGATCGGGCGCCACGTCACCTCGATCGCTGTCGACGGCGCGATCCACGACATGGTGCTCTCGCGCCCCGGGGTACGGGCCGAGGTCTATGCGCGGATCGACACCTGGTTGTCGGCGTGGGTCGAGGAGGCCGGCGACCGATCAGACGACGAAGGCCGCGATGGCGACGACGCCCACGATCGCGATCACGGCGCGTAGCAACGTTGGCGGAAGTCGGCGCCCCACCGTGGCTCCGACCTGACCGCCGATCACCGAGCCGAGCGCGATGAGGCCGGCGACCGCCCAGTCGACGTCGGCCACGGCGATGA
>JBBRAZ010000077.1:0-3961 GCA_038206295.1 Acidimicrobiales bacterium
CGCCGACGACGCCCGCTTCGTCCAGGCCACGCAGCGCAACCTCGCCGGCACCGGCATCGGGTCGTTCAGCGACCGGCTGCGCGACGCCGTACGCGGGGGTGGGCCGTTCGACGAGGACCCGCGCGTGCAGGGCTTCGGGTCGGGTCTGTCCACCGACCCCAACGGCTCGCCCGCCAACGGCACCGCCGAGGAGCAGCGTGCTGCGCTGCTGCGCCAGCAGGACCTGGTCAAGCTCGGCCTGGCCGGCAACCTCGCCGACTTCCGCTTCCGCTCCTCGACCGGCGAGGACGTGGTGGGCTCCGAGATCGACTACAACGGTCAGCCGGCCGGCTATGCCGCCGACCCGTCCGAGACGGTCACCTATGTCGACGCCCACGACAACGAGACGCTCTACGACTCGCTCGCCTTCAAGCTCCCGACCGACACCTCGATGGCCGACCGGGTGCGGATGAACACGCTGTCGCTCTCGACGGTCGCCTTCTCCCAGGGCGTGGTGTTCTGGCACGCCGGCACCGACCTGCTGCGGTCCAAGAGCCTGGACCGCAACTCCTACGACAGCGGTGACTGGTTCAACCGCATCGACTGGCAGCGCCGTGACAACACGTTCGGCTCCGGCCTGCCGCTGCGCGTCGACAACGGCGACAAGTGGGACTACATGCGCCCGCTGCTCGCCGACCCGGCGCTGGACCCCGGCGCGGAGGCGATGGACGCGGCGCACGCCCGCGCCCAGGACCTGCTGCGGATCCGGGCGTCCTCGCCCCTCTTCCGCCTCGGCAGCCTGGCGCAGGTCCAGGCCAAGGTGTCCTTCCTCGACGCCGAGCCCGGAGTGATCGCGATGCTCATCGACGACACCGCCGGCGCGGACGCCGACGCCGAGCGCGACGGACTGCTGGTGGTCTTCAACGCCACCCCGAGCGCCGCCACCGTCGCCGGCGCGGGCGCGGGGTGGACGTTGCACGACGTCCAGGCCTCCGGCACCGATGCGGTCGTGAAGGGCAGCACGGTCGCGGTCGACGCGGTCACCGTTCCGGCCCGTACGACAGCGGTGTTCGAGCGCTGAGGTAGGGCCCGGCTCCAGGTCGTCTCATGAGCGGGCGCACGCGAGCGTGTGGCCTGACGGGTACGCCGAGTGCCGCGTCGATTGCGGTGGCACAGTTTGGCCATGCCTCTACGCACTCAGAAGACCTGGTTCGGCGTCGTTCTTGACGCCCCGGACGCCCGCGCCCTCGCGCACTTCTACCAGCGCCTGCTGGGCTGGAGGATCTTCAACGAGTCGGATGGGTGGGTGGACCTCGCGCCGTCGGAGGACGCGGGATACAACTTCTCCTTCGCCACTGAGAACAACTACGCGCGGCCCGTGTGGCCGACCGTGGACGGCGAACCCCAGATGTCGGTGCACCTCGACATCGAGGTCGACGACGTGGATCTGGCTGTGGCGTACGCCGTCCAGGTGGGCGCGGAGCAGGCTGATTATCAACCACAGGGGACAGTGCGGGTGATGCTCGACCCGGCGGTCCACCCCTTCTGCCTCTACACCGACTGACCGAGCAGTCCGTCACAAGCAGATCCGCGCACCATCAGCGGCAGATGAGGACGTCCCCGTCCAGCCAGCTGAGTACCTCAGCCCTGTGCGTGAACGTGACCGGCACTCCAAACTCAGAGAATGAATGACCACCTTTGCCTGTCTCAGCGTTTCGGTGTCGCACTCGCCGGGATCGGCCTGCTCTCAGGCTGTATGGGTGACCCGCCACCGGACCCGGAGGTCCAGCCGATAGAGATTATCGTCGGCAACCCTGACCCGGAGTATGGCCCGTGTCTGCTCAACGTCGATGAAGTCGGTGCTGGCACCCATGACGTCACGCCGATAGCTATGGCCGGCAACGCGAGGGTGCGGATCCTCGACCCGTCGGGTGCGGTGGTCTTCAAGCGCACCATCCAAGAGCACTCGGCGGAGGGCGGGGGTCATGAGGTGATGAAGGAAGATCAGAAGACGGTGCGCCTCCGGGCAGGCGAGCACCGCATCGAGTGCATCCTGGCCGACGGCACCCATTCCACGAGTCTGCGGGTCGTGCCCGCACGGCCGGGGTACTAGGGGAACGGCACCTGCTGGATCACGTGCATAACAAGCATGAGCGCGCACCCTTCGCGGCATAGGAAGACGTTGCTCGATCCCTGGCACGCTTCACGGGCCCAACTCGCTGAATGGTCGATGAGTTGGCGCCGTCAGGTGGTGAGCGGATCGGTCCGTGAGACGGTGATGCTGCTGCGGGTGGTGACGTAGCCGAGGTGTTCGTTGAGGCGCCGCATCGGCGCGTTGCCGACCTGCGTCCAGGTGTAGATCTCATCGAGTCCGTTGAGAGCAGCCCAGTGCAGCGTGCGGCGCTTGAGATGTGTGGCGATGCCACGGCCGCGCCAGGTGCGGCGGACTGCGGTCAGCGCGTTCTCGGCGCGTTCGGGCCGGTCGGTGTCGCGGTGGAGACCAGCGCAGCCGATGACCTCGTCGTCGTACAGGGCCAAGAACAGCGGGTCGCCGTACCACGTCGAGTTCCACTGTTCGGCACTGATCTCCAGCGGCGCGTACACGGCGAAGTCGGCGAGCACCTCCTTACCGAACGTCTCGAAGCAGGCAGCCCACAGGTCGGGGCGTTGGCTCGCCGCAATCACCTCGACGCCGGGCGGCAGACCCGTCGGAGCCGGTTCGTCGCCCACCGCGCGTACCTGTTCGACCTCGCGGTCGACCTCGACGAACCCGTAGTGTTCGGCGAAAGCCAGGGACCCCTCATCGTCGACACCGGCAACGACCGTGGACAGACCTAGCCCACTGCAGTGCTCGGTGAGGGCTCGCAGGAGCGCCGATCCCACCCCCATGCGTCGATGCCCCGACAGGACGCGCGGAGCGATGAACCCCGCCCCATCGGTGTCGGATCGGTCTCCGATGCCGGAACCCACCACGCCGCCGCCCTTCACGGCAAGGAGCAGCAGCCGGTCCAGTGAGTCCTGCGCACGCATCTCTTCGACGGTGAGGGAGCGAGAATGTGCCTCAACGGCGAGCCGGACGGCTCGCCAGGCTTCGTACTCTTCGTCGGTGACACAGACGGACAACTCCACGAGTCGCAATATAGTCGGATGGTCACCGATCTCCAGGTAAGACCGACTCGCACTCGATTCGACATGAGCGGACGCCCGACTTGCGCCATGAGCGGACTCGGGACTCGAGGCATCCGGCTGTGACGGTGCTGGAAACTCGTCTGGGCCATGGGCGAGGACCGCACCGATGGACCGACCCGTCGGTAAGTGAGCACCTGTCTGTGCACCTGGAGGTCATCATCGATCCGATGTGATGCCCGGTCGGCTACGGCCTATCTGCGTCGGTGGAATCTGAGGTCGCCGTTGGGGAGTCGGTCGGTGCGGTGGGCGGTGTCGTGGACGCGGTGGTGGTGGTGGGAGCACAGCAGCACCGCGTTGGTCAGATCAGTGGCGCCGCCGTTGCTCCAGGGGTCGAGGTGGTGGGCGTCGCACCAGGTGCCGGGGGTGTCACAGCCTTCTGCCCTGCAGGTCTGGTCGCGGATGAGGAGTGCTTTGCGTTGGGCGGGTGTAAAGAGTCGTTTGGCTCGGCCGAGGTCCAGGGGCAGGCTGTGGCCGTCGAGGACGGCGGGGAGGATCTTCGCGGTGCACGCCAGCCGTCGGGCCTGGGCTGCGGTGATCCGGTCCCCGGTGAGGTCATCACCAGGCACCAACCCTCCGCCGATGAGGTCCGCGGCACCGAGCTGCGCCTGGAGTGACGCCAGCGGGATGGTCACGATGACGGTCGTGGCGTCGCCGCCGTGGATGGGAAGACGCTGGGGGTCGATGGCTTCGAGGAACTCCTCGAACGCCTGCCCGAGGCGCTTGGGGTACGGCAGCCGGGTCACCGGGTCCTTGACGTTCGCGGCGTTTGCGCCTTCAGCGGTTCCGTCGCTGG
>JBBRAZ010000078.1:0-3374 GCA_038206295.1 Acidimicrobiales bacterium
CCAGCTGCGCCCGCACCGACAGCTCGGCCGCGCCCCACAGCACCGGGTCGACGTCGGCGTAGACGATCTCGACGATCACCCGCGGCAGCGTCTCGTGCGGGAAGTCGCCGCCCTCGCGCGCGATCGCGTGGAGGTCGCGCAACGCTCCCCGCACCTGGTCGAGTCGCTGCTGGCGGTGGGCGAGGTAGAAGTCGAGCGCGCCGAGGGCGTCGTCGATGACCGGGCCGTGGCCCGGCCAGACGGTCGTGATGCCCTGTTCGCCGCACAGCGCGTGCAGCCGCTCGAGCGAGGAGAGATAGGCGCCGAGCTGACCGTCGGGGTGCGCGACAACGGTGGTCCCGCGGCCGAGGACGGTGTCGCCGGTGAGCACGGCGCGGTCCTGCGGCACGACGAAGGACAGGGAGTCGGCCGTGTGCCCGGGCGTGGCCACGACGTGGACCTCGAGGTCACCGACTGCCACGACATCCCCGTCGCCCAGGCCTTCCGAGCCGAGGCGGTGTGTCGGATCCAGGGCGCGTACGCCGCACCCGTGCCGCTCGGCATACTCCCGCGCGGCCTCGCTGTGGTCGGCGTGGTGGTGGGTCAGGAGCACCACGGCAACGTCACCGGCGACCGCGTCGATGGCGTCGAGGTGGGCGGCGATCGAGGGCCCGGGGTCGACCACGATCGAGCGGGAGCCGGGGTCGCGCAGCACCCAGGTGTTGGTGCCGTCGAGCGTCATGATGTCGGCGTTGGGCGCGAGCACGCAGGTGCCGGTCTCGCCGAAGGCGCCGCCAGCCCAGCTCCCTTCGGTCATCGCGCAGCCATCAGCGCGGCATAGGCCGGCGGCGTCGACAGGATGTAGGCGTCCCCGTCAGCGGTCACCTCGGGCGTGAACATCTCGACGCTACGCCCCTGCGCCTGCTCGAGTACGCCGTCCGGGTCGGCGTACTGCCCGACGTCGAGACACGTCAGCCACGTCGGCGGCATCATCAGGATCTGCTCGGCCTCGACCTGCTCGACCGCGTCGAGCGCGCCCGCCCAGGTGACGGCTGAGGCCTCGGAGGAGACGTCGCGGGTGACCTGGCCCTGCGGCAGGGCCGCTACGAAGAACCAGGTGCGATAGCGGCGGGGCTCGAAGATCGGCGTCAGCCACCCCGACCACGCGCCGAGGAGGTCGGTGCGCAGGACGAGAGAGCGCTTCTCGAGGAAGGCCGTCATCGACAGCTCGCGCGTCTCGAGGGCGACCCGGTCGGCCTCCCAGTCGTCACCGGTGGTGTCGGCGACGATCTCGTCGGTGCTGGCACCGGCGAGCAGCACGCTCGACTCCTCAAAGGTCTCCCGCACCGCGGCGCACACGAGCGCCCGCGCCTTCGGCTCGTCGCAGCCCAGGCGCTCCGCCCACTCCGCGGGCGTCGGTCCCGCCCACAGACCACGATCGACCAGCTCGTCGTCGAAGTCGCGTGGGTCGACCCCGCCACCGGGAAACACGCACATCCCGCCCGCAAAGGCCATCGAGGTCTGGCGTCGCAGGAGGTAGAGCTCGGGCCCGTCCGCACCGGGGCGCAGCAGCACCACCGTGGCCGCGTCGCGCGGCTCGGCGGGTGTCGCGTCACCTGCGGCGTACGCCTTGGCCTGCGCGACGAGGGCGTCGGGAAGCGGCAATCGCTCCATTCAGGGCAGCTCCACGCTCAGACCTCGACGATGAGCTCGACCTCGACCGGCACGTCCAGTGGAAGCACGGAGACGCCCACTGCGGAGCGCGCGTGCTTGCCGGCATCGCCGAACACCTCGCCGAGCAGCTCAGAGGCGCCGTTGGCGACCTTGGGCTGGCCGGTGAAGTCGGGGGTGGAGGCGACGAAGACGACGACCTTGACGACCCGCTTGATGTCGTCCAGCGAGCCGATCTCAGCCCTCACCGCAGCGAGCGCGTTGAGCGCGCACTGGCGGGCACAGGCATAGCCCTGCTCCTCGGAGACCTCGCCCCCGAGCTTGCCGATGGCGAGCATCTCGCCGTCGTGCGCCGGCAGCTGCCCGGCGGTGAAGACGAGGTTGCCGGTGCGCGCAGCCGGCTGGTAGGCAGCGAGCGGCGGCACGACCTCGGGGATCGTGATGCCGAGCTCGGCGAGCCTGGCCTCGGCCCCCACGTCAGGCCTTCGGCTTCTTGAGGAAGGCGACGAGTCCGCCCTGGGCGTTGGTGTGGATCGCCACCAGCTCCCAGCCGTCCTGGCCGAAGTTGTTGAGCATGAGTGCTTCGTTGTGGAGCGGAATCGGCGCCACCTGGTATTCCCACACGGTGGATGAGCTCTGGGTCATGGACGGAACCCTACTCGGACATCGACGGCGCTAGATTCCGACCATGGAACGCACCGACGCCGCCGAGAGCCGCGAGAAGCACGATGGGCTCAACCCGTTCGAGAAGTTTGTCGAGCTCGCGACGAAGGTGATCAGCCGCGCACCCTTCTTCGCGGTGGTCGTCGCCATCGTCGTGATCTGGGCAGCCAGCTATCCGCTCTGGAAGAGCACCACCAAGTGGGAGCTCGCGATCCACACGTTCGGTGCGGTGCTCTCGCTGCTCCTGCTCGTGCTGCTCGAGAACGCCGGTCGCCGCAACACCGAGGCGATGCAGGAGAAGCTCAACGTCCTGGCCGAGGCACTGGCCGCGCTGATGGAGTCGCGCGCAGGGGACGACCCGCGACTGCGCGAGGCGGTCGAGGACCTCCGCGGGGCCGTGGGCCTGGAGGAGCGCCACTGACCGGTGACCGGGCGATTCCTCGCGCTGAAACCTGCCCACCGGGCACTTCCTCGCGCTGAAACGCACTGACCGGGCACTTCCTCGACGAGGGATCGCCCGGTCGGCGTCGTACAGCGCAAGGAATCGCCTGGTCGGCGTCGTACAGCGGGAGCAAGTGCCCGGTCGGCGTCGTACAGCGCGAGCAAGCGCCCGGTCGGCGTCGTACAGCGCGAGGAAGTGCCCGGTCGGCGCTCAGGCCGCGAGCAGCCGCAACGTGGTCTCGCGGTTCGGCGAGGCCGTGGCGTCGGTGCCCGTGGTCGCGCCGGCGACCGGGTGGACCATGACCTCGTCGACGGCGTACGTCGTCGCCAGCTCCTCGAGCTGTGCGCGGGCGCGCTCGGGCGTGCCGACGATCCAGCGCCCGGCCATCGCCTGGCCCAGCGAGCGCTGCTCGGGTGTCATCTCGGCTGCCTCGGCCTGCTCGACGAGGCGCTGCGGGTGCAGCGGCGCACCGGTGCGTAGCGCGATCATCTGCTGGATGTTGGGCAACACCTGGCGCTGCGCCTCCTCCTCGGTCTCGGCCACGACGGCGTTGACGGTGAGGAAGGTCCGCGGCTCGGGGTGCTCGGGCGACGGCCGGTAGGACGATCGGTAGAGGTCG
>JBBRAZ010000079.1:0-3076 GCA_038206295.1 Acidimicrobiales bacterium
AGCGCGGGTTCAGCCGACTCAAACATTGGCGAGGGATCGCCACTCGCTACGACAAGTACGCCCTGGCCTACCTCGGCGGCGTCACCCTCGCCTCGATCGTCATCCACCACCGCGTCCGCAATTAGCAGACACGCTCTAGGCCGACCTCACCGTTCGGGGGAGGGTGCGGGCGCTCCCAGCAGGTCGAGCGACGCCTCGATCGCCACGTCGTGCCAGCGGCGCGACCCGGTGAGCATGTAGTGCCCGAGAGCGCCCATGTCGGTCAGGTCGACGATGTCGGCCACGGACCGTGCGCGCTCGACGTAGCGGGTGGTCTCGCGGAACGAGGTGATCCGGTCGCGGCGACCGTGCGCGGCCCGCAGGGTCCGGCCGCCGAGGGTCGAGACGGGATCGTCGGCCGACCACCACGGGGCGAGGCCGACCACGCCGCGCACCGACGGGTCGTCGGCGACGTGCACCGCCACCCGCGCTCCCATGGAGTGTCCGAGCAGCACGACCGGTACGTCGCCGTGGGCTGCGCGCAGCTCCTCGAGCGCCCACCGGGCGTCGGCGGCGCGGTCAGCGCCACCGTTCCAGCCCCGCTCGCGATAGCGCAGGAGCCACACCCCGACGCCCGCGGTGTGGGCCTGTGGGGCGATCTCGCGCTGGAGCCAACGCGCACGCTGCCAGGAGGCGCTGCGCCCGTCGATCGCCTGGTGCGAGCGCGGCTTGCCCCCGTGCAGGACGAGGATCATCGCGTGGGGGTCACCGGGGGTGTCGTGGCGGGTGAGGAGCGGATCGGTCACGTCTCTCCTTCGGAGCGGCGGCGGGCGTCGGATGGCCACGAGCCCGACAGCCGTGGCCGGGGCGTCGGTTGGGACGGGTCAGTGGACGCCCACACCCTCGGGCGCGTCGTCGGTCGCGAGCTCCTCGTGCTTGACGTCGAGGAAGAGCCACACGATCGCCGAGGCGGCCAGCAGCATGACCGAGCCGACGAGGAAGGCGTTGGTCGCTCCCTCGGCGAAGCCGGACAGGTAGGCGATGGTGCCGACCTGCTCGGGGGTGAGCTGGCCCTGCGCGGCAGCCGCCAGCTGGGGAGCGATCTCCTCGGTGCGGTTGGAGGTGAAGTGCACCGCTACCGTGCTCAGCGTCGCGAGACCGAGCGCACCACCGACCTGCTGCATCGTGTTGAGCACGCCGGAACCGATCCCGGAGTCCTCGGAGCGCAGGCGGTGCACCGCGACCAGGGTGAGCGGCACGAAGTTGAGCCCCATGCCGAAGGCCATCAAGACGATGAAGGGCAGGATGTGGGTCCAGTAGTTGACGCCGTCACCGAGATAGCCGTTGGCGGTCGCGTCGAGGATCCCCGACGCGCTCTCGGGCACCTCGATGCGGCTGAAGCCGAACAGCGCGATCGCGGACAGGATCGTGCCGACGCCGGAGAGGTAGCGCGGGTCCACGCTGCTGATCAGCTTGGACGCCGTGGTCGCCGAGATGATCATGGCGATCGAGAACGGCAGGAAAGCGAAACCGGTGTGGAGCGGTGAGTAGCCCACGACCAGCTGGATCAGCAGGGAGAGGAAGAAGAACATCGCGAACATCGCTGCCGGGACGATCATCATCACCGCGAAGGCAGCCGCGCGGTTCTTGCTGGAGAAGATCCGGAACGGCAGGAGCGGGTGCTGGACACGGGTCTCGACGACGGCGAACACCGCCAGCAGCACGACGCCGAGCACCAGGCTCGTGATCGTGCTCGGGGCTCCCCAGCCGTAGGCCTCCTCGCCGGCACGGCTCAGGCCGAACACGATGGCCAGCAGCCCGAAGGTGCCGGTGATGGCGCCGGGAACGTCGAGCCAGCCGGTGTGGCGCTCGGACTCGTCGAAGAAGCGGGGTGCGAAGAATGCCGCGACGAGGCCGATCGGCACGACGATGAGGAAGGTGTAGCGCCAGCCTGCGATGCCGAGGGGCGAGTCGAGGCCGGTGAGCCAGCCACCGAGGACCAGCCCGACGGCGGCGCCGACGCCTGCCATGGCGGCGTACACCGCGAAGGCGCGGTTGCGCTCCCTGCCGGCAGGGAAGGTGGTCGCGATCAGCGCCAGCGCGGCCGGCGAGGCCAGGGCAGCGCCGAGGCCCTGGAAGGCGCGTGCACCGAGGAGCATCGCCTCGTTCTGAGCGGCACCGCCGACGAGGGAGGCGACGGCGAAGAGCAGCACGCCGATGATGAAGATGCGACGACGCCCGTAGAGGTCGGCCAGTCGACCACCGAGCAGCAGGAATCCGCCGAAGGTGAGGGCATAGCCCGTCACGATCCACTGCAGGTTGGCCTGGTCGATGTCGAGGTCGGTGCCGATGTAGGGAAGGGCGATGTTGGCGATGGTGCTGTCGAGCACCACCATCAGCTGGGCGAGCGAGATCAGCACGAGGGCCCAGCGCAGGCGCCGGTGCTGGGCGGGGGTCACCTCGTCGGCAACGGGAGCGACGTCGGTCATGGAGTGGTCCTTCGCGAGTTCTGGTCGGGTACGAGTGGAGCAGAGGGGTCCGACAGCGGCGTCGGACCGTGGAGGGCGGCGGGGAGGATGACCTGGTCGAGGATGCGGCCGACGAGGTCGGGGGTGACGGCGTCACCGAGCAGGAACGCGCGGTGCAGCACGATCCCGGCGAGAGACGGCACGAGGAGCGTGAGATCGGCGTCCGGATGGACCTCCCCACGGGCGCGGGCGCGCTCGTAGATGGCGTGGGAGACGGCGATCTTGGGGCCGATGAAGTCTCGGCGGTAGATCTCGGCGAACTCCGGGTCGCGGCCCATCGCGACGACGACCGCCGACAGCACCGATCGCGCGAGCGGGTCGTTGAGGCCCCCGCTGCCGCAGTAGGCGGCGATCAGGTCGCCCCGGAGACTGCCGGTGTCAGGGACGACGGACTCGCCCTTGTGGGCCATGATCGCGGCCACGACGAGCTCGGGCTTGCCGCTCCACCGCCGGTAGAGGGTGGCCTTGGACGCCTTGGCGCGCGCCGCGACGGCATCCATGGTGAGCAGGTCGTATCCGGCCTCGTCGAGGACGGCGAGGGTGGCCTGGAGGATCTCCATCTCGCGCTC
>JBBRAZ010000080.1:0-3020 GCA_038206295.1 Acidimicrobiales bacterium
CGGCTCGACCGTCTCGGTCCACTACGTCGGCGTCGCCCACTCCTCGGGCGAGGAGTTCGACGCGTCCTACAACCGCGGTACGCCGCTGCAGTTCCGCCTCGGCATCGGCCAGGTCATCTCCGGCTGGGACACCGGCGTGCAAGGCATGAAGGTCGGCGGTCGCCGCCGTCTCGTCATCCCGCCGCACCTGGGCTACGGCGACCGTGGCGCCGGCGGTGCCATCAAGCCGGGTGAGACCCTGATCTTCGTGGTGGACCTGCTCGAGGTCCGCTGATCACCAGGGGACGTCGATCTCGACCTCTCCGGTGGCGACCCTGGCCGCCAGCGCGCCCAACGTGACCACGTCACCGACCGCGAGCTGGCGGCCTCGTCGCGTCTCGACCTCGCCGTTGACCGTGACCGCGCCGTCGGCGATGACCGGCTTGGCGTCGGCGCCGGTCTCGACGAGGTTGGCGAGCTTGAGGAACTGACCGAGCCGGATCGACTCGTCACGGATCGGGACGTCCACCGGCTCGCTCATGGGATCAGTGAACCAGCAGACTGACAGCGTGGATGACCACACCCACGAGACCGCCGACGATAGTGCCGTTGATCCGGATGAACTGCAGGTCGCGGCCCACGTGCAGCTCGATGCGACGCGCGGCCTCCTTGCCATCCCAACGCTCGATGGTGTGGGTGATGACGGTCGTCAGCTCGGCGCCGTAGCGCTCGATCATGAAGACCGTGACATCAGCCGCCGTCTCGTCGAGGCGGGTGCGCAGGGCGTCGTCCTCGCGCAGCCGCTGGGCGAAGTCACTGAGCTCGACCAGCAGGCGCTGGCGCACCGCGCCCTCACGGTCCTGGATCGAGGAGAGGAGCGCGGCGCGCATCGCCTTCCAGAGCGAGATGGCGGTGGTGACGACCTGCGGGTGCTCGAGCAGCCGCACCTTGAACGCCTCGGTCCGCGCCTGCGTCTCGGCGTCGTTGAGCAGGTCGTGGGCGAGCTGGCCCAGCATCGAGTCCAGTGCCTCGCGGGCCCGGTGGTGAGGATCGTCACGGATGTCCTCCAGCCACGCCAGGGCCTGCACGTGGAGGCGTGAGGTGACCGCGTCGTTGAGCTTCGGCGGCGCCCACCACGGCGCCCGGTCCTCGAGGACGCGGGTGAAGGTCTCGGGGTTCTCCAGCAGCCACTGGTGCATCTCGTCGACCACCAGGTCGACCATCGCGTGATGCAGGTCGTCGCGCAGCACCTCCATCAGCGTGGATCCCAGCAGCGGAGAGATCGGCTCCTCGCGGAAGCGCGGCACGAAGGCCTGGGTCACCAGGTCGGCCACGTGCTCGTCGCGCACCTTGCCCAGGGCGATCGCCGCCACGTCGGCCACCTCATCGACCACGCGCCGCGCATTGGCCGGGTCGGCCAGCCAGTCCCCCACCCGGGCCGAGATCCTCGCGGCGGACACGCGCTCGCGGATGATGTCCTCCTGGAGGAAGTTCTCGCCGACGAACTCCTGCAGCCCCTTGCCGAGCTCGTCCTTTCGCTTGGGGATCAGCGCCGTGTGCGGGATCGGGATGCCGAGCGGGTGCTTGAAGAGTGCGGTCACCGCGAACCAGTCGGCGATGGCACCGACCATCGAGGCCTCGGCGCCGGCGTTGACGAAGCCCCAGACGCCGTCCTGCCCCAGCGTGGCGACATACACGACGGCAGCGAGCACGAGCAGCCCTACGGCGACCGTACGCATCTGGCGCAGGCCGCGACGGCGCTCCTCGTCCGCGCCCGGATCGGGCGTGATGAGCGAGACGCCGGGGTGCTGGGAAACCATGGGGCACATCCTCCCCCCACCGGTGGAAAATCCGCGTGCCAGAATGCCGCTCATGGCTCGCACCGTGATCACTTTCGGCACGTTCGACGTGTTCCACGTCGGGCACCTGCGCGTGCTGGAGCGCGCGGCGGCACTCGGCGACCGACTCGTCGTCGGGGTGTCGGCCGATGCCCTCAACGAGCGCAAGAAGGGGCGGGCCCCGATCTTCAGCCAGCGCGAGCGGCTCGCGATCGTCGGCGCTCTCCGGGTGGTCGACGAGGTCTTCGTCGAGGAGAGCCTGGAGCTCAAGCGCGACTACATCGTCGAGCACGGTGCCGACGTGCTGGTGATGGGCGACGACTGGGCCGGCAAGTTCGACGAGTTCGCCGACGCGTGCGAGGTCGTGTACCTCGAGCGCACTCCCGCCATCTCCACCACCGCGATCATCGAGCACATCGCCGATCTCTAGGCCGAGCGGCGGTCGTGGTGATGTCACAGGCGCGGGTTAGGGTCGCCCTCGAGATGACAAACACGAGGGGAACCATGCGCCGAATCTTCGCCACTTCTGTGGCCATCGCTCTGATGGGGGGTGCGGCACTCTCCGCGCCCGCCGCTGCCGCGGACCAGGGTCGCGAGCCCGCACCGGCAGTCACGGGCGTGCCGACACCGTCCGAGCCGCTGCAGGTCTCCGCCGACCCGGCGCTCGAGCTCGGCGCGCTCACGCCGTCCCAGACCCTCGTCACGGCACGTCGGGTGGCGTCGGGCAACGCCCTGCCCAGTGACCCCTCGGCCACCCTGGCGCTGCGCGAGCTCTGGCTCAAGCGCAAGCAGCTGAGCGGTGCCGAGCGCCGACAGGCCAACGGGCTGCTCGCCCGGCCCACCGATGGCGCGAACGACCGCTATGGCTTCGGCTACACCGTTCCCGAGGCCGCGCCGCTGTGCAACGCCCGACTCTGCCTGCACTACGTGCCGACCGGCGTCGACGCCCCGCCGTCAGCCGAGTGGCCGGCCCGCAACCTCACGGTGATGGACTCGGTGTGGACCGCCACGGTCGACCAGCTCGGCTACCGCGCTCCCCTGGCCGACGGCACCACGGGGGGCAGCCCCCTGTTCGACGTCTACCTCAAGGACCTCGGCGGCGACCTCTACGGGTTCTGCGCCCCGGAGAAGCGGGTCAAGAACCGCACCGCCTCGGGCTTCTGCGTCCTCGACAACGACTTCGCGACGGCGCAGTTCCCCAAC
>JBBRAZ010000081.1:0-2608 GCA_038206295.1 Acidimicrobiales bacterium
AGACGGGTCCCTGAGCGTGCACGGTGAGGTCACCCTCGCCGAGCTCCGCGACGACCACGGCATCGACCTCACCCACCCCGACGTCAGCACCATCGCCGGTCTCGTCCTCGCCCACCACGGCACCGTGCCCCAGCCCGGGACGACCGTCGCGATCCCAGGCCACGAGGTGCTCATCGAGCACACCAACGGCCGCAAGATCATCCGTGTGCTGCTCACGCCGACCCCCGCCGTCGTGGAGCACCCTGAATAGCTGCGAAGCACGGTGGTCGGTCGTGTGGTGACACGACAAGCCCGGCCACGTGTCTCGGCCTGTTCGAGGTGGCGGTGGCTTCGACGGCCGATCGCAGACTCGCCGTCATGTCGGGGCGGGGATCACCGGCCCGAGGCGGCGCCGCGGACCTTGGTGAACCCGTACCAGGCGGCGATACCGAGCAGCACCAGGCTGATCAGCACGGCCCACGCGAGGCCCTCCAGAACGGCGCCGATGCCGAAGATCAAGGCGAGGATGACGAGGATGATGAGAATGGTCATGGCGGCCCCTACCCGCTGCACCCCAACTCCATCCGCGGGACCGTCGCAGAGGCGCCGCCGCCGCTCACGAGGTCGGTGTCGCGTCGAGGCGGAGCTTCGCGACGTCCGCCGCCACGATCATGATGCCGCGGTCCGCGCTGATGGTCTCGGCCTCGTCGAGCCATGCGCAGCCACGATCGTCGATCGTGCCAGCTCGACGATGCTGTGACCGGGCGAGGGCCACGAGGGTCGTGGCTTCGTGGTACTTCCACCCGAACGACACGTTGAGCTCGAGCGCCCGACCCAGGTGGGCGTCAGCGAGGTCGTGCTGGCCCAGGAGCGATGCAAGCTTGCCCAGGTACGCGCCCACGTAGCCCTGGCTCGTTGCGCCGTTGAACGCGACGTGGTTGCCGAACGGCTCGATCAGTGGGTACAGCTCGGCCGCAGCGCCGGCGTCTTCGAGCTCGATGGCGAGCACCGCATAGCCGATCACGGTGGTCATCCATGTCCAACCGACTGCGACGCCGGCGAACCGCGCAGCGCTGGCTTCGTCGAGAACCGCTTGCGCCTCACTGGTACGGCCCACCACCGAGCAGCTGATGGCGTGGGCGAGCCGGAAGGGAAGGGAGTCCGGCGTGGCCGTGATCGCCTGCTCGAGCAGCGGGATCACCTCGTGGTATCGGCCGGCAAAGGATCGGTGGGCGAACAGCTGCGCGGCGTACAGGGGGAACGCGTCGGGCTCACCGATCTCGCTCCCGATCTCGAACATCCGCTGGGTGTGTGCTTCGGCATCATCGAACCGGGCTTGCATGGTGGCCTCGAACCCCTCGAAGATCGCGCAGATCCACTGCAGCCGGGGCTCGCCGATGTCGGCGGCGAGGTACTTGATCCTTCCGAGGCTGACAGCCGCCGCCGAGGCATCGCCTGATTCGATGGCGACGTAGTAGGCGGCGCGGTTGGTCGAGAACTCGAGGAGCGGATCGCTGGCCCCGGCGGCGGTTGCGAGGGCGCGCTGCACGAGCTGGACGCGGAGCAGCAGCGTCTCGGGCCCCCACAGGCCGAACACCAGCGCCGGGATCACCTGTGGGAGCAGCGTCGGGTCGTCACTGCGATCGACCAGCTCGATCGTCTGCAGCGCAGAAGCGAGACGAAGGTCATGGTTCGGCGTGTGGACGAGCTCCTGGGCCCGGCACGCGAGCAATCGGGCGAGGTCGGTCGTGTCGGTGCGGTCGGCCACGGCGATGGCTGCTTCGAGCGTTGCGAGTTGCTCATGGTCGGCGCCTCCGACTCGCGAGAACCCGCGGTCGTTGGCGAGGGCGGCCCGGACCAGCACGTCGCGAGCGCCGGCCCGGCGGGCCAGGTTCGCGGCGCCGAGCAACGTGTCGTGCGTGCGCGGGTCGCCGGCGCGGTTCTGGGCTTCGCCCAGTCGCACCATGAGCTCGGCGCGCTCGGCGTCGCCGACCTCCCCGTCGTCGGCGAAGCTCAGGGCACGCTCGTACCATGCGGCCGCTTCAGCGGGGGCGAGGTGCTCTGACGCGTGGGCGGCGGCAGCAACGGCCCAGTGTCGAGCGGCGGCCAGGTCCCCGGCGAGTGCGGTGTGCCGGGCGAGGTCGACGACGGTGCCCGGGCGGGGGGGCTCGTGGACACGTCGCAGCACCCTGGCCGCTCGCTGGTGGAGTCGCCGTCGCTCGCTGCCGGTCAGCTCGTTGTAGAGCGCGTGATTCACCAGTGCGTGGGCGAATCGGAGGGGACGCATCGCGTCGCCGGTCTCGACGAGCAGGCCCGCCCCGATCGCGAGATCCAAAGCGATGGCGACTTCCGCGTCCTCCAACTCGGTCATCGGCGCGACTACATCGTCGGCGAAGTCCACTCCGAGGACAGCTGCGGACCGGAGCACGTCGGTCGCTGGGCGTCCGAGTGCGTGCACTCGGCTCCAGACCACCTCGAGCAAGGAGCGCGGGAGCGCATCGCTCCGGACGTCGCCGACGAAGCGGATCTCGTTGGCGGCCACGGACAGCAGCTGCGACTCCCACAGGTGACGGATGAGCTGCGCGGCGTACAGCGGGTTGCCTGCAGTGGCTTCGTGGAGCTCTGCCAG
>JBBRAZ010000082.1:0-2507 GCA_038206295.1 Acidimicrobiales bacterium
TCCAGCACCGCCGCCTCAGTGCGCGGCTCGAGGTTGCGGGCGGTGGGCTGCAGCGCCTCGAACCCGCCGGTGATGGCGCTCGTCTGAATCTCCCCAGACCTGCTCACTGAAAGTCCCCAGCTTGAGCACCCGCAGCGTGGCGTCGCCGCGCGCGGGCGGGCTCCTTCGAGGGTGGCGGTCTCTGACCTCCACCAACCGCTCGAAGGAGCCCGACACCGATGCTCACACGGGAGGACGATGTGGACGCTCACGCGCTCCGCAGGCAGGACTGGACGATCTCCGCAATCGCCCGGCACCTGGGACATGACCGCAAGACCATCCGCGCCTACCTGAACGGCGACCGCGTCGCCGGCCAGCGCGCCAGCACCGTCGAGGACCCCCTCGGCCCGTTCCTGGACTACCTGCGCCAACGCCTCAAGGACGACCCGCACGTGTGGGCGACCGCGCTGTTCGACGAGACCGTCGCACTGGGCTACGACCGCTCCTACCCCTCGTTCACCCGCGGGCTGCGCACCCACCGGCTCCGGCCGCACTGCGAGCCCTGCTCGGCCTCGAACGGGCGCGAGCACGCGGTCATCGAGCACCCGCCGGGCGAGGAGGTGCAGTGGGACTGGGTCGAGCTCCCCGACCCACCCGCGGGCTGGAACGCCGGCAGCCACGCGCACCTGCTCGTCGGGGCGCTGCCCTACTCGGGCAAGTGGCGCGGCGTCCTCGCGGCTTCGGAGGACCTGCCGCACCTGATCGACGGGCTGCACCAGGTCTCCGGGCGGCTCGGCGGGCTGCCCAAGGGCTGGCGGTTCGACCGGATGGCGACCGTCGCGAGCCCGAACACCGGCAAGGTCACCGCGAGCTTCGCCGCCGTCGCGAAGCACTACGGCGTCCACGTCCACCTCTGCCCGCCCCGGCACGGCAACCGCAAGGGCGCCGTGGAGAAGGCCAACCACAGCGCCGCTCAACGTTGGTGGCGCACGCTCCCGGACGAGCTGACCGTCGCGCAGGCCCAGGCGTCGCTGGACGCGTTCTGCGCCAGGACCGGCGACGCCCGCACACGCAAGCGCGACGGCCAGCCGACCACCGTCGCCGCGCTCGCCGCGCTGGAGGCGCTGGCTCCGCTGCCGCCCGCGTTCCCGGCTGTGCTGCTCGAGCAGCGGACCGTCACCGCTCAGGCGCTGGTCGCCTGGCGCGGGAACTTCTACTCCGTCCCACCGGGCCTTGCCGGCAGCACGATGACCGTCAGCCACCGCCTCGGCAGCCTGACGATCGACATCGCGACACCGACCGGGACGGTTTTGGCCAGCCACCACCGGGAGACCGACGGCGCCGGCGTCATGGTCCGCGACAGCGGGCACGTCCGGGCGCTCGAAAGCGCCGTCCTGGCCGCCTTCGACACCGCCAAGCCCTGGGCCCGCAAGGTCCGCCGGCCACCCAGCCCCGCCGCGCTCGCCGAGGCCGAGCACCTGGCCGGCCTCATCCGCCTCGACGAGCGCGAGGTCGTCGTCGACCTCGCCCGCTACGCCGAGGCCGCACGCGACCGGCAGGTCGCCCGATGACCGCCACCACGCCGCCGGCACCGTCGACGGGCCAGCAGGCCGCGGCCTACCAGCGCCTGCGGGCGCACCTGGCCTACCTCAAGCTCCCGACCGCCGCCGAGCAGCTCCCCACGATCCTGGACGCCGCCCGGGCCGAGAAGCTCACCACCACAGCGACTCTCGAACGACTCCTGGACGCCGAGGTCCGCGCGACCGAAGACCGCCGGCTCTCGGGCAGGTTGCGCTTTGCGAGCCTGCCCGCGCCCTGGACCCTCGAGGACCTGGACTACGACGCCAGCCCCGCCCTCGACCGCGCGCTCATCGAGGACCTCGCGTCGTTGCGGTTCATCGAGCAAGCCAGCAACGTGCTGCTCGTCGGACCGCCCGGCGTCGGGAAGACCCACATCGCGATCGGCCTCGCCCGCAAGGCCGCCGAAGCCGGCTACCGGACCTACTTCACCACCGCCGCCGACCTCGCCGCCCGCTGCCACCGAGCCGCAATCGAGGGACGCTGGGCCACCACCATGCGCTTCTTCGCCGGCCCGACGCTGCTCGTCATCGACGAACTCGGCTACCTGCCGCTCCCCGCCGACGCCGCGGCCGCGCTGTTCCAGGTCGTCAGCCAACGCCACCTCAAGACCAGCATCGTGCTGACCACCAACCGCGGGATCGCCAGCTGGGGCAACGTCCTCGGCGACGAGATGCTCGCCGCCGCCATGCTCGACCGGCTCCTGGACCGCAGCGTCGTCATGCACCTCGACGGCGACAGCTACAGACTGCGCTCACACCACGCCCGCGCCGACACGCTCCGCACAGCGGTGCGCCAGCGCCCCTGACCCACTACCTTCACCACTGCGCAAGGTGGGGACTTTCGACGAGCAACACCGGGGAAATTCAGCGAGCGGCATCAACCGACCTGAGCCGCTCGACTGCTGGCCATGGGCGTACTCCGGCCTCAGGCGCAACGCCGTGCGCGCT
>JBBRAZ010000083.1:0-2379 GCA_038206295.1 Acidimicrobiales bacterium
CTGGCGCTGCGAGTTCGGTGAGATCGACCTGGTGCTGCGTGACGGACAGGTGCTGGTGATCTGCGAGGTCAAGACCCGCACCTCCACCGCCTTCGGATCCCCGCTCGAGGCCGTCGACCAGGCCAAGGCCGACCGGTTGAAGCGGCTGGCCTTCCGCTGGCTGCGCGAGCACGCGTGCCATCCCGACGACGTGCGCGTCGACGTGGTCGGAGTGCTGGTGCCGCCCGGGCGGCCCGTCGAGATCGAGCACGTGGTGGGGATCGGCTGATGGCCTTCGCGACCGCACGCACCCTGGCGCTCCGCGGAGCAGACGGCCACGTCATCGACGTCCAGGTCGACGCCTCCCCGGGCGTGCCTGCCACCACGCTCGTCGGCCGCGTCGACAAGAGCCTCTCCGAGGCGCGCGACCGGGTCCGGATGGCGATCAACAACGGATGCGGACCGTGGCCGTCGACCAAGCGCGTCACCATCCTGCTCTCGCCGGCGGACCTGCCGAAGGCCGGCACCCACTACGACCTCGCCATCGCGGTCGCGGTGCTGGCCGCCGACAAGGCCCACCCGGAGATGGCGCCCGACCTGCTCGACGGCTGGGCGTTCATCGGGGAGCTCTCCGTGTCGGGCGGGTTGCGTCCGGTGCCAGGGGTGCTCCCGATGGTCATCGCGGCAGCAGCCCACGGCATCGACCGCGTCTTCGTCCCGGAGCCGCAGGCCGCCGAGGCAGCCCTGGTGCCCGGCATGACCGTCTTCGGGGTGCGTTCACTCAGCCAGGTGGCGGCCGTCCTCCGCGGGGTCGAGGTGCCCGAGGCGCCCCCGGTGGTGGCGCCGTCGGCGAGCCCGCTCGCGACCTGGCGCGGCGACGACCGTCTGGCCGGGCTCGACCTGAGTGACCTCGACGGGCTCGAGGACGTCCGCTACGCCCTCGAGATCGCCGCCGCGGGCGGCCACCCCCTGATGCTCATGGGCCCGCGCGGCACCGGCAAGACCTCCCTCGCGGAGCGGATCCCCTCGATCCTGCCCGACCTGACGGTCGAGCAGTCCCTCGAGGTCACGGCGCTCCACTCGGTCGCGGGCACCTTGCCCGAGGGAGCCGGGCTGCTGCGGCGACCGCCCTGGTTCGCCCCGCACCACACCGCGAGCGGGGCGAGTGTCCTCGGCGGCGGCACCGGGAGGGTCCGTCCGGGCCAGGTCAGCCTGGCCCACCACGGGGTGCTCTTCCTCGATGAGTTCCCCCACTTCCGTGCCGACGTGATCGAGGCGATGCGACAGCCCCTGGAGTCGGGCGAGGTGACCATCGCGCGGGGCGAGGAATCCGCCACCTATCCGGCCCGCTCGCTCGTCGTGCTGGCCGCCAACCCGTGCCCCTGCGGAAACTTCCACGGCTCCACAGGGGGCGGCTGCGACTGCTCCCCGGTCGAGCGCCACCACTACCGCCGCAAGCTGACCGGCCCGATCCTCGACCGGGTCGACATCTGGATGGAGGTGCGGCCGCAAGGCCGCCGCGGCACCGCCTCGTGGGGCCATGCGCCGGAGTGCTCGGCCGAGGTGCGGCTGCGGGTCGCCGAGGCGCGCGAGCGGCAGGCCGCGCGCTATTCCGGCTGCGGCTGGATGCTCAACGCGTCCTGCCCCGGCCCTGTCCTCGCCGAGCGGTGGCCGCTGCAACGGGAGGGCCAGCAGCTGATCGACAAGGAGCTGGCGGATGGCACGCTCACCCGCCGGGGGCTGACCCGGGTGCAGCGACTGGCCTGGACCGTGGCCGACTGCCGCGGTGTGCCACGTCCGGGCGCGGCAGAGGCGGAGATCGCCCTGGTCCTCCGCTCGGACGATGCCGCGCGCAGCCTGCCGGCGCGAGTGGTCTCGGTGGCCGCCTCATGAGCGCCCCGGCACCTCGCCCCGCCGCCGAGGCCGAGCGGTTGGCCCGGGTCGTGCTGAGCTGCGGCATCGAGCCCGGTGATGCCACGACGTCCTCGCTGATCCGCCAGGGCGGCGCGGAGAAGGCCCTTCAGCTCTCCTTGGTGCCCAAGCCCGGCAGCGGACTCGCCGATCGTCTGCAGGAGGTCGACCCCGTCCGCCAGCTCGAGCAGGCCGACCGGTGCGGTATCCGGTTCGTGGTTCCCGGTGACTCCGAGTGGCCCACTGAGCTCGACCAGCTCGACGACGCGACGGTGGAGGGCTTCGGCGGCACTCCGCCGGGCCTGTGGGTCAAGGGGCCGATGCTTCTCACCGCGCTGCGCGCCTCGGTCGCCGTGGTCGGCTCGCGTGCTGCCTCGGTCTACGGCGTGGAGATGACCCGAGCGCTGTGCGACCACCTGGCGCTGGCTGACGTGCCGGTGGTGTCCGGAGGTGCCCTCGGCATCGACTTCGTGGCCCACGACGCGACGC
>JBBRAZ010000084.1:0-2089 GCA_038206295.1 Acidimicrobiales bacterium
GTGGAGGTCGAGGCGTCGAGCGCGAGGATCATTCGTCGGGCATCAGGCGCATGAGAACGCCCAGGCTGGGTTTGGGCTGGAAGGACGTCGCCTTCTCGGGCAGCAGCCCTCCGGACTCGACGAGTTCGCGGACCTGGTCGAAGTCAGGGCTCGGCAGAAGGATCGCGGGTGCGTCGGAGCCGGTCGCGGTGAGGGTGTCGTCGACACTGTGGTGGTAGTCGATGCGGGCCGGCGGGCGACTGAGACGAGGAATCACCTGCGCGTGCAGCCACGACACCAGAGCCAGGTTGCCGAGACGGTGGGGTGCGACGACGTGCCACGTGGTGCCGTCGGTGAGGACGAGGTGGGTGCTGTCGAGGGCGCCGAGCGCGTGGGGGCGCTCGCCCTGTACGACGTCGGCGCCGGCGGCGTGCGCGGCTTCTGCGACGGCGGCCGCTGTGGTGCCGACCAGAGTGCGGTGGATCGCACCGAGGAACAGCGGTGTGTCGTCCTGGTCGACCACCATGGCGAGCCCGGAGTCCCAGGCGGTTCCGGGGTGCTCCTGCTGCAACCGCAGGTAGGCGGCGTATCGATGATGGCCGTCGGCCAACAGGCACCGCGAGTCTGCAAGCAGCGTGCCGATGCGAGAGATCAGTTCCGGATGACGAATCGCCCAGATCCGTTGACGCTGGCCGGCGCGATCGAGATAGCGCCAGTCCGGCTCGGCGCTGCTGAGTTCCGACAGCAACGCGCGGAGGGTGTCGCCGCCGTGGTGGACGAGGAGGATCGGAGCTGGATTGAGCCCCATCTGAAGCATCCTGTCGGCCAGCTCGCCCGCCTGCTCGGGATGGATGGCCTCGTGCGGCCACACAGCACGTTCCGCCAAGGTGCGTGCCCGTTGTGAGACACCGAGCGCTCCCACGATCCCGCGGACGGTCAGCCCCGCGACGGTGTACTCGTGCAGATACATCGCCGGAGCGCTGTCGACACTCGCGCGTCCCTGGTCGATCCACTCGGTGAGGCGGGCTGCGACGTCGCGATAGGGTCGCGCGAGTGCCCTGGCCGACGCTGGGTCACCGACGCGGCCGGCGGCGAGCATGACCGCGCGGAACGGCAGCAGTGTGAGGGGCTTCGCCACGTACGGCGGCACGACCGTGGCAGCGTCCATCGCAGCATCGTAGGGGGACGCAGATCCCCCACCGGAGAGGGGTGGAGCATGCTCGAGGAGTCGACCGAGCCGTTGGTGGAGGCGCACGACCTGGTCATGTTCGACCTCGACGGCGTCATCTACGTCGGGGCCAACGCCATCGACGGTGTTGCGGGCCACGTGGAGCGCGTACGGACGGCCGGGCCCCATGTCGCGTTCGTCACCAACAACGCCTCCCGCACCCCGGAGGATGTCGCCGACAAGCTGGTCGGCCTGGGTGTCGAGGCATCCGCCACGGACGTCGTCACCTCGGCACAGGCAGCAGCCCGGCTGCTGGTCGAGGCTCACGGTGCAGGCGCACGCATCCTGATGCTCGGAGGCACGGGTCTTCGAGAGGCGCTCCTCGAGGTCGACCTGCGCCCGGTCGACGACCCGGAAGGGGTCGTCGCGGTCGTCAGCGGGTTCGGCCCCGACGTGCGCTGGCGCGACATCATGCGGGCCGCCGCCCTGGTGCGCGACGGGCTGCCCTACGTCGCCAGCAACTCCGACATGACGATCCCGACGCCCTACGGCATCGCGCCGGGGCACGGGGTCCTGGTGCGCGCGATCTCCGACTTCGCCGGGATCGAGCCGACGGTGGCGGGGAAGCCGGAGAAGCCGCTCATGGACGAGACCGTCAGGCGCGTCGGGGGCGAGCGGCCCCTGATGGTCGGCGACCGCCTCGACACCGACATCGAGGGCGCCCACGCGATCGACGTACCCTCGCTCCTGGTCCTGACCGGCGTGTGCTGGATCGAGGACCTCGCCGCGGCAACCCCGGAGCTTCGTCCGTCCTACATCTCGCCCACGCTGGAGGGGCTGTTCGCCCCGCACCCGGCGCCGGCGGAGACCGAGCGAGGTGTCGAGCTCGACGGATGGATCGCATCGGTGGTCGACGGCCGACTGCAGGTCGCGGGTGAGGGA
>JBBRAZ010000085.1:0-1951 GCA_038206295.1 Acidimicrobiales bacterium
CGCGACGCCATCGGCTCCTATAGACCTGCCTGAGCAGTTCACCGTGCAACAGCTGAACGGGTTCGCCGACCTGTTGGAGTCCACACCGAGCAGGGTCGACGAGGCCCTGGCTGCTGAACGGTCACGTTTGAGGGAAGCGCCAGCGGACGAGGCGGAGGTGGACCGGGCCTGGGTGCGCTACCACGAGGCCGTGGAACGCAACGTCGCCGCTCGCAAGGCGCACAAGGCGGCCCTGAAGCAACACGCCAAGCAGGAGAAGGCCTACCGCGCGGAGCGGGCAGCCTTCGAGAAGGCCAACGCGGCCCGCGGCGCCGTCTCGGAGTGGCAGGTCCCGACTTTCTTCGGTGGCGTCCTGATCGCGGAGATCCTGATCTTCGCCCTCGTCTCGAACGCGCTGGGCCTGGTCATCGGCGTACTCGGCATCATCGGGCTCCTGTTCCTTCGCCGTTCCGCAGCCAAACCCGCAGCCCGCCCGTCCTCCGACCAGGAGGTCGCGGACCTCGAGACGGACGACTCCGCTCCGACCCCACCCGGACCTGCACCCGCCGAGCCCGACTACGAATCCGAGGATCAGCCCGAAGAGACGCCTGGTGCGAGCGGAGAGCGGGTTCCGTCCTCACGTCTGCTCGAGCTCGATGCCCTACTGAGCGCTCAGGAAGCCGAGGTGGCGCGGCAACAGGCCGAGCGCGACGACGTGGTGGCCTCGCTCGAGCAGGCCGGCATCGAACCGACCCCATCTGCCATCCGTGCCCTGATGCACCACATGGAGCAGAACGCGACGGTGCTGGCCGCCCGCGAGGGGCACACCGTCGAGGCTCGTCACCTGATCGCTCGACGAGACGTCGCGGCCACCGCATTGGCCGCCCTGCTGCCACGCCAGATCGTCGCACCGGTGGACCAGGAACAGGTCGCGACCCTGATCGAAGCCTACGAGGACGCCGCGCAGACACGGACCACGCCAGGTGCTCGCGGTGAACTGATCGCTCGACTCGACCAGCTGCTCGACGGCAGCACGATCGACGAACTCGCGGAGCGACTCTCCACCCTCGAGGCGGATGCAGGCCCTGAACCCTCCTCGGTGCCACCTGAAATGGAGACCTTCCGGGGCCGCGCCCGGGACCGGCACGACGAGGTCACCGAGAGGCTGGGCGACTTCCGAGGACAGCGCGCGGGCCTGAGCCAGTCGCTGCCGGCGCCAGCCGAGCTGATCGAGGCCGAGCGCGAGAACGAACGCCACCTAGCGCGGTCCCAGGATTTCGGTTCGCTACTCGACGCCGCCGAATCCGAGCTACGTCTCGCCCGGGATCGGGCACGGGCGAACATCGCACCCGCCGTTGAGACCCGGATCCGCCCCTGGTTGCCGCGGGTGACCCGCGGGCGGTACGTCGACGCCACCGTCAGCCCCGACGAACTCACGATCCAGGTCACCGACCAGGCCGGGCAGGTCCGCGAGGCCGAGCTGTTGTCGCAGGGCACCACCGAACAGGTGTTCCTGCTGCTGCGCGTCGCCCTGGCGCAGGTGCTCGGAGGTGGGGTGAAGGAGTCGACGCCCATCGTCCTGGACGATGTGACCGTCCAGTCCGACCAGAGCCGCACGTTCGCGATCCTCGGGTTGCTCCACGAGTTGAGTGCCGACCACCAGGTCGTCATGTTCACCCAGGAACACGAGGTCATCACGTGGGCCCGGGAGAACCTCGACCGGGACACCGACCAGCTGATGGCCCTCACCCCGGCATCGGACCTGACCCGCTCCCAACGCGCGTTGCTCTGAGACTCCGTGTGGACAATAGAGCCCACAGACCGGCCGGGTGCGTTCCTCGTTCGTAGCCCCGACGGACGGGAGCAGTCCCACGTCGATCTCGACGACCCGACGTACCTCGCCTTCGACTACGTACGCCGCATGGCCGACATCGTGGACACCTACGGGGTGGCGGGGGATCCGGTGCGTGTC
>JBBRAZ010000086.1:0-1930 GCA_038206295.1 Acidimicrobiales bacterium
CCAGCCCTGGGAGAAGAAGAACAGGGCACCGAAGCTGACGCCCAGCGTGCCGACCAGGGTCACCACGTCAGGGCTGATCCCGAGGCGGATGAAGAGGTTGACGAAGGGGGCGAGCATCACGCCCTGCCAGAAGGCCTTGAATCGGTCGAGCACTCGCCGAGGTTAGCGTCAATCCCTGCTTGGATAGCATCGCGGCTCGTCGGCGTGACGACCCAACGGGGAGGCTGGTCCATGAACGAGCTCGGCGACGACTGCGTGGCGTGTGGCCGCGACGGAAGCGACGCGGAACGGTTCACCGCGTCGGAGACCCAGGAGGTCACGGGCGAGACGTTCGGCTACCGCCTGTGCCGGGGGTGCGGCTCCCTGCAGATCGAGGACGTGCCCGAGGACCTGGCGCGCTTCTACGACACGGCCAGCTACAGCAGCTTCAACGTGAAGAACTCGCTGGTGACCCGTCCGGTCGTGCAGAACCCGGCCTCCCGCCTGGCACTGCGGACCCTCGGCGCGGTCCACCGCCGCACCGGCAGGGGCCTGGGGCTGCGGTTCGTCCGCGACGCCGGCATCGGCGCCCGGCACTCGGTCATGGACATCGGGTCGGGGGCCGGCGAGAACCTCATCCACATGCGCCTGCTGGGTCACCGTGACGTCCAGGGGTCCGATCCGTTCCTGCCCACCGACATCGAGGTGCACGGCACCACGATCCTCAGCCGCCACCACTCCGAGCTCACCGGCACCTATGACTGGGTGGTGATGAACCACTCGTTCGAGCACGTGCCCGATCCACACGCCATGCTCGCCTCCGCGACCCGCCTGGTCGCCGAGGGCGGACGGATCCTCGTCCGGATGCCGATCATGGGCATGGCGGCGTGGGAGCGCTACGGCATCCACTGGTCCCAGATCGACGCACCCCGCCACCTGGTGCTCTACACGCCGCAGGCCATGGAGCAGGTCGTGCGCGAGGCCGGCCTGGTGGTCGAGCGAGTCTTCTTCGACTCCTGGTCCTTCCAGTTCTGGGGCAGCGAGCTCGCGCAGCGCGGGACCCCCCACCTCGGGGCGTCGATGCAGCAGGCCCGCAGCCACTTCACCAAGCAACAGCTCCGCGACTGGGCCCGCGAGAGCGAGGTGCTCAACGCGCAGGGCCGCGGCGACGCCGGGGGCTACGTCCTGCGTCGGGCCTGAGCGCGTCGCCCCCTACCCGAGCAGCGCGGCGCGTACGTCGGCGACGGCCGCAGGAGCGCCCGTGACGGTCCACGCCACACCACCGGCGTCCACGACGAGTGCGTCGCCACCCGCGCCCCGGACGATCGCGGCGCCGGGGAGCCGGTCCCAGTCGGCCACCGAGTGCTGGAACAGCACGTCCCACTGGCCGCTCGCGATGGCCATCGCGTCCATCGTGCCGGATCCGAGCATCCGCAGCGTGCCGACCTGACCGAGTGCGCGAGCGAACGCCTCGCCGACCTCGCTGCCGAAGAACGGGGGGTGCAGGTAGGTGGTGGCGCACCGGGACTCGCGCGGGGTCGCGGGCAAGGCGTCGAGACGTACGCCGTCGCACGTGCTCGGGAGGTCTGGGCCACCCACCCAGGTGCGCAGCGAGGCGGCATGGTGGACCGCCCCGAGGAGCACGTCGTCCTCGTCGCGCAGGGCGATCGCGCTGCACCACCAGTCACTTCCGCGCAGGAAGTTGTAGGTGCCGTCGACGGGGTCGATGACCCACGTCCGACCGGAGGTGCCGGGGCGCGAGGTGCCCTCCTCCCCCAGGATCGCGTCGTCGGGCCGCTCGGCGGTGAGCTGCTGCACGATGAGTCGCTCGGCTGCGGTGTCGGCCTGGGTGACGACGTCGCTGCCACTGGTCTTGTGGGTCACGTCGAGCCCCTCGGTGCGGATCCGCGCCGCGAGCAGCGCCGCCTCGCGCACGAGGTCGGCGGCCAGC
>JBBRAZ010000087.1:0-1873 GCA_038206295.1 Acidimicrobiales bacterium
GAGGGGCGAGGCGTTGCCCGCGGTGATGGTGCCGTCGGGTCGGAACGACGGCGTCAAAGCGGCCAGTGACGCGGCGGTGGTGTCGGGTCGGATGCCCTCGTCGCGCGCCAGGTCGACGCCGTCGACGGGGACGACGAGGTCGTCGTAGAACCCGGACTCCCACGCCTGCACGGCCAGTGAGTGGGAGCGGGCGGCGAAGCCGTCCTGTCGGTCGCGGGTGATGTCGTGGAGCTCCTGGAGCTGTTCGTTGGACTCGCCCAGCGAGACGGTCCACTCGGCAGGCATCCGGGGGTTGACGAGCCGCCCGCCCAAGGTGGTCGAGACCAGCTCCTTGTTGCCGGCGGGGAAGGCCCGTTCGGGTTTGGGCAGCACCCACGGAGCGCGGGTCATCGACTCCACGCCCCCGGTCAGGACGATGTCGGCGTCGCCCGTCTCGATGGTCCGGGATCCGATCATGGCGGCGTCGAGGGAGGATCCGCACAGTCGGTTGACCGTTGTGCCGGGGACGGAGACCGGGAGGCCGGCCAGGAGGGCTGCCATGCGCGCGACGTTGCGGTTGTCCTCGCCTGCTCCGTTGGCGTTGCCGAGGACCACCTCGTCGACCTCGCGAGAGTCGAGTGAGGTCCGCGCGAGAGCCGCGCGCAGCACTCCGGCGGCGAGGTCATCGGGGCGCGTCGTGGCGAGCGCGCCGCCGAAGCGGCCGAACGGCGTACGGACTGCTGCGTAGACGTGGGCCTGGGGTGTGCTGCTCATCAGGGGGTGGTGTCCTTCGTCGGGGCGAACAGACAGACATCGCAGGGTGGGTGGTCGACGATAGCGAGGAGCTCGACCATCCGCGTGCCCACACCTTCGAAGCCCCCGGGACCCGTGGTGTTCCTCAGCCGGCCTGTGCACACTCTGTTTCCGGACGTATGGTGTGTGCACACGGAACGTACATTGAGTGAGAACAGGCCAAAGGGTGCCGAGTGTGACCGAGAACCAGACATCATCAGCAGAGTGGATCGCGATCGGGGATCGGATCCGATCTGCTCGAGAAGCCGCCGGCATCAGCGTACGAGAGTTGGCGCGTCGGGTCGAGGTGTCGGCGAGTCACGTGTCCCAGGTCGAGCGGGGCCGAGCGTCCTTCAGTGTCCGGGCGCTCTACAACGTGGTCAGCGAGCTCGAGATCTCCATGGACAGCCTGTTCGGCGAAGTGTCCCCGGTCGTCGAGGTCCCGCTGCTGCCGGGCCCGGCTGGCGATGGACCCCGCGAGGCCAGTGACGGTGCCCCCGACACCCTGGTCGCACGGGGAGTGGTGCTGCGGACACATGCGCGTCCCACGCTCCCGCTTGCCGGTGGCACGCGATGGGAACGCCTCACCCCGCGGCCGGAGAACGGGGCGGAGTTCATCGAGGTCGTCTATGCGCCTGGTCCCCGGGATGTCGACCGGAAGATTGACTTCATCCAGCATTCGAGCCGTGAATACGGCCTCATCCTGGCCGGCAGCCTGACCGTCCAGGTCGGCTTCGAGACCACGGTGTTGCACCCGGGCGACTCGATCGCCTTCGACTCCGGCGTCCCTCACCGCTTCTGGAACGAGACGACGGACGAGGTACGGGCTGTGTGGTTCATCCTCGACTCCCCCAGGTCTGCGAACGACTCAGACGACGCGACCTCTGGTTCGCCGACGTATCTGTCCGTGCCCGCGAAGGAGCGCGGCCACTGAGCGGGTGTTATGCCTGAGAGAACACTTCGAGCAAAATGTTCTCTCACAGTCTTCTCAAGCGTGCTCTCCTAGTGTACGTTCTTGCTTGTGACGTAGACCACACGACGTGGTCGACCAGCGTCCGAGCAGAAGGAGAACGGCGTGAGCGACGAACAGTCCCCGGCGGCC
>JBBRAZ010000088.1:0-1803 GCA_038206295.1 Acidimicrobiales bacterium
GAGGCCTGCCAGGAGTTCCAGGACTACCGCGACACCGTCGAGTCCGGGGCGCTGCGCTGGGCCGACGACGTGGCCGCGCTGGCTGCGACGACCGGTGCCGACCCGGCCCGGTTGCGCGAGACGATGGACCGGGCCCGGACGAGCGCCGAGGGCGGCGCGGACGAGTTCGGCCGCACGCACTGGGAGCAGCCGCTCGCGCCGCCGTACGCCGCAGTCGCGGTGCGCCCGGCGCTCTTCCACACCCAGGGGGGACTGCGCGTCGACGGGCATGCGCGGGTCCTCACCGACGCCGGCGAGCCCATTGCCGGGCTCTACGCCTCCGGAGGTGCGGCCGCGGGCATCTCCGGACACGGGGCGGGTGGTTACCTCGCCGGGAACGGACTTCTCCCGGCGTTCGGGCTCGCCTTCCTGGCCGCGGAGCACATCGCCGACCAGGCGCGGGACGAGCAGCAAGGAGAGGTGGAGGCATGAGCGAGATGGACGATGCCCAGGAGGCGGCACGCAGCTTCGTCCGGGATGACGCGGGCTTCGCCCAGGTCACCACCCTGGACATCAAGGGGTTTCCCGTCTCGCGGTCGATGACCGCGTTCCTCGCCAACGACTGGTCGATCTCGTTGGTGCAGCGACGCAGCCACCAGCGGATGAACCAGATGCGCCGCGACCCGCACATCCTCGTCACCTGGGTCGGCACCCCTGCCCCGGGTGCCACCAACGAACGCCCGCACGTCTTCGACATCGGACAGCTGCCACCACGGGTCGTCTTCGTGCGCGCCACCACGCACTTCATGGACGAGGGGTGGACCCTGGACTGCTACCAGCGAGAGGTGCAGCGACAGCGCGCGCATGGCTTCGACCGGGCCCCGCTGCGTACGCCCGACCAGGTCCGTGAGGACCTCGTCGGTGTCCGCCTCGAGCCCTACCGCGTGCGCCTGGAGGGCTTCGGCGAGGGCGCCCAATCGTTCGACTGGACCATCGATGCAACCTTAGGAGCCTCATGAGCATCAAGACCATCCTCGGCTACGACATCCTCCCCGGCGTCTCGGAGGAGGAGTACGAGGCGTGGCTGTTCGACGTCCACGCGCCCGACCTGCTGGCCAACCCGCACCTGGACCGGATCGTCTTCAACAAGGTGCTGCGCCCCGTCACCCAGGCCTCTGGCGGCACAGCTAACGTCCCCGAGGGGTTGTCGTTCTACCGGATCGCGGAGATGCACTACGCCGATGAGGAGGCCTACCAGCGCTACCTCGCCTGGTTCGACGAGAACCCGCTGCCAAAGGAGCGCGGACCTGGCGGACGCACCGCATTCCAGTTCTACCTAGTCACCGAGAGCACTGCTGTGACCCGCTGAGACCTCGGGCGGCAACCCTCGAGGAGTTATCCATTCGGGGCCTTCTGAACGCGTCCTGCTCCGGATTTAGCGTTGTCCGGGCCGACATGAAGACCGGGATGCGCATCGCTCGTCCCTTCCTCGGGCCGTGCGTCTATCTGGGCGAGTGACGCCGGACTAGGGGCGCGGCTGATGTCGGGCTTGCTGGTCGGAGAGACCACCGTGCCGCAACATGGGAGTCGCCCCACACGGTTCTCCGACCCCCCAGTGTGTCGCGAGGACGGCCTGCGCTCGCGCGCCGCGAGGGGGACTCGACAGGTCTCCACTTACTCTCCAGAAACCATCGGCAAACGACCCAAGAAGAGGAGTCCCTGGGAGTGGTGGGGTTTGAGGACCGGCGTGGCTGCGTGAAGTAGGCGGCCATCGGCGAGATCTTCGGTGTGAAACGACCAAGTCACCCACTGAAGGAGCCCCAC
>JBBRAZ010000089.1:0-1650 GCA_038206295.1 Acidimicrobiales bacterium
GGTCACCCCGTTCCCGAACCGCAGGTCCCTGAGCGGCACCCCGAGGTCGACGCCGCCATCGCGTGGGTCAAGCAGGCATTTCCCGACAATCCCGGGACGCCCGATGCCTTCGCGTGGCCTACCTCGCACCGGGAGGCCGAAGCGGCCTTCGAACAGTTCCTCGAGCAACGTCTCGCCGAGTTCGGTCCGTACGAGGACGCCCTGAGCACCGAGCAGCCGTGGGTGTTTCACTCGCTGCTGACGCCACCGCTCAACATCGGACTCATCTCACCCCGGCGCGTCCTGCGTCGTGTTCTCGAGGTGGGCGATCGCAACGACGTGCCGCTGGCATCGCTCGAGGGATTCGTGCGTCAGCTGATCGGGTGGCGCGAGTACATGCGCGCCACCTACGTCACCCAGGGGCGCCGGATGCGTGGCGGCAACGCGTTGCGCCACGCCCGTCCCCTCGACGCCGGGTGGTGGACCGCGTCGACCGGCCTCGCGCCCGTCGACCACGTCATCGAACGGGTGCTGCAGCACGGGTGGGCGCACCACATCGAGCGCCTCATGGTGCTGGGCAATGCCATGTGCCTGCTGCGGGTCGAGCCGGACGCCGTCCACGAGTGGTTCATGGAGATGTTCGTCGACGCCTACGACTGGGTCATGGTGCCCAACACCTACGCGATGTCCCAGTTCGCCGCGGGCGACGCGATCACGACCAAGCCGTACGTCTCCGGCTCCAACTACCTGCGCACGATGAGCGACTACGCACGACAGGACTGGGGCGACTGGCAGCAGGACTGGGACGCGCTCTACTGGACCTTCGTGCGCGATCACCAGGACGTGTTCGCCTCGAATCCACGCTCCCGGATGATGTCCACGATGTACGAACGCCTCGACCCGGCCACCAAGGCCGCCCACACGCGGCGCGCCGCCGCCTGGCTGGGCTGAAGCCACAACGCCCCGGCGGTTGCCCCGCTCCACATCGGGTACGTGCGGTCGAAGTGGGGACGCCCGAGTTCCTCGGTAGCGAAGGAGATCCAGATGAAGGCAGTGACATGGCACGGCCGGCGAGACGTCCGCGTGGACGAGGTTCCGGACCCGGTCCTGCAACAGCCCAACGACGCGATCGTGCGGATCACCTCGAGCGGCTTGTGCGGCTCTGACCTGCACCTGTACGAGACTCTCGGTCCGTTCATGGGCGAAGGCGACATCCTCGGGCACGAACCGATGGGAATCGTGGAGGAGGTGGGCACCGAGGTCGGCGACCTCAAGGTCGGCGACCGCGTGGTCCTGCCGTTCCAGATCTGCTGTGGGCACTGCTGGATGTGCACACAGGGTCTGCACACCCAGTGCGAGACCACTCAGGTCCGTGACCAGGGCATGGGTGCGGCGCTGTTCGGATTCAGCAAGCTGTACGGCGAGGTTCCCGGCGGCCAGGCCGAGTTCCTGCGCGTGCCGGAGGCGCAGTTCATGCCGATCAAGGTGCCCGAGGGCCCGCCGGACGAGCGATTCCTGTTCCTCTCCGACGTGCTGCCCACCGCGTGGCAGTCGGTCGTGTACGCAGATGTTCCCGAGGGCGGTTCGCTGCTGGTCCTGGGGCTCGGCCCGATCGGGGAGATGGCGTGTCGCATCGCCCTGCTCCAGGGCAAGCGCGTCATCGCGGTGGAT
>JBBRAZ010000090.1:0-1591 GCA_038206295.1 Acidimicrobiales bacterium
GGCGCGCACCTCGTCCGGCGTCTCGTTCCAGAAGCGGTGAGGGACGCCGGAGTCGAAGGCGATCGAGTCGCCCGGGTGCAGCACGGTGGTCTCGAAGCCCACCTGGACGGTCAGGCTGCCGGACAGGATGAGGCCGTACTCACGACTGGAGTGCTGGATGAAGTCGATCTTCCGGTCAACGCCCTGGGGGGCGGGCGCATAGACGACTTCGATGAACTCGGCGCCGTTCTCCGGCCGTGGGGTGAGGCGCTCCCACCGGGTGCCACCCGCGAGCGGCAGGGTGGGACGCGCATGTGTGCGCAGGACCAGTCCCCCTGCGGCGAGCGTGTCGGGGGCACCGTCACCGATCTCGCGCGGCCCACCACCAGCAGGGCTCGGCACCACGGGAACCTCGGCAGCAGCAGACACCTCACCGAAGAGGCTGTCCATCGAGATGTCGAGCTCGCTGACCACGTTGTAGAGCGCCCGGACGCTGAAGGACGCCCGGCCTCGCTCGACCTGTGAGACATGACTGGGAGACACCTCCACGCGACGCGCGAGTTCTCGCACGCTGATGCCGGCGGCTTCTCGGGCAGATCGGATGCGATCCCCGATCGCGATCCACTCTGCTGATGATGTCTGGTTCTCGGTCACACGCGGCACCCTTTGGCCTGTTCTCACTCAATGTACGTTCCTTGTGCACACACCATACGTCCGGAAACAGAGTGTGCACAGGCCAGCCGTGGAACGGCCTGGGGTTCGGGGGGCTTGGGAGGTGTGGGCGCGCGGATCGTCGAGCTCCTCGCTATCGTGACCACCCACCCTGCGATGTCTGTCTGTCAGCGCCCGACGAAGGACACCTCCTGATGAGCAGCACACCCCAGGCCCACGTCTACGCAGCAGTCCGTACGCCGTTCGGCCGCTTCGGTGGCGCGCTCGCGAAGACGCGCCCCGACGATCTGGCCGCAGGCGTGCTGCGCGCGGTCCTGAAGCGGACCTCACTCGACGCAGGCGAGGTCGACGAGGTGGTCCTCGGCAACGCCAACGGAGCAGGCGAGGACAACCGCAACGTCGCCCGCATGGCAGCCCTCCTGGCCGGCCTCCCGGTCTCGGTGCCGGGCACCACCGTCAACCGACTCTGCGGATCCTCCCTCGACGCCGCCATGATCGGGTCCCGCACCATCGAGACCGGCGACGCCGACGTCGTCCTGGTCGGCGGCGTCGAGTCGATGACCCGCGCGCCCTGGGTGCTGCCCAAACCCGAACGGGCCTTCCCTGCCGGCAACACCGAGCTCGTCTCGACCACCCTGGGCTGGCGGCTCGTCAACCCCCGCATGCCCGCCGAGTGGACGGTGTCGCTGGGCGAGTCCAACGAACAGCTCCGCGACATCCACGACATCACCCGCGACCGACAGGACGCCTTCGCCGCCCGCTCGCACGCCCTGGCGCTGGCGGCGTGGGAGTCCGGCTTCTACGACGACCTCGTCGTCCCCGTCGACGGCGTCGACCTGGCGCGCGACGAGAGCATCCGCCCCGACACCACCCCTGCCTCCCTGGCGGCACTGAAGCCGTCGTTCCGACCCGACGGCACCATCACCGCCGGCAACGCCTC
>JBBRAZ010000091.1:0-1574 GCA_038206295.1 Acidimicrobiales bacterium
GGCGGTGCCGCACCTCGTCGCAGCGGCGACCCGTCCCGACCCGAGCCACGTCAGCGAGGTCCATCCGCTCGACGGCGAGCTGAGCTCGGGTGGCAACCCCCTCGAGCTCCTCCGGCTGATGTTGAGCACCAGCCGTGGCGACATGCTCTGGCTGCGGCCGGACGCGTGGGCGATGCCGCGCGAGCCGCTGGTCGTCGACATGCTCGCGGAGGCGATGGCAACCGGTCGACGATCCCGGGCGATCTACCCCGCCCGGGCGCTCACCGAGGCCCCCGAGGCGTTGCGCGCCCGGGCGAACCTGGGGGAGCAGGTCCGGATCCTCTCGGAGGTGAGCACCAGGATGTTCATCCTCGGCGACTCGCACGCGGTGCTGCCCGAGCCCATCGGCTTCGCCGACGATCCACGCGTGCACGTGCGGCAGCGCTCGATCGTCGCCGCGCTGTCGCTCTGGTTCGAGTCGCTGTGGGATCGCGCCGCTCCGCTGAGCGAGTTCGACACCGCACGAGGCAAGCCGGACGGTCGGCAGTTCCTGCTGGAGCAGCTCATGGCCGGCGCGACCGACGAGGTGATCGCACGCACGCTCGGCATCGGTCTGCGGACCGTACGACGACGGGTCGCGTCGCTGATGTCCGAGCTGGGTGTCGACACCCGCTTCCAGGCCGGCGCCGAGGCCGTCCGGCGTGGGTGGCTCTGAGCCCGCGCGGCGGACGTCGGCTCAGGGGTGAGGCAGGATCATCGTGTAGGCGCCCGCCTCGAGGCGCCAGCTGCGGCTGCGCTCGGGCCCGGAGATCTCGCCGTCGGCGGCCAACCAGAACTCGTCACCGCTGACCTTCACGCTGCGCCCGCGCAGCGTGGAGACGTCGTCGCGCTGGTCGTGGTCGCCGGAGCGCAGGCGTGCGACATAGCCGAGCTTGGCCATCGGCGACACCGCCCGGCTGATCATCACGTCGATCAGCCCATCCTCGGTGTCGGCATCGGTGTTGAGCTCGGTGCCGCCGCCGACGTTGCCGCCGTTGCCGATCGCGACCATCAGCACGGGGCGGTTGACGTCATTGACCACCACGCCGTCGACCTCCACGCGCATCCGCCAGCTCGGCGGCTGGAAGGCCGACAGGGCAGCACCGATGGGATAGCCGAGCTTGCCCAGGTTGACCTTGCCGACACCCACGGAGCCCAGGCGGCCCTTCCACTTCGCACCCTTGCGGCTGGCCTGGGCGCCGACGCCGACGTGGACGTTGTTGACCACGATGCTTCCGGTCTCGTCCACGAGGAGGTCGACCGGGCGCGCCTCGCCCGTGAGCACCAGCCGGGCAGCGGCCTCGAGGTCGAGGGGGATGTCATTGCCGCGTGCGAAGTCGTTGCCCGTGCCCATCGGCAGCAGGGCGAGGGTGGTCTGGGCCAGCTCGCGGCGCTTGTAGAGGGCTGTGACGACAGCGTGCATGCTGCCGTCGCCGCCGGCGACCACGACCGTACGACCTCCGGCGCGGTGCAGGACCCCGTCGAGCTCACCGGGGTTGGAGGTCTTGGCGACCTCGACCGACGCCTCCTCGCGCAGGACGGCGAGGGCCAGGTCG
>JBBRAZ010000092.1:0-1509 GCA_038206295.1 Acidimicrobiales bacterium
GCGCGTGCGCCTGCGTGCGCCTGGCGTACGCCATGCACGACGACGGGCAGCAGCGCGAGGCGGAGGGTGACGACCACGGCGGCGACGCACAGCAGCCAGGTGCCGCCGGCGCCGGGTGCGGCGCCGAGCGAGGTGAGGGCGTCGTGGGCGGCCGCGAGGACCGCGGCGAGGGCGTGCGAGATCGGGGCGAGCAGGGACATGCGGAACTCCTGGAGGGTCGCGAGGCACGGGTCTGGGGAGACGCCTTCGACGAAGGCGTCGGGTCAGACCGGTCCAGGAGCTCGCGGGCGCTGCGGGTGGTGCTCGACGTCGGTGGACCCGCCGGCCAGGTGCGGGAGGACGTCACCGGCCCACCGGGCGGGCAGCATCAGGGGCCGCGCGGTCGGCCCCACGATCAGGCGCCGGGAGCCGAGCACGGCGGTGGCAGCGGTCCCGAGTGCCGTCAACACCAGGACCGACTCGGCCGCTATCGACGTGGCCATCGTCGGGGCCAGCACGGACGCAGCGAGCAGCGATGCGATGCCCACCACCGTCAGGATGAGGGCGGCGCGGACCGACGCGAGGAGCTCGGCGCCGGTGCGGATCATGGCTGAGAGCCTAGTGCGGCAGCGGCAGCAGTGTCAGCCGCTGAAGGCAGCTCCCCGGAGGTCGCCCTTGATCGCGTCGAGGCGACCGACCGCGGAGATCCGGGCCGCGTCGACGCCACCGCCGTCGGTCCCGGCCTCGACGGGGATGACGACCTCGAGGTAGCACTTCACCTTGGGCTCGGTGCCGCTCGGGCGCACGATCACCCGCGCGCCCTCGGCGAGGACGTAGCGCAGGCCGTCGGTGGGCGGCAGCGCGGGGGAGCCGAGCGCGAGGTCGTCGACGCGCTCGACCGCGAGACCGCCCAGCGTGGTGGGCGGCGTGGCGCGCAACCGCTCCATGGTGGCCGGGATCTCGGCGAGATCGTCGAAGCGCACCGACAACTGGTCCGTCGCGTGCAGACCGTGCTCGAGCGCGATGTCGTCGAGCACGTCGATGAGCCCGCGACCGGCGGACTTGGCCTCGGCGGCGAGCTCGCAGACCAGCAGCAGTGCGGAGACGCCATCCTTGTCGAGGACGTTGCCGGGGTCGCAGCAGTAGCCCAGCGCCTCCTCGTAGCCGAACGCCAGGCCCTCGACGCGCCCGATCCACTTGAAGCCGGTCAGCGTCTCCTCATGGGGCTGGCCCGCGGCCGCCGCCATCTTGGCCAGCAGGCTCGAGGACACGATCGAGTTGGCATAGGTGCCGGTGCGGCCGCGGCCGATGAGGTGGTGGGCCAGGAGGACGCCCACCTCGTCGCCGCGCAGCATCCGCCAGCCATGGGCGTCGGGCACCGCCACCGCGCAGCGGTCGGCGTCGGGGTCGTTGGCCACGACGATGTCGGCGTGGGTCCGCGCCGCCAGCGCCATCGCCAGGTCCATCGCCCCCGGCTCCTCGGGGTTCGGGAAGGAGACGGTCGGGAAGTCCGGGTCCGGGTGCTCCTGC